>NZ_APHJ01000022.1 GCF_000403785.1 Gillisia sp. CAL575
AGAATTTCATTTGGAGAAGCAAAGCAAGATGTGTCATTGTCATGACAATCTTGCTTTGCGCCCGGAGGTTGCAAAGATTTTAAAAGACTAATTGCTTTAATTTTCTAAATTAGAATATTAATCTGATTAAATATCCAAACAATTCATAGTATTAGTTCGGTAGATATGGGGCTTGATTTCGTAATTGATCAAAATTAAAATCACGATCCTAGTTTTTCTTTCAATAGCATCATATCTTCACTCAACTTATTTTCTAGAACCCTAGCATAAATCTGCGTGGTAGATAATTTGGTATGTCCTAAAAGCTTGGAAACCGTTTCTATAGGTACGCCGTTCGATAAGGTAACCGTGGTCGCAAAAGTATGCCTGGCAGAGTGAAAGGTAATTGTCTTTTTTATTTTCAATTGCAGCATAACCTCTTTTAGATATTTGTTGACTTTTTGATTGGAAAAGACCGGGAATAAAAAATCGTCTTTTATACTATCGGCATATTGATCCATAATATTTTGGGCTTGGGGTAGAAGTGGCACTTTTACCGTTTCGTCTGTTTTCTCACGTTTGGTATAAATCCAGTTACTACCATCGATTCCTTTAATAATCTGATGAATGGTCAATTCTTTTAAATCTATATAAGAAAGCCCTGTATAGCATGAGAATATGAAAATATCTTTTACTTTTTGTAGACTGCTATACGTAAATTCAGTGCTCTCTACTAGTTGAAGTTCTCTTTTGCTTAGATATTGCCGCTCGTTTTTCTCAAACCTGAATTTAAAATTGTCAAAAGGGTTTTTAACCAGCCATTCCAGTCTAATTGAAAGGTTCAACATTTTTTTAAAACGTTCCAAATGTTTCATCGTGCCATTATTGCCACAAGTCTTACGAGATACCTTAACAGAATACATACGTAGGAACTGTTCAAAGTCGGTTACGAAACGATAGTTGATTTGTTTGATGTCGATATCATTGCTGTTCATTTTCTGCTTTAAAAACTCTTTTAAATAGGTTTCGGTGGTGCGATAATTTTTCATCGTGCCGGGTTTCAACACATTTTTCATGTGGGAATTGTGATAGCTCATTAATTCCAACAAAGTTTTCTGGTGTTCATCATTCCCATAAAACCGAGCTTTAATACTTTGGGCAGATATTACTTTGTTCTCTGAGGAAAGTTGCTTGTGACAATCCAAAAACTTAGTATAGATCTGGTCTAAATACTGATTTAAACTTCTTGATTTTGGAGTAGTACCCTTAGCACGTCCTTTTGAGACGTCCCAATGATTCACCGAAATTGATCTTTTTAGACTGATTTCTGAGCGTTTTCCATCCACGGTAACTCGGGCATAAATAAATAATTTCTTTGTCTCGTTATGGTGTTTACGAACAAAGAATAATACGGAAAAGGTAGTGTAATTAGGCATTTCAAGCGTCTTAAATGAAACAATCAGTTTGCAAAGACGAAAGTCAAATCAGTTAAATGCTCTATGAAGTTACGTATAAATCTGTAATAAAATGATTCACCGAATGATTCACCAGACTTATGTATTTAAATGATATTATTTGATATCATTAAAAACAAAAAACACTGATAATCAAGAGATTAACAGTGTTTTGGTGGGTTTTAATACCCATTTGGTCGGGGTGGCAGGATTCGAACCTGCGGCCTCCTGCTCCCAAAGCAGGCGCGATAACCGGGCTACGCTACACCCCGATGGTTATCTTTTTGGATAAACATTATTTGCTTATCTTCATAGCGGCTGCAAATATAAGAATTACTTTCAATCTACCTGCATGCAATTAAATTAAAATGAATTATTTTTATCTTATATTAATTGCTGTATTTCCATTAAGATCATCATTCGGGATTTATAATCATTAAAAAACATTCTCATGAAATTTAATCTGCTCATAATTAATATTTTACTCTTAGTTTTTTCTGCCTGTGCACAAAAAGACACCACTATAGAACCCAGCACTTATACCTATTCTGTTGAAACGGTAGTAGATGATCTTCAAATTCCTTGGGGAATGGCATTTCTGCCAGATGGAAGTATGCTAATTACTGAAAAAAGCGGGGAATTGATCCATTTTATAGATGGTAAAAAACAACTAGTTCAAGGAGTGCCCACAGTTTATAATAGAGGTCAAGGTGGTTTATTGGATATCGTGCTTCATCCAAATTATGAGCAGAATGGATGGATCTATTTTACCTACGCATCTTCAGAAGGAGATTCTGATGGAGGAAACACAGCGATAGCAAGAGCAAAATTAGATGATAATCAGTTAACTTCTATCGAGGTTCTTTATAAAGCAGGGCCAAATACAACCAAAGGTCAACACTTTGGGTCAAGGATCGTTTTTGATAAGGAAGGTTATTTATATTTTTCAGCTGGAGAAAGAGGAGAAAGAGATATTAATCCGCAGGATATTACCAGAGATAATGGGAAGATCTATAGGTTGAACGATGATGGAAGTATTCCTAAGGATAATCCTTTCGTTGATGAACTAAACGCTAAAAATGCTATTTATAGTTACGGACATAGAAATCCGCAGGGTATGATCCTTCATCCCCAAACTGGAAAAGTATGGATACATGAACATGGCCCAAAAGGAGGAGATGAAATAAACATCATTAAAAAAGCAGCAAATTATGGATGGCCAATCCTGACTTATGGAGAGAATTATAGTGGTACATCAATTACTTCAGAAACCTCCAGACCAGACATGGAAGATCCCATATATTATTGGGTTCCATCTATTGCTCCTAGTGGAATGGTTTATGTAACTTCAGATAAATACCCACATTTAAAAAATAATTTGTTAATTGGTTCTCTTAAATTCCAGTATTTAGAACTTGACATTCTTGAAGGCGAAAAAGTTATAAAAAGAGAAAAATTGCTTGAGGGAATTGGAAGAGTGAGAGATATAAGACAAGCCCCAGATGGCCTTATTTATATAGCTGTAGAAGGACTTGGAATAGTAAAATTAATAGCCACAGAAATTAAAAAATAAATTATGAAATTATTGCCCTTATTCCTTGCTGCGAGCCTCCTTGTTTCTTGTAATTCAGAAAAAAAGAAAGATCAATCAAATTTAGATTCTGAAGAAATTATAATTTCAGACTCCTCTTCTCAAGAAAAAGTTTCTGAAAGTTTTAAAAGAGGAGAAGAAGTTTACTCAAATTTTTGTGTAACCTGTCACCTCCCAAGCGGAAAGGGAATACCAGGTAACTTTCCTCCGTTAGCGGGTTCGGATTGGTTAACAGATAAAAGAAAAGAAAGTCTTAAGGCAGTAAAATACGGTTTATCCGGCCCTATTGTGGTGAATGGTGAGAACTACAATAACGTAATGACCCCTCAAGGTCTAAGTGATCAAGAAGTGGCAGATGTAATGAATTATATTTCTAATTCTTGGGGGAATAGCCATGAAACTGAAGTTACCGAAGCAGAGGTAAAAGTGCTCACTAAATAAAAATTTGATAAATTAATCTAAGCTAGACTTAAAGGTAAATCTAAAATTCAATAAAAATGATGGACCGCTCCCCTATTTCAAACTAATAATTAACTTTGCGTCAAAATATTTATAGATGCTTATTATTGGAATAGCCGGTGGTACCGGTAGTGGAAAAACCACGGTCGTGAGTCAGATAATTGATGAATTAAATAATGAAGATGTAGCTGTTATCTCCCAGGATTCTTATTATCAAGATACCAGCCATTTATCTTTGGAAGATCGTGTAAAGATAAATTTTGATCATCCAAAATCAATCGATTTTGATCTTCTTGTCTCTCATCTTAAAGAGCTTAAAAATGGGAATTCTATAGAAGAACCTGTTTATTCTTTTAAAGAGCATAATAGAACAGGAGAAACGGTAACCATTCAGCCTAAAAAGGTGATCATTGTAGAAGGTATTCTTATCCTTACCCATGCCGATATACGCGATATGTTCGATATTAAGATCTATGTGCATGCAGATAGTGATGAGCGTTTAATTAGAAGATTGAAACGTGATATCAATGATCGCGGAAGAGACCTAGATGAAGTTCTTTGGCGCTACCAAACCACCTTGAAACCTATGCATCAGCAGTTTATTGAACCTACAAAAGAATTTGCAGATATCATTATTCCAACTAATAGATATAACAATGTGGCGGTAGATATAGTTCAAACGATCATCAAAGACAGATTGGCGTAATTTTGTATCTTTAAACCTATGAAACTAAAGGAGCTTCGCAGTAAAAAATGGTTCAAGTTTATTAGCAATAAATATGTGCTGATCTTACTTATTTTTGGTGGCTGGATGCTTTTTTTGGATAGTAACTCATGGTTGATCCATAGAGAACTGAATGAAGAAGTAGATAAACTTCAAGTGAATAAAGAATACTATCAAAAAGAGATCTCTAAAGATAAAGCTATCATAGAAAACCTAAACGATTCGTTTGAATTAGAAAGCTATGCCAGACAGCATTACTATATGAAAAGAGCAGATGAAGATATATATATAATTCATTACGATACCATAGATTAAGCAACTGCTAGTTTCACGAATTATATTTTAAAAAATAAATTATGAGTCACACCTTATTCAACGAATTCCAAGAAGTCTCTGCCAAAGAATGGAAGCAGAAAATTCAATTCGATTTGAAGGGAGCAGATTATAATGAAACTCTTATTTTTCATAGTAAGGATGGAATTTCAGTAAAACCATTTTATAATTCTGAAGATCTAAAAGACCCTATTACAATTACAAGCCCAACTTCATGGAATGTTTGCGAAAAGATTTATGTAGCTTCCGATATTAAAAGCAATAAAAAAGCGCTGGAAGTAATTAAAAAAGGTGCAGAAAGTTTATGGTTTGTTATTTCCTCTAAAGAATCGGACTTTGATATTCTATTCAAAAACATAGCGCTTAGCACTACTCCCATCTATATTTCTTTTGAATTTCTTTCTGAAGAATTCCTTAATACTCTAATTACTTTTTTTGCAGAAAAGGACCATCAGGTAAGTTTGCAAATAGATCCTATTGGTAATCTTGCACGTTCTGGAAACTGGTATCATGATTTGAAAAAAGATCATGAGATTTTGGACAATATTGTAGCTAAAACTGAAGGTTTTAAATCTGTAATTAGCGTTGATGGCACTTTGTATCAAAACGCAGGTGCGACAATTCCGCAAGAATTAGCTTATATGCTTGCACATGCCAACGAATATTTGAATCATTTTGAGAATGATGAGAAAGTTAATACTAAAATTCAGTTTCAAATTTTAACTGCGACAGGATCTAATTACTTTTTTGAGATCGCTAAAATGAAAGCACTTAGATTATTATTTTCAAGTTTAGCTTCAGAATATAAAGTTTCTGAAAAATGCAGCATTTTAGCTCAGCCTTCAAAAAGGGATAAAACCTTATACGATTATAATGTGAACCTGCTTAGAACCACTACGCAAAGTATGAGTGCAGTTCTTGGTGGTGCAGATGAAGTTTATAACTCACCTTACGATGCCATTTATCATAAGAATAATGAGTTTGGGGATAGGATTGCCCGCAACCAACTATTAGTATTGAAGAATGAATGTTATTTCGATAAGGTTTCTAATGCTTCCGATGGGGCATATTATATAGAAACTCTTACACAGCAATTTGCAGAAAAAGCATTGGAGATCTTTAAGGAGATTGAAAATGGAGGTGGGTTTTTAAAGCAATTGAAAGAAGGGATCATTCAGAGGAAGATCTCTGAAACCGCTACTAAAGAACAGGAACTTTTTGATTCTGGAAAAATTACTCTTATTGGAACTAATAAATTCCATAATCCAGAGGATAGAATGGCAAATGACTTGGAGTTATATCCTTTTCTAAAAATGAATCCGAGAAAAACTTTGCTCCAACCAATTTTAGAAAAACGCCTTTCTGAAAAATCAGAGCAAGAAAGATTGAAAACAGAAAAATAATTGTGCTTATTTATAACTTAGCTGCAAAGTGCCCGGTTATAATAAGAAATAGATATAAAAAATTAAGCATCCCGATAATTATCGGGTCCATAATAAAACCCTCAATGAGGGAAGCATAAAAACAATGTCTAGAAAAAATCTTCAACATATAAAACTGAAAAAAGAGATTTCTCCAAGTTCTTCGGATATCAATTCGGATAGCACTTTTATGACGGCAGAAGACATTCCGCTTAAAAAAGTATATTCAAAAAAAGATATAAAAGAAGTTGAACATTTAAATTTTGCAGCAGGAATAGCTCCTTATTTACGTGGTCCTTATAGCACCATGTATGTTAGAAGGCCATGGACTATTAGACAATATGCTGGTTTTTCTACTGCTGAAGAAAGCAATGCATTTTACAGAAGAAATTTAGCCGGAGGCCAGAAAGGTCTCTCAGTAGCTTTTGACCTACCAACACATAGAGGTTATGACAGTGATCATGAACGCGTGGTGGGAGATGTTGGAAAAGCAGGAGTTGCAATAGATTCGGTGGAAGATATGAAGATCCTCTTCGATCAGATTCCATTAGATAAAATGTCGGTTTCTATGACCATGAATGGGGCAGTTCTCCCAATTATGGCATTTTATATTGTAGCTGCAGAAGAACAAGGTGTAGATCTTTCTTTATTATCTGGAACAATTCAGAATGATATTTTAAAGGAATTTATGGTGCGAAATACCTACATCTACCCTCCTACTCCTTCAATGAGAATAATATCTGACATCTTTGAATATACTTCTGCAAAGATGCCGAAATTCAATAGCATAAGTATTTCAGGATATCATATGCAAGAAGCAGGAGCAACTTGCGATATTGAACTGGCATATACCTTAGCTGATGGATTGGAATATATAAGAAAAGGACTGGAAGCAGGAATGGATATAGACAGCTTTGCTCCAAGACTTTCTTTTTTCTGGGCAATTGGAATGAATCATTTTATGGAGATTGCCAAAATGAGAGCTGCCAGGATGCTTTGGGCAAAATTGGTAAAACAATTCAACCCCAAAAGTGAAAAATCTTTAGCTTTAAGAACACATTGCCAAACCAGCGGATGGAGTTTAACAGAGCAAGATCCTTTTAATAATGTTGCCAGAACCTGCATAGAAGCAGCAGCGGCAGCCTTTGGAGGCACACAATCTTTACATACCAATGCTTTAGACGAAGCAATAGCTTTACCAACCGATTTTTCTGCGAGAATAGCCAGAAATACGCAGTTATATCTTCAACAAGAGACCAATATCACCAAAACCGTGGATCCTTGGGCAGGAAGTTATTACGTAGAAAGCTTAACGCATGAAATAGCTCAAAAAGCTTGGAAGCTTATTGAAGAAGTTGAAGAATTAGGTGGAATGACCAAGGCAATTGAAGCGGGAATTCCTAAGTTGCGCATTGAAGAAGCAGCAGCTAATAAACAAGCCAGAATAGATAGCGAAACCGATATTATTGTTGGGAACAACAAATATAGATTAGAAAAAGAAGATCCTCTTGTAACTTTGGAAGTGGATAATCAAACCGTTCGTTTGCAACAACTTGAAAGGTTAAAGCAAATAAAAGAAAGTAGAGATCATGAAAAAGTGACTGCCGCCTTAAAAGCTTTAACTAGTGCTGCCAAAAATAAGGATGGCAATTTATTAGAATTAGCAGTATCTGCTGCAAGAGAAAGGGCTACCTTAGGAGAGATCAGCGATGCTTTAGAGGAAGTGTATGGAAGATATAAAGCGAAAATTCAAACCTTTAGTGGCGTATACTCAAAACAGATGAAAGACAATGTTTCCTTTATTAAAGCAAGAGAGCTAGCCGATAAATTTGCGGAACAAGATGGAAGACGTCCTCGTATCATGATCGCGAAAATGGGACAAGACGGGCATGATCGTGGAGCAAAAGTTGTTGCGACGGGTTATGCAGATCTTGGTTTTGATGTAGATATTGGGCCTTTATTTCAAACTCCTGCAGAAGCTGCAAAACAAGCTATGGAAAATGACGTTCATATCCTAGGAGTATCTTCCCTAGCTGCAGGACATAAAACATTAGTACCACAAGTAATTGAAGAATTAAAAAAGCATGGTAGAGAGGACATTATGGTGATTGTAGGTGGAGTAATTCCATCTCAAGATTATCAGTTCTTATTCGATGCCGGAGCGGTAGCAGTTTTTGGTCCAGGAACCAAAATAAGTGAAGCTGCAATTCAGCTTTTAGAAATATTAATAGACGAATAAATAAGTTGGCAGTAGACAGGATTTGTTCGAAAATATCAACAAAAAATTTGAACTTAAGAAGGAACATAACCAAAATCTGAAAACTAAAAACTGCTAACCGACAACCAATAACTGATAACTGAAATTATGGATTACACTAAAAAAATGCTTCGTGATGATGCCTTGAAAGGGAAAACAATTGTTGTAACCGGTGGTGGTAGCGGACTTGGAAAAGCGATGACCCGATATTTTCTTGAATTAGGAGCCAATGTTGCAATTACTTCTAGAAACCTAGAGAAATTAGAGAATACAGCAAGGGAATTGGAAGCAGAAACTGGAGGCACATGTTTGCCATTGCAGTGTGATGTTCGCCATTATGATCAAGTAGAAGCTATGTTGGAAGCAACAGTGGCCAAGTTTGGAATAGTAGATTCTTTGTTAAACAATGCTGCAGGAAACTTCATCTCTCCTACGGAACGTTTAAGTGCAAATGCATTCGATACCATTATAGATATTGTTTTAAAAGGAAGTAAGAACTGTACCCTAGCTTTTGGAAAATATTGGATAGACAAAAAAGAAGTAGATAAAACCATTTTAAACATAGTGACTACCTATGCCTGGACAGGATCTGCATATGTTGTTCCTAGTGCAACTGCAAAAGCAGGTGTTTTAGCAATGACGCGGTCTTTGGCTGTAGAATGGGCTAAATACGGGATTAGATCTAATGCTATCGCGCCGGGACCATTTCCTACCAAAGGAGCTTGGGATAGATTATTACCGGGAAATTTAAAAGAGAAATTCGATCTTGCTAAAAAAGTTCCATTAAAAAGAGTCGGAGAACACCAAGAATTGGCTAATCTTGCAGCTTACATGCTATCAGATTTTTCTGCTTATATAAATGGTGAAGTTATCACTATTGATGGTGGAGAATGGCTAAAAGGAGCTGGACAATTCAACTTATTGGAAGCAATTCCAGAGGAAATGTGGGATCAGTTAGAAGAAATGATTCGTTCTAAAAAGTCTAATTCATAACAATAATAAAATAGAAGCTGTTAACAAAATCATTTTATTAACCTATAATAAAATGTATTTTTACCTTCTAAAACAGAATACAATTAATGGGTAAAATCATTGCTATTGCAAATCAAAAAGGGGGTGTAGGTAAAACTACTACTTCAGTAAATTTAGCGGCCTCCTTAGGGGTTCTAGAAAAAAAGGTGTTACTAATAGATGCAGATCCTCAAGCCAATGCGACATCTGGTTTAGGGATTGATGTAGAAGCTGTAGAATTAGGAACTTATCAACTTTTAGAACATTCTTGCAAAGCTGAAGATGCTATAGTAAAGACTAATTCTCCTAATTTAGATATCATTCCATCTCATATAGATCTTGTTGCTATAGAAATAGAATTAGTAGATCAGGATGAAAGGGAGTACATGCTTAAAAAAGCGATCACTCATTTAAAAGATAGTTACGATTATATTCTTATAGATTGCGCGCCTTCTTTGGGCTTGTTAACATTAAATGCTCTAACTGCATCAGATTCTGTGATTATTCCTATCCAATGTGAATATTTTGCATTAGAAGGTCTTGGGAAGCTTTTGAATACTATTAAAAGTGTTCAGAAAATACATAATGATAAGTTAGATATAGAAGGACTTTTATTAACCATGTACGATTCCAGATTAAGACTTTCTAATCAGGTAGTAGAAGAAGTTCAAAAGCATTTTAATGAAATGGTATTTACAACAATCATTCAACGAAATGTGCGTTTAAGTGAAGCCCCTAGTTACGGGGAAAGCATTATAAATTATGATGCTGCCAGCAAAGGAGCCAGTAACTATTTAAGTCTGGCACATGAAATAATTAAGAAAAATAGTTAAACGATGGCGAAAGCTACCAAAAAACAAGCATTAGGACGTGGACTTTCAGCGCTTCTGAAAGATCCAGATCAGGATATAAAATCTGCTGAAGATAAAAATGCTGATAAACTTGTAGGGCATATAGTGGAATTGGAACTTACATCTATTGAGGTAAATCCATTTCAGCCAAGGACAAGTTTCAATGAAGAATCATTACGTGAGTTGGCTTCTTCCATAAAGGAATTGGGAGTGATACAGCCAATTACAGTTAGAAAATTAGACTTTAATAAATTTCAATTAGTTTCTGGAGAACGAAGGTTCAGAGCTTCTAAACTTATTGGTCTAAAAACAGTTCCTGCTTACATACGTATTGCGAACGATCAGGAATCTTTAGAAATGGCTCTGGTAGAGAATATCCAACGTCAGGACTTAGACCCTATCGAGATCTCCCTTTCTTATCAGCGATTGATCGACGAGATAAATTTAACTCAGGAACAATTAAGTGATCGTGTTGGGAAAAACAGATCTACGATTGCAAATTATCTAAGATTGCTAAAACTAGACCCGATCATCCAAACTGGAATGAGAGATGGATTTTTATCTATGGGTCATGGTCGGGCAATTATCAATATTGAAGATCCACAGCTACAGTTGGATATTTACGAAAAGATCTTAGAACGCTCTTTATCTGTTAGAGATACAGAGAAATTGGTTAGGGAATTATCTGGCGGAGAAACAAAGAAGACTGTTTCTAAAAGTCCAAGTCTTTCTCAGGAATATAAAAAAGGCATCAAAGAATTCTCTGAATATCTTGGTGCTAAAGTAGATATTAAGGTAGCTTCAAAAGGAAAAGGGAAACTTATCATTCCATTTACTTCAGAAGAAGATTTTAATAGAATTAAAAAAATGATCCAGGGTGAATCTTAAGTATCTATTTACTGCTATTGTCTTTTTTATGGTGACTACTTTCGTAGTAGCTCAACAAGATTCATTGCAGATTAAAATTAATCAAGATACAGTTGTTGAAGCTAAAAAAGATTATAAAGAATATAATCCCCTAGCTCCAGCAAAAGCTGCATTTTTCTCGGCTGTACTACCTGGGCTGGGACAAGCATATAATGGCAAATATTGGAAAATACCCATTGCTTATGCTGGTTTGGGAATTGGAATTTATTTTTATCTGGAAAACGACAAACAGTACGACAGATATAGAAATGCTTATAAAAGTAGACTTGCTGGGAATATAGATGATGAATTTTATGTAAACGGTGTAGCTCGAGTTTCGACGGATGGATTGATACGAGCTCAAAAATCTTTTCAGCGTAACAAAGAGATTTCATTATTAGTCACTGCAGGAATTTATATACTAAATATAATTGATGCTAATGTAGATGCACATCTTCAGCAATTTAATGTAAGCGAAGATCTTTCCTTTAAACCTGCCGTTAATTTTGATGAATACTCAGGGAAAACAGGCTATGGTTTATCTTTAAATTTTAATTTCTAATTATGAAGATCGCACTTTTAGGTTATGGAAAAATGGGTAAGACCATTGAAAGAATAGCTTTAGAAAGAGGGCATTCCATATCCCATAAAATTACAGAAGATATTGAAAATATAGACCTTTCTGAAGCCGATGTTGCAATAGATTTTAGCATTCCAAAGGCAGCGTTTAGAAATATAAAAACTTGTATAAAAAATCAGCTTCCTGTTATATCTGGAACTACAGGCTGGTTGGATAACTACGATGAAGCAGTAAAACTGTGCGAAGCGGAAAATTCAGCATTCTTGTATGCTTCAAATTTTAGCATTGGCGTGAATTTGTTCTTCGAACTAAATGAGAAATTAGCGAAGATCATGGATCCTTTTCAGAATTATTCTGTAGAAATTGAGGAAATACATCACCTTCAAAAACTAGATTCTCCAAGTGGTACCGCCATTAGTTTAGCACAGCAAATTATAACCAATTCTAGAAAAACTGGTTGGCAATTAGATCATGCAGAGAAAAATGAAATTCCTATTACTGCAAAACGAGAAGAAAACGTACCAGGAACACATACCATTTCTTATACCTCTGAGGTAGATTCCATAGAAATTAAGCATACTGCACATTCCAGAGAAGGCTTTGCCTTGGGCGCTGTTATTGCTGCAGAATGGATTAAAGATAAAAGAGGAGTTTTTTCTATGAAAGATGTTCTTCAAAATTTATAAAAAATAAATTACCCACGAGGTCTGTTCCGAAAATACTAGGAACAAGAAATTTAAACCTCATTTAGGGATAAAATGTAACGGTACAGGTTTTTTAAACACTTATACCTTAAACTTAGATTATATGACTATTACGCAGTGGTTCTTATTTTTCCTGATCATTCAGATTGTTCATTTTTTAGGAACTTGGAAATTATATGTAAAGGCTGGTCGACAAGCTTGGGAAGCTGCAATACCGGTTTACAACGCAGTGGTATTAATGAAGATCATCCATAGACCATGGTGGTGGACTATTTTACTATTTATCCCAATAGTAAACCTTATCATGTTTCCAGTAATTTGGGTTGAGACTATTAGAAGTTTTGGAAAACATAGCTTGATTGATACTATTTTAGTAGTAATTACATATGGATTTTATATCTACTACGTGAATTATATGGCAGATGTTACTTATATCCAAGATAGAAGTTTACACCCAAGAACTGCAGCTGGGGAATGGATAAGTTCCATTCTGTTTGCTGTAATTGCGGCCACTTTAGTACATACATACCTTATTCAGCCATTTACTATCCCTACTTCGTCTTTAGAAAAAACATTGTTAGTAGGAGATTTTCTGTTTGTAAGTAAATTCCATTATGGAGCCAGAACTCCTCTTACAGCAGTTGCTTTCCCAATGGTTCATGATACTATTCCGATTTTGGGTATAAAATCCTATTTACCAAAACCACAGATTCCATATTTTAGACTCCCAGGTTTTGAGAAGATAGAACGCTCAGATATTGTAGTATTTAACTGGCCTGTAGACACTATGAATAATATGTATTTCACAGATAAGAATTATTATAAGCCAATAGATAAGAAAACAAATTATGTGAAGCGCGCTGTTGCAGTTGCCGGGGATTCATTAAGTATTGTGGACGGTAAGATATTTATTAATTCAGATCCTCTTAAATTACCAGGAAGGGCCAAATTGCAATATAATTATATAGGAACCTCGAAGGGAAAAGCTTTTGATCCTTACTATTTATATGAACGTTATGATATTACTGATCCATATAGATATGATCAATCTTCAAATAGGTTTGTGATTAACTTAACTGAAGAGTCCTATGATAAATTCAAAAATCATCCAAATGTTGAATCTCTTGAACGCATTATCGACTCTGCTGGAAATAAAGAACAAGGTTTGTTCCCAAAATCTAAAAGCTTATCCTGGAATAAGGATAATTTAGGCCCGATATTTATTCCGAAGAAAGGGGTTACTACTAAGTTAAATCTTGAGACTTTACCTTTCTACAAAAGACTTATAGAAGTGTATGAAGGATCGGAATTAGGTATAGATAATAAATTAAGCGTTAATGGCAATCAGGTGCTACTTAACGGACAACCTACAGAGTCTTACACCTTCAAGATGGATTATTACTGGATGATGGGAGATAATCGCCATAACAGCTTAGATAGCCGTTATTTTGGATTTGTACCAGAAAATCATGTAGTGGGTAAACCTGTATTTGTTTGGTTTAGTTGGGACACTAACGGGACGGGGATTATGAATAAGATTCGTTGGGAGCGATTATTCACTACAGTTAGTGGAGATAAAGAACCTACCTCCTATTTACCATACTTCTTAATTGGTCTACTTGTTTTATTCGGTTATAATTTCTTTAAAAAGAAAAGAGATTCATAACTAGCAAATAGAAATACCAATGCTCATGAAAGAGATCTTAGTAAGTCTTCCATATTTTGGGCCTATCTCTCAGTTTAAAGAATTAATAAATGCATCTAATATTTGGATAGAGAAACAGGATAATTTCCAGAAGCAAACCTATCGCAATCGAATGTATATACTTGGAGCGAATGGAAAGTTAAGCTTGAATATTCCTATAAAGCATTTACCTAAGACCAAGGTTAAGGTGCACCAGAAATATAGTGAGGTTAAAATAGATAATGAAGACAATTGGCAGAGCGTGCATTGGAAATCTTTAAAATCTGCTTATCAGACATCTCCCTTTTTTGAATTTTATGAAGATGAACTCGCTCTTTTATTTAGAAAAGATTATCTAACACTTTTTGAGTTTAATAGAGAATGTTTTGAAACTGTGCTGGAATGTCTTCAGTTAGATCTAAATTTTGAATACACTTCTGAATATAATAAACAACCAGAGAATATAAGTGATCATCGGAATTTGGTCAATGCTAAAAGCAGTATAACCACTCCGGGATACATTCAGGTGTTTCAAGAAAAACACGGCTTTATTTCTAACCTCTGTATTTTAGATCTCCTTTTTAATGAAGGACCAAATGCGGTAACATTTCTAAGAACTATGTAATTTATTACCAGCTAACGGTAGAAAATATTGGATAATGATCTGATAATTCTACAGGAAATACTTCAAAAGTTTGAGTTTTCAATCCCTTATCAATCATCATAAAATCAATACGGAGCGGGAAATAACTTAAGTTAAAGGTTTTTCCAAAGCCGCTACCTACTTCCAAAAAGGCATCTTTAAATCTATCTCCTCTAACAATTTTATAGATATAAGAAAATGCGGTGTTATTAAAATCTCCCATAATAATTGTTCTGTAAGGAGATCTCCTCACTTCAGCCATCATCATTTCTGCTTGTTTTTGCTGAAGCTTAAAACCATGGGCAATTCTTCCAAAGAGTTTCTTTGAATCCTCTTTCTGCAAATCGTTTATTCCTGGTTTAATGTTTAGAGATTGAAAATGAACATTAAAAATACGTAGGGTATCTTCATTCTTAACTATATCTACAAAGATCGCATTGTTATTCCCATCTTCGGGGAAATCTACAGATTGTGACTTTATAATTGGATATTTTGAAAAGATTGCAGAACCAAATTCAGAACCACCATCTTTCAGTTTTATAAATTTATAAGGATAGGTTTTAACCATTCCAGATACGCCAACAAAATGTTCCTGGGTAGCCAAGATCTGTGGGTTTTTTTTAGAAATAAAATCTGTCATCTTTTCTGGAATATTCTTCTCTTCTGTCCATTTATAAGCATTAAACATTCGCACATTATAGCTCATAAGAGTAATATTATTCTCTCCTTTGGTTTCTGGACCACTGGAAAATTGGATCCAAGATAGAACATAGTTATAGCCTAGAGCTAAAATAATCAATGAAAGAAATAGCTGTCTTTTAAAACGAATTGCCCAGAAGAGCAAAAAAATGAAATTACAAAGAATTAGCAATGGCACTCCCAAACTAAGTACAGAAAGTAGAGGAAATGTTTTTGGAGGAACATATGGCAACAGGTAAGAAAGCAATAGCGCAAAGGCCATAATAGAGTTTAGGACAAATATTAGTTTATCCAGCAAGCCAAGATTCTTCATTTATTTGTCTTTACCCGCATGAAACAAGAAATCCTTTTCTTGTTTGGTTAAACTATCATATCCACTAGTACTGATCTTATCTAAGATAGCATCAATTTTTTGCTGTTTTTCATCCTTGTTGATGATTGGAACTTTTGTTTTAAAAGGGCCTGCTCCTTTTTTCTTATAAACTGTTTTCATTGTAGGTTTGGCCTTTTGAGAAGAATCGAATAAGCCAACAAACCAGTTTATAAACTTTTCAAAACCAATTCCTATATCATTTCCATTTGCCAATTGTTTAGTATACATATACCCAAAGAAAGCGCCTCCTAAATGAGCAAAATGTCCACCAGCATTACCAAAAGGGATTTGGATAATATCTATTACTACTAGAAAAGCAGCGATATACCAAAATTTTATAGATCCAATAAACATCAACCTGATCTTCATATTTGGAACCTTTGTTGCAACCCCAACTAGTACAGACATAACACCTGCAGAAGCTCCTATTAAATAAGATTTACCCGTTGCCTCAAAAGCAGGAAATAAATTATAGCTTAACATATAAACCAATGCGCCAATTATAACCCCAAGGAAATAAAAAGTCAGTAATTTTTTTGAAGAAAAATAATTAAGGAAATAGATTCCTGCATAATAAAGAATCAGCATGTTGGATAAAATATGCCAAATCCCTGAATGCAAGAAAGAATAAGTAATTATGGACCAAGGTTTAAATACGAATTCCCCCAGCTCTTTTGGAAAAACCAACCATTCTGTTATAAAGTTGGAAGGAAGATTGAAAAGAAAAGTGATAGTTTTCACCAAGAAAAACAGAATAAATACCAAGACATTTATTGCAATCAGTTTTTCTACAACTGTTGCTGTTTGCAATTTATATCTGAATTTATCTACTGGTCCCATTAATCCCACCTATTTTGTTCAAACTGATTCTTTTTCCAATACCACATCATAATAAAGCCAAACAGAGCTCCACCCACGTGCGCAAAATGAGCTATTCCTCCACCAAATAGGGAGTATCCAGTGACACCAGAGAATAGATCTATTGCAATTAATATAGGGATAAATATTTTTGCCTTGATAGGAACTGGTACGAAGAGTAAAAATAATTCAACATTTGGAAATAACATACCAAAAGCAACTAAAACTCCATAAATTGCTCCAGATGCTCCTACTGCAGGAGTATTATAAGCTGTAAACATGCTTTCTAAAGTATCTTTAGAAACGCTACCTAAAATAGAAGTGTTGTACTGCCCAGTTTCCAATAGTTGCTGAATATCCATTGGATTCATTCCCGCATCTACTAACGCATTATACCCAGATTCCACATGGAAATAGTTAACAAGCGAGTGTATAATTGCAGCTCCAATTCCGCATGAAAAGTAAAAGAAAATAAATTTATTCTTACCCAACATCTGTTCAATAGGACTTCCAAAGGCCCATAATGCATACATATTAAAAAGGATGTGCATAAAACTCCCATGCATGAACATATGAGTAACAACTTGCCAGATCCCAAAATTATCATTTTGGAAAAACCACAATGAAAATAATTGATACACTTGATCACCAACCAGCATAGTTCCTGCAAAGAAGATGACATTTATTATAATAAGTACTTTTACAGTATCTGTAATTCTTCCCATTTACATGAATTTTTTTTCCAGTTCTTCCACTGGCAAGGTAATAAAAACAGGCTTGTTAAATGGCGTTAAACTCGGCTCTTTACAAGCAAATAATCCATTAACAATATGCTGCTGTTCTGTAGTATTTAACAAATTTCCAGATTTAACAGCCATACTCTTTGCTAAAGATTTGGCAAGCAGATCTGTATGAGAAAAATTGTTTTCTGGCACTTCATTCTGAAAGTCAACCAGCAGTTGCTCTAATAACATTTCTACTTCACTTTCTGAAATAGAAGTTGGAATCCCTATAATTTCTGCGGAATTAGATGTTATTTCTGAAAATATAAATCCGGTTTGTTCCAGCGAATCTTTAACCCCTTTCAATAATTCAGTTTCCTGTTGATTAAACTGAAGCACTAATGGAAATAATAACTGCTGACTCACAGCTGCGGAAACTGTAATGCTCTTTAAAAGTTCTTCGTATAAAATTCTAGTATGCGCTCTATGCTGATCTATTACTAACATTCCGTTTTTAAGAGTGCTAATAATAAATTTCTTGTTTAATTGAAAAGTAGAACTTTGAGCCTCCTCTGTCTTGGAAGCACCAAAAAGATTTCCCGTTACCTCTTCACTTTCAAATTCTATTTGGCGAACATCTACATTGTCATTTCCAATAGATTCAGATTGTAATCCGGTATAAAGACTTTCCCAATTAGAAGATTCCTTTTTATAACCACTTTTAAAATTAGAAGAAGTTAATGCTTCATTTTTAAATGGGTTAAAATTTCTATCTACCTCTACTTGTGGAGTAGAAGCTCGCTTATTTTCATAGTTATAAGGTGTGTCCAAATTTGGATCCCTTTCAAAATCCAAAATAGGTGCAACATTAAATTGGCCCAAACTGTGTTTTATAGCGCTTCTTAAAATGGCATATAAAGCATGCTCATCGTCAAACTTAATTTCTGTCTTAGTTGGATGAATATTGATATCTATGCTCTTAGGATCTACCTGAAGGTATAAAAAGTAGCTAGGATAAGCTCTATCCTTTAGAAGTCCTTCAAACGCAGCACTTACAGCATGATTTAAATAAGGGCTTTTAATAAACCTATCATTTACAAAAAAGAATTGCTCTCCCCTAGTACGTTTAGCATATTCAGGTTTACCCACGAAGCCAGAAATTTTCAAAATTTCTGTTTCTTCGTTTACAGGAACCAATTTCTCATTGGATTTTCCTCCTAAAATATTGGTTATACGTTGTCTGTAATTAGAGGCGGGAAGATTAAATAATTCTCCCACATTGTGAACCAGAGAAAATGAAATTGTTGGATGTGCCAATGCTACTCGCTGGAATTCATCTATAATATGACGGGTTTCAACGGTATCTGACTTTAAAAAGTTTCTTCTGGCAGGAATATTATAAAATAGATTCTTAACGCTAATTGAGGTTCCTTTTGCGGTAACGCAAACCTCCTGAGAAGTGATTTCGCTACCTTCAATTTTTATGCAAGTTCCAACCTCATCTTCCTCTCTTCTTGTTTTTAATTCAACATGAGCAATTGCGGCTATAGAGGCTAATGCCTCGCCTCTAAATCCTTTTGTCTGAAGTTGAAAAAGATCTTCAGCAGCTTTAATTTTTGAAGTGGCGTGACGCTCAAAACTTAGTCTGGAATCTGTAATGCTCATTCCAGAACCATCATCTATCACACTAATAAGAATCTTCCCGGCTTCTTTGATGTAAACCTGAATTGTTGAAGCTTTAGCATCTATTGCATTTTCCAGCAATTCCTTAATAACAGAAGCTGGCCTTTGAACTACTTCCCCTGCAGCAATTTGATTAGCCACATGGTCTGGCAGGAGATGAATTACATCGATCATGAAAAATTAATTCTAAAAAATGGATAAATCAAAGTCAATGATCCACAAGAATATTATTACCAAGACGATAATAATATAGATCACACGTTTATTGATCTCTCGATTACCTCTGGTTCTACTAGAACTTCTGGCATCTGCCCATTGAGCACCGAAGTCTATAGAATTTGTGGTGTTTTTATATTTGTTGAATTTAGAGTCGAAGTCGTAAATATTTCCTGTGTCCTTTCCCTTATAATAACGAGGAGTGTAATTATAACGGGTATTCTTTTTGGATTTATAAAGACTGAATTTCAAAATACGCGGTGTTTCTTAATAGAACTTCAAATTTACTTAAAAAGCAAGAGAAAAGAAAGCATGTTGAAGCAAAAAGAAAAGAGCAAGAATAATGCCGTAAGGACTAAGTTTAAAACTTGGCGTCTATTCTTAGTTGTGCCATTTTAATGGCCGTTACTGCAGCTTCAGAACCCTTGTTTCCAAATTTCCCGCCGGAGCGATCTATAGCTTGTTGCATATTTTGATCTGTTAACACACAAAAAATTACAGGAATGTCATTTTTAACGTTTAGGTCTTTGATGCCTTGGGTTACTCCTTGGCATACAAAATCGAAGTGTTTAGTTTCTCCCTCAATCACACTTCCAATGGCAATAATAGCATCCAGCATATCGTAGCTTTGCTGCATTTTTTTACAACCATAAATAAGCTCGAAGCTTCCCGGAACATCCCAACGAACAATGTTTTCGTTGATCACCCCATTTTCCTTCAAAGTATCAAAGGCTCCTTTAAAAAGGCCCTCGGTAATATTCTCATTCCATTCGGCTACAACAAGACCAAACCGGAAGTTCTTAGCTTCCGGCATTTGGCTTTTATCGTATTCGCTAAGATTTTTTCCTTGAGTTGCCATAGAAAATCTTTAGTTCATTGCTTCTGCTCTACCTAAATAGATAGCTACTTGATTTGCTTCTGGAGTATTTGCAAATTCGTCTTTAATTCTATTTAAATATTCAGCAGCTTTCTCACCTTCTCCTAATTGGATAGCAGTGGTTGCCGCTTTTAGTAAAAATCGAGGTGCAGTAAATTCGTTAGTTCGCATTGTTGCAGCCTTCTCGTAATAATTTAAAGCTTCTTTCGGCTGGTCTAATTGAAGAAATGCATCTCCCATTCCACCAACTGCTAATGCAGATAAGATCTCATCTTCACCATCAAAATCCTCTAAATGATCTATTGCTTCCTGATACTTATTAGTATTCAAATAAGCAAAACCAGCATAGTAATGTGCAAGATTTCCTGCATTTGTACTTCCGTAATTATCTATGATATCTAAGAAACCGTATTTTCCTTCACCACCATTTAATGCCATATTATATAAAGAATCGCTCTGAGCACCAGATCCAGCTAAAGCCGAGTCAAAATATTGTTGAGATTGAAACATTTCGTTAGAAGCTTCTAATTCTTTAGGCTCTTGAATAAAACGTTGCCATCCCAAATATCCTAAAGCTACCACAGCTGCCAATGCAACGATAATGTAGATCCATTTTTGATTTTCTGCAACCCACTCTTCTGTTCTTCCAGCACCTTCATCTAGGGTGTTAAAAACTTCTGCGGTTGTAGATTCTTCCTCTACTTGATTTTTTCTCTCTTCTTTAGTAGACGGTTTAGAACCTTTTTTCTTGTACGTTGCCATAAAATTGGTTTAATGAGTCGCAAAAATAAAATTTTTATTCTTATTTGAAAGGGAAATTATTTCTTATTTTTTAATACTTTCGGCGCGTTTCTATTACCTTTATAAAAGTAAAATTAATAATTATTAAGCTGAATAACAGCGTTTTATGTTTTTAAAGTCCCTTTCCCTAGTCAATTATAAAAATTTAGATTCCTCCAGTTTTGATTTCGACTCCAAAATAAACTGTTTTGTAGGCAGAAATGGCGTTGGAAAAACGAATATTTTAGATAGTATCTATCATCTCTCTTTTGGGAAGAGTTATTTCAACCCAATTACGAGTCAGAACATCAATCACGACGCCGACTTTTTTGTTATTGAAGGCTCCTTAGAGAAAAACGAGAGAGAAGAACATATTTTGGTGAGCGCCAAACGTGGTCAAAAAAAGGTGATCAAAAGAAATAACAAAGCTTACGAGAAATTCAGTGAACATATAGGTTTTATTCCTGCCGTCATGATTTCTCCCGGCGATCGCGATCTTATTATTGAAGGCAGCGACACCCGTAGGAAATTTATGGATGGTGTGATCTCCCAAAGTGATCAGCTATATTTAAATTCCTTAATCTCTTATAGTAAAGTTCTCGCCCAGAGAAATGCACTCTTAAAATACTTTGCTGCAAATGCAAAATTCGACAGGGATACTTTGGAGATTTATAATGCTCAGCTTACAGAGTTTGGGAATATCATTTTTGAAAAGCGTAAGGCATTTTTAAATGAATTTATTCCGATTTTCAATAAAAGATATTCAGAAATAGCCAATAATCAAGAACAGGTAAGTCTAGAATATAAGAGCAAATTATTTGAAAGATCTATTTCAGCTTTATTAGAAGAAAATCTACAAAAAGATATGCTCCTTCAATACACCAGTGTAGGTTTGCATAAAGATGATCTTAGTTTCGAGATTGATGGCCATCCTATTAAAAAGTTTGGATCTCAGGGGCAACAAAAATCCTTTCTTATAGCACTAAAATTGGCACAATTCGACTTCATTAAAAAAATGAGCAAGGTTAATCCTATCCTATTATTAGATGATATTTTTGATAAGTTAGATGAACAACGTGTTGCACATATAATAACGCTGGTTGCTACAGATGAACTAGGACAGATATTTATTAGCGATACGCATGCAGACAGAACAGAGAAAGTGATGGAAGAAAGCAACCAAACCTTTAAAATATTTAAACTATGATGAGACTTAGTATAGTATTAATTCTAATGATTCTTTTTACTAGTTGTAATAACAAACCTGGAGAAAATTTAGACCATATTAATGGCTATTGGGGTATTGAAAAAGTTGAATTCACAAAAGATTCTATTCGGGATTTTAAGATCAATGAGATAGTAGATTATATAGAAATCATTGATAGTTTAGGATTTAGAGTAAAAGTTAAACCACAATTTGATGGCACTTATATCCCCGCTGGAGAACCGGAAAAAATAAATGTAACTATTGAAGAAAATAAAGTGTCACTAAATTATTCTACCGCTTTTAATAATTGGAAAGAAGTTATTGTAGCTTCTAAAGAAGATGAACTTAGTTTAAAAAATGAGCGCGGAATTATATACCACTATAAAAGGTATAAACCTTTAAAATTAGATCTGGATGAAAAAGAGAATGAATGAGAATATGAAGTTGAGTGAGGCATTAGAAAATTTTGTCTCTACAAATAAGCTTCAGAAAGGATTAGATAAGGTAAACGTGAAAGATGTTTGGAATGAGCAAATGGGACCTGGAATAGTAAAATATACCACAGCCATAAAGTTGGAAGGAAACACCTTATTTGTTCAACTTAGTTCTTCTGTATTACGGGAAGAGTTGAGTTATGGAAGAGAAAAGATCATTAAGATGTTGAATGAAGCACTTAAGAAAGATTTGATTAGTAAGTTGGTGCTAAGGTAGACTTGATTACAGCATCCAGTCCTGAAGGCCTCCGGGATTGCTTTTTCTTGTCATTCCGACGAAGGGGGAATCTCTTTTAAAACGAAATTCTGGTTCAAATAGATTCTTCATTTCGCTAGGCTACTTTCAGAATGACATATGCTTTTATTGGTTAGGCTTGGTGTTTTCGACAATTGGCCTAACCCTAAACTTGTTTCAGGGATTCCGTATTAAGATTCTGAATCAAGTTGAGAATGACAGGATTTTATTTTGGAATCATTAAGAAAAGTCAAAAACAAAAAAAGCCGCTTTCATATGAAAGCGGCTTTTCAAATTCTACCTAAATATATTTAAAATAATTCTCTTCCTGCAAAGTGAAAAGCAGCTTCAATAGCAGCATTTTCATCGCTATCACTTCCGTGAACTGCATTTTCTCCAATAGAAGCAGCATATTTCTTACGGATAGTTCCTTCTGCAGCTTCCGCTGGATTTGTAGCTCCGATTAGAGTTCTAAAATCTTCTACAGCATTATCTTTTTCCAATACAGCAGCAACAATAGGTCCTCTTGTCATGTATTCTACCAATTCTCCAAAAAAATGGACGCTCATTATGAACAGCATAAAAAGTTTCAGCATCTTTACGAGACATCTGAGTTAATTTCATTGCAACAATTCTAAATCCTGAAGTATTAATAAGTTCAAGGATCGCACCGATATTTCCGTTTTCAACTGCATCGGGTTTAAGCATTGTAAAAGTTCTATTCTTAGCCATGTTATGGTTTTTAAAATTTTTGCAAAAGTACGCATTTGAACACTTTATGCAAGATTATATTTTATTTTATGATTATTATAGGATTTTTTATCTTCACTAACTTGGTATAAAGTATATGCATACCTAAGCAGTATTAATGTTTTCCGCAGAAAGGTATTATTATTGATGCATCACTTTACCCAAAGCTTCTACAATAATTAAAGCATTTATCATCAAAACAAAAGAAGACTTACAATAATTATTAAAAAACCTTAATAAATGAATTTAATAAGCCTAATAAATCGGGTCTCAATCAAAAAATATTATTTGATTTTCTTTCTCAGCTTTTTGTTTTTTTCGTGTTCTAATGATGACTCCTCTATAACTTCAGAAGAAATGGAAGAAAAAATAGACCCTACTATAATTGCAACTTCCCCTTGCGAGAATGGAATGGCAGGAAAATATCCATGTAAGGATTATGATTTAATGGCCCATATAAGTCTTTCTATATTTAATGCCGTCTCTGGAAATGATTCCTGGGGATGGACAGATGCTAGTACAGGAAAAGAATATGTTTTAATGGGGCTTGATAATGGCACTGCATTTATAGATATATCCAATCCTTCAGAACCTATTTATCTAGGAAAATTAGTTTCTCAAACACCTTCCGCTTTGCATCGCGACATCAAAGTATATCAAAATTATGCCTTTATTGTAAGTGAAGCTGAAGGTCACGGTCTGCAGATCTTTGACCTAACGAAACTTAGAAATGTAGCCAATGCTCCTGTTAACTATCAGGCAGATGCAAAATATAATGAATTTGAACATGCACATAATATTGTGATCAATGAATCTTCAGGATTCGCTTATGTTGTAGGTTCTAACACTTTTGCCGGCGGCCCACATATCATCAATATCCAAGATCCAATGAATCCAACTTTCGCAGGAGGTTATTCCTTAGATGGATACAGTCATGACGCACAAGTAGTAACCTATAATGGGCCAGATACAGATTATAGTGGTAAGGAGATCTATATTGGAAGCAATGAAAATAAAGTTGCTATTGTAGATATTACCGATAAATCCAATCCGAAAAATATTTCTACAATCACCTATGAAAATGTTGGTTATACTCACCAAGGTTGGTTCACAGAGGATCAGAAATACTTTTTGGTGGGAGACGAGTTCGATGAAATACAAACTGGAAAAAACACTAGAACTATCATTTTAGATTTCACAGATTTGGATAATCCCAAAACACATACAAATTACACGAGTTCCCTACCTTCTATAGATCATAATGGATATGTAAAAGACAATTTATTCTATCTGGCCAATTATACTGGAGGATTGCGAGTATTGGATATTTCAGACATTAAAAATAAAAACATAAGGGAAGTAGGATCTTTTGATAGTTACCCACTAACTAATTCCAAAGATTTTAACGGAGCATGGAATGTATATCCTTTTTTTGAAAGTGGAAACATCGTTTTAAGCGACATAGATAATGGTCTTTTTATTGTAAGAAAAAAGGAATAGACTTAAATACCACTTTATTATATCTCAATATTAAATCCACCTATTCACATAATTTTATAAAATATATATTTTGTAATTTCACCCTCAAATTTAAAGTCAGAATTACAGTTTCAAATTAGAAAATTTCAGTGTGTTTGAATTTTTTTTTTGAATTTTGAAATAGAATATTTCACCTTTGCTGTTATTTCGCTTTAATTGGAATTAAAATATGATTGAACAAAGCATTTTAGAAATTACCTCAGACCTCTCAAGGGCTAATAACATTGTAATAGTTCCGCATAAAGGACCAGATGGAGATGCTATAGGATCTTCATTAGGTTTATATCATTTTCTGAAAGGAAAAGGTCATCACGTTACCGTAATTGCGCCTAATGATTATCCAGATTTCCTGAAATGGCTTCCTGGACAGGAGGACATCATGATTTATGAAAAGGATTATATTACTTGTAAACCCTTGATCTCTAATGCAGATATTATCTTCACTTTAGATTTTAACGATCTATCAAGAACTGGAGATATGCAGGATTCATTAAAAGAGGCAGATGCTACCTTTATAATGATAGATCACCATCCCGAACCGTCTACATATGCACATCACACATATAGCGATGCTACTATGAGTTCTACCTGCCAAATGGTGTATCAATTTATAGAAAAATTAAGAGCCGTAAAAAGCATCACTCCAGAAATTGCAACTTGTTTGTATACTGGAATAATGACAGATACTGGTTCTTTTAGATTTAGATCCACTTCTAGTAAAACGCACAGGGTAATTGCAGATCTTATAGATAAAGGTGCAGATAATGCTAAAATACATCAACAAATCTATGATACTTCTTCTGAAAGTAGATTGAAATTATTAGGAGTTGCACTTCAGAACTTAAGGGTTAATAAAGAATTAAGAACTGCCTACATTACTCTTTCTCAAGAGGAATTAGATCAAAATAACTTCAGAAAGGGAGATACAGAAGGTTTTGTAAATTATGGATTATCCTTGGAAGGAATTATTTTCGCAGCAATATTTATAGAGCATAAAGTAGATGGAATCATTAAAATTAGTTTCCGTTCTAAAGGGAGTTTTAATGTAAACGAATTTTCCCGAGCGCATTTTCAAGGAGGAGGACATATAAATGCCGCAGGTGGAAAAAGCGATATTTCGCTAGAAGACACCATTGTGAAATTTAATAGCGTGCTTCCAGAATATAAGGAAGAATTAGGTTTATGAAGCTAAAAATTTTATATACAGCAGCGATATTACTAGGTGTAATAGGATGCAAATCTCCGGAAGCCAGAAGGCCTGTTACTCAAAATTCAGGTTCTTTTATCAATGAATCTATCAAAAGAAATAAAAAACTTGTTGCGAAAGAAGAAGCGATCATTCTTAAAATGATCGAACAGGATTCTACTCAAGATTATAAAGCTTCCAGCAATGGGTTTTGGTATTACTACAACAAGAAATCTACAGATTCTTTAAATGTTGAAATGCCGGAGTATGGTGATGTGGTGAGATTTGATTATAACATAAAAGATTTAAATGGTAATTATATCTATGATGTTGGAGAAATTCCCACAAAAAGATATGCCATGGATAGGGAGAATCTTTTTGGAGGGTTGAGAGAAGGTCTAAAACTCATGAAAGCAGGAGAAACTGTCACTTTTATTTTCCCTTCTCACAAAGCATTTGGTTATTATGGTGATAAAGATAGAATAGGAACCAACATCCCTATAATTACAGAAGTAACATTAAACTCGATTACCCAAGAAATAAATACCAATAAATCTGATAATTAATTAATATGAAAAGATTAAGCATGCTTTTAGTTTGTGCCGTTTTACTTGGCCTAGTAAGTTGTAAAGAGGATTATCCAGACCTTAAAGATGGTCTTTATGCCGAATTCAACACTAATAAAGGTTCTTTTATTGCAGAACTTTATTACAAGGAAACTCCTACAACAGTTGCCAACTTTGTTTCTTTAGCTGAAGGTGATAGTCATAAAATGGTTGACAGCACTTCAAAAGGGAAAAAATACTACGACGGACTAATTTTTCACCGGGTTATAAAAGATTTTATGATCCAAGGTGGAGATCCAACCGGAACCGGAAGTGGAGATCCTGGTTATAAATTTCCAGATGAAATTGTAGATTCTTTAAGTCATGCTACAAAAGGTACATTATCTATGGCTAATGCAGGTCCTGGTACTAATGGAAGTCAGTTTTTTATCACCTTGGCTCCTACTCCTTGGTTAGATGGAAAACATACTATTTTTGGTAAAGTACTAGAAGGACAAGCCGTTGTAGATAGTATCGGAATGGTTAAGACTGTTGCCAGAGACAAGCCAGAACAAGATGTGGTTTTAGAAAGCCTTAAGATTATCCGTAAAGGAAAAGAAGCTAAAGATTTTAAAGCTGCTAAAACATTCGAATCTAATTTGGCAAACGCTAAGGTTAAAGAAGAAGAAGCGGAAGTTGCTAAATCTGAGATGAAGAAAGAGAACGCTTCAAAATTCATGGCTCTAAAGGAAGAGGCTAAAGAATTGGAAAGTGGTATTAAAATTCATTACCTAGAAAAAGGAGAAGACGTAAAAATCCCAGAAGGATCTATGGTTATGGTAAACTATGCAGGATATTTTGAAGATGGTACTTTATTTGACACCAGCTGGCAAGATGTTGCTGAACAAAATGGAGCACTAAATCACGTTAAAAGAGATCAAATGGGATACCAGCCAATGGCTACTAAATACGGTCCAGATGCCCCTATGATACCAGGATTTAGAGATGGAATAACTTCTATGAATGTTGGAGATCGTGCAGTTGTTTTCATCCCTTCTCATTTAGGATATGGAGAAAGAGGAGCTGGCGGTGTAATTCCTCCAAATACAGATCTTATATTCGAAATAGAAATTGTAGAAATTCAGAAATAGAAACTGATTTTCATATTATTAAAAAAATCCCGCTCCATATTTGGAGCGGGATTTTTTATGTCTCAATGTCTTATTAAGCTTGTCATAATATAGTTTCTAAGGCTCAACCCAACAATGGTATTTCATATTATTTCTTCGGAATATTTTTAAGGATCTCTAAAACGAATTTCCAATATTTCTGAGAAGAAGAAATACTTGCTCGCTCATCTGGAGAATGCGCTCCTCTTATTGTTGGTCCAAAAGAAATCATATCCATTTCTGGGTAATGACTTCCAATTATCCCACATTCTAATCCTGCATGACATGCAGCCACATCTGCTTTTTCGTTAAATAAATTAGAATATAAATTATCTAATACAGTCAAAATATCTGAATCTCTATTTGGTGCCCATCCTGGATAATCTCCAGACAAGTTTACCTCACAGCCTGCAAGTTCTAAACTCGCTCTTAAAGAATTAGTAAGATCGTCCTTAGAAGATTCTACAGAAGATCTTGTAAGACATTTCAGGTTGATGTTTCCATCTCTAATTTCCACTTTCGCTAAATTATTAGAAGTTTCAACCAAACCTTCAATTTCCGGACTCATTCTAAATACTCCATTATGCAACGCATAGATGGCTTTTAGAATAGTTTCCTGAGTATCTGAATCCATAACCTTTGTTGGAGTCTCAACCTTTACCAGCTCTAATTTCATTTTTGGTTCCAGCTTAGCGAATTCGATTTTTATAGCTTCAAAATCCTCCATTAATTCAGATTCGAATGCCTTGATCTGGAAATCATCTATTAATACCACTGCTTCACTTTCTCTAGGGATCGCATTTCTAAGTCCTCCCCCTTGTATTTCAGCAATACGAATTCCGAAATTTTCAGATGCATTATATAATAAGCGATTCATCAATTTGTTGGCATTTCCCAATCCCTTGATGATGTCCATTCCAGAATGTCCTCCTTGCAAACCATTCAAGGTGATCTTAAATGCGCTCATATCTTCTGGAGCATCTTTCTGAGTGTACTTTCTAATAGCAGTTACATCTACCCCACCTGCGCAACCAATTCCTATTTCATCATCTTCTTCGGTATCAAGATTTAAAAGGATATCTCCTTCTAATAATCCAGGCTCCAAACCTTTAGCTCCCGTCATTCCTGTTTCTTCATCTATAGTAAACAATGCTTCAAGTGCAGGATGTTCTATAGTATCACTTTCCAGAATTGCCATAATAGTGGCAACCCCTAGTCCATTATCTGCACCCAATGTAGTGCCTTTCGCTCTTACCCAATCTCCATCTACATACATTTCGATTCCCTGAGTATCAAAATCGAATTTGGTATCGTTGTTTTTCTGATGCACCATATCTAAATGAGACTGCAATACCACCGCTTTTCTATCCTCCATCCCAGAAGTTGCCGGTTTTTTAATTATAACGTTCCCTACATTATCTACAAGTGTTTCTAAGTTGAGATTATTTCCGAAGTTTTTCATAAATTCAATTACCCTTTCCTCCTTTTTAGAGGGTCTAGGAACTTCATTAAGATCTGCGAATTTATTCCATAAAACTTTAGGTTCTTGTGCTCTTATTTCTTCATTCATAGTATTAATATTTGGTATATTCACAAAGATATTGGTAATTCACAAACCACGAAATTTTTAGCAGCATATTAGAATTTATTTAGGAAGTGAAAAATAGAACAAGCCTCATTTTAGCCATTTTATTGCCAATACAAATTATTGCTATAAAAATAATTTCGGCTTATCCAGATTTTATAGAATCGTGGTATAGTACAGGCTTATATCCTTATATCGCTAAAATAATGCGATTTTCTCTGGGTATATTTCCTTTTTCTTTAGGAGATCTCTTGTATACTTTTTTTATTGTCTCCATATTCCGATGGATCTACTTAAGATTTAAAACGAAGTTTAGAGGTTATAAAAAATGGACTTTAGACCTGCTTGCCACTTTTTCTATTATTTATGCCTGTTTCCATCTTTTTTGGGGCTTTAATTATTATAGACTTCCCCTACACCGAACCTTAAAGATCAAGAATACTTATACTACAGAAGAACTGGTTCTTTTGACAGAAACTTTGATAAAAAAATCTAATCAGGTACACACTGGATTAGTAGAAAATGATTCTTTAAAAGTGGAATATAAATTTAAAAAAACAGAACTATTCAGAAAAACTATTGAAGGTTATGAGAGTTTAAGCATTAAATATCCTAAACTTACATACGAGGGCAAAAGCTTAAAAAGATCACTTTACAGTCTTCCCTTAACATATATGGGTTTTAATGGGTATCTAAATCCGCTCACCAATGAAGCGCAGGTAAATACGCAGATTTTAAAATATAAGATTCCTACAACTGCGAGTCATGAAATTGGTCATCAGCTAGGATTTGCAAAAGAGAATGAAGCTAATTTTATAGCTTGTCTTGCCACAATGAACCACCCCGATCCATATTTTCAATATGCAGGATTTACCTTCGCTTTGCGCTATTGTTTAAATGAACTATATGTGAGAGATCAAGCAAGAGCAGATAAACTTTTAAAAACAATACATCCCGGGGTTTTAGCCAATTATAAAGAAGTCAGGGATTTCTGGGAAACACATAAAAACCCTTTTGAGCCGATTTTTCAAGTTACTTATAATGGTTTTCTTAAAGCAAATAATCAGGCTGAAGGGATGAAAAGTTATAGTTATGTAGTTGCTTTACTCGTCAACTATTTTGATGATGTGGAGAATGCTTTTTAAGCAAATTTATGATTCAACAAATATTCCTTAAATTCCACTTTCTAATTTTCAAAAGCAATTACTTTTAAACAACTATTTTATGAGATTAAAATTTCTACTCTTATACCTGGTCATTTCTTCCGGGTTAAACTTGTACGCTCAAGATTACTTTCCGAATAATGATGGTGTAAATTCTAAAAATACCAATTATACCGTTTTTAAAAACGCTAAAATTCATGTAGATTCTAATACTATTATAGACAATGGAATGATCGCTGTGAGAGAAGGGAAATTAACTGCTGTTGGCAAAAGTATTGCCATTCCTAAAAACAGTATTGTTATAGACTTAAAAGGTAAAGACGTTTATCCATCTTTCATTGAGATCTATAGTGATTTTGGGATGAAAAAACCTGCAAAAGCTGGAAGTGGGAATGGTCAACCCCAATATAATGCAAGCAGGGAAGGCTATTATTGGAACGATCATATTCGTCCGGAAACTAATGCACTAGAGTCTTTTACTTTTGATAAAACTGAAGCTGAAAAGTTTCAGAAGAACGGATTTGGAGCGGTAAACACGCATCTTGCCGATGGAATTATGCGAGGAACCGGAATGCTGGTAAGTTTAAATGCTGAAGGATCTGAAGGAGATCGTATTTTAAAGGACAAATCGGCCAATTTTCTTTCCTTTGATAAAAGCGTACAATCCAATCAATCGTATCCTACTTCTATAATGGGGGCGATGGCCTTGCTAAGACAAACCTATATAGATGCAGCATGGTATGAAAAGGGAAATATTTCAACCAAAGATCTGGCATTAGAAGCATTAAATAGAAATAGCACTTTACCCCAAATTTTTAAAACCGATAATTTATTAGATCAATTAAGAGCCGATACGGTTGGAGATGAATATGGCATTCAATATCTAATTTTTGGTAGTGGGAATGAATTTGAGAGAATTGCTGAAGTTAAGAATACTAACGCCACATTTATTATTCCACTGGATTTCCCGGAAGCTTATGATCTAGAAAATCCATTTATGGCAAATAATGTAAGCTTGCAAGATATGAAACGATGGAATCAGGCTCCATCTAACCTAATGCAACTTGCGAAAAATAATATTCCTTTTATTCTCACTACACAAAATCTAAAGGATGAAAAGAAATTTAGAGAGAACCTTTTAAAAGCGATCTCCTATGGTTTAGATAAAAAGAAAGCACTTGAGGCTTTAACTACAACTCCTGCAAAATTTCTAGGAGAAGAAAATAAACTTGGAGTAATAAAACAAGGTGCTTGGGCCAATTTCTTAATTACTTCAGGAGATATATTTGATAAGGAAACCGTATTATTTGAGAACTGGATACAAGGTCAAAAAGTGGTTTTAGAAAATATGAACACTGTGAATCTTGAAGGAAAATATTCTTTAGCAGTAGATGGAAAGAATTATGATCTGGAAATCACAGGAAAACCAAACTCTCCAAAAGCCGAGGTTAAACTTGGTGACGCAAAGATCAAATCTAAGTTATCTTATACAGATACCTGGATGCAAATATTATTATCGTCACCAGATTCAACCAAAACAGAATACACAAGATTGGTTGCCAAAGTAAATGATGACGTAAATAAAATAAATGGCCGAGCTATATTAAGCAATGGTAAAGAAACCTCATTTACAGTCACAAAATCTTTAGATAAAGCAAAAGAAAAAGACAAAAAAGAGGAAGATAAAAACGACAGTATTCTTCCCATTGTACCCCTAACCTACCCAAATTTGGCATATGGTTTTAAGGAATTACCAAAACAAGAAGATATTTTATTTAAAAATGCAACTGTCTGGACCAATACCGAAAAAGGGATTCTGGAGAAGACAGATGTTCTAATAAAAGATGGGAAAATTGCTAATATAGGTACTAATTTAAGTGCCGGAAAAGCAAAAGTTATCGATGCATCGGGAAAACATTTAACTACCGGAATTATAGATGAACATTCCCATATTGGCGCTTCAGCAATTAATGAAGCAGGGCAAAACTCTTCAGCAGAAGTATCTATGGAAGATGTTATAGATCCTACAGATATCAATATTTATAGAAATCTTGCAGGTGGTGTGACTACAATTCAGTTATTACATGGTTCAGCAAACCCTATTGGGGGACGTTCTGCAATTATGAAATTAAAGTGGGGAGAGAATGCAGAAGGGATGATTTTTCCAGATTCACCTAAATTCATAAAATTTGCGCTTGGAGAAAATGTAAAACAAGCAAACTGGGATAGTAAAAGCAGGTTTCCACAAACAAGAATGGGTGTAGAACAAGTCTTTACAGATTATTTTAGTCAGGCTAGGGATTATGAAACCGCTAAGAAGACTGGCAATTACAGGAAAGATATTGAAATGGAAACTTTAGTTGAAATCTTGAATGGAGAGCGATTTGTAAGTAGTCATTCTTACGTGCAAAGTGAGATTAATATGCTTATGAAAGTTGCAGAATCTTTCGATTTTAGAATCAACACATTCACACATATTCTAGAAGGATATAAGGTTGCTGATAAAATGAAAGAACATGGTGCGGGAGCATCAACTTTTTCAGATTGGTGGGCATACAAATATGAAGTAAAAGATGCTATTCCATACAATGCTGCAATAATGCACAACGCAGGATTAACTGTTGCTATTAATAGTGATGATGGTGAAATGAGCAGAAGATTGAATCAAGAAGCTGCGAAAAGTGTAAAATATGGTGGAATTTCTGAAGAAGAGGCATGGAAATTTGTCACTTTGAATCCTGCTAAATTGTTACATCTGGACAATCGAGTTGGGAGTATTGAAGCTGGCAAAGATGGAGATGTAGTTTTATGGTCTGGTAACCCCCTTTCTATTTACAGCAAAGCTGAAAAAACCCTTATTGAAGGAACGGTTTATTTTGATATTGAAAAAGACAAAGAACTTCGAAAGGAAATTGCTCAGCAAAAAAATATGCTGACGGGACAAATGCTTACTGCAAAGAATGGCGGAGCTAAAACACAATCTGCCACAAAGAAAGAAGATCAAAAAATGGGTTGTGACACATTGGTAACTTACTAATATTGAAAAAGATGAAAAAAATTAAAATAATATATATACTAGGAATTTTAATAATTACTAGTTCACTAAATGCCCAGCAGACTCCTTCGCCGGCTCAAAGCGAGGCAGTTACTATTGTAGGTGCAACAGCTCACATTGGAAATGGAGAGGTTATAAAGAACAGTCTTATAATTTTTGAAAATGGAATCTTAACGCAAGTTTTAGATGCTACCACTACTAAAATGCAATATCGTGGAACTATTATTAATGCTGAAGGCAAGCATGTGTATCCAGGGTTTATTGCGCCTAATACCACACTCGGTTTAGTAGAAATCGCGTCTTTAAGACCTACGGACGACGAAGATGAAATTGGAGAAATGTTACCACATATAAGAAGCTTGGTAGCATATAATGCTGAAAGTCAGATCGTGGAAAGCATGAGGCCAAATGGGGTTTTAATTGGTGAGGTAGTTCCAAGAGGAGGAACTATTTCTGGTACATCTTCTATTGTTCAGTTTGATGCCTGGAATTGGGAAGATGCTGCAATAAAAATAGACAATGGATTACATATTAATTGGCCAAATAGTTTTAAACGTGGCAGATGGTGGTTAGGTGAAGAACGAGGATTAAAGCCAAATGAAAAATATCCTGAAGACGTTTTGAAACTAACACAATTCTTCAATAATTCCAGAGCCTATATTGCTGGTGATCAAAAGCAAGAAAATCTACCTTATAAATCTATGGAAACTGTTTTTACAAATGGAAAAAAAGTGTTTGTTCATGTAGATGGAGAACGTGAAATTGTAGATGCTATTCAGTTTAAAAAAGATCAGAATTTAAGAGATATGGTTATCGTGGGTGGATATGATGCTTTAAAAGTTGCAGATCTAATTAAAGCTGAAAACATAGCTGTTTTGAGTCCTCGCCCTCACAGCACTCCAAATCAGGATGACGAAGACTATGACTATAACTATAAACTCGCCAAATTACTTAGTGATAAAGGAATTTTAGTAGGATTAGAAAGCAGCGGGCAAATGGAAAGAGCTAGTACCCGAAACCTGCCGTTTTACGCAGGAACTGTTGCAGCAAATGGAATGGCTAAGGAAGACGCCTTAAAATTGATCACCTTAAATAATGCAAAAATATTGGGGATAGATGATAGATTAGGAACTTTAGAAAAAGGAAAAGATGCTACTCTATTTATTAGTGAAGGTGATGCCTTGGATATGAGAACTAATAAGTTAACAAAAGCATATATACAGGGAAGAGAATTGAGTTTAGAAAGTCACCAAACTGAATTATATCACCGATATTCTGATAAGTATGAAAATCAGAAAAAAGAATAGTTCTTAAAACCGTTCTGAATTTTCAAAATTAGAAAATGGTTGTCATTCTGAAGGAAACGAAGTGATCTGAAGAGTCTCAATAAATCCCAATCAACATAAAATGAGATCCCTCCTACGTCGGGATGACAAATAGACATCGGGACAGAATTCAAATTAAATTCAAATAGAAAAAACCTCTGATAATTTCAGAGGTTTTTTATTTGTAAGTATCAATAAGTACTTATTTTTACAACATGATCAAACAAATATCTAGCGCTCAAAATCCAGTTGTAAAAAGGCTGCTTCAGCTGCAAGAGAAATCTCGCAACCGAAAAAAAGAAGGAGTTTTTATAGTGGAAGGACTTAGGGAAATTCAGCTTGCCTTTAAGGGAAAATATATCTGCGAAGAATTCTTTTTTTGTGATTCTTTATTTCCTGCTGAAGGTTTGAGGGAACTGAACCCAAATACTGAACACTCCCCTTTGATCACAGAATTCTCTAAAGATGTTTATGAAAAGATCGCATATCGTGGCAGTACAGAAGGCATTATGGCTTTATTTAGATCTAAAGAATTGGCTCTGGAATCGCTTCAGCTAAAATCTGAACAGCCATTAATTTTAGTTGCTGAAGCACCAGAAAAACCAGGTAATATCGGAGCGCTTTTAAGAACTGCAGATGCTGCAAATGTAGATGCTGTAATCATTGCCAATCCCAAAACCGATCTTTTTAATCCTAATATTATTAGATCTAGTGTAGGTTGTGTTTTCACAAGTAATATCGCAGTTGGAACTACTTCAGAAATTATCAGTTTTTTAAAGAAACATAAAATCTCTATTTATACAGCTGCCCTACAAGCGTCAAAAAATTATTCAGATGTAGATTTTAAAAAGTCTTCTGCAATAGTTGTTGGTACCGAAGCAACAGGATTAAGTAAAGAATGGATAGATAATTCTACTCAAAACATCATTATCCCCATGAGTGGAGAAATTGATAGCATGAATGTATCTGTTGCTGCTGGAATTTTAATTTTTGAAGCTAAACGACAAAGAGGTTTTTCCTAGAAAGACTGACAATATGTTCATTTATGCTAAATAGCCTTATTCATTCAATTATAACGCATATATTAATCTTTTCCTTCAAAAACAATATTCTACGTGAGTGCTGAAATCTTATTTTATATAATAATTGCTATCATTTTAATCGATTTTATAATCGACAAAATTCTAGATTCTTTAAATGCAAGCCGATTCAACGATCCAATCCCAAAAGAGTTGGAAGACGTATATGATGATGCAGAATATCGAAAATCTCAGAATTATAAGAAAGATGTTTATAGGTTCGGAATAGTTTCATCCGTTTTCTCATTACTGCTTTTGTTAGGTTTCCTCTTTTTTGAAGGATTTGCTTTTGTAAATGGAATTGCAAGTGATTTTACTGAAAACCCTATTTACAAAGCTTTAATTTTCTTTGGGATAATTATGTTTGCCAGTGATATACTTACCCTGCCCTTTTCATATTACAGCACCTTTGTGATTGAGGAGAAATATGGATTTAACAAAACCACTAAGAAATTATTTGTATTAGATAAATTGAAATCCTGGGGATTAATGATCGTTGTTGGAGGTGGAATTTTAGCACTGATTGTCTGGTTTTATCAATTAACTTCTACAGATTTCTGGTGGTATTCATGGATTATGGTTACCGTTTTTATTGTGTTTACAAATATGTTTTATGCAAAGCTTATTGTTCCACTATTCAACAAACAGTCCCCACTGCAGAATGGATCGCTTCGTTCTAAAATAGAAGCCTATGCCCATGAAGTAGGTTTTCAATTAGATAATATTTTTATAATAGATGGTTCAAAGAGAAGCACTAAGGCAAATGCCTATTTCTCTGGATTTGGCAAAGAAAAAAGGATCACTCTTTATGACACTTTGGTTAATGACCTAAGTGAAGAAGAAATCGTTAGTGTTTTGGCACATGAAGTAGGCCATTATAAGAAAAAGCATATCATAGTAAACTTAAGCGCTTCTATATTAACCACAGGTTTAACTTTGTGGGTGTTGTCCATATTTGTTGGCAATGCCTTACTATCTCAAGCCTTGGGAGTAGAAAACCCAAGTTTTCATATTGGGTTGATCGCTTTCGGAATTTTATTCAGTCCTATTTCAGAAATTACCGGGTTGTTGATGAATTATTTATCTAGAAAATTCGAATATCAGGCAGATGATTTTGCTAAAAACACCTATAGTTCAGATCCTTTGATCTCTAGTCTCAAAAAATTATCTAAATCTAGTTTAAGCAACTTAACCCCACATAAAGCCTACGTTTTTATGCATTATTCGCATCCTACATTATTACAGCGAATTAAAAACTTAAGCTCTTAGTTGGAAGTTGTTTCTTTACAATGTTAATCGTAATTTTAAGTTATGACAGAAGCTGCAATAATAAAAGAAAACAAAGAAATTGCGCGCCAGTATAAGGAATTGCTACGCATAAGTTACAGATCCCTAACTAAGGAAGATAAAAATTTAATTAGATTGGCATTTGATACTTCAGTAGAAGCACATAAAGATCAGCGAAGAAAATCTGGTGAGGCTTACATATTTCATCCTATTGCGGTTGCTAAAATAGTGGCTTCAGAAATTGGATTAGATGCCACATCTATTGCTGCTGCTCTCTTACATGATGTTGTGGAAGATACCACCTACACTATCGAGGAAATTGAGGCCATGTTTGGGGAAACTGTCGCTTTAATTGTAGACGGTCTAACCAAGATCTCGCACTTACAGCAGCAACAAGATAAAAACGTTTCTCTACAAGCTGAAAATTTTAGAAAAATGTTGCTTACGCTTAACGATGATGTTAGGGTAATCATTATTAAAATTGCAGATAGGTTGCATAATATGCAAACTATGGATTCTATGAAACCAGATAAACAGGTTAAAATAGCTTCAGAAACACTCTATATCTACGCGCCACTTGCACACAGAATTGGATTATATAGCATTAAAACTGAACTTGAAGACCTCAGTTTAAAATATACCGAACCTGAGGTTTATAATGATATTCTTCAGAAGATAAGGGAAAGTAAACAAGAGCAAGATGCTTATATTGATGCATTTACAAAGGTTATAAAAGACTCATTAGATCAAGAGCAATTAGACTACACAATTAAGGGAAGACCAAAATCTATTTATTCTATTTGGAGAAAAATTAAGACCCAGAATATCACTTTTGATGAGGTCTTCGATAAGTTTGCTGTTCGTATTATTTATAAAGGTGATTTAGCAAATGAAAAATTTTTAGCCTGGAAAATATATTCCATAGTTACAGATCATTTTAGACCGAATCCAATTCGATTAAGAGATTGGATCTCTTCACCTAAATCTACTGGTTACGAAGCTTTACACATTACCGTAATGGGCCCTAAAGGAAGATGGGTAGAAGTACAAATTAGAAGTGAGCGAATGAATGAAATAGCTGAAAAAGGTTATGCAGCTCATTATAAGTATAAACAAGGTGCAGAGCAGGAAGAAAAGACCATGGAAGAATGGTTAAATAGACTTCAAGAAGCTTTAGAAAATTCTGAAGCCAATGCTGTAGATTTTGTAGAACAATTCAAACTGAATTTATACGCCAAAGAGATCTTTGTATTCACTCCACAAGGAGATTTAAAATCTTTGCCAAAGGGAGCAACTCCATTAGATTTTGCATTTAGCATACATACGGCCATAGGGCTTCATACTCGAGGTGCTAAGGTGAATAACAAATTGGTACCTTTAAGTCATGAATTAAAAAGTGGCGATCAAATAGAAATTATTACTTCAGACAATGCTAAACCTAATGTTAACTGGTTAGACTATGCAAGCACTGCAAGAGCTAGAGCTAAGATAAAATCTTCTTTAAGAGAAGAGAAAAAAGAACTTGCAGAAGAAGGAAAAGCTGTGCTGGCAAGAAAGTTAAAAGCGCAAAAACTCAGTTTTAACGAGAGTATGATCAATGAGTTGGTTATTTACTTTAAATTAAAAACCAGCCTTGATCTTTTTTATAGAGTAGGAATTGGTAAGATTGACAACAAGAATTTAAAGGAATTTACTTCCTCTAGAAGTAATGCTTTTGTGAGCTACTTTAAAAATAAGATTAGAAAAGCACCTGTTGCAGAAGATCTTAATAAAGAAGAGATCACTCATAAATACGATCAGATAGTATTTGGGAAGGAAGAAGAGGTTCTTGATTATAAGTTAGCTAATTGTTGTAATCCTATTCCTGGAGATCGGGTGTTTGGTTTTATTACTGTTAGCGAGGGGATAAAAGTTCATAAAAAAGACTGTCCTAATGCTATTCAGTTTCAAAGCAACTATGCCTATAGAATTATCCAGGCAAAATGGATAGACTCGTCTCAACAGGATTTTAAGGCGGTTATCAGTTTACGTGGAATAGACAATTTAGGATTAGTTAGCGAGATCACTAAAGAAATTTCAAAAAGTATGAACGTAAATATGCGCAGCATTAATTTTGACAGTGCAGATGGTGTGTTTACAGGTAAAATAACGGTAATTGTAAAAAACAATTCCATCTTAGACACACTAATAGAACATCTTAAAAAAATTAGTGGGATAGATAAGGTGTCAAGAGAATAAACCAATACCTTTGCAAACGAAGCAATATTATGAGCAAGAAAAGCGGAAATAAGAATGATCAGGCTGTAGTTAAAAATGTATTTACCAAATTTTTGGAGGATAAAGGGCATCGTAAAACCCCAGAACGTTTTGCTATTTTACAGGAGATCTATAATAATGAAGAGCATTTTGATATTGAGTCGCTATATATTAATATGAAAAATAAGAAATATAGGGTGAGTCGCGCTACTTTATATAATACCATAGAATTACTTTTAGATTGCGGTTTAGTTAGAAGACATCAATTCGGCCAAAATCAATCTCAGTACGAAAAATCTTATTTTGATAGGCAACACGATCACATAATTTTAACTGATACAGGAGAAGTAATAGAATTTTGCGATCCTAGAATTCAAAGTATAAAACAAACGATAGAAGAAGTTTTTAATATTGAAGTTTCTAAACATTCTTTATACTTTTACGGTACAAAAAAACAACCAACAAATTAGATATTTATGGCAGTAGACTTACTACTCGGATTACAATGGGGAGATGAAGGAAAAGGTAAAATTGTAGATGTTTTTACCAAGAAATATGATATAATTGCTAGATTTCAAGGAGGTCCAAATGCGGGTCATACTTTGGAATTTGATGGTCAAAAGCATGTTCTTCACACGATTCCTTCCGGGATTTTTCATAAAGACACCATAAATCTTGTTGGAAATGGGGTTGTTATAGATCCGGTTATTTTCAAAAAAGAATTGGAAAATTTAGATGCTTTCAAAACAGATTATAGAAAAAATCTATATATCTCAAGAAAAGCCCACTTAATACTTCCTACTCATAGGTTGTTGGATGCAGCTTCTGAAGCTTCCAAAGGAAAAGCCAAAATTGGTTCTACACTTAAAGGAATTGGACCAACTTATATGGACAAGACTGGAAGAAATGGAATTCGTGTTGGTGATCTTGAATTGGATAATTGGAAAGAAAAATATAGATTATTGGCAGACAAGCATGAAGCTATGATTAGCTTTTATAATGTAGATGTACAATATGATTTAGCGGAATTAGAGACTGAATTCTTTAAAGCCGTAAAACTACTGAAAACATTGAAGTTTATAGATAGTGAGCAATACTTACAAACAGCGCAAGAAGATGGAAAATCTATTTTAGCTGAAGGTGCTCAGGGATCTTTATTAGATATAGATTTTGGAACATATCCTTTTGTGACTTCTTCTAATACCACTGCAGCAGGAGCTTGTACGGGATTAGGAGTTGCACCGAATAAAATTGGAGATGCTTTTGGAATTTTTAAAGCATACACTACAAGAGTTGGAAGCGGTCCTTTCCCTACTGAACTTTTCGATGAAGATGGAGAGAGAATGGGAAGAGTTGGAAATGAATTTGGCGCTACTACAGGTCGTGCTAGAAGATGTGGTTGGTTAGACCTTGTTGCGCTAAGATATGCAGTGCAAATAAATGGAATCACCCAATTAATAATGATGAAAGGTGATGTACTAAGTGGTTTTAAAACCCTAAAAATATGTACATCTTATATGTATAAGGGAGAAGAAATTAAGCATTTACCATATAACATAGAACCAGAGAATGTTACTCCTATATATACAGAGTTTAAAGGTTGGGAAGAGGATCTTACTAAAATGACTGAAGCCTCTGAACTACCTAAAGAATTTATGGAATACGTGAAATTTTTAGAGGATGAATTAAAGACTCCCATTTCTGTAATTTCTGTAGGTCCAGATAGAAAACAAACGATAAACAGATAATTTTTTTTATAAAATATATTGAATAAAAAAATGCCTTTCATTTCTGAAAGGCATTTTTAATATAAATCAAATCAATCTAGAATTAAGAAACGATGAAATTCGAAGCAATTGCATTTACTTCAGCCATAGTCAAAGGTTCATCAAAAGCTTCCTGAACGGCCTCTGGCCCTCCAAAATTACCAAATAATCCAGAAAGCTCCACACCACCTTGAACAGTGTTAGCTTCTCCAGCGTATATTCCATCAAATACAGATGGTATACCGTTACTTGCAGCAGTTCCGCCAGTAACCCAACCTTTTTGACCTCTCATTCTACGTACTTGTGAAGCATGTCTTGCCTCTACTGAATGAACTTGCAAAGCAAAAGTCAATAAATCATTATCATTTGCTAATGCTCCAGCCTGACCTTTAAATGCTCTTACTCCAGTATCTTCAAAACCTTGAGATAAAGCCATGAAAGTTTCGTAGTTCTCAAAAGTATCTAATCCCAATCCTTTTCCTGTAAAATCAAAAGTTGGTTCCTCTATTGCAGCATCTCCTAAGGCAGCTGCGAAAAAGTCTACGTGGGATTTTTCATGTTTCAAGATTTGTCCAAAAACTGCACGATCCGCTTCTGGAATTAGTCCAGTCGTATCCATTGCAATTTGATAAAAGTTACGCTCCAAATATTCAAGAGTTAAAGCGAAGTTTAATACCTCTTGCGGAGTTGCTTGGAATGCCGCAGCAGACATTGATGCAGTCGCCGCTTTTGCTTTACCACTAGTTGCAGCTAATGCAAAAGGAATAGATGCTAAAGCAAAATTCTTACCTGCATTTGTAAATTGACTTATTGAGCCTCTTCTAGAACTTTTTGTTTTTAAAAGTTCTTCGTTAGAAAGGTTATCTAATATTTTTAATAAATTCATTTTTTTCGTTTTAAATTGATAATTAATTACTCAGTTGGCAATTGATTTGCTGTGAATTCAGTTGTAATAAACCCGCCAGCTGCTGCAAGAACATCACTTGGAGGTGTAGCTTTGTCATAAGACAATCCAGTTCCACCTAAGTCTACTAAAATACCATCTCTAGCAAAAGCAGTAGTACCTGGGTTAATTAAATCTGCAAATGCTGAAGCATGTCTAGCTTCCACAGAAACAATTTTTCCTGCAAGTCCTAAATAAACATCACCGTTTGGAGCAGTAACATCAATTAATTTACCTGCACCATTATAAGCTGATACACCAGTATCTTCTAAAAGAAGAGCGGTTGCCAAAACAGAATCTCTATCATCGAAATTTACATTTCCATAATCAAATGCTAGATCTGGAGTAATATCATCTGGGGCGACAGCAGTAATTGCTGTTTTAAAAAATTCACGGTGTATTACTTCGTGATACCATACATCTTCAAGAAGAGTTTTTTCATCACCATCAGGTAAACCTTTATAATAAGCTCCATCTATTACTCTAGTATAAAAATCTGCTTCTAATTGTTCTAAAGCATAAGCATAGTTTAAGATTCCCAGATTTCCAGCACCTAAATCAAATACACCATCTACTGGTGGAGTAATCGGGTCCATATCGTCGTCATCACTACATCCGTAAAGTAGTAAACTACTTCCTGCGACTGCCAATCCTCCCATTTTTAAAAATTGTCTACGCGAATTGCTTGTTTTTGAGTGGGTTTCTGTAGAAACTTCCACTTTAATCACTGGTTTTTTCATAATTAAGTTTTCTAGATTATATCCAAACTTACGTGAGAAAACGATTTTAGGTTTTAAACAAATGGTTAATTTTTTCTTAAAGGAAATTCTGGAATCTTAAATTATTATAAAATTTAGAAAAGTTTATGAGAATTAGCTAATTCCTAACACTTTCAACGGTTCATTTAGAAATCGATTTATTGATGAACGGTTTTTAAAGAATCATTCATTTAGCTTCAGTTTTAATTATTTTTATTTAAGCAGCTCTTTCATTATATGGCTTTTCCTTACTTTTGATTCAAATTATTCAGTTTGAAAAAATCTACCCATTATATAGTTAGCTTATTGCTATTCCTTTGCTGCATTGGCAACTTCTATGCGCAAACGTCCAAAAAAATTGATTATACGAGTGATCGGACTTTAAAAGATGAGAAAAAATATCCTGGAGCTATTATATTAAGCAAAGTGACCAATCAGGTACATTTTATTCACGAAGGCATAGAAATTTGGTGTGACCAGGCAATTCACTACGATGAGGCAAATTTTTTTAAGGCTTATGGCAATGTGAGAATGCAACAAGGAGATACGGTTACTATGCAAAGTAAGTATGCAGAATATAACGGAACTACTCAATTTGCATTTGCGAGCGGTGATGTAAAAATGAGTAGGCCCCAATCTTCAATAGAAACAGATACTTTATTTTTTGACCGCGTTAAACAACAAGCCTACTATAGAAGTGGCGGAACCGTTCGAGATACTGCAAGTGTACTTACTAGTAGAATTGGTAGATACTATATGGATCAGGATAAATATTCTTTCCTGAGCGATGTAAAAGTGACCAACCCAAAATACACTATAAATTCACAGCAATTAGATTTCTATTCAGACAGTGGCTACGCTTATTTATATGGACCCACTACTATAGAAAGTGAGACAAGTACGGTGTATTGTGAGCGTGGGTTTTATGATACTAGGGGTGACGTTGGGTATTTTGTTAAAAATTCTAGAATAGATTATGAAAACAGAATTCTAGAAGGGGATAGCTTATATTTTAATCGGGCAAAAAGTTTTGCCTCAGGTACAAATAATATTAAAGTAACAGATACTTTAAATCATAGTTTAATAACTGGTCATTATGCTGAAGTTTATCGTGAGAAAGATTCTGTCTTTATAACCAAACGTGCATTAGCTGCAACAATTCAAGATAACGATTCTATATTTATTCACAGCGACACCTTAATGATCACAGGAAAACCTGAAAATAGAATTGTTAGAGGTTTTTATAACGTAAAATTATTTAAGAGTGATTTAAGCGGTAAAAGCGACTCTATATATGTTAACCAGAAAAAAGGAATTACCAAACTTTTGAATATTGGAAGTGGACCTTTAACATCTGTTACTAAGAAACGAACACCAGTAATTTGGTCAGATAATAATCAGATGACTGGAGATACCATTCATATTCTAAATAATCCCGTCACAGAACAACTTGATTCTCTAAAAGTTTTTTATGATGCATTTCTTATTCAGAAGGATAGTATAGAGGGATATAATCAAGTAAAAGGAAAAGAGCTCACAGGTTTATTTGTAAATAATGAGTTATATCAAGTAGATATTATAAAAAATACTGAAACTATTTACTATAGTAGAAATGAGGAGAAAGAATTATTAGGAATAAATAAAACACTATCTAGTTCTATAAAGATCCTTTTTGAAAACAAGACAATTCGGGACATCTATTATTATAAACAAGTAGATGGAACTCTAACCCCACCAGAGGACTTTCCGCCAAATGCGCGAGAACTTCCTGGTTTTAACTGGCGCGGAGAAGAGCAATTATTGCAAAAATCTGATCTTTTTAAGGGAGAAGACCCGCCTAAGTTAACAAAGATCAAAGGGATTCCTTTACCAGAGGAGCAAGAAGACTTTTTTGATGAGAGCAATGGAGAACCTACACTATTGAATGAAAATTCAAGATTAACACCAGATGATCTTAAAGATACCAAGGTGGATAGCTTAGGAGTGCCTATAAAAAAAGTTGATTCTCTTTTAATAGATAAAAAAAAGATATTAGAGAAAAAGAAGAAATCTGAAACGGAAACTAATAAAAATTAAGATTGTTGAAAGAAGATTTTTTAAAATATCAAGCGCAAACTACTCCGCATCCATTAGCTATGGAAATTTCTCATGCTAAAGGATCATACATATACTCTATTCAAGGAAAAAAATATTTAGACTTTGTTGCTGGAGTTTCGGCATGTAGTTTAGGACATTGCCACCCTCGTGTGGTAAATGCAATTAAAGAACAGGCAGAAAAATATTTACACGTTATGGTATATGGCGAATATGCCTTATCCCCTGCTGTTGCTTTAACCAAGCTTCTAGCGAGTAAATTACCAAAGTCTTTAAGTAAGACTTATCTCACTAATTCTGGAACCGAGGCAATAGAAGGAGCGTTAAAACTAGCTAGAAGATCTACAGAAAGATCTGAAATAATCGCAGCTAGAATGGCCTATCATGGAAATACGATGGGCTCTCTTAGTTTAATGAGTTTTGAAGAGCGGGTAGCGCCATTTAGACCTCTAATTGGAGACATTAGTTTTATAAATTTTAATACTGAAGAGGATTTTAAAAGCATTACAGAAAATACTGCCGCAGTAATATTAGAAACAATTCAAGGAGGTGCGGGATTTATAGTCCCAACTGATAATTACTTACAAAAATTAAAATCACACTGTGAAAAAGTAGGTGCTTTATTGATATTAGATGAAATCCAGCCAGGATTTGGTAGAACAGGCAAATTATTCGGATTCGAGCATTTCAATATGGTACCAGATATATTGGTAATGGGAAAAGGTATGGGTGGTGGTTTACCTATTGGTGCTTTTACCGCTTCAGAAAAAGTGATGGATACTTTAATGGATAATCCAAAATTAGGACATATTACCACTTTTGGAGGTAATCCCGTAATTGCTGCAGCAGCTTTAGCAACGCTTCAAGAAATCACAGAATCTGACCTTATGGCAGAAGCGCTTCAAAAAGAAAAACTAATTAGAAAACTCTTGGTGCACCCACTCATTACGGAAATTCGTGGAATGGGACTTATGCTAGCTGCAATTACTATTTCAGAGGAAATGGCAACCACAATAATTTTGAAAGCACAAGAGAAAGGTCTAATTTTGTTCTGGCTTTTGTTTGAAAAAACAGCCATTAGAATAACTCCTCCCTTAACTATTACCACTCAGGAAATTAAAGAAGGATGTGGCATTATTATTGACATTTTAAATGAAATTGAAAGTCAATTCTAACTTGTTAATTACTTTGTTAAAAACAATATAGATACCCTTACAGTTTAGTTGTTATACTTTATAACTTTAATACTGTAGAAATCACGTAATCCCCAGTGTATGCAATTAAGCCATAACGAAGAAAACAATTTCTCACTAACCCGTTTTGAGTCTATGTTGAAAACAAACGATGTTTTGTTTTTTGATTCAGAAGAATTTGAGGATATCATTCACCACTACCTGGAGAATGGAAAAATTGCATTGGCTAAAAAAGCTGTGAAATTAGGACTGGCTCAACACCCCACTTCTACAAATCTGAAACTTTTTAAAGTTGAAATCCTAGTATTTGAGGATAAACTAGATTTAGCAGATGGTCTATTAAATGAGCTTCATACTTTGGAGTCTTCCAATGAAGAAATCTTCATTCAGAAAGCAAATATTTTTTCTAAAAGAGACGATCATATAAAGGCGATCCAAATGTTGGAACTAGCTTTGGAAATCACTTTAGATACTGCAGATGTTTATTCTTTACTAGGAATGGAATACTTATTCTTAGAAGATTTTGAAAATGCAAAGCAGAGTTTTATGCAATGTCTAGAAGCAGATGAGGAAGATTATTCTGCTCTATATAATATTATGTATTGTTTCGATTTTCTTGAGCAAAAAAATGAATCTATAGATTTTCTAAATACATTTCTTAATAAGAATCCATATTGCGAAGTTGCGTGGCACCAAGTTGGAAAGCAATATTTTGACCTGAAACAATTAGATAAAGCTTTAATGGCGTTTGATTTTGCCATTATTAGTGATGATTATTTTATTGGAGCATATCTTGAAAAAGGAAAAGTTTTAGAGAAATTAGGTAGATATAATGAAGCAATAGAAAACTATAAAATCACTTTAGACCTAGATGATCCAACTTCTTTCGCTTATTTAAGAATTGGAAAGTGTTTTGAGAAATTAGGTTTAGATGAATATGCTCTGGAGAATTATTCTAAGACAGTTCATGAAGATCCTTTATTAGATAAAGGCTGGATAGCAATTACAGATTTTTATTTCAAGAAAAAGAATTATCAAAAAGCACTTTATTATATTAATAAGGCAATTAATATAGATGAAGAAAATGTTCTTTATTGGAAGCGCTTTGCAAAGATAAATAGTAGGCTTAATTTCTTTGAAGAAGCCGAACGAGGATATCAAAAGACTATTGAACTCGGGAATTATGAGCTAGAAACTTGGATAAGACGTTGTGATATTCTAACCAATCTTGGGGAATACGAAACTGCTATACAAAACTTAATGCAAGCTGTAGAATTTTATCCAGATTCAGCTGAAATAGAATATCGTTTAGCAGGTTTATATTTTAATCTAAATGAAGGTGATAAAGGTTATTTTCACTTAAATAATGGACTTAAATTAGATTCTGAATACTACATTATCATAGAAGAACTTTTCCCACAGATCTTCAGTAGAAAAAGCGTGAAAGAAATTATTAATTCTTACCTAAAAACGTCCTAATATTTTATTTACTTTTGAAAAAGAATTCTTAATCCTTCCTTGAGGGATTAATTTTTGAGTCCGATCTTTATCGGGATTTGTCATAATTTAAAAGTATTTTCCTCCCGAATTATCGGGAAAACTTTGTGGTCTTATCCCGAAGTTCATAATGATAAAAAAAATGCAGAGAAGCTTAAAAGATTACCTTACAATTACTCTTAAAGGAATGGCAATGGGTGCTGCAGATGTTGTCCCAGGTGTTTCTGGAGGAACTATTGCGTTTATCACAGGTATATATCAAGAACTAATTGCTACCATAAGTGGTATTAATCTAGGCCTTATTAAAATTTGGAAAGAGAAAGGTTTTGCTGCAATGTGGAAAGCAGCCAATGGTGCTTTTCTTGTTGCTCTTCTCTCCGGAATTCTAATTAGTATTTTTACTGTAATGCGTTTGACAAATTATCTTTTGGAAGCACATCCAATAATGATTTGGTCCTTTTTCTTCGGTTTGATCTTAGCAAGCATTTGGTTTGTAGGAAAGCAGATTCCAAAATGGAATTTTAAAATTGTTCTAGCATTGTTAATAGGTGCGGCAATCGCGATTTATATAGTTATGCTTCCCCCTTTAAGTGCAAGCACAAATCTTTGGTTTTTATTTTTAGCAGGCGCTATTGCTGTTTGCGCTATGATATTACCAGGAATTTCCGGTGCTTTTATATTAGTGCTTTTAGGTTCTTACAAAACTGTTACCGAGGCTGCACATGATTTCGAGTTCAAAACTTTGGGAATAGTTGCTTTAGGAGCCATCGTTGGACTTCTTTCGTTCTCCAGAATACTTAAATGGTTATTTGATCACTATAGCAGTATCACTTTAGCCGTTCTAACTGGATTTATAGCCGGCTCCTTAAATAAAATATGGCCTTGGAAAGAAGTTCTGGAATCTGAACAAGTAGGAGAAAAGACAATAGTTATAAGGGATATGTCCGTTTGGCCTACTAATTTTCAAGGAGAATCTCACGTACTTGCTGCTATTGCATTAATTCTTGCAGGATTTACTTTAATTCTTATCTTAGAGCGCGTAGCAACCCAAAAACCAATCGCTCAAAATGCAACAAACCAGGACCTTTAGTGACAAAGTATTTTTAGTACTTAAAGGTTTAGCAATGGGAGCAGCAAATAAGGTTCCCGGTGTTTCAGGCGGGGTCGTGGCGTTTGTTGCTGGCTTTTACGAAGAATTTATATATTCCCTTCAAAAGATCAATTTTAAAGCTTTTAAACTGCTAATAAATGGCAGGTTTAAAAGCCTATATTATTACGTGAATGGCAAATTTCTAAGTTTGCTAATATTAGGGATGGTGATAAGTTATTTTAGTGTTTCCCAGTTATTAGACTATCTAATTGTCCATTTCGAACTCTATGTTTGGGCTTCATTTTTTGGAATGATTATAGGTTCCATTTACTACATCAGCAAAGAATTTAAAAACTGGTCCAGGCGCAGTATTAGCTTTATGATGATGGGTATTGTTGCAGGTATCGCAATCAGTTTTTTAGAACCTGCCCGAGAAAATGATAATCTTTGGTTTGTTTTTATTTGCGGAATAATTGGGGTTTCTGGAATGACATTACCTGGTCTATCCGGCTCCTTTATATTAATCTTACTGGGTAATTATGTTTTACTTCTTGTGGATTCTGTAAATGCCCTGTACGATACAATCAAAGATGTATTACTTATGGATTTCTCCTTTGTAGATAATTCAGAAAGAATACGCTTATTGCAAGTTCTTTTAGTCTTTTCATTAGGTTCTTTAGCAGGACTTGTGTCACTTTCCCATTTATTAGGCTTCGTCCTTAAACGTTATAAAAAAGAAACCTATTCTGTTATCATTGGTTTTATAACTGGTTCTCTGGGAGTTGTTTGGCCGTGGAAAGAAAAGATGTATAAGTTAAATGCTCAAGGCGAATTTAGACTAGATCTTCATGGAAATAAGGTGTTGGATAATTATGATAGATATTTCCCCGTTTTTACTAATTCCGAAACTTGGATTGCAATCTTTTTTATTTTTATTGGTATTATAATTGTCTTGGGCTTAGGCTGGTTTGAAAATAGAGATAAAGCATGAAGAAAATTTTTGGACTCATTGGAAAAAATATAGATTATTCATTTTCCAGAACATATTTTAATGAGAAATTCTCTGCGGAAAAAATAGATGCTACTTACAGAAATTTTGATCTATCCGATATATCCGAATTCCCTAGCTTACTTAAAGACAATCCGAATATTACAGGTATTAATGTTACTATTCCATATAAAGAGGCTATTATTCCTTTTTTAGATGAAGTAGAAAATACTGCTACAGAAATTGGTGCTGTTAATACTATTAAGATTAGTCCCGATGGAAAATTAGTAGGTTACAATACAGATTTTTATGGTTTTTCTGAAGCTCTTAAGCCCTATTTAAAGCCCCATCATACAAAAGCCTTGATCTTAGGAACTGGTGGTGCATCAAAGGCAGTTTCCTATGCACTTAAAAATTTAGGCATTGTAGTTACCAATGTTTCCAGATCCAAATCTTCCCAAAATTATATGTATTCAGAATTAACTCCAGCAATAATGGAGGAATATACATTGATTATTAATTGTACCCCATTGGGAACATTCCCGAATACCGATCATTTCGCACCTATCCCCGTCAAATTACTTACCTCAAAACATTTAATTTTCGACTTAATATATAATCCTTCACATACAAAACTGATGAAACTTGCGTTAAATCAGCACGCGAAAGCTACAAACGGCCTAGCGATGTTGGAGTATCAGGCAGAAAAATCCTGGGAAATCTGGAATCAGAAATTTTAACACGTTTATCCTCTCAAGCCATAAAATGAAATAAAACCTTGTTAGGTTTTTAAGGAGTTGTTATCTTTCAGAAATTAATATTTTGACGAACCTTAACATTGAAAGATATGTCTCAGCAAGAAAATGAAAAAATGAAGAATGACGACCTCCCAAAAGAAGATAAAAATACTTCTGAAATAATTGCTTCTGAAAACGAACAAACTACTTCAGAAAAAAACAAGGAGGACAATGGGGATGAATCCAAAGAAAATTCAGTTTCAGATTCTGACAATTCCGAAGATAAAGTTTCAGAAAAGAAGAAATACGAATTGGAGCACGCAATGGTAGATGAAAGTGAAACTCCTGGCAAGTCGCTTGAAACAAAAGAAAAAGAAGACGAACTTAGTAGGAATCACGATTTGGACGAGGATGAAGATGAGACTCCAGTTTCTACAGAAAAGAAAAGTGTTCAGTCTGAATTTGAAGATTCTGTAGCTGAGGATAGCGAAGATGAAACAACAACAGAACGGCACGGCATTGAAAAGAAAGATTTTCATGCAATGACAAAGGAAGCTTTAGTTGCCGAGCTAGAAGAGCTTATAAAATCTCAGAAAATTCAAGCGATTAAAGAACATGTTGAGGAAATTAAATCTGAATTCAACGCGAAGTTCGATGAAGAACTAGAAGAGAAAAAAGAAGAATTTCTTGCAGAGGGAGGGAATATTATAGATTTCCATTATTCTACACCAATCAAAAAGGAATTCAATTCTATATATTTTGATTATAAAGAAAAGAGAAATAAATATTATCAGCAGTTAAAACAGGATCTTAATAAGAATTTAAATCTTAGGTTAGAAATAATAGAAGAGCTAAAAGGCCTTTTGGGTGTTGAAGAAAATATTAATACTACCTATAAACATTTCAAGGAATTACAAGATAAGTGGCGTACTGCAGGTGCTATTCCAAGAGATAAATACAATACTGTTTGGAACACTTACCATCATCATGTTGAAAATTTCTATGATTTCCTTCATCTCAACAGGGATTTTAGAGATATGGATTTTAAACATAATCTAGAACAGAAGTTAAAGATCATAGATCGTGCAGAGGAACTAACTATTGAAACCGATACCAATCGTGCTTTTAGAGAGTTACAAATGCTGCACAAAATGTGGAAGGAAGAACTAGGGCCAGTTGCAAAGGAATTTAGAGACGATATTTGGGAGCGTTTTAGTGAGGCTACGCGTAAAATTCATGATCTAAGACAATCTTATTATGATGATCTGGAAAAGGGATTCGAGAAGAATCTTGAAGTTAAACAAGAGATTATAGAAAAATTGAAGACCATTGGAGAAACCGAATTTAGTTCTCATAATCAATGGCAACAAAAGATAAAGGAAATTGAAGTATTAAGACAATCCTTTTTTGATGCAGGAAAGGTTCCAAGAGAAAAAAATGAAGCCACTTGGGGTGCTTTCAAGCAAGTTGTAAGACAATTTAATCGTAATAAAAATGCTTATTATAAATCCTTAAAAAAGGAGCAATATGAAAATCTCAATAAGAAAAAGGAGTTAATTCAGGTTGCAGAAGATAATAAAGATAATGAAGATCTTAAGGCGACTATGCCTTTAATGAAGAAGATACAAACCGACTGGAAAAAAGTTGGACACGTACCTCGAAAAGATAGCGATAAAGTCTGGAAACAGTTTAAAGCTGCATGTAATCATTTTTTCGACAGGCTTCATAAAGCAAGTAATGAAGAAAATGAAGATGAAACAAAAGCCTTCGATCAGAAAAAAGAGTTATTAGATTCTTTAAAAGGTCTTGAATTAGAAGGTAATAAGAAAACGGATCTTCCTAAGATAAAGGCGGCTATAGAACAATGGAAGAATATTGGAAAAGTTCCTTATAATAAAAGATTTATAGAAGGTAAATTCAATAAAGTGCTCGATCAATTATTCTCTAAGCTAGATGTAGATCATACCAAAGCTGAGATGATGAAGTATGAAAATAAAATTCAGGCTATTAATGATGCCGATGACGAAAAAAAATTGAGAAATGAGCATTATTTCTTGAGTAAAAAAGTAGAAGAAACGAAGTCAGAAATCCGTCAATTAGAAAATAACTTACTTTTCTTTTCTAATGTAGATGATGACAATCCTTTAGTACAATCTGTGCATAAAAATATTGCAGATCAAAAAGAGCAGTTAATTATCTGGAAAGAGAAGTTACAAAAAGTGAAGTCTTTATACTAACAGAAAATTATTTTTGAATCTAAAAAAGGCGAAGTTTTAAAACTTCGCCTTTTTGTTTTTTTTATAGAAATGCCTTTTAAAGAGATTTTGCCTCTTCCCAAAAAACATCCATTTCTTTCAGACTCATATCACGTAAGGGAGTTTTTCTTTCATCGGCCTTACTTTCCAGATATTGAAACCGCTTAATAAATTTCTTATTGGTGCGTTCCAAGGCCGTTTCTGGATTAATATTGAGGAATCTGGCATAGTTGATCATAGAGAACAAGACATCCCCAAACTCAGCTTCCATTTTATCTTTATCGGCTACATCTACCTCGTGCTGCAATTCTTCTAATTCTTCTTTCAATTTCTCAAAGACCTGTTGAGGCTCTTCCCAATCGAATCCCACTCCAGCTACCTTTTCCTGAATTCTACTAGCTTTTACCAAAGAAGGCAAGGAAACAGGAACTCCTTCTAAAACACTCTTTTTACCTTCTTTAAGTTTAAGTTTTTCCCAATTCTGTTTAACCTCTTCTTCATTCGCAACTTTAACATCTCCATAAATATGTGGATGGCGTTCAATAAGCTTTTCACAAATACTATTGGTGACATCTGCGATATCAAAATCATTCGATTCGCTTCCAATCTTAGCATAAAACACAATATGTAAAAGAATATCCCCAAGCTCTTTTTTAATTTCTTCAGAATCTTTGTCCAATATGGCATCACCCAGCTCGTAGACTTCCTCTATGGTAAGATGACGAAGAGACTCCATAGTTTGTTTTTTATCCCAAGGACATTTCTCCCGTAATTCGTCCATAATGGTTAGCAATCTGTCTATTGCTTCGAGCTGGTCTTGTCTAGTATTCATGATCTTATGCTTTTTGTAAAAATACGATTGTGGATTTATTTCTGAAAAAAATATTTACCGCATATCAGTTTTAGTCATATAGTTTTTTCGTCACCCTGAATTTATTTCAAGGTCTCAATTTATTATACTGATTTTACTATTAGGAGATTCTAAAACAAGTTCAGAATGACGTCCTTTATCAGAACTTGCCACTTTATTTACATATAAATAACATAAAAAAGCAGCTTTAATTACTTAAAGCTGCTTAATAATATATTGAAATCTGGAATCTATTCTTCCTCGTCTGAAGTTGCTTTTTCTTTAGATTCAGTTTTTTCTTCTGAAGGAGCTTTTTCTTCCACAGAAAATTCCGTAAATCCATTACTGATCAATAAATTATACCACTGGATCACTTTTTTAATATCACTTTGATATACTCGCTCTGCATCATAATCTGGTAAAACCTCAGAAAAATAAGCTTCTAATTCTTTCTTTGAAGCTTTAGCGCTAATTGCTTCTTTACCATCTTCTTTTTCAAACATTTTTTGAAAAATAGTACCTAAAGGAACTTCTTCAGTATAGGTGTAAATAGCGATTTCACTCAATAAGCTTACGTTATGACGCACATTCACTGCTATCTTTTTCTGATCTATAATAGATTTAGCTATAAAACCTCCTCTAGTTTGTGCTGATAACTCATATAATCCCGGTTTTCCGGAAATCGATAAAATTTTTTCTAAACCCATATTGTGTTATAAATTTTGGCTGACAAATATCACATCTCTGCTTTTAATATCAAAAGGATTAACGTCCTTTTTTCATAAGAGGAAAACGCATTCTATAATCGGCATGAACTTTTCCTTTGGAAATATTACTCAATTTCCCTTTAATTAAACGTTTCTTTAGACTGGATAGTTTATCCGTAAACAAGATTCCTTCAATATGATCATATTCATGCTGAATCACCCGTGCTCCTATTCCCTCGAAAGTCTTTGTATGAGATTCAAAATTCTCATCTAAATATTCTATTGTGATAGTAGGCTGTCTAAAAACATCCTCCCTAACATCTGGGATACTTAAACATCCCTCATTAAATGCCCACTCTTCCCCTTCTTCAGCAATGATCTTCGGATTTATGAAAACCATTTTCATTTTTTCAAGCTGTGCATTTTCCTCTTCACTAACATTTTCATCATCTGCAAAAGGAGATGCATCAATTATAAACAAACGGATAGCTCTTCCAACTTGTGGAGCAGCTAAGCCCACTCCTGAAGCCTCATACATGGTTTCCCACATGTTAGCAATAAATTCTTTTAATTTTGGATAATCTTCCGAGATCTCAATTCCCTTTTTCCTTAACACAGGATCTCCGTAGGCTATAATGGGTAAAATCATTTTAAAATAAATATTGAAAGTTTGTTGTTCTAAATTTTATGAATATAAATAAGACTGTAAAATAATAGTCGCGCTTATCTCATCTACCAAGGCTTTGTTTTGGCGTTTTTTCTTTTTCAATCCACTATCTATCATGGTTTTAACTGCCATTTTAGAAGTGAAGCGTTCGTCAACTCTTTTTAATTGCATAACTGGAAACTTCAGCGTGAATTTTTTAATAAATTCTGAAATTGCGACTTCACTTTGCGAAGCAGAATTATCCATTTGCTTAGGTTCCCCAACTACTACTAATTCTACATTTTCAGAAACAAAATATGATTCCAAAAACTTCATTAAGTCTCTAGTATCAACAGTAGTAAGACCTGAAGCTATAATTTTCATCTCATCTGAAACTGCAATCCCAGTACGTTTGGTACCATAATCCAAGGCCAAAATTCTTGCCATAGTAAATTTTAAGCAAAGGTAAGGTTTATATCCCTATGCATCCAAAAATTGAAGTGAAGCAGTTATATTTGCTAAAAATTATATACAATGCAATTATTAGAAACTCAAATATCTGAAGCCTGGGAAAACAGGGAACTATTAAAAGAAGAATCTACCATTAATGCCATTAGAAAAGTTATCAATCTTTTGGATGAAGGGGAATTAAGAGTTGCAGAGCCTACAGAAAATGGCTGGCAGGTAAATGAATGGGTTAAAAAAGCGGTGGTACTTTACTTCCCTATTCAAAAAATGGAAACTTTAGAAGCAGGTATCTTTGAATATCACGATAAAATGCCGCTTAAAAGAGGATATAAAGAAAAAGGAATTCGTGTAGTACCAAATGCTGTTGCAAGACACGGTGCCTATATTTCTAGTGGAGTGATCTTAATGCCAAGTTATGTAAATATAGGTGCATATGTAGATGAAGGAACTATGGTAGATACGTGGGCAACTGTAGGTAGCTGTGCGCAAATTGGTAAGAATGTTCATTTAAGTGGTGGTGTTGGAATTGGAGGAGTTTTAGAACCTTTACAAGCAGCCCCTGTTATTATTGAAGATAATGCTTTTATAGGTTCCCGATGTATAGTTGTAGAAGGAATAAGAGTTGAAAAGGAAGCAGTATTGGGTGCAAATGTCGTGCTCACAGGTTCTACTAAGATCATAGATGTTACAGGGCCAGAACCAAAACAGTACAAAGGCTATATTCCTGCAAGATCTGTAGTGATTCCAGGAAGCTATACTAAGAAATTCCCTGCTGGAGAATATCAGGTGCCTTGTGCCTTAATAATTGGTCAACGAAAGGAAAGCACCAATAAAAAGACCTCTTTAAATGACGCTTTGAGAGAGTATAATGTTGCTGTTTAAAATTAGAGGTTTTTCTTAAAAAAATTTCCCAATGAAGATATTAGTGATTCAACAGAAAATGATAGGAGATGTCTTGACATCTTCCATACTCTTTGAGGCACTTAGAAATGAATATCCCAAGGCGAAATTACATTATCTGGTTTATCCCCATACTAATCCAGTTCTGGAACATAATCCTAATATAGATAAGATTCTTCATTGTGATTTCAAAATTAAAAAAGCTATTCAGTTTTCGGCCTTTCTTAATCAGATAAAAAAAGAAGAGTATGACGCGGTTATAGATGTTTATGCTAAGTTAGGGTCTGCAATTACCTCAAAATATTCCAAGGCTGGAATCCGCGTTTCCTTTAACAAATGGTATACAAAGCCCTTTCATACCCATCATTATAGTAGAGAGATCTTATCGCAAACCAATGCGGGACCAGCGATAGAAAAACGACTACGTTTATTAAAACCTATTATTAAAAATATCCCTAAGGAGATTAAACCCAAAATATATCTTACTGTAAATGAAAAAATCAGGGCTAAGAAGCATTTAGAGGCTGAAGGAATTGTTAGTAGTAAACCACTTTTTATGATTTCGGTTTTAGGAAGCAAAGAGTCTAAAACTTTTCCGTTTATTTATTTAGCTGAAATTTTAGATCTAATTGCGGCGAAAACAGATGCTCAATTACTTTTTAATTATATTCCAAAACAAAAGGAAGATGCATTAAAAATATATGAACTTTGCAATAATCATACTCAAGAGTCAATTTTTCTAAAGGTGTTTGGACATGATCTAAGAGAATTTTTGGCATTGACTTCTCATTGCGATGCACTAATTGGAAATGAAGGGGGCGCTATAAATATGGCAAAGGCCTTAGATATTCCGACTTTTGCAATATTCTCACCAGGAGTTCCTAAAGAGAATTGGAGTATGTATGAAAACGGCACTTCCAACGTTTCTGTTCACCTAAATGATTATCATCCAGATCTGTTCATAAAGTACTCTTCAAAAGAGATTAAACAGAAATCGCAGGAATTATATAATCTGTTTCAGCCTTCGTATTTTAAAGCGAAGTTGCTAAAATTTATAAACCCATTTAGTTAATGAATTATCGGTTTTTAATTTATATAAGTCATACTTACGCACTGCCTATAGGCGCTCCCCTGCAAAAAGAAATTTTAAGACAAGGGTTTAAAGTAAAATGGTTTTCTGAACTTGATCCTCCAAAAACCTCTTTTCCTGAACAAGGTGAACTCTTAGAGACTATAGAAGACGTAATTTCTTATAATCCAGATTTTGTACTTACTATAACCAATGATGTGGCCTATTTTATACCTGGAATAAAAGTTCAAATATTTCATGGATTTCTAGCTAATAAGCGAAGTAACAAAAAAGGCCATTTTAGAATTCGAGGCTTTTTTGATCTTTATTGCACTCAGGGGCCTTCAACTACTATCCCATTCAAGGAACTACAAAAGAAATATAAACATTTTGAAGTAATAGAAACGGGTTGGTCTAAAGTGGATCCCTTATTCCCCATTATTCAAAATAGTACTACGAGACCTGTCATATTAATTTCCTCTACTTTTTCCCATAAATTAAGCCTTGCATACAATAATTTAGTTTTAGATGAAATAGAAAGGCTTTCAAGACTCGGAAAATGGGAATTTAAAATTATTTTACATCCTAAATTGGCTATAGAAAGAATAGATTTATTTAAAAAGTTGCAGAATGAAAATCTAACTTATTACGATACTACAGATATAATCCCTCTCTTTAAAAAAGCAGATATTATGTTTGCAGATACTACTTCTGCAATCACAGAGTTTATTCTGCAAAATAAACCCGTGGTGACATTTAATAACAATAAACCTGGGGATCATTTCATTAATATTACTGAAGTATCAGCAATCGAAAAAGCCATTAATAAAGCACTCAGCAGGCCAAAGTATGTAATGGAAGCTATTCAAAATTATGTTGAAATCACTCATCCTTATTCCGATGGAAAATCCAGCGAACGAGTAATAAATAGTTGTATCGAGTTTTTAAAAAGTGATAAATCCTGTTTTAAAAATAAACCACTTAATTTGATTAGAAAATTCAAAGTAAGAAAGCAATTGAATTATTTTGATTTTTAATTAAGTTTAATATCCAAAATGTTTTCTTCTAGTTGAGATATCGAAATTTAAAACAAGTTGAAAGTTATTTTTTATAGACCCCAATAAATGTTTTAAAATCCTTGTAGTGGCGCTTAGAGGTGTACTTTAATCTATTTTTAAAGCTGAGAAATCTCCAGGAATTAAAGTTGACTAAATTATCTATAATCTCTGCAGTTCGACTTTTTGAAATGTGAAACTCATAAAGCTTTTTAGGACTTACATTTCCATAACCAGAGAACCTATTTACCTTATTTTTGGAATGTATAACACTGAGCCAAAGTCTCCGATGTTTAATCTTGGTCATATTTTTTTCGTACTTCCAAGATCCATGACGCTCTCTAAACCATACAGTTTTAAAGTCTCCTTTCTTTTCTATAAGACTCATAAAGGGATTATTCAGCTTCATTAGAACACCCATCCGAGTATTTTTTCCAGTTTCTAAAGTGTACCCGTCAATAATATCTAAGGCATGATGATCTTGTTTTTTAAAATAACTTTGGATAACCTCGGTGTAATTTTCATGAATACAATCGTCATTATCTAGACGAGAGGTAATAATATATTCCTCGTTATCCAGATCCTTTATATTCTTAACGATCTCAGGTAAAAAGTTAGTCATCCCATCAATAAAGAACGGATGAAAATTCTTGTAGGACTTCCTATATTCTTCAACCTTTTGCTTATAAAATTCTGGAGTATTAACATCAAAAAACACCAACCATTTAAAATTTTGGTTAGTTTGATTCTTTACTGAACTAAAGCAATAATTTTCAAAAAGGTCAAAGCGCTCTTCCAACCACTCTTCTGTAAGCACTTTTTCATTATTCTTTGTTGTAGTCCAATTTTCTGCTCTTAAATTAAAGCGAGTAAGAATATAATGTTGAAACATAAATTTTAAATATATACAGATTTATATTATTTGAATAAATCAAAAATTTAGCATCAAGCTAAAGTTTGAATTTTTTCTTTATTCTTTTTTTTCTGAGATGACTTTCTTGAAATTTGTTGGTATAAAACCACATTTTCTCGAAGACATCGCTATTATTCTTATTGATTAATTTAGAATATTCGTCTGCCATAATTTCAACCATTTCCCTTTTTGGGGTCAAACGGGAAAAGTTTTTCATGCGCTCCTCAAAATTCATTTCTTTAAAATTCATCCTGTTTAAATCTACAAGGAAGAATTCATAAGCTTGATCTTTAAGCTGAATAAGCGTATTCCCAGGGGAATGATCCAAAAATTCTATTTGGTTTTCATGTAGTTTAAAGGTGAAACGAGTGAATGCTCTTAAAATTTTTTCATGATTAGGAAATTCAGGTTCTTTGACCAATTCACGAAAAGTAAGATCATAAGGCAAATGTTCACTTATGTAATAACTATCTTTAAAAAACAAGGAAGTGTTAGTTAAGGCATAGGCAATAGGTTGTGGTGTTCCTATTTGAATAGCAATTAAATGTTCAGCATAAATAAAAGAGCGTTCAGCCTTAGATCTTCTGAAAACCTTATATGCCACCTGATTTATAAAATTGGGTACCTTAAAAGATTTTATATTTATTTGTTGACCTGCAAGTTGGAATATCTTGATTTGATTTCGCACACCAGGGGTTATAGCTTCACCAGCATTTTCAAAAGATTTAATTAGTCCAGAAATTTTTTCTTGATGAGCTATATATTTTTCAGAAATATGGATCTTCATTAGTTAAAGGTATTTGGATACGCCATTTTCACACCACACAAGTTTCTCTTGAATAGTCTTCTGCTGAATCTTATCATTTTCCTCAAAATTTTGCATAGAAGATTGCGGATGATAAATATGATAGAGTATTCCACCATATCGCAATCTTTTACCATGAATTTTATTATTTAATATTCTTAAAATTAACTCCGAATCTTCTCTTCCCCAACCTTCAATATCCTCATTATAACCATTCACCTCTAAAAAATCCTTTCGCCAGTAAGAGATATTGCATCCTCTTACTTTAGTTGAAAAAAGAGGGCTGGGTTTATACAGATCTCTAAAAACGGGAATTCGCAAATTTCGTGTTCGTTTCTTAATGTGCCCTGATAAAATTGGGAAATGATGAATCTTTTTTTCAAAGATAGTAGAAAGGGAATTCTGTCTAATATTAACCCGGGAACCGTATAAAAAGACCCCTTCTTCTGCTCTGTTTATATGATCTTTAATAAAATCCTTATGTAAAATGCAATCTCCATCTATTTGAATTATATAATCTGAACTACTCTTAGAAATGGTCTTATTTAAAATTTGTGAACGTCTAAAACCCTCATCTTTTTGCCATATATGTATAATTGGAATAACAAATTTTTCTTTATAAGATTCAATTAAATTCCTGGTATTATCTTTAGAGCCATCATCTGCAATTAAAATTTCATCTGGAGATTGAGATTGTTTCAATACACTTCTAAGAATAAGATCCAAAGCATCTGGCCAGTTATATGTAGAGATAAGTAAAGCTGTTTTCATGAATCTGTTAATTTCTATCTTCCAATTTCAGCTTTTTATAATAAGCCGAAGATTTTTTTTGAATTTTCAATCGGAATAATGCTCTCAAGATTTAATTTAATAGGTACTTTATATTTAAATATTTCACTGTTACAAACCAGAATTATTTCATTTCTTGTGTATATAGTTTATCTTGATAAATAAACTAATAGCAGTTTCTTTCCTCTTAAAACCTGAGTATAAAAACATGAAATGCCTCGATATGTTTTTTTAGTTTGGCACAAAGATAAAATAAGTATAATCAATCCTTTTGAGAATTGTTAAAACATTCTTTAACAGAAATGAAGTTTTTAAAATGAAGTGATCCATTTACTAATTCAATAATGAAATAATAATATGTAAATTTGAAGCGCCACAATTGATATGGTTAATCAGATTTCTAAATATCTAATTTAAACGAAATTCACCTTGCAATTTATAAGCTTTCATTAATGAATATCTTACACGTTTCTGCAGTGAAAAGTTGGGGTGGTGGGGAGAACCATATAGAGAATCTTTGCAATGAACTTCAGCAAATATCTCCTTCTACACAAAATTCGGTTTTATGCGTAAAAAACGGACTCTTTCATAAAAAGCTTCAAAACTCCAGTATTACTTATGAAACTGTTACAATTAACTTTAAAATGGATCTAAGATTCTGTTTTAAATTAATTGAAATTTGTAAAAGGCAACAAATAGATCTCCTACATATCCATGATAGTACAGCCTTAACCTTATGTATTATGGCAGATCATCTATATAATTTGCCATCCTTTATCTTCAGTAAAAAGACCACGTTTCCAATTAGATCTAGAAAACAAACTCTTTATAAATACAATTATAAAAAGATAAAAAAAATTCTTTGTGTTTCTGAAGCTACTAAGGCCATTACAGAAACCAATATCACAGATCCTAAAAGGTTAGTTTCAATATATCATGGTACTAAGGTTAATTCACATAACGCTGATAAACCTATGTGTATAAAAGATCAATTCAATATCGCTGCTTCTACAAAGATCATCGGTAATATTGCAAATCATAACTGGCCGAAAGATCTGGATACTTTTATTAAGGTTGCTTATAACATAGTATACAAAAGAGGGATTACGAACATTCATTTTATTCAGATTGGAAAGTTCACCACCGAAACTCCTGAGCTTATTGATAAAATAGAAAAATTAAAACTTTCAAAGTATATCACCTTGACGAATGTGATTCCAAATGCATCATTTTTAATTCCTCAATTTGATATTTCTCTGGTTACTTCAAAAAGCGAAGGAATCCCTCAATTTATTTATGAATCGTTTTTAAATAAAGTCCCAGTAATAAGTACCAATGTTGGAGGTATTTCAGAAGTTATAGCTCATGGCGCAAATGGCTATTTAACAGACTCCGGAAATCACGAAGTACTTGCAGATCAAATTATAGAACTTTTAACCAACCCAGAGTTGATGAAGAGATTTACAGCTATTTCATTTAAAAATGTGCACGAAAAGTATACAACAGAAATGATGGCATTAAAAACATTACAAGAATATAAATTAGTTCTCAATGGAAAATAATATAAAACAGGAAATAGAAAACACGCTTGAAGTTTTAAAAAAGGGTGGCATAATTTTATATCCAACAGATACCGTTTGGGGAATAGGCTGTGATGCTACAAACCCAGAAGCAGTTGCAAAAGTTTATAAGCTTAAAAAAAGAGAAGAAAAAAAAGCGATGATTTGTTTGGTTAATTCTGTTAAAATGTTGGAACAGTATGTAAACAAAATTCCAAATATTGCTTATGATCTTATAGATTATGCGGTTAAACCGACCACCATTATCTACGATGATCCAATAAAGGTTGCAAACAATTTAATTGCTGAAGATGAAACTTTAGCAATTCGAGTAGTAGACGATAAATTTTGCGAACCATTGATCTATAAATTTAGAAGAGCATTGGTATCAACCTCTGCAAATATTAGTGGAGAGCCAACTCCAAAATCTTTCTCTCAAATAAGCCCGGAAATTTTAAAAGGTGTAGACTATATAGTAAATTTGCAGCATTCAAAAACATCAGACCAACCATCCTCTATTATCAAAATTGGTAAGGACGGAAGCGTTAAAGTGATTCGACAATAAAATATGCCTAAAAACACAAACTACAAATCAGCTTTAAAACATCCCATTTTTAAGATCATCTCTCAAGCAGCAGAGAATCTAAATTTAGAGAGTTATGTGATTGGCGGATTTGTAAGAGATTTTCTGCTTGATCGTGGAGAACCAAAAGATATAGACATCGTTGCAATTGGAAGTGGAATTGAATTGGCTACCGAAGTATCCAAATTATTACCCAACAATCCCAAAATCCAAATTTTCAAAACTTACGGTACTGCAATGCTCAGAGCTTTTGATCTGGAGATCGAGTTTGTTGGTGCCAGAAAGGAAAGTTATACAGAAGATAGCAGAAATCCGGTTGTGGAGGACGGAAGTCTTGAAGATGATCAAAAAAGACGTGATTTCACAATAAACGCCTTGGCGCTGAATTTAATCAAGACAAATTTTGGAGACCTAGTAGATCCTTTTAACGGTATTGATGATCTAAAGCATCAATTAATTCAAACTCCTTTAGATCCAGATATTACTTATTCAGATGATCCTTTAAGGATGTTAAGGGCAATACGCTTTGCAACGCAGCTACACTTTAAAATTGAACCTAAATCTTTGGCTTCAATTTCTAAGAATAAGAAAAGGATCAAGATCATTTCTAAAGAACGAATTATTGACGAGATCAATAAAATTCTTCTTTCAGAAAAACCTTCTATAGGATTTGCTCTATTGCATAAAACAGGCCTTTTGCCAATAATTTTTCCGCAGTTAACCGCATTAGAAGGAATTGAAGAAATAGAAGGGCAAAAGCATAAAGATAATTTTTGGCATACGCTGGAGGTGGTAGATAATATTTCTGAAAACACGAATGATCTTTGGTTGCGTTGGGCAGCACTTTTACATGACATAGGTAAAGCGCCAACAAAAAAATTTCATAAAAAGATTGGGTGGACCTTTCACGGGCACGAATTCGTGGGCTCCAAGATGGTTTACAAGCTTTTTAAGCAAATGAAAATGCCTTTGAATGATAAGATGAAACTAGTGCAAAAACTCGTTTTAATGAGCTCTAGACCTATTGTTATTTCAGATGAAAACGTCACCGATTCTGCAGTTAGAAGGTTGGTTTTTGATGCTGGAAACGATATTGAAGATCTTATGACACTTTGTGAAGCCGATATCACCACGAAAAATCCAAAGCGATATAAAAAATATCATAACAATTTCAAAAAGGTTCGAGAGAAAATTAAGGAAGTAGAAGAAAAAGATCATATCCGAAATTTCCAGCCACCGGTTTCTGGAGAAGAGATTATGACCTTTTTCAATTTGAAACCTTCTCGCGAGATAGGGATTATTAAAGAAGCTATTAAAGAAGCTATTTTAGAAGGAGAAATTCCAAATGAATATGAGGCTGCAAAGTCCTTTATGTTGAAGAAAGGAAAAGAACTCGGTTTGGAAAGTGTAAAATAAAATATTAAAATTTATAAATATTCACAAGTAGCTTTTAGCGCTTAATTTAATCAAGGTGTATAGAAAATTTGCAAAAATATCGCTAATTCTCGTTTATTTGGTAATTATTGCTGGAGCCGTTGTTCGCATGACAGGATCTGGAATGGGTTGCCCAGACTGGCCAAAATGTTTTGGATATTACATTCCTCCAACTGAAATAACTGAAGTTCAATTTCAAGCGGATAGAGAGTATAAAAAAGGACAGGTTATTATTGTAGACGAATCTTTAATGACTGCAGAACAAGATTTTAAAACAGGTTCAACATACAATACTCAAGATTGGGTTAAATACACTAAACACGATTATGCCATTTTTAATCCTTGGCATACTTGGATAGAATATATAAATCGGCTATTCGGGGCATTGGCAGGGATAGCAGTTTTGATCATGGCGTTTTTATCTCTAAAATATTGGCAGGAAAACAAGAAGATTACCTTACTCTCGTGGTTATCTGTATTTCTTATGGGTTTCCAAGGATGGCTTGGCGCAACAGTCGTATATTCTGTCCTCTCCCCTATTAAGATCACTATTCACATGGTAATGGCTCTTGTAATTGTAGCTTTAATTCTATATCTGCTTCATATTTCTAAACCGAAATCTATAACCAAGATTGGCTTAAAAAGTTTTAGAAGTCTTACACTTTTTGCTGTTATTTTCACTTTGATCCAAATTGTTTTGGGAACACAGGTAAGGCAATTTGTAGATGAGCAAATAAAAATTGTTGGTTACAATATGCCAGAACAATGGCTATCCAAACCTTCAATTATATTTTATATACATAGATCCTTTTCAATTTTAGTGCTTATTTTGAATCTGCTCATTTGGTGGCAAAATAAAAAACTAAATCTTGGGTTTAACAAAGTGAATTGGATCTTAGCATTTATCGGTTTAGAAATTATCACCGGGATTGCTATGTATAATTTCGACTTTCCAGCTTTATCTCAGCCTTTGCATCTGGTAATTGCAACCTTATTATTTGGGGTTCAGTTTTATATTTTATTGGAAGCTTTGCGTGCGCCTATTCGCATAAAAAGTTTGTAACTTTGCCCCCACAAAAATTATCATAATGGTTTATAGATTTAGAGTTATTTTGGATGCACAAGATGACGTTTTTAGAGATATTGAAATTTTAGAAGAGGACACTTTGGAAGATTTTCATAACTCTATCGTGAATGCTTTTGGTTTTGATGGAAATGAAATGGCAGCTTTTTATATAAGTGACGATGAATGGAATCAGGGTGAAGAAATTTCTCAGTTTGATCTTGGTGAAGACCTAGGTTCTGTTAGGTTAATGAATGAAACTACTTTAGATAGTGTAGTTTCTAAGAACCATAGAAAGCTTATCTACGTTTACGATTTTCTAAGTATGTGGACTTTTCTTATTGAATTAGCAGATATTGCTGAAATTGAAGATGGACGTGATTATCCTAACTTAATGTATGTTCATGGACAAATACCTACGGATGCTCCAGATAAGGAATTTGTAGCCGATAAGAATGAATTTGATGATGACTCAGATTTAGATCTGGATAATTTTGATGATTTGTCTTATGACGATATTTGGAATTAAGCCTTTGAACTAAGTTCAAGGTGACAGTTTGAAAACTGAATACTGTTTTCGGTTCAGGTTTCAAGTTTACTTTAATTGATTAATTTTTTTCTCTATACTCAATACTATTTTCTCAAATCTAATATCTCAATTGTAAAATGATCAATCTGTATAATGCCCAAATTGAATCCCTATCTATTCATAGAGTTGGGAATAAAAGTAGAAACGAAAATATTTTCCTTTCTGGTGCTCCTTTTGAGCTTAATGATGAAATTGCTCCTTTGATCAAGGAATATTTCCTGAAATCTTTCAGAGAAAAAGAAGAGAATTACTACCAGTTTACTCATGAAACTGATCTAGAATTTAATGAATTATATAATTATGCAAATCAAATTTTTGATGCTCCAGAGTCGGTACATGAAGTTTCTAAAAAAATAACCACTTTTTTATTTGAACAATCTTCTCATCCCCATATTAAAAGTGGAGAAGTGTATGTTGTTTATTTTGAAAACATGCTGTTGGATAATGAAAAGGTATCGGCAATAGGGATTTTTAAATCTGAATTAAAGCATGATTTCCTTCAGTTTCAGGAAAAAGGTTCTTTATTAGAAATGGTAATTCAGCAGGGTATCAATCTTCAGAAAATGGATAAAGGAGCCTTGATCTTCAATAAAAATAGAGCTGAAGGCTACAAGATCCTTTCTGTAGATTCTAATAGATATGATACTAAATATTGGTTAGAAAACTTCTTAGGAGTAGATGTGCTGGCAGATGAAAATTTCTACACCAAGAAATACCTTAAGTTTTGCCAGAATTTCGCTAAAGATGTAGTGCTTCCTGCTGAGGATAAAAAAGAGGAAGTAATGTTTATGAACCGAAGTGTAGATTATTTTGCAAAAAACGACTCCTTTGAAGAGAACAACTTCTTAAGCTCTGTTATAGATAATCCAGATCTTATCCCGGAATTTAAGAATTACAAACAAGAGAAGGCACCAAAATATAAGATCGAAGATCTTACTGAGTTCTCTATTGCAAATGCAGCGGTAACTTCAGCAAGAAAGTCTATTAAGAATACTATTAATTTAGATACCAATATTCAAATTAAATTGGATTTCATCAATCCAGAATCGGCGCAGAAATTCGTTGAAAAAGGTTGGGATGAAGAAAAGCAAATGTATTATTACTTGGTATATTTTAATAAAGAAGAAAAGAGTTAAACTCTTCTCTTCTTTAGATTTACATTTTCGTAATTTCTTTTTACAAATTCTAATGCCGTTCTTAAGATTTGCCCCATGGTTTTAGCTCTCTTAAACTTCATGTCATTTGTGAATAAGTAAAGGTCTTTTCTTAGCATCTTAACATTTGCAGGAGTAGAAACATGATCGTTGATCATACATCTCACCAATTCCTTAAAACGGGATTGAGCATTGATCATACGCTTAGCTAGCAACGAACGTTCTTCTTTTCTATACTGTTCTATAGAACTATGCTCTAATTTTTGGGTAACCAATTCTACCATTTTTAAATTCTCCTTGAAGAACTGCGGACGGTAAACTTTTAAATTACCTTCATAACACTGCTGATCGAAATCTATAGCGCGTATTGTATATTCTACATGGTCAAAATCGTGTGTTGGAATCACCACATAATTGTAAGATCGCATATCTCCTAACAAACGGATGGTGCATCGTTCATTAAATTTCACGAATTGTTTAGCGATTTGGGTTTTTGCACGATCATCACAATGTGGCAATTCATCCTGAATAAAAACATCTCCTGGAATCCCAGCAATATGCTCTTCAATCAAGGTTTCCTTATAAACCAAAAAATTGATCCTATTAGGTGAAAGGATGTGTTCGAATTCTAAACCATAAATTCTGGAGGCATCGGCTATCTTTACATAGAAATAAGTAAAACTATCATTTAGAGTATTTCTCACCCGTATTCTGAAGGGTTTAGAGTTTCCAAAAGTGCAATAATCTATAGCATCTATATTTAAAAATGGCAAAGAATCGTCACTCCCATCGGAATGCAAAATGGTATATATTTGTTTTAAAGATTCATCAATTTCTATACGCTCGCTGTCAGAATAATAGCAACGCACCCAAAGTGTGTCTTCATCATTTTGATCATAAACAACAATGGATCCAGAAAATCTAAGAAGATCATCATAAAAAACATGGATCTTTGTAGCCCTGTTATATTTTTCCAAATATTTATGTAAACGTTCATTTACAGGAAAGGAAGGTTTTTTCCTGGACATTAAGTTTTCTTCCATTCTTAGGGTTTTTTCAAAAATACAGTATCTGTTTCACTTCTGCAGTAACAAAACGTTAACTTCGACGTCCTATTAAAAAATTCAGATTAATTTGGAAACAATTCTTACAATAAATCAGCTTACCAAAAAATATGGAAGTTTAACTGCTGTTAACAATCTTTCCTTTACAATTAAAAAAGGAAATGTTTACGGAATTTTAGGCCCAAATGGGAGTGGGAAATCTACAACTTTGGGAATGGTTTTAAATGTGGTGAATAAGACTAGTGGTGATTTTCATTGGTTCGACGGAACCGATTCTACCCATGAGGCATTAAAAAAAGTAGGTGCAATTATAGAACACCCTAATTTTTATCCATATATGACCGCTTCTCAAAATCTTGCTTTAGTGTGCAAGATCAAAGGAGTTCAGAAAAATAAAATAGACGAAAAACTAGAAATAGTTGGGTTGCTAGACCGAAAGGATAGTAAGTTCAAAACTTTTTCTTTGGGGATGAAACAACGCTTGGCCATCGCCTCTGCCCTCTTAAACGATCCTGAGATTTTAATTCTAGATGAACCTACCAACGGATTGGATCCGCAAGGGATTCATCAAATTAGGGAGATCATTAGAAAGATAGCATCTATGGGAACTACGATTCTCTTAGCATCTCATTTACTGGATGAAGTTGAAAAAGTTTGTTCTCACGTGGTCATCATTAGAAAAGGAATCAAACTTTATAGCGGTAGAGTTGATGAGATGAATGCTAGTCATGGGTTTTTCGAGCTTAAAGCAAATGATCTTGTTAAACTTCAGCAATTATTGGAGCAGCATCCTTCAATTGGAAAGATTACATTAAATGAAGATTTAATAACTGCCATTTTGGAAGAACCTTTGGGAGCTGATGATTTAAACTCATTTCTTCATCAAAGAGGAATGGTAATTTCTTATTTGGTGAAAAGAAAAGAAAGTCTTGAAGAACAATTTTTACAATTAACCAACGAAAATGCTAAGTAAATGTTACGACTATTAAATATAGAATTACATAAATTGAGATATAGCAGATCTGCTAAGATCCTTATAAGCACCTATTTTATCTTAATTACTTTTATCGCTTTGATCGCTTCTATTGAATTTGATTTGGGACCTGTACATTTTAGACTGGCAGATCAAGGGATTTTTAATTTCCCCTTTATATGGCATTTCAATAGTTATATAGCAGCTATTTTAAAGCTCTTTCTTGCAATTGTTATAGTTTCTATGATGTCTAATGAATATAGCCATAGGACACTTAAACAGAACCTTATTGATGGCTTGAGCAAGAAAGAATTTGTCTTGTCAAAATTCATAACCGTTCTATTATTTGCATTGTTATCAACTATCTTTCTATTTGTAGTCTCACTAATACTTGGCTATTCATTTTCAGATTTTACAGAACTTTCCATCGTCTTTTCAGATATGGAATATCTCGTAGGTTATTTTATTAAGCTTCTTGGGTTTTTCACCTTCTGTATGTTCATTGGAATCCTAATTAAGCGCTCAGCATTTGCCTTAGGCTTTCTATTTATTTGGTGGATTTTTGAAGGAATTCTTTACGGGGTTTTAAATTTTAGATTGTTTAGAGATAGTGACCTTCCTGAAAATATTATGCAGTTCTTTCCGCTTACAGCCATGAGTAACATTGTTATAGAGCCGTTTTCCCGATTAAATTTTATTTCAACAGCAGCTACACAAATTGGAGAAGAGATAAATAAGGATTATGCAGTGCATTGGTACCAATTATTAATTGTGATTGCTTGGACAGTTATCTTCGTATATTTATCACTTGCCCTACTTAAGAAGAGAGATTTGTAAATCTTGATCAAAACAGTATATATGAGGCAACCAATTGCGATAGTAACATTTTTACTAATACTATTTTGCCAGCAAGTATTCGCCCAAAAGGAAGCTGCAAACTGGTATTTTGGAGACCATGCTGGAATATCTTTTAAATCTGGCTCTCCCGTCGCTTTACAAGATGGGCAAATTCAAACAATTGAGGGTGCAACTACAATTTCAGATAGAAACGGGAACTTATTATTTTATACTGATGGACTTACCGTTTACGACAGGAATCACAATATAATGCAAAATGGTACTGGCCTAAAGGGAAATGTTTCTAGTACTCAGTCTGCGATAGTTGTCCCAAGACCTTCAAAACCTGGACGATATTACATATTCACTGTAGATAAGCCAGATTATTTTAGAGTCACCGCAGACCCTATAGAAGGCGTGAATTATTCGGAAGTAGATATGTTTTTAAATAACGGTAATGGAGCAATTATCACGGGGCAAAAGAATGTCCATCTTGTAACCTATAACCCCGGAAATTCATTAGAAAAAGAATTTAAGAGTTCAGAGAAAATTTCTGCAGTAATAAGTGGAGATTGCGTATCGTATTGGGTAGTAACACAATTTACAAATAAATTTTACTCATTCAATGTGAGTGCTTCTGGAGTAAATTCTTCTCCAATAATTTCAACTTTATCCAATAATTTCCCACCACTTATTAACGATCAAGATATAAATGTAACCGCTGCTGGTTATTTAAAAATCTCACCTAACGGTAAAAAAATGGCAGCTGCTTATGCCAATACATCCTTGGGTAGTCCAAGAACTGGTGGTGCTAAAAACAATGGAAAAGTCTTTTTATATGATTTTGATGATTTATCTGGAAAAGTTAGTAATGAGCAATTAATTTTATTTAAAACTTATCCTTATGGAGTCGAGTTTTCTTCAGAATCTACAAAATTATATGCCACAGCAAATACTTTTAATGATGAAGATCAATTACAAAGTGGAGAACTCTATCAATTTGATTTAAATAGTTCTAACGTAGCGGAATCCCAAATACTAATTAATTCGTCTAATAATGTTGCAGGTGCTTTACAGCTTTCTATAGATGGTAAAATATATAGAGCTGGATATCCTATGGTTTCTGGTGCTGTACATCACTCCAAACTTTCAGTAATCAATAATCCCGAACTTCTAGGGACAGCAATTAATTATGCACATAATAGTTTTGATATTTCACCCAAAGATGTAAAACTAGGGCTACCTCCATTTGTGCAATCTCTATTTAATAGTGATTTTGATGTTGATGATCTCTGCTTTGGAGATGCAACCTTGTTTACTATTAGTGGTAATAAAGATTATGATACGGTGAACTGGGATTTTGGTGATAACACCAGCTCATTACTAGAAAACCCTACCCATGTATACTCTAATTCAGGTATCTATACAGTAAGTTTAACCAAAACCCTAAATGGTATTCCTTTAGATCCTGTTTGTAAAGAAATTACAATCGTAAAAATACCTCAAGTTGCAAACAATGTTGTTCTTAGTCAATGTGATACACAAGATAATAACCCAAATGATGGGCTAACAGAATTCAATCTTCAATTAGCTAAAGATGATTTAACGAATAATGATCAAACTCTACAAATATTTTTTTACACTTCTCGGCAGGATGCAGAAATGGATACTTTAAATGAAAATGCCTTAAATAATATTTACAGAAACACTTCCCCATCGGAAACTTTATTTGCTAAGGTTTTAGGTTTTGGATCGGAATGCTTTGATATTACTACCATTAAATTAAATACAACCACTAGCGTAGATCTAACTTCTAGTCCGGCAAGTGGCTGTGACCTTGGTGATGGTACGGCAGAGTTTAATTTTTCTGCAATCGAGAGAAATCTTATTCAGGAGTTAAATTTGCCAAATAATATTGATCTTACTTTCCATGAAGAAGAAGCTGATGCAGCTTTAGGAGAAAAACCTTTGCAAGAAAATTATATATCTGCACCTAGAACAATATTTATAAGAGCAAACAATGATGCAGTTTGTTACGGTTTTGGCAAAATAGAATTAGAGTTAACACCATTTCCTCGATTAGCCTTAATAAACGACATAAATGCATGTACATCACAATTTCCTTTAGAAATTGGTAATGCTATAAATCTAAATAATCCTGAAGATTATAATTTTACCTGGAGTACTGGTGAAAACACCCCTACAATTTATATCATTGAGGGAGGTATTTATGATTTAAGAATAGAAGATCCTTTGCTTGGCTGCGGAAGAAAAATATCTTTTAATATAAATGAAGAACAGAGCCCTCAAATAATTGATGTACAAGTAGAAAACAATGGGATTTCCAGTGATGTCACAGTTATTACTGATGCTATTGATACCCAAGTTTATTTCTCTTTAGATAATATGGAAGGTAATTATCAAAATTCTCCAGTTTTTAAAAATGTTCCCGGCGGCACATATACTGTTTATATAAAAGGAGAAAATGATTGTGCTATAGGTCAAACTGAAATTACTCTTTTTGGCTTTCCATCCTTTTTTACTCCAAATAATGATGGAACACATGACTACTGGAAGCCATTAAATTCTAATGACCCAGATGTAAGGATTAGCGGGATTTATATTTACGATCGTTATGGGAAATTATTGAAACAATTAAACCCGAATGGTCATGGTTGGGATGGGACATTTAATGGGAATAATATGCCAAGTGATGATTATTGGTTTAAGATCTTTTTAGCGAACGGAAAAGAATTCGGGAGTCATTTTAGTCTTATTAGATAAGCACATGACACTTGTTTAAATAGGCAAGATATTTGCTTATTTTCGTGAGGCTAAGAAAAGATTCATGAAATTCGAAATAAAATCAGATTACAAACCTACTGGAGACCAACCTCAAGCGATTGAAAAGTTGGTTGCGGGTATAGATAAGAACGAGCAATACCAAACCCTTTTAGGAGTTACAGGTTCTGGAAAAACCTTTACAGTAGCGAATGTTATAGAAAAAATTCAGCGACCTACTCTTATTTTGGCGCATAATAAAACTTTAGCTGCTCAGCTTTATTCAGAATTTAAACAATTCTTTCCTGATAATGCTGTAGAGTATTTTGTGAGTTATTATGATTATTACCAACCTGAAGCATTTATTCCATCTTCTGGAACCTATATAGAAAAAGATCTTTCCATTAATGAAGAACTTGAAAAGCTTCGACTAAGCACTACTTCCTCCCTATTGAGCGGTAGACGTGATATTTTAGTAGTCGCATCTGTTTCCTGTCTTTATGGTATTGGAAATCCTGTTGAATTCAAAAAAAATGTGGTATCGATTGAAAAAGATATGCATATTTCAAGAACCAAGTTATTACACAGGCTTGTGCAGAGTTTATATTCCAGAACTGAATCAGATTTTAATCGGGGTAATTTCAGAATAAAAGGAGATACTGTAGATGTATTTCCAAGCTATGCCGATAATGCCTTTAGAATTCACTTTTTTGGAGATGATATAGAAGAGATTGAAGAATTTGATCCTCAAACCAATGAGGTTTTGGAGAAATATGAAAAGCTAAATATCTATCCTGCCAACATGTTTGTTACCTCTCCAGATGTATTACAAGGTGCCATAAGAGAGATCCAGGATGATTTAGTGAAGCAGGTAGATTATTTCCAAGACATAGGAAAACATTTAGAGGCAAAGCGCTTGGATGAACGAACCAACTTTGATCTTGAAATGATTAGGGAGTTAGGTTATTGTTCGGGGATCGAGAATTATTCTCGATATCTGGATGGAAGACTTCCGGGAACCAGACCTTTCTGTCTATTAGATTATTTCCCAGATGACTATTTAATGGTTGTAGATGAAAGTCACGTGACCATACCACAAGTGCATGCTATGTATGGTGGTGATAGATCTAGAAAAGAGAATTTGGTAGATTATGGATTTAGATTACCAGCCGCAATGGATAACCGACCTCTTAAGTTTGAAGAATACGAGGCCTTGCAAAATCAGGTTATCTATGTAAGTGCAACCCCTGCAGATTATGAATTACAGAAAACCGAGGGAGTTTATATAGAACAAGTTATTAGACCAACAGGACTGTTGGATCCAATTATTGAAGTTCGCCCAAGTTTAAATCAGATTGATGATCTAATTGAAGAAATTCACATAAGAACAGAAAAGGATCAACGAGTGTTAGTGACCACTCTTACTAAGAGAATGGCGGAAGAGCTAACAAAATATCTCACCCGCATTAATGTGAGATGTAGATATATTCATTCTGACGTTGATACGCTTGAGCGTGTCGAAATTATGCAGGATCTTAGAAAAGGTATTTTTGATGTACTTATTGGAGTTAATTTATTAAGAGAAGGGTTAGATCTCCCAGAAGTATCTCTTGTAGCAATTTTGGATGCTGATAAAGAAGGATTTTTAAGAAGCAATAGATCTTTGACACAAACTATTGGGCGTGCTGCGAGGCATTTAGAAGGTAGAGCTATTATGTATGCAGATAAAATAACCAACAGTATGCAAACAACAATAGATCAGACCAATTACAGACGGGAAAAGCAAATTGCTTATAACACCAAACATAATATAACACCAACTGCTTTGGTGAAAAGCATAGGAAGTTCTCTGGTTAAAAACAAGTTAGATCCATACGTTATAGAAACTGCTCCAACCCTAAAGGCAGCGGAAAAAGAAACAGAATATTTTAGCAAGTCTCAACTAGAAAAACGAATTCGTGCGAAACGAAAGGAAATGGAAGCGGCAGCGAAAGATCTGGATTTTATGAGTGCTGCAAGACTTCGAGATGAAATTAAAATGTTACAGGATAAAACCAAGGAATTGAGTTAAAATTATGTTTTGCGTTAATAAATAAACTAATTGAATTAAATAATGTCATAAAATACTCAATATCAATCACTTATTTTAATACCTTTAAATTTCATTCTTCACATTAACCCTATGTCTTGTGGTGGCTTAATTGTGTTACAAATGAAAATTTACTTCTTTTCTATATTCTTTTTACCCGTTTTTGCTTTTTGCCAAGTTGGTATTAATACTTCTTCCCCAAAAGCACAATTAGATATTGTTTCGGTTTCCCCTGATTCTCCATTAGGAATTGATGGGATACTGATTCCAAGAATCCAAAAATTCCCAGCAGATCCTCCCAATAAAGACCAGCATGGTATGCTGGTCTTTTTAAATTCCAAGGTACTCCCTCAAAAAAGTGGATTTTACTATTGGAATAATGATGTGCTAAAATGGGAGGCCTTAACTGGAAATCCTTCTGAAAATTTTTATAAACCTAGCACGACCGCAAGTCCAAATAATATTACAGATGCACTATTTAGAAACGGGAATATTGGAATTGGAACTCAGGATATCAGCTCAAAATTACAAATAGCCTTAAATTCTGCTACAGATGCAGCAATTAAGAAAGGATTGGAAGTAGATAACAATAATCCAACAGTGGATAATCTTACAACCTATGGAATAATTAGTGACAATCGTAGTGCAACCAATGGCAATAAGTACGGGATTAAAAATAATGTAGGTGGTATTGGGATAGGAATCCATTATGGTTTTTTCAATGAAACCTATCAAAATTCCGGAACTAATGATATTTATGGAATTTACAACAGAGTTGGAATAACTTTAGGCGCGAAAAGCAGCAATTTTGGTATTTATTCCATCATAGGTAATGAAACAAGTCTCGGAACCATTTATGGCATTTATAGTGCCGCACAGGGAAGTAGTAATGCAAAAGTTTATGCGGGTTACTTTGTGGGAAAAGTGGGTATTGGACGAACTCCACAGGACGAATATATCTTACCTGAAACTAGAGGGAGCGCCGGACAAACATTAATAATTGATTCCCAGGGAAATGCAAACTGGACTTATCCTCATACAGGAATCTACTCTACTACTGGCGGAGCCACAGGAGATTTTGTTATTCAAGAAGACACTTATCATTTGAGGATCAATGATGGGATTTCAGGACTAGTTATTCCTTCTGCTAATATAAACAAAGGTAGAATAATCACTCTTACTGCATGGAAAGGCACTAAGACAAAACCTTTTATTTTTTCTGGAACAGAAGATATTTATGACCCTATAACGGAAACGTCTCTTCCTTCAATTTCTGGAGCTCAAATGTTGACAATTCAAAGTGCGGGGAATAGGTGGTTGGTTATGAATATCAGAAAAGCCCTATAGACAAATTAAAAATAATCCTATTCTTTAAGTTCTATCTCTCCTTCTCATTTTTGAAAAGATTATCAACCTATTTCAAAACAATTAAAATCCTAAATTTATCAGAGTTGGTTACTATTTATAATATGTATAAAGTCTAAATTATTGTGAAGTATGTGAAAGGCTAATTCTTAAAATGTTATTTTTAAATTCTGAAACCTTTTTATGAAAAAATTATTATTTAGAACTCTCTCTTTTTTTAATATCATTGAAAGTAAAATCGCCTTCTACCCTACCGTTTTAGCCTTGTTTGGGATATTCTTTGCTTTTCTATTAATGTATTTAGAAAGTTTAGGAATTTCAAAATACCTATTAGATAAAGCTCCTATACTTGTTGTAGATAATGGTACTACCGCTATGACTTTACTTTCTGCCTTTATTTCAGGGCTTATATCGGTTATAGTTTTTAGCTTTTCTATGGTGATGCTCTTACTAAGTCAGGCCTCCAGTAACTACTCCCCAAGATTATTGCCCGGATTAATATCAGATAAAAAACACCAGATAATTTTAGGGATCTACTTGTCTACAATCCTATATAACATCTTTATTCTATTTTCGATCCAACCAACCGGAGATAAATATCAGATTCCAGGGTTTTCTGTTCTAGTAGGGGTTGTCGGGACCGTAATTTGTATCTATGCCTTCATCTTTTTTATTCATAATATCTCACAGTCCATCCAAATAAGCAATATCTTAAAGATGATTTATACAAAATCAAAAAATAGGTTGGACGAAGTGATTGAAAAAGAAGGCCCACATTTGGCAACTTTCCCCGATAGTGATGACTGGTATGAATACCAATCAGAAAAAAGTGGTTACTTACAGAATATCTCATACACAAATATGATTGATTTCAGTATAGAAAATAACACTCAACTTCATTTTCTGCCTTTTAAGGGCAACTTTATATTGAATGGGATTCCCATGTTTAGATCTAAAATTAAGCTTGAAAAAGATCAAGTAGATCAAATTTTAAACAATATAAGTTATGCTAGAGAAGAATTGGTGGAAGACAATTATGTTCTAGGTTTCAAACAGTTAAGCGAAATTATTTTAAAAGCAATGTCTCCAGGAATCAATGATCCTGGAACCGCGATAAATGCAATAGATTATCTTACAGAATTATTCGCCCTAAGAATGCAAAAAAAAGATCTCAATATAATTAGAAGAGATGAAATTCCTTATTTAAAAGTTAAAACAATAGATTTTAAGGATCTCCTTTATCAAGTTATGGTGGCCGTTAGAACCTATTGTAAACATGATGTTACCCTGAATCAAAAGCTATTAGTGATGTTGCACTATTTACTTCATCAAAAAACCTATAATAAGGATTACTATGATTACATAAAGGAAGAAGCCTCACTTCTGTTATCTGACGCCAAGGGAGCCATAAAAAATCCTGTAGATATTGAAAGACTTACAAGTTTAGCTGATTCTTTCACATTCAAATTAAATGAGGCTGCTGAAGATGAATAAAGTATTTTACTTAAGTTTCAGTTTTTTAATTGTAATCCTAACTGTACTTCCAACTATGGCTCAATCAACGGCTTCAAAAAATATAAGCACATTTTCTATACAGGCTAAACAACTAGATACTATAAAAAAGATATGGGTGTATTTGCCAGAAAGCTACTCTTCTAATAATAAAAAATTTCCGGTTTTATATCTTCAAGATGCTCAGAATTTATTTGATAAATCCACTTCGTTTGTAGGAGAATGGCGCGTAGATGAATCTTTGGATAGTCTTAATCTTGATTTAATTGTGATAGGAATAGAACATGGTAATGAAAAACGGATAGACGAATTAACACCTTATCCTCATTCTGAATATAAAGGTGGAAAAGCTGATTCTTACCTGGATTTTATAATGAACACTTTAAAACCCCATGTAGATTCACTTTATCATACTTCATCATCTGCTGAAAATACTTTTATTGGAGGCAGTTCTTTAGGTGGGCTTTTCTCTTATTACGCTACGCTAAAACATCCAGATGTATTTGGGAAAGCAATAGTCTTCTCCCCTAGTTTTTGGTATTCTGAAGATATATTTGATTTTACAGAAAGTTTAGAACTAAAAAGCCTATCTAAAAATCAATTCTACTTTAGAGCCGGAGAAAAAGAAAGCGAAAAGATGCTGCCGCTAATGTATAAAATGAAAGAATTGCTTTCTACAAAGCTAGCTTCTAATACACAAATAAATATCGATTCTATTCCGGATGGAGAACATAATGAAAAACTCTGGTCAAAGTCGTTTGCTGATGCTGCAATTTGGCTATTAGAATTGGATAAGTAATTTTAAATCTCTAATACCTTTAATCAAAAAAGCCACAAATTCAGGAATTAAATAGTTTTTATTCCTGAATTTGTGGCTAATCCTTTTTAATATAAGGACAAATTATGCCTTCTTAGATTTTACCCATTCTTGCACCATTTCTTCTAAAACATTCAGTGGTACTGCGCCATTAGTAAGCACAACATCGTGAAATTCCCTGATGTCGAAATCTTCACCTAATTGAACTTTAGCTTCTTCTCTTAATTCAACGATCTTATTCATCCCGATTTTATAAGCCGTAGCCTGTCCAGGCATTACAATATGTCTTTCAACCATTTTCACACAGTCACTTTCTGCATTTGGAGTATTCTCTTTATAATAAGCAATACCTTCTTCTCTAGTCCACTTTTTTGCATGAATGCCAGTATCTACAACCAATCTACATGATCTCCATAATTCCATAGCCAATCTTCCGAAATCTGAATACGGGTCCTTATAGAACCCCATTTCTTTAGGTATTAATTCACTATACAATCCCCATCCTTCGGTATATGCAGTATAAGATGAAAATTTTCTAAACATTGGTACACTATCCAATTCTTGAGCTATTGCTATTTGCATATGATGTCCTGGAATTCCTTCATGAAAAGCCAATGCTTCCATTTGATAGGTTGGCATTGCCGCCATGTCATACAGGTTTGCATAATAAGTTCCTGGTCTGGAACCATCAATAGCTGGCGACTGATAAAATGCTTTTCCAGCACTTTTCTCCCTAAATGCTTCTACAGCTTTCACTACAATATCAGCTTTAGGCTTTGTTATAAAAAGCTCATTTAATTTGCCCTTCATAGTATTTATTAAGCTCGTAGCTTCAGATAAATAACGTTTTTTACCTTCAGGAGTATTTGGATAATAGAACTGTTCATCTGTTCGCATAAATTCAAAGAAATCCTGCAGGGAACCTTTAAATCCAGTAGTCTTCATGATCTCCTCCATCTCTCCATGGATCCTGCCAACTTCACTTAGACCAATTTCATGAATCTCATTAGCTGTTAAACTTGTGGTAGTAATCCTTTTAAGACGATTGTTATAATAATCTTCACCTTTTGGAAACTTCCAAGCTCCATGATCTGTAGTAGCACGTTGTTGTTGATCTTCTAATTTTGCAATTAAATTTTCGTAGCCTTGTCTTACAGATGTATTTAAAGCATTTTCTGCTTTGTTAATAAGAACCAATTGTTCCTTTTCAGGTAATTTCAAGTTTTTCAATTTGCTTTTAAAATCCTCTAGTAAAGCACTTACTTCCTTAGAATTTGTAAAAGGTTTTCCCTTGATAACATTTCGGGAATCCTCGATCACTTTTTCAAACACGAATTTTGGAGGCACAATCCCGTTTTGTTCTCTTACTTTTAAGCCTTCAACAATTTGTTCCATCACCTTTGGAATCCCATTCAATCTTTCTATATACGCTTCAGCATCTGCCACAGAATCTATGCGGTGCATGTTGATTAAGAAAGCTGGAATTTCAGCATGATAGCCATGCATTTGATTAATAGGATAACTATAGAATCTGTAATCGTAATCTGCTATTTCTTCTTTTAAAGCTTGCTTAGCAAGTCTATAGCTTAATTGAGTGCTTTTGTCTAAACTTACCTGATCTACTTTCTTATCAAGATAATCTAAACGCTTTTTAGCTTTCTCCAGATCATCGGTATATTTCTGAGTAGAAAAATCATCCCACTTACCATAATCGGTTTTTCTACCTAACATGGTTTGCATCATCGGAGAATCTGCTACATCCTTTTCAAATTCAGCATCGAAATATGCATTTAATTCTGCTGAACTTTTTTCAATTTCGGAGTCTGATAAATCTTTATCTGAAACATCGTCTTTACACGAAACCATGGCTAAAATGGAGAAAAGAAAAAATAAACTTTTAATTTTAAATTTCATTAAATCGAAGTTAATTTGATTTGTAATTTATTCAATATTTCAAAAAGCCTCGAAATTTACTCTTTCAAGACAGAGAATTCAATATAAGAATCTCCAAAAATGGTATGGGTTTGCTTTTTAAAATCTTCCACTTTTGCTTTGAAAATATTAGGTACAAAAGTTTGAGGATTAAGATCTATTAAAGGAAACCATGTGCTTTGAACCTGAATTTGCAGTTTATGTCCCTTTTTAAAGGTGTGATTTACATCCTGTAATTCAAATGAAACTTCTGTTTTCTTTCCAGCTTCAAAAGGTTCTGGGTTTTCAAAACTATTTCTGAATCTTCCTCTCATCACTTCACTACGCACCATCATATGATAGTTACTCATTTTGAGATAAGCCTGAGTTTCCTCAGTATCTTCAGCATCTTCAGGATATACATCTATCACTTTTACAACCCAGTCTGCATCGGTTCCTGTGGTAGATACATTTAAATGCGCTTGAATAGCTCCAACTAAACTCATATCTTCTTTAAGAACAGGAGTTTCATAAACCATAACATCTGGTCTTCTAGCAGCAAAACGCTGATCATCTGTCATATATTTCCTTGGTGTGAAAACCATTTTAATATCCTCAGAATAAGGAACTGGTTTTTTAGGATCGCTCACAAAAGACACTTCTGTTTCAGAGGCAGTATCTGTTAGCGCTTCATCTACTCCTAAATACATCTTTTTAGTAGTGGTTTGATTTGGAGGCCAAACTTCAAAACTATCCCATTGCATGTTTCCAGTATCATATACATAAGCTTCTGGTAAGCCAGAATCCTTGGTGCCAGATCCTTTTAAGAAATGGTTGAAGAATTTGGTTTCTATATCCTTCTGATAATTCTTAGAAATATCATCTCCAAAATATACATTTCCAATCGCTTGTCTTTTAGAGTCTCTTGCCCAATCACCATGGCTCCAAGGTCCAAAAACAATGGTGTTATAATTATCACTTTTTGCTTCAATATTTTTATAAGATTCAAAAGGACCATAAAGATCTTCGGCATCAAATAAACCACCCACGATCATTACTGCCGGTTTGATATCTTTTAAATGCTGAATTAAACCTCTAGACTTCCAAAATTCATCATAACTAGAATGCTCTTTCAGCTGAGTCCAGAAAACATTGTCTTCTTTATAGTATTCATCTAAGTTGCTAAGCGGACCATTATCTAAAAAGAATTGATATTGATCTTTAGACTTCAACTCTGGAAATTTGTACCAAGCAGTATCAGATGGTTTAGTCTTTTCATATCCAAATAAGGCTGTTGCTCTCCAGTAACTTAATAAATAAGCTCCGTTATGATGAAAATCATCAAAGAAAAAATCTCCAATTCCCGCTTGTGGGGAAACAGCTTTTAAAGCCGGGTGTGCATCTAAAAGAGAATATAATGCATAATAACCAGGATAAGATATGCCCCAAGTTCCAACTTTCCCTGTATTGTTTTTTACATTTTTAACCAGCCAGTCTATAGTTTCATAAGTATCACTTGCCTCATCTACTTGCTTTCCCTTTTTCTTCGGAATGTAAGCACGCATGTTATCATAAACTCCTTCACTCATCCATCTTCCACGAACGTCTTGATAAACAATGATGTTTCCTTCTTTCATCAAGTATTCATTAGGGCCAATCTTGGATCTAAATTGGTCTTGTCCATAAGGTTGCGAGCTATATGGAGTACGCTGCATAATGATTGGATACTTTTTTGAAGTATCTTTTGGAGAATAAATAGTGGTATGAAGTTTAATACCATCTCGCATGGTGATTTCTACTTCTTGTTTGGTATAATTGTCGGCTACTTTATATTCTTCTTCAGTTTGAGAATAAACCGAAATGGATAAAAAAAGACTTATTACAAAAATAAACGGGGAAAGGATTAATTTCATCTGGTTATATAAGTTTATAGTTAATAGGAAATATGCGATTTGCCAATTAGCATTTGCTAAAAAAGCAAATAATACAATGGCTTATTCCATAGTTTCAGAATTTAAAACCTAAAGATATAGAAACAAGAGTCTCGGGACAAGCCTATGAGTTATATATAGGGAATTAATTTCTAAATATTTAAGGCAGCTAGATAATAACTATTCCTAAAAGAAATAAACTCATCATGGGCACTATTATTATTTAAGTCGAAAAAATTAAAAACTATTCAGCTTCAACTTTTTGAAAACCTTGATTCAGCCAAGTTAAATATTCCTTTTCATTTGGAGTATACCCTATTGGAGCATTCAATAAATTTAGATCTGTGTCTAACAACACATAAAAGGGTTGTGAATTATTCTGAAAGTTCACGGTCTGGAAAGTAGCCCATTTATCACCAATTGTCTTAATCTTTTTTATACTTCCATTAGCTCTCACATAATTAAATTGCTCTTGTTCTGGCAGTTCTTCCCTGTCATCAACATACATAGAGATTAGGATATATTTATTCTTTAAAACTTCATAAACTTCAGGATCACTCCAGACTTGCTCCTCCATTTTCCGACAGTTCACACAAGCCCAGCCCGTAAAATCTAGCATTATTGGCTTATTCTCTAGTTTAGCAGCTTCTAAGCCTTTCTCCCAGCTTTTATAAGCCTTTAGGCCTAATGGACCTTGAGTATCCTTTTCATAAACACTATAAAACAAAGGTGGTGGAAAACCACTTAGCAGTTTAAGGTTTGCAAAGGCAGAATTGGTTAAACCTGGAATTAGATATAGTACAAATAAAAAGGTGAGCGAGCCAAAACCAAATCTTGTCTTTGTCAACTTCTTTTTTGGCCCATCATGAGGAAATCTAATTAAGCCGAATAAATAAAGCATTAGTCCAATACCAACTAAAATCCAAATCCCAATAAAGATCTCTCTTTTTAAAATTCCCCAATGCTCTACAAGATCTGCGTTTGATAAGAATTTAAAGGCCAAACCTAATTCCAAGAATCCTAGCACCACTTTCACTGTATTAAGCCATCCTCCACTTTTAGGTAAAGAATTTAACCAATTTGGGAATAAAGCGAACAAGGCAAATGGCAATGCTAAAGCTAGACCAAAACCACCCATACCAAAGGATAACTGGGTTGCTCCTCCATCACTACTTAAAGATCCTCCTAATAAAGAACCAAGGATTGGTCCTGTACAAGAAAAAGATACTAATGCTAGCGTTAATGCCATAAAAAAGATTCCGACAACACCACCTATACTGGAAGCTTTGTCGTCCATCTTACTACTCCAACTGGCTGGAAGAGTTATCTCGTAGTATCCAAAAAAAGAAAAAGAGAAGATTATAAAAATTATAAAGAATACAATATTCAGTGTAACATTGGTAGAAATATTATTTAAGATCTCTGGCGCTAGACTATCCAAAAGATGGAAGGGTAAGCTTAATAATAAATATATTAAAAAGATAAAGAGTCCATATAAAATGGCATTTATTAATCCTTGCTTTCTGGTTTTCGCTCCTTTGGTGAAAAAAGAAACGGTCAAAGGAATCATAGGAAACACGCAAGGTGTAAGCAATGCGATTAACCCTCCTAAGAAGCCTAAAAGGAAGACGGTTAAAAATCCATCTTTCTCTTCTACTTCAGGTTTATAAGCATCCCAACCTTGTAGATCTAATGTTAAATCTTTTGTTTTTTGAATATCTAAAGGTGTAATATTCTCATTAGCATAACCTTTATTTACAGAATTATCTGCAACAGAGAATTGAAACGGCACTACATCTGGAGGTAAACATTTGGTATCATTACATACCATAAACTCCACCTCAACTTCTATTACGGCATCTTTGTCCAGTACTTTAATAGTTTGAAAAAATGTTGCTTCATCTTCAAAATATTTGATCTCCATTCCAAATACCTCATCAAAGATGGTTGGCACATTTGGCTCTGAAGTTTCTCCAACCAATTCAAAGGCTACTCCAGCATTGGCGAATGTAAAATTGGTAGCAATTGGGCCTCCTTCTTCAATATCCTGAGCATACAAATGCCAGCCCTTTTCTAGTTTTGCGGTAAAGCTGATTTTATAAATACTATCATTTTCTTTTTCCAAATGAGAATCCCAAGAAATAGGTTCTTCAACCTGAGAATCTTCGTCTACAGAGGTAAATACTTGAGAAAATGAAAGGGATACAGTTAAAATAAATATTAGTGACCAGAAATATTTCATACAGTGTAGGTAATTTTTAATATTTTTTGAGAAGGATCTGTTAAAGCAAATCTATTGTCTGCTCTTCTATTTACGATCCAAACAATATCATTCCCAGAGCAAAGTAACCAAGTACTTTCCTTCTCGGGCAAAGATAATTTATTGTCATTAAAAAAGTCGCTTAACTTTTTCTTTCCTTTCATACCAAAGGGATAGAAAATATCACCAGTATTCCATTTTCTCAAGACCAGCGGAAAAGTGAGTTTCTCTTTATTTAAATAAACACAATTGGGCGAAGTATTGGAAATTTCTTCAACTTCAGCAAGTGAGAATCTTCCTATTGGTAACATTACGATGTCCTCCCCTTCTTTTATCTGATATTCCATTTTATTCTGTTCAGATTCCCTTTCGGTAAGGATCAAAACATTTCTATCCTTGATTAATCTATGGCTAACAGAATAAACAATCTTCCCAGATTGAGCATCTAATAATTGGTACACATCTTCCCATTCAGAAAACCCAAAGGTCTTCAGCAATTCATACAGCACTGCTTTAGTATTGGGCAATTTCTGCAGAAAATCTATCTTAAGATTATAACCGTACATAGTCTTGGAAACTATTTCAGGATAGATCAAGCCAATATAATCTTCCACAAGTTTTAAACTATCATTTAAATGAGACTGTGTATTGGCAAAACCATCTAATAACTGCGGATTCAATTCTTCCAGAACTGGAACAATATCATGTCTTATTTTATTGCGAAGATATTTGTTAGAAGCATTACTACTATCTTCTCTCCATAGAATTTTATGCTCTACAGCATAGGCTTCAATCTCCTTTCGAGTAGAAGATAATAAAGGGCGTATTACAGAATTATGAACCGATTTGATTCCTGTAAAACCCTCTAAACCAGTACCACGAACAAGATTAATAATAAAAGTTTCAAGATTATCATTGGCATGATGAGCCGTTAAAATATAGTCGAATTTAAAAGCGCTGCTCAATTCTTCAAACCAGTGATATCTCAACTCTCTGGCAGCCATCTGTATAGAGATTTTAGCATCTTCAGCAAAAGTAGTTGTATCAAAATTTTCTATAAAAACCTCAACATCTAATCTTTCAGCAAGATCCAGAACAAATTCCTCATCGGCATCACTTTCAGCATCGCGAAGATTAAAATTACAATGAGCAATGGAAAAATTTAATTTTGCAAGCTTACACAAATGAGCCAAAACCACACTATCTACTCCCCCACTAACTGCCAGCAAGATTTTGCTTTGGCATAAAAAGGGAAAATCAGATTTCAGATGGTTTTTAAAGGCTTTTTCCATAGAAATCAAAGATAGGAAATAAGGCTGTTTTAAATGTCGACATTCCCTAGAACCTTTTAAACAGAGTTTTTAATTTAACTTGTCTCTAGCGCCTGAAGCATAGCTTTTGCTTTTAGCAAGCATTCTTCATATTCTTGCTCTGGAATAGATCTGGAAGTGATCGCGCCACCAACAGAGAAAGACACATAATTTAAATTTGCATTGTAAAGGATACTTCTTATCACCACGTTGAAATCAAAATCACCATCTGGAGTAAAATAACCCACTGCTCCACTATAAAGCCCGCGCTTGCTTTCCTCTAGTTCTTCAATAATTTTCATTGCCGAAATTTTTGGAGCGCCAGTCATGCTTCCCATAGGAAAAGTTGCCTGAAGTACTTCTACGGGAGTGCATCCCAATTCTAATTCTGCTGAAATAGTTGAAATTAACTGATGTACCTGTTTAAAAGAATAAACTTTACAAAGTTCATCTACCTGCACACTGCCTTTTTTAGCAACTCTAGAAATATCATTTCGCACAAGGTCTACAATCATCACATTTTCTGAAAGTTCTTTTGGATCTTTAGCCAACATTTCAATGATCTTGACATCTTCTTCTTCTGTTTCAGCTCGTCTTGCCGTTCCCTTAATAGGTTGAGAAATCACTTTAGCTCCTTCCTTTTTAATATAACGTTCTGGGGAAGCCGAAAGCAAATAAAAATTTTCAAGTTTTAAAAATGAGGCAAAGGGTGGAGAAGAGATTTCATTTAGATTCTGAAATACCTTTAAAGCATTTATATTTCGGTTTTCTGCGAAATATTCCTGACAAAAGTTAGCTTCATAAATATCTCCACGATGAATATGCTCCAGCATTTCTGAAACTTTTGATAGATATTGCTCTTTTGAAATTCTTGGTTGAATCGGGGAAACTTCAGTAATAATTTCAGAAGAAACAGCGTGATTATGTAATTCTAACTTAAGTATTTCTTCATAATCTGAAGCCATTTCGTCATCTACCATATTTAGATATCGAAATTCAACCTTTTCATTTCCAACTAGGATTAATTTCTGGGGTTGAAAGAAATACAGATCAGGAAATTTTAAACCATCAAAATTTTTGGAGCTCAAATTCTCTAGATCATTTTTAAGATCGTAAGACAAATAACCAAAGATCCAGTCTTTAGTGATCTCCTGATATTCTTTTAATTGGTCAAAAGCACCATGATGATCGGTCTTTAAAGCGGTAAAAGCTTCTACTGCAAGTACGGCTTCAAAATTAGAAGCTGTTTGCGGATAATTATTACTATCTAACCAAGCTATTTCTTGGAATTGAGAACCCCATTGGAAAAGCTTCTTTTTGAATGCTATTGGATCTTCTAATAAATATTCTGTTGTAGTACGCACCTATTCTTCAATTTCATGCGCAAAGGTAGTCAAGACATCTTCAATCCCCATATTCAAAACTTCATTTTGAATTTCATCATTAGCAAAATTGTCGTTGAAAGAAGGAAAACTAAAGCTTTCTATTACTTGACCTCCAAATCGCGGCAGAATTCCTTTGGTATATTCCAGTGAAGATGCAGCGCCGCGAGCTCCGGGTGAAGTACTCACCAACAGTATTTTTTTGTCTGCTAAAAAGTTTCTATCTAATCTTGAAAGCCAATCTAAAATATTTTTAAAAAAAGAGGAGACGGCACCATTATGCTCATTTACCGAGATCATTAAAGCATCATGTTCTGAAATTAAGTTTTTAATTACCTGAATATCTAAAGGAAATCCACTGGTATTTTCTTTGTCTACGCTAAAAACAGGAATATCATACTCTCTTAATTCAATAATCTTAATGTCATGGCCATTAATTCTATTCGCTATATGCGTGATAAACTGATGATTGATAGATGTGCTGCTATTAGAGCCAGCAAAGGCCAAGATCTTTTTCATATTAAGTATTTTCAAGATTCTCAAAAATACCTAAATTATTGGAAAAGTTTAAAAATGAACTAGATTAAAAACTGCTTATTATATGTAAAGGCTATTTCCATCACTTTTTTCTCTTATTCCTTATCTGCAAAAGGTATCTTTGCAGCTAATTAAAACAATTTCAAGTTGACTTTTCAGGATCTTAATTTAAACACCCCTCTATTAAACGCGTTAGAAGATTTAAAATTCGATACGCCTACACCTATTCAGGAACAAGCATTTTCGTCTATAATGTCTGGGAAAGATGTAGTTGGGATAGCACAAACGGGAACTGGTAAAACATTTGCTTATATGTTGCCTATTCTTAGAATGCTAAGGTATTCTGAACAAAAAAACCCCAGAGTTTTAATTTTAGTGCCTACCAGAGAACTGGTGGTGCAAGTTAGGGAGGAGATAGAAAAGTTAACAGCTTATATGAATACTCGTGTTACAGGTATTTATGGAGGAACTAACATTAACTCACAGCATTCAGATTTATTACAAGGTTTAGATATTATTGTTGCTACTCCAGGTAGATTATACGATCTTATTTTACGTCGTGCGGTGCAGATGAAATCTATTCAGAAATTAGTAATAGATGAAGTAGATGTGATGTTAGATCTAGGTTTTAGATTTCAGATAAATAACATTATTGAATTGCTTCCGCAGAATAGACAGAACATTATGTTCTCTGCAACCATGACCGAAGCTGTGGAAGAAATTATTGACATTAGTTTTAAGCAACCAATAAAAATTTCAGTTGCAATTAGTGGAACTCCACTAGATAATATAGAACAACGCGGTTATAAAATTCCAAATTTTCACACGAAAGTTAATTTTCTGAGGGATTTATTAAAGGATAAGGAGACATATACTAAGGTGCTTATTTTTGTTGCATATAAGCGTTTAGCAGATAGACTTTTTGAAAGTTTGGCAGAAGAATTCTTAGATGAATGTACTGTAATTCACTCCAATAAAACTCAAAATTATAGATTGAGAAGCATCAAGCAGTTTGGAGAAGGATTTAGTAGAATTCTTGTTGCTACAGATGTAATGGCACGTGGTCTGGATATAGAAAATGTATCTCACGTAATCAATTTTGATACTCCAGAATATCCAGAAAACTACATGCACCGTATTGGTAGAACAGGACGTGCAGAAAAAGAAGGTATTTCTTTCCTTCTATCTACAGAAAAGGAACAAGACAATTTAGAAAAGATCGAAGCTCTTATGAATATGAAGGTGCCTCAATTTGAGTTGCCAGATAATATAGAGATCTCAACTATTCTTATTCCAGAAGAGCAACCTAAGATCTTCGAAATAAACAATCCTAATAAAAGAGGAGATGATGATGCACCCGGGCCTGCTTTTCATGATAAAAGTGAGAAAAATAGCAAGGAGAATCTTGGAGGTTCTTATAGACGAGAGATTGCTAAAAAATATAAGAAACCCCAAACCAGAGGAGATAAAGGTGCAAATAGACGTCATAAAAAATAAGATTTCAACTTTTCAATAACTTATTTAGAGGTCAGTAGATAATTACTTACGATTTTTATAATTTATTTTGTTGATTTTCAAACAGTTAGCATATCTCGTTTTGTCTGTTTGAGCGCAGTCGAGAACTTTTGAGCTTAAAAAGGAGGTTTCGACTCCGCTCAACCTGACATCCCCTAATACATGTTATAATTTTGATATGAAAATAACTATTAACCTTTAAATTTGTTTTTATGAAAAATGTAGTGATACATAAATTAGAAAATGAATTTTTAAGCGTAGGTATAAAATCTATTGGCGCTGAACTTTGCAGCATAGTAAATAAACTTACCGGTAAAGAATATATGTGGCAAGGAGATCCTGCTTTTTGGGCAAGCCACGCTCCTATTCTCTTCCCCATTATTGGTGCTCTTAAAAACGACACCTACTTTGTTGAGGGAAAAGAATATCACTTACCTAAACACGGCTTTTTTCGAAATAATGAAGCGGTGGTTTTAAAACGACATGAAAATGATCATTTGGTATTTAGTCTTAAATTTTCTGAGGAAATTTTAGAAGCATATCCTTTCAAATTCGAGTTTGAGGTTAGTTTTATTTTGAAGGGAAAATCTTTAGAAGTAAAACATGAGGTTTTTAATCTGGACGAAGAGCCTATTTATTTTTCTGTGGGAGGACATCCTGCCTTTAATGTTCCTCTCTTTCCCGGCGAAACTTATGAAGATTATTATCTAGAGTTCGACCAAAAAATGGAGTTAAAAACTGCTGTATTGTCTAAAGATGGTTTGATCTCTAATAAATCTGAAACTATCTTAAACGATGAAAATAAAATCCATTTAAGAAAAGATCTTTTTAATAATGACGCGCTGATCTTCGTAGCAATTCCTTCCAAAAATATAAACCTCGTAAGCGAACATTCAGGCAAGATCTTAACTGTGGAGTATTCAGATTTTGAATATCTAGGAATTTGGGCTAAGCCAAATGCCCCTTATGTTTGTATTGAACCTTGGCTAGGAATTGCAGATTTTGAAGATACCGATCAGGATCTTAAAAATAAAAAAGGCATTAATAAATTAATGCCTAGTCAAATTTTTAGTGCTACCTACACAATTTTGATAGCCTAAGGATATTATTTAACTTTTAGTTTTCTTCTTTGCAGCTTTTGCAGCACGCTTTTCTTTTAAACTCAACACAGGTTCTTTCTTTGCTGAATTTTTTGAAGGGGATTTTTCTTTAGCCATGATTTCTGTTTTATTACAGTTAATGGATTAAATGTATGAAAACTTAAGATACAAAATTCAATTTTTTACATCCTTTGTGCTTCCCTTGTTTCGGATTCATTATCCTTGTAGATCCACGTTAGAATAAACGTAGCAATCCTTCCAATTAGGAAAACCAACCAGCCAAAAAGCGGAGCCAATAATGCAACTTTAATTCCACCTGCGAATGATGCCGGGTTCACCTTATCAAGGCTTTCAAAAGCATCAAATACCTGAATTAATCCGACTAGCTGAGTAAATAAACCAATTACCAATGCAACCAACGCAATTTGATTAACTAATGAAACGTATTTCTTAAATCTGGAATAATTCGATCCCAATTTAACTGAAGCCTTGAAGATTAAAAAGATCATTAGAAAAAAGCTAATTAAGATCAAGCTCATTGGTAACATTCCGCCTTCTGATATTCTATTACCAAGCTCTGACAGAAAACCTGGACGCTGAAAAAAAATAAATAATGTAAGACTTAACATATTGATTGAGTTTTAGGATTATTTCAGCTAAACTACTAGTTAAACACACCTTCCAAATAAATTTGCGACGAACTGCAAATTTAGTACTGGTTTCTACGAATGGAAATTAATTTTCAGCTTTTTAAATTCAGAATTGGTTAAAACCAGTTGTCTACAAGTTATTCATCGCAAAAGTTTGAGGTTTTAAATATAAAGCGGCATATTTAAGAAATATATGAAACTCCTTAGATTTCTTAAATATTTTGGTAAAAAGACCCTCTTTCACGGAATTTTGTGGATTGCGGTTCTTTTATTTTTTAGCGTATTTTTTGGAGTAGAAGGAGCAAGTTTCACCACTGTTATTGAGTTTTCGCTGTATCTTCTGCCTATAACTATTTTTACAACTTATACATTTGTCTATTACATTATTCCGAAATTTTTACTGCTTCAGAAATATGTGGATTTTGTACTCTATTCACTGTGCGCTGTTATATTTTCCTGTGTTTATATAATTATTTCCACCTTTTACGGATTGGTTTTTTTATCGAAAATGGATATTGCCGGTAAATTTCCGATTTCCAAAAGTGTGTTTTTTATTATTACCGCTGTGTATATTGTGGTTCTAATAGCTTGTGCCTTTACCCTGCTGAAGAATTATTACGTTACACTTTCTGTTAATAAAGAATTGAATAATTCAATTTTACAGGGTGAATTGCAGATAAAAGAACAGCAACTGAAATATTTAAAAATGCAGATCCATCCTCATTTTTTATTCAACACGTTAAACACCTTGTATGCTTTTGCTCTTCATAAAAATGAAAAGACTCCTGAAATGATTCTCCAATTATCTAATTTACTGGATTACATTATTTATCAAACCCAAAAACCGCAGGTTTTTCTAACTGATGAAATTAAGCACCTGCAGGATTTTATTGAAATGGAAAAGAACCGGTTTCAGGATAGATTAAAAATTAAATTTACCACCGAAGGAATTTCAGAATACACTCAAATTCCACCTATGTTATTTTTACCATTTTTAGAAAACAGCTTTAAACACGGCAAAGATGAAAACGGCAATCTTATCATTGATATTAAAATCAATCAGGATAAAACCGATTTATCATTCGAAATTATAAATTCTAAAGGTTTGATAAAAAAGGAAGATATATCTATTGAAAGCGAAAATGGAATTGGATTGGAAAATGTAAAACAGAGACTGGATCTTTTATTTAAAGATAAATATGCCTTGAAGATTACTAACCAGCTAGCGCAGTTTAAAGTTAATCTGAAACTTCAGCTAAAAGAACAATGATGAAGGATAAAATTAAATGTATACTGGTAGATGATGAGCCTATGGCAATCGATATTTTAAAAACGCATCTTTCAAAAATTGAAAAGGTCAAAATCATTGGTACTTGCAACAATGCTACTGAAGCTTTTAATATTATTGGTAACGAGCAGATTGATTTAATCTTCCTAGATATCAATATGCCGGGCATCTCAGGAATTTCCTTTGCGAAATCTATACACAGTTCTATCAAAATTATTTTTACCACCGCATATAGAGAGTATGCCATAGACGGTTTTAATCTACACGCAGTAGATTATTTATTAAAGCCTATATCCTATGAGCGTCTACTTGATGCGCTGAATAATTTTTCTGAAACTTATAATCATCTAAGCAACTCAAAAATTCAGAAAGAAGAGCTACCTCCATTTATTTTTATAAGAGTGGATAGAAGAATGGTGAAGTTAATATTTGGAGAAATCCTATACATAGAAAGTTTAAGCGATTATCTAAAGATCCATCTTCTAAAAGGCGGAAACTTAGTGATTAGGGAAACCATTACAAATATTAGCGAAAAACTACCTAGCAAGCAATTTTTCAGAATTCATCGGTCCTTTATTATCAACATAAATGAAATTGAATCCTTTAGTAATGAAGAGGTAATTATTAGAAGTAATTCCCTTCCAATAAGTAGAAGTTATAAGGAGCAAGTGCATAATTATCTGAATAGTTTCAAATAAAAAAACCCTAACAATCAAAGATCAATAGGGTTTTTTTATTAAATAGAGCTTAGCCCTTAGATGTGCATTGCTCTATCATTTGCTGCCATGGCCGCTTCCTTCACAGCTTCAGCGTATGTTGGATGTGCATGACTCATTCTTGCTATATCTTCAGCAGAAGCTCTAAATTCCATTGCTGTTACCGCTTCAGCTATAAGATCGGCTACGCGAGCTCCAATCATATGAACTCCTAATACCTCATCGGTCTTAGCGTCTGTTAAGATCTTCACAAACCCATCGGTATCTCCACTGGCACGAGATCTACCTAAGGCTCTCATTGGGAATTTCCCTTCTTTATAATCTATACCAGCATCCTTCAATTCTTCTTCAGTTTTACCAACTGCAGAAACTTCCGGCCACGTGTAAACAACACCTGGAATAAGGTTATAATTAATATGTGGTTTTTGCCCTGCGATCAATTCAGCAACCATAGTTCCTTCCTCTTCCGCTTTGTGAGCTAACATTGCTCCACGCACAACATCACCAATTGCATAAATATTCTTCACATTGGTTTGTAAATGATCGTTCACTTCTATCATTCCGCGTTCTCCCATTTTCACTCCTGCTGCATCTGCATTCAATCCATCTGTGAAAGGTCTACGTCCTACAGAAACCAGGCAGTAATCTGCCTTGAATTCTACCTCGTTCCCTTTTTTATCATCTGCCTTTATCGTGATCTCATCTCCATTACGCTCTACAGATTTCACTTTATGACTCGCATTGATCTTCATTCCCTGCTTCTTGAGAACTTTATTAAGTTCTTTTGAAAGCGCAGAATCCATAGTTGGGATAATTCTATCCATAAACTCTACTACAGTAACTTCAGATCCAAGTCTTTTATAAACCTGACCTAATTCTAATCCAATTACTCCTCCTCCAATAACAACCAGATGTTTTGGGATTTCCTTAAGTTTTAAAGCTTCAGTTGAAGTAATTACTCGCTCTTTGTCCAAATTGATAAATGGCAAATTAGATGGTTTAGAACCCGTCGCGATAATAGTATGTTTTGCTTCTAAAGTTTCTTGTCCGCCTTCAGTTTTATCTACAAGTATATGAGTTGCATCTTTAAAAGAACCAACTCCCTCAAAAACATCTACTTTATTTTTATCCATCAAGAATTTCACACCGTCGCAAGTTTGAGATACCACAGTAGATTTCCTGCTCATCATTTGCTCTAAATTCACCTTAACCTCTCCAGTGATCTCAATTCCATGCTCTTCAAAATGCTTAACCGCATCATCATAATGGTGTGAAGAATCTAATAAAGCTTTACTTGGAATACAACCTACATTTAAACAAGTTCCTCCTAAAGTGGAATATTTTTCAATGATCGCAGTTTTCATTCCTAACTGTGCGCAACGTATGGCAGCCACATATCCTCCGGGACCAGATCCAATTATTACTACATCATATGTACTCATAAGTGTGTTTTTTATTTTTTGTCAAAAATCGATTACAAAACTACGACTATTATACACAATGTCCAATCGCAGCATGCGCCGTTTTAAGAATTTTCATGCTCATAATGCTATAGCCGTGGTACTTTTAACCGAACTAATTAAAAAGGTACTTTGAGTACTGCCAATATGTTCCAGACTTGTAAGTTTATTCAATAGAAATTCTCTGTATGCTTCCATATCTTTAACTAAGACTTTCAAGATATAATCGTATTCTCCACTCACATGATAACATTCCAAGACTTCGTTTAGTTGTGCTACTTCCTTTTCGAATTTAATAACATAAGCCTTGGTGTGTTGCACCAGTTTGATCTGACAAAAGACCATAAAAGATTTATCAACTTCCGCAGGTTCCACTAAGGCAACATAACTGGAGATCACCATATTACGCTCCAACTTTTTAATGCGCTCAAAAATGGCAGTTACAGATAAGTTTAATTCTGAAGACAACATTTTGTTAGTGATCTTGCTATCAATTTGGAGTTTCTGAAGGATTTTTTTATCTATTTCATCTAAGATCATATAGATTTTTTTTCGGTTTCTAAATCTGAATTTATTAAATTTTAAACTAAAAATCTAATTAAATTAAATATTAATGAATTTTAACCTGAATTAAGTTTCATCTATTGACTAATAATCTGTTTAATCTTAGTTTTATTTAAATATAACAAATCAACTATCATGAAATATAAGCCAGCAAATCACATTCAGGACCTTCAATATTTTGGAGAATTTGGAGGAGTTAATCCTTCTATTTCCGATTCTTCTACCTACACTTTTCTTTCTGCCAAGACCATGTTCGACACCTTCGAAGGAAATCAAGATGGATGTTATTTATATTCCAGGCACTCTACACCTTCTAACCTTTACCTAGGGGAAGCCTTAGCTGCTATGGAAGGAACCGAGACTGCAAATGTAGCAGCATCTGGAATGGGAGCAATTACTGGTGCACTTTTACAACTTTGTAAGGCAGAAGACCATATCGTTTCCAGCAGAACAATTTATGGTGGAACGTATGCCTTTCTAAAGAATTTTACTCCTAGATTTAATATACAAACCAGCTTTGTAGATATTACTAAACTAGAAGCTGTTGAAGCCGCTATCACTCCAAATACTAAAGTGTTGTATTGTGAGTCTGTCAGTAATCCTTTGTTGGAAGTAGCAGATATCGCAGGACTTTCAAAGATCGCTAAGAAGCATGGGCTAACACTTATTGTAGATAACACGTTCTCTCCGCTTTCTATTACTCCAACCGAGTTAGGAGCAGATGTGGTAATTCATAGTTTAACTAAATTCATAAACGGTAGCAGTGATACTGTGGGTGGTGTGACTTGTGGGTCTCAGGAATTCATCAACTCATTAAGAAGTGTAATAGATGGAGCTAATATGTTGTTAGGTCCAACGATGGACAGTTTGCGTTCGGCTTCGATCCTTAAGAACATGAGAACTTTGCATATAAGAATGAAGCAACACAGTAAAAATGCGCTATTCTTAGCTGAAAAATTTGAAGCTGATGGCTTTAGAACCGTTTATCCTGGATTACCTTCGCACCCGAGTCATAAACTTTTCAAGTCTATGATGAATGAGGATTACGGATTTGGAGGAATGTTAACTATAGATGTGGGAAGTCTGGATAAGGCAAATGAACTTATGGAATTAATGCAGGAACGAAATCTTGGATATCTTGCGGTTAGTTTAGGCTTTTACAAAACCTTATTCAGTGCTCCGGGAACCTCTACTTCCTCTGAAATTCCTGCAGATGAACAATTTGAGATGGGACTTACAGATGGACTAATTAGATTTTCTATAGGATTAGATAATGATATTGAACGTACTTATAAAATGATGAAAGATTGTATGGAAACCGTTGGACTATTGGAAAACATTGGCGTAAACTAAAAGTTTTTATGAATAAAAAAGAATGCCTAGTAGAATGAATTTTCTATCAGGCGTTTTTTTTATGGAGAATTTTTACCTTAGAGACTTATTAAAATCATACTCATTATGAAATCTATTAATTCTTATATAGACCACACCCTGCTTAAATCTACTGCGACTATAGAAGACATCACCGCTTTGTGTAATGAAGCCAAGACTTATAAATTCTTTTCAGTATGTATTAATGGGTAATACGTGCCATTGGCGGAAGAGCTTTTAAAGAATTCTCCAGTCAAGATTTGTACTGTAGTGGGATTTCCTCTAGGAGTTATGTCTTCAAGATCGAAAATATTTGAAGCAGAAGATGCTATCGGATATGGAGCAGATGAAGTTGATATGGTAATGAACCTTGGTCTTCTGAAATCTAAAAAATTGAAATTGTTAGAAACTGAAATAGCTTCAGTTAAAAATATTATAGGAATAAAAATATTGAAAGTTATTATTGAAACCTGCTATCTTACTTCTGAAGAAATAAGCGTAGCTAGTAAAATAGTTGAAAATGCTGGTGCAGATTATGTAAAGACGTCCACTGGTTTTGGTCCTAAAGGAGCCAGCTTAGAAGTGGTTTCAGAAATAAAAGCATCTATCTCCTCTAAAATGAAGATAAAAGCCTCTGGCGGGATTAAAGATTATTTAACTGCTAAATCATATATAGACCTTGGAGTATCCCGAATTGGAACTTCCTCGGGTATTGCCATTCTTAATGGAGAAAATAGTTTATTATAATTTCTGTGTGTTTGGTTGAAGATTCAGAAAGGCTGAACGCTAATAAACACATCGATATTATGCTGCAACTAAACTTACAGAGTTTCAGCATTTTTCTGAAATTTTAATTAGATTCTAAGCTTATTTTAAATTTACATAATTATTTCAAGAGAATGAAATGCATAAAAGCTCATATCAAATTTTAAAAACTAATTTACAATTCCCTTCAGAAAAGCCTTGATTTTATCCTTTATAAATTCCTAAATTCCTTCAGCAAGAAGACTTGAAATATTAGGGTTGCAAAATATGTGTTAAAATCGTAACATTACGAACCAAAAAATAAATCTTAATGGAAGGCTCTACGAATCACCAAGAAAACGACCCTATACTTGTAAACCCAGAATTGAATATCTGGGAAGCACTTATCCCAGTATTTTGTTTAATTGGAATGCTTGCATTTAATGTTTTTGTGTTTGGAGATGATGCACTTAGCGGATCTAACCAATTTATACTATTACTTGGAGGGGCAATTGCTGCAATTGTAGGAGTTTTTAATAAGGTGAAGTTTGATACCATGATAGATGAGGTTGCCAATAATGTACAAAGTACGGCTGGAGCAATTCTTATTTTGCTTATGGTGGGCTCGCTAGCCGGGACCTGGATGGTTAGCGGGATTATCCCAACAATGATCTATTACGGACTTCAAATATTAAATCCTACCATATTTTTACCTGCTACGGTTATTATATGTTCTATTATCTCAGTTGCCACAGGTAGTAGTTGGACAACATCGGCTACCGTAGGTATTGCTTTAGTAGGAATTGCAAATGCCTTGGATATCTCTGTTGGAATGACAGCAGGAGCGATACTTTCCGGAGCTTATTTTGGAGATAAAATTTCTCCTTTAAGTGACACTACCAACCTTGCACCCGCAATGGCAGGAACAGATTTGTTTACACACATTAGATATATGTTGCTTACTACGGTACCAACCATAGTGATCACCATAATTATTTTTATCATCATCGGGCTTAATCTGGACGTATCTGGTTCTACCGATACTTCAGCCATTTTAAATACTATAGAATCTACATTCACCATAACACCTTGGCTATTTGTTATCCCGGCGATCGTTATATTCCTTATCGTAAAGAAGACCTCTCCACTTATCGCCTTATTAATTGGGACTCTTTTGGGAGCTGCGGCAGCTGTGATCTTTCAACCAAATATATTAGCGCAGATCTCTGGTGTAGAAAATTTAGATTTTATTTCGGGGTACAAAGCCATTATGAATTCTATGACGGTAGATACCGCTATTGTAACCGACAATGAAACGCTGAATGACTTGTTTTCTTCAGGAGGAATGTCCGGGATGTTGGGAACCATTTGGTTAATCCTTTGTGCAATGGTCTTTGGGGGAATTATGGAGGCTATAGGTGCTTTGGCAAGAATTAGTTCTGCTTTGCTTAATCTCTTCCATACTACATTTGGACTATTTGCCAGTACAGTATTTAGTTGTTTGGCACTGAATGTAACTGCATCAGACCAATATCTTGCAATCGTGGTCCCTGGAAAAATGTTTGCAAAAGCCTATAAAGATAAAGGCTTAGCACCCGAAAACTTAAGTAGAACCTTAGAGGATTCAGGAACTGTAACTTCCGTTCTTGTGCCTTGGAATACTTGTGGAGCATACCATAGTGGAGTATTGGGAGTACCAACTTTAAGTTATGCTGGTTATGCTTTCTTTAATTATTTAAGTCCATTCATGACCCTATTGTTTGCTGCTTTCAGCATAAAAATAAAAGAATTAAACACACAAACGGCTAAGGCTTAACCCCCTACAGCATAGATAATAGAATTAATCTATTGTAATTTTAAATTACAATAGTCAAAATTTATAACGAGATAAGAAATTAAAATTTCAATAGCCCGCTCTTGCGGGCTATTTTAATATTTTTGCACCAGAAATTAATAACAATAAAATATAATTAATATGTCAATAGTAGGAAAAAAGTTCCCAGATTTAAGTGTAAATGCAATGAATGATATGGGTGACACCTTCAAACTAAATATTCTTGAAGAAGCTCAAAAAAGCAATAAAAAAGTATTATTGTTCTGGTACCCAAAAGATTTCACTTTTGTTTGTCCAACAGAATTACATGCATTTCAAGCTGCACTAGGAGATTTCGAAAAAAGAAATGTTATGGTAATTGGAGCCTCTTGTGATACTCCAGAAGCACATTTTGCATGGTTAAATACTCCTAAGGATAATGGAGGAATTGAAGGGATTACATACCCAATTCTTGCAGATTCTAATAGAAATCTTAGTTCTCAACTTGGTATTTTAGACATCACTAACGAAGAGTATAACGAAGAAACTGGAGCAGTAACTGTAGAAGGTGATAATGTAACTTATCGTGCAACTTACTTAATAGATGAAGAAGGAACTGTATTTCATGAAGGTGTTAACCATATGCCACTTGGAAGAAACGTACAGGAGTTCCTTAGGTTAGTAGATGCCTACACTCACGTACAGGAAAAAGGAGAAGTTTGTCCTGCAAATTGGGAAGAAGGAAAAGAAGCTATGACGGCAGATCGTAAAGGTGTGGCTTCATATTTAAGCTTAAACTAAAAAAACAAATCATGGTAAAGGAATTAGAACAAGATAATCTGCAGGAGATCATCGCTGAAAATGGTACTGTAATGGTACAGTATATGGCCGGATGGTGTGGTAACTGTAGAGTGATGAAGCCAAAATTTAAAAAATTGGCTGGAGAGAATGAAAACGCTACATTTTTAATGGTAGATGCAGAAAAATTTCCTGAATCTAGAAAAATGGCAAATGTTGATAATTTACCAACCTTTGCCGCTTTTAAAGACGGAAAATTAGTGAACCAAGTTCAAACCAATAAATTTGAACTACTAAAAGACCTAGTAAATGAAGTTACCAGTAATTAAACATTTGCAACGTAACAATGATGCTGAAAAACTTCAAAATACAATAGATGTATTAGAAAGTTTTACAGAGCACAGATCTGTGACTGATGAGGAAATGGATGTGATTGGTGAGTTGCTTACTAATTTATGTGGTGCCGTAGAAGTACATCAAATGATTAAAAACGGTGATTCTGAAATGGATGCTGCCAACAATTTCGTTAAAAAAGTGATGGGTTCTATAGACCGATAATAAATAAGATTATTTATTAAAGAAGGCTGATTTAAATATTAAATCAGCCTTCTTTGTTTTATGATAATTTTAGTAAAACCCCATTCCATATACATTAAATTTAGCTTTTATAACAAAAGACACGGGATTTATGCCACAGATAACTTTAAGAGAGAATAAGATTACCACTTATGGTAATTTACCTGAAACGGGAGAAAAAGCACCATATTTTGAATTGATCCGATCAGATATGTCCAAAGCAAATTTAAATGATTTCAAGGGCAAAAGAGTGATTATGAATATTTTTCCAAGTATAGATACCAATGTTTGTGCTACCTCTGTAAGAAACTTTAATGAACGTGCTACAGGTTTAAAGAATACTGAAGTTCTTAGTATCTCTAGAGATTTACCATTTGCTTTAAAGCGCTTTGTAGATGATGAAGGATTAGACAAAGTAACAAACCTATCTGACTTTAGACAAGGGGATTTTGGAAAAGATTACGGCGTAGAAATGATGGATGGCCCCCTAGAAGGCTTGCTTTCCCGAGTTGTAATAGTTTTAGACGAAGAAGGAAAAGTAATACATAGTCAGCAAGTTCCTGATATATCTCAAGAACCGGATTATCTTGCGGCCTTAAAATCGTTGTTATAGTGAAGAACAGTTATCTGGGAAAAAGAATACGTGGTGGAGGTTACGCTATTAAAGGAGCATGGATCTTACTAAAAACAGAACCAAGTATACAAGTACAAGCAATAATCTCTATTGTGGTTTGTATCGCTGGTTTTTATTTTAATATAACAAAGACTGAGTGGATATTTCAAGTTTTAGCTATTGGAATAGTGCTAAGTACGGAGGGTCTTAATAGTTCAATAGAAGGAATTGCAGATTTTGTTCATCCAGATTTTCATAGTAAAATTGGATACATCAAGGATGTTGCTGCTGGAGCTGTTCTTTTTGCTGCACTTACAGCGGTTGTAATTGCTTGTTTTATATACCTCCCTTATATATTTCCAACTTTATTTAGTTAGAAATAAGTTGGGTTAGGTTTAGGTTCTTAGAGTTCTTAATTATACGAACATAGCCATTAAGCTGCCACCAATAGCTCCCGAACTTACACCCGTAATTATTCCTAAGACAGGAACTCCAATTACACCACCTAAAATAAATCCAATGCATAATCCTAATATGCAGCCTATGGATAACCCAATAAAAATGTGAAGTTTATTCTTGTAAAATTTTTTCATAATCAAATAAATAATATAAATAAAGGGGTTGGTTAATCCTTTAATTAATACTACTAGATCACTTAATAAATCTTAGGGAATAATTTATTCTTGGGGAGACCTCAAAATAGTAAACAAAAGTGAATTCCATTAATTCATCTTTAAAAAAATCTCGAAGGAAGGGCATTCGTGAATTGAAGTTTAAAATTAGTTTAATTATTTTACCTAACAAAACACAATCAATTATTTTAAAGAGATTTGCTAAAACAAACACTACTCTTTATTCCTAGATATTGGCCGTAATTTTTGGAGATCTCATAGCCAGTCTTAATATATAGGCCAATCGCGTCTTTAAAACTTCCCCCTGTCTCTAAGATACATGTATTATATCCTAACTCTTTAGACCATTCCTCTAATTCTTTGAGCACCCTAGAAGCAATCATCTTACCACGAGCTTCTGGCAAGACGAACATTCGTTTAATTTCTGCTTTTTCTCTATCAAACATTTTTATTGCTCCACAACCTACAGCATCTCCATTATCATAAGCGACTATAATATGATTAATGGTATCTATTTTATTGAATTGATCAAAAAAGGCGTGTTCATCTCCATCCCTAATTGTTAATTCCATATCTAAAATTTTATTTAAATAATTAAAATCTGGATCTTTTGAAGTGGTTCTTTTTAACTCGATCATGTTTTCATTTTAAAGTAATAATGCTAACTATATTTATTTCATTTTGTAAGAGCATCATCTAAATAATTGAATTCCCATACATAAAGCAATAAGGCATCCTTAGTATTAGGTAACCTAATTTCTTTTTCAAACCTAAGATCAAGTTTTTCCAGTAATTTTTGAGAACCTATATTGTTTCTATTAGTTATAGCGCTTAACTTATCCAGTTTAAAATCCTTTAAAGCCACCTCTTTAATTTTAAAAGCACTTTCAAAGGCATAACCTAAGCCTTCATATTGTGGTAAGAATGCAAATCCAATATCGATACCCTCTACTCCTTCCCTATCATACAATCCGCAACACCCAATTTTCAAATCATCAGATTTTCTAAAGACCGTGAAATTACCATATCCATTCTTTTTAATCACTGGTAATATTGTATTTTGGATATATGCTTCAGCATCTTCAATATTTCGAATATTTCTATCTCCAATAAATTGGCTCCATTTGGGTGTATTCAGCAATTCAAAAATAAAATCAGCATCTTCCAAAGTGGTTTTCTTAATTATTAACCGAGCGGTTTCGTATATTAAAGATTGATTCATTTAAAAAAGGATATCAGCTAAAGCTCTAAAGTTTAAAGTTACTTCTTATTTTCCTAAGGTCTTTCTATTCCAATTAGTAGGTTCTGCGGCATTAGTGTAAGTGCTTTGTAAAATGATAGTATCATATTAGAAGGATCTTCAAATTGTTGCACAACCTTATAAGGTAAGCTCAATTTGTGCAATAGTAAATCCCCAATTAATTAATCTCAAATTCTAACTGCTTATTATTTTCAAGTGCTCTTCTATCCATTTCTATTCCAATAACAAGACCTATTGCCATGCCAATTGGAAGTCCTAAGGCGAAAGCGGATATATTATCTAAAATGGAGGTAAAAACTACACCTAAAGAAACTCCAAAAACTAACATTCCAAGAGCTGACCAAAGATTGCGATAATAATTTTTAGGAACAATCTCTAGATCGTTGAGAAGTGAATTGAGGACTTTCTTTTTGACCGATTTCACGTAGAAGTATAACTTTAAATGATGATCTAAAACATCATTTAAGCGTTCTATTTCCTGATTCATTTCCACGACCACTTCGGGAGGTAAATCTCTGTGTTGTAATTCCTGAACAAGCTGTTCAAGCAATGCATATTCCTTACTTATCGCTTTTTTCTTATCCGAAAAAAAACGGGTCTTTAAGCCTTCTAGTTCCATTCTCTAAAATTTTATCACTGTACTTGCAAATAAATTGTAGGGAACTCATTATTGCTTTAATTATAAGACGCCATATTAATTTTTTGTTACTGATTAATTTTTACTTTTTTCTAAAAAAAATATATTCTATTCTAAATTACTTTAGGATTTTAAAAGTACAGAAAAAACAATTACAAGTTATGCTTTAAGGCATAGACATCATTTGTGATAATATCTATAAATTCTTTTTTGTAAAATCATTTAATCCAAATCCCTAATGGAGTCCGATAGGAAGTATCAAAGCGACCATTAACAAAAAAGAGATGCTTTAAATCTCGTTTTACAATTTTCATGATCTTAAAGATTTTGGTTTCTTAAGTTTATAATTTAAATTCTAAACCTAAATTAAAAACTGAAGATTTTAGATTATTATCTCTTTCATTTAAACCTCGAAAATATCTAGCTGATAGTGTCAAATCTTCAGATATTTTATACCCTGTTCCTAGATTTAATCCATATTCAAACTTATCATAATCAAAATTATTTGGGTCATTGGGATCTTCTCTTTCTATAGGAATATCTGGGCTAAGATAATTTCCTTCAGCTTTATATTTTCGATCTACTAAATATCCTAATTGTGGTCCTGCTTCTACAAAGTACTTCTCTGTAAAGTAAAACCTTATTTCAAGAGGAAGTATTATTGTAAGATCACTCACCTTAGATTTAAAATCGAAAAGAACTGGACTACTACCGAACCCACCCTGAGTTTCAACATCTTCAATTACTAATCGAGTTCCTTGCATTGCTAGGAGTAATTCGGGTTGAAGCTCAAATTTTTCAGAGATTCTAATATTTAAAAAACCACCCGCATAATACCCTATCTTTCTCTTGTAATCACCCAATTCATTTCCGTAGAACAGAGGGTTGGGAGTAAATTGAGCAAAATTCGCTCCTGCTTTTAACCCAAATTCAAGTGTATTAGATTGAGCTGATACATTAAAGGAACTAAGGATTATACTAAGTATTAATACAGTTGTTAATTTTTTCATTTTATAGATTCTGATTTCTTAATAAATTATTTTGTGTACCGTCCTACTTATTCGCTTTCAAAGATCAAAGTTCTTCCATAATCTCCCTTTTCTCCAGCAGCAAATAACATTCTATCTTCATCTAGCCCCATGAGTGATAATGTGAAAACCATATTTGAAACAACATCACCAGATATTTTTCTTCTCACCATATCTATGAATACTAAACCAGATTCTTCATATAAACGGTATTCTGAAGCAGCTATTTCTGAATCTCCATAAAAACAATTTTTCATACCGGCAGTTACTTCAACGATCCCCTCGGGTTTAAAAATATAGGTTTCATCTATGAAACAATCATTATTATTATGCAAATATTCTGGATATCTGCTATAATACCCAACTAAATTCCAGGTTTAAGAGCTGTTATTATGTATTAAGTTTAGATCTTCACTCTTATAGGTATATATAAAGTTGTATCGTCATCCATACTACAACCCATAAATACAAGCATCAATAAAGTGATGATCAGCAGAGATTTTAATTCATTTAGGGACTTGATCATTTTTAGTTTTTTATATTCAAAGTTAATTTCCATGTTTGTTTCTCATTGAGAGTAGACTTTAACTCATCTTATGCTTTTGCCACTTTTTTTGTGTTCTTTGTGATGTAAAAGCTTATTAAGAAGTAAGAGAAAATCAAAAGCAATAACTCATAGCTATTTTTCATCTCAAACGAATCCTGTGCATAAAATATCGCAGATAAGGAATCGAAAATCACAACAACAACTCCAAAGCCTAAACACTCAATTAATTTTTGAATTCTAATTTTTTGAATATGTGAAGATTCATTTTTCTCTTTAGAGAATACGAATGCAATTATTGATAAAAGAATAAGATCTTTCAGAACCCAATTCAGTCTGATTTCCTCTAGATTTATGAAATCTGATAATGGAGCTGAAAAAACAAGACCAAGAATTAAAAAAAGCAAAATTGGCAACACGATTTTTCTTATGGAATTGGAGAGTAGTTTTTCGTTCATTTTCTTTTTTAAATATGAGTTTCTTTCAGGCTTCTAAATTTACCTATTAATGACTTAAATTATAAAAGGCTTCTCCAATCGCTTTGCCAAATAAATATATGAACCCAATGCTAAAAATGGCTGCATATATTCTTATAAATAATTTTCTAGCTCTTATAGACTTAGTGGTTTTTATACTGGTATAAGCTGCCAGTCCAAAAACGATGCAGATAAAATAATTCATAATGGATTGTAAGTGAATATTCGCTGTATTGGTAGGGATTTACTCAGAATGTTACAACAAATTACCCTTTTTATCCTTTCTAATAAGCATTAATTGCAGTGATTTTATATAAGGATCGAAGTGAATATCAATATCGAATAGTTTAATACTTACAGAATCTTAAATAGACTTCGAACATATTCTCCATTTTAAAATCCAACCTAAGATAAGCTTACAATATCTTTACGCTTATAACTACCTATTTCTTTCTACAAGATCTTTTCCTTTAAAGTAGCTAGTAACTATTGCATGGGAATTCTAAAAATAAAAAGATCGCGAAATAGAAGGTTTCAAATCAAAACTAATATTTTTGAGAAATCAAGCAGGTAAGATACCTAAGGCATCTATAATAATTACAAATAGAAATAGGAGCACAAAGGTTAATACCAATCCAAGCAACGAGATCCCGATGATCCTTCCCCATCCAAACTCTTCACCTCCAGATTCCACATGAGCTAACATACTTGGACCTTGGTAATATTTAGAATAAAGATAGGCTGCCATTGTATAGGTAACAGGAATCACAATTGCTGGAAAATTTTCAAATTTTGGAATAAGAAGACCCAAAGAAAATATTAAAATAGTTAATGGAATGGTATAGGTCCATGTTGTCTTTGCATTTTCAGGATCGTTAAAGGCTTTATAATTCTCTGCTATAAAATACCCAGCTATTAAGGGTCCACCCACAAAAGAACCTACCCAAATGGCTCTTTCCTTATAAATTTTATCTTTTGGTGTAGAAGTTTCTCCTAGCTTATCCATGTATTTATTTGAAAGAAATTAAAGTTTACAAGATTATTTCCAATTAGGCGAAACCAGTAAACTTAAAGGCGGCAAAAATAAGAATAAATTGTAGAAATCTATGCTTATATCTTCAGCTAAACTTTTTAGATATCCCAATAATTATAAGACTTCCGCCTGAGCCCATAATAGCTCCTATCCAAAATCCATATGTGCTTTTATCTACCAGATAATGAGCAGCAATTCCTGCAAATAAAATTATAATTCCGAGTACTATTAATTTATTCATTTTGTGCATATAATTAAAAAATCAAAAAACTACTTTCAACTCTGTGTAGACTTAAATTGTATCTTATAAAATACATACAGAAAAAAGAGAAAGAAGATAAAGTCATTTATTCCATAAACGGAATAGAATATACCTGCAAACAGATCTTTTTCATAAACATCTATCACATTATTATTAATCATCCACAATAACCAAGCGACCACGTAAATAAACTTTTCAATCACAACGGTAGCAACTACCCATTTCGCACTTCTATAATTGAATGCCAAGGCAATGTATAAAAAACCCCAAACTATAATCATTAATAACCCGAAATTAGACATTACCACAGGGTCTTGTTCAGGAATAACTTCATTTGTGAAAAACCTTGATAATATTAAAACTGCTACAATATTCATGAGCCCCGCAGCTATAAATCCTTTACGTAATGTTTTTTCAGTCATATTTTATTGATCTAAATTCAAGTTTGCTCATTCAAAATCTTAAATTCTATTAATATCGAAAGATAACTCAAAATTTGGCTTATACTTTAATACTCTATAATGATTATAATTTGACCATTCGATTAGTTGAAATTAGAAAATTTCTCATCATTAATTTTTAAAACATTGAATCTGGCGGCTAACCTAATATGATTTTAAGCTTCAATTGTGTCTGCTATAGAGAGTAAAATTAGATAAGTTATATCTACCAAAAACTCTCCAAGCCTTATGTTAACTTTATCTTAAAAATTAAACTTGAAATTTTGTGATTTCTTTCAGAATATTAGTAGTTTTGGCAAAGGGACAATCTGATTAGATTGCTGAAAACCAAGCTTTAAAATAAGTAAATATTTGGAATAAATAATTTACTATCCGTTATAGAATAAAATAAACGTAAGAGAACTCCCTAAGAATTTTAACATTTCTTTTAGATATTATCCATGAGACTAATACTAATCATAGTAGCGATCTGCACTCTTAATATTTCTTGTTCCGATGATAAAGCTCCTATGGAGAAAATTACAGAGGAAAGTGACTATCTTTTAGAATCCATTGCTCCCGAATTATCAGGGTTAAATTTCAGTAATAATATTACTGAAGACGCGGAACATTCTATTATAAATTATATCTACTATTACAACGGTGCAGGGGTGGCAGTTGGAGATGTAAATAACGATGGTCTGCCCGACCTTTATTTCGTGGGAAATTCTATCCCCAATAAACTATACCTGAATTTGGGTGATTTTAAGTTTGAGGATATCACAGAGAAGGCCGAGGTTGCCGGGAAAGCTAGCTGGCAAACCGGGGTTACTATGGTGGATATTAACCAAGATGGCTGGATGGATATTTATGTGAGTGCAGTATCCAACCTTTTGGATTTTACCGGTCATAATGAATTATATATTAATAACCAGGATGGGACCTTTACTGAGTCTTCTGCAGATTATGGCTTAGATATAGCGTCTTATGCAACCCAGGCTTATTTTTTTGACTATGACCATGATGGTGACCTAGATGTTTATATTGTCAATCATAGTGTACACACAACTTATTCTTACGGCCCTGCCGAAACCCGAAATGACAGAAAGCCACTGGTTGGCGATTTACTACTTAGGAATAATAATGGAAAATTTGAGGATGTAAGCGAGATCGCCAATATATATGGGGGTGCAAACAACTATGGTCTCAGCGCTAGTCTAGCCGATTTTAATAAAGACGGGTGGACAGATATTTATGTTTGTAATGATTTTCATGAGAACGATTACTATTATATAAATAATCAGGATGGCACATTCACAGAAAAGGTAGACGAAGCATTTTCTATTATAAGCAATTTCTCCATGGGCAGTGATGCAGCCGATATAAATGCTGATGGACTGCCGGATTTGATAACTTTAGATATGCTTCCGGAAAAGGAGCGTATCCTAAAGGAGACTGAAGGTGATGATGCACTCTATTTCATTCAGCAACGTCTTAGAAAATTGGGATATAAAGACCAATTTGCCCGTAATATGCTCCAAATAAATCACAACGATGGTAAGTTATTCACTGAAAAAGCATTGATGGATGGCGTGGCAGCTACCGATTGGAGTTGGGCCGCATTGTTTGCCGATTTCAACAATGACACACACCAAGATCTTTTTATAACCAATGGGATCTTGCGTCGTCCTAATAGCCTAGACTTTAAGAAATATGTGGCGAGTGCTTTCAAAGGCAGAAACCAGAATGATGGTTTAGCCTGGCTATTCAAATCTATTGACAGTATGCCAAGCGGCAAGGTTTCAAATAAGATCTTTGAAGGAAATTCAGTAACTTTTAATAACCGTTCAGGGAAATGGTTAAATGATGAGCCAAGCCTCTCAAATGGTGCTGCCTATGCAGACTTGAATTTGGACGGTAATTTAGATCTGGTATTAAATAATCTTAACGGAACTGCCTCCATTTATAAGAACATCAATCCATCTCCTTCCAATTATATTTCATTTAAACTTAATTATCTCAAACCTAATCTCAATGGAATTGGGACAACTATAAATTTATACGCTGGTCAAAAATTACAGTCTAAGAGTTTATACAAATCCCGCGGGTTTTTATCGGGTATGACAGATCAATTACATTTTGGATTGGGTAAAAATAATGCTATAGATTCTGTGGTAGTGATATGGCCAAATCTTAAAAAACAGGTTCTTACCAACCTGGAATCCAACCGCCTGCAAGAGGTTAATTATGTTCAGGATTTAGAAGATAATAGTTTTCGGGCAGCAAAACCAGGCAAGGCAGCCTTTCAAAAAACAGATCAAATGGAATTCCAGCATCAGGAAGACCTATACAATGACTTCCTAAACGAAAAGCTTATTCCTTATAAAGTTTCCACTATGGGTCCTGCAGTAGCTGTTGGAGATGTGACGGGGAATGGATTTGATGACCTATATATAGGAAATGCAGCAGGGAAACCTGCAAAGTTCTATTTGAATAACGGTAATGAATTGGTGCTAACTCCCATAAAAGTTTTTTCAAATGATAGTATTTATGAGGATAACACAGCGGTTTTCTTTGATGCAGATGGGGATGGAGACCAAGATCTCTATGTTGGTAGCGGTATAAGTAAACGAGGTGATGCAAATTATTTAGACAGATTATATCTTTTTGAACAGGGAACATTTAAAAGAACCCCAAGTTCTATTCCTGATAATAAATTAGTTACGACAGTTGTAAAGGCTAATGATTTTGATCTCGATGGAGATATAGATCTTTTTGTTGGTAATCTCACAGAATCTAAGCATTTTGGATCCTCCGTAAATTCCTATATATTGGTAAATGATGGTAAGGCCAATTTCTCTAAACTTAAATCATTTAAACTTAATTCCAAAGTGAACGATGCTATATGGAAGGATGTTAATGGAGATGGCAGAAGTGACCTTATAGTCGCAACAGAATGGGATGGGCCCAAGTTGTTTTTTAACACAGTGTCCGGCTTTAAACCAAAAGACTTACCATCCAAGCTTAATGGACTATGGCAAAGCGTATTTGTTTCAGATATAGACCAGGATGGCGATGAGGATATTCTACTTGGTAACTGGGGTTTAAATTCCAAGTTCAAGCCTACCCCAATGACACCCCTTAAAATGTATTATTTGGATTTTGACAAAAACGGTAATACCGAAACAGTGATTGCTTATCATAAAAATGGTTCTTATTATCCGTTACATTCCAGAGACGAACTTGCTAGCCAACTTACTATCATTAAAAAGCGCTATGTGAGGAATAAAGATTATGCTCTTAAAACCATGGAAGATATTTTCACACCTTACACCTTAAATGAAGCACAACTTAATGAAGTACATAGTTTTGCATCTGGATATCTCGAAAACAATAATGGAGAATTTTCCAAATTTGTGGAATTTCCGTACCAGCTCCAACTAGCCCCTATCAATTCATTTCAGAAGATTAATGTAAATAATAAAGAACATATCATTGTAGGCGGAAATTCTTATCGAAGTAATAATTACCAGGGCACCTATTCAGCCTTGAAAGGATTTATGTTCAGCAGTCTAGATTCCATTGTTCCGGTAAGTAATTTTGGAATAGATTCCTTTAAGGAGGAGGTAAAGACAATTGAAACTATTAGCATTAGAAACCACAAGATTCTGCTAATTATAAGTAATGATGGCCCAATAAAAACATACAGATATGAGAATTAGAGCCTTTTTTATTCCTATTGCTTTAGGTATAATAACACTTTTACATTATAGCTGTGAACCAAAGGAAGATATTGAAGTAGCGGCGAGAGATTATCACCTTTTGATAGATAAAGTAACAGCAATAATGGTGAACGATATATTTTCTCCTCCCCAAGCGAGCAGAGTTTACGTTTATCCAAATATTGCAGCTTATGAAGCTTTAAATGCACATTCAGGAAGCTATAAGTCTCTTATCCCGCAACTGAATGGTTTCGATAAGAACACTAAAATTAAGGTTCCAGACGCCGATACTAATCTTAAGCTTGCAGCTTTACTGGCCTATATGCAAGTTGCTGAAAAACTGGTTTTTTCTGAAGACGTAATACGTACCTATCGTGATAGTTTAACCAACCAATGGGCAAGTCAAAATCCTGAAAGTCTCAAAAAAGCAGAAGCATATGCTAATGAAGTCTCTGCAAATGTAATTGCTTGGATGGAGAATGATTTATACAGGGAAACTAGAAGCATGCCCGATTATGATTTTTTTAATCAAGATCCGGGAAGATGGCAACCCACCCCTCCCTCTTATATGAAAGGCATAGAGCCTCATTGGGCAAAGATAAGACCAATGGTCATGGATTCGGCTTCACAATTCAAACCTTTACCACCACCAAGCTTCTCACTGGATAAAGCAAGTAAATTTTACCGCGAGTTAAATGAAGTATACCAAATAAGTGAAGCTATTAGGGCAGACGGAAATGACTCCGAGGAGATTGGAATTGCAAGGTTTTGGGATTGCAATCCTTACGTTTCCATTACGAAAGGCCATTTTATGTTCGCCGAGAAAAAAATAACTCCTGGTGCACACTGGATGGGAATTTGTAAAATAGCCTCATTAAAGTCGGGAGCAGATTTTGACCTAACTGTATTGGCATACACCAAGACTTCTATAGCACTCTTTGATGCATTTATAAGTTGTTGGGATGAAAAATATCGGTCTAACCTTATTAGACCTGAAACCCTTATCGCAGAGTATATAGATCCAACTTGGCAACCAATCTTGCAAACGCCACCGTTCCCGGAATATTCCAGTGGGCACTCCGTTATTTCCAATGCAGCTTCGAAAGTTCTCACTTCTATATATGGTGACAACTTCGGATTCGTAGATGATACTGAAGTCCCTTACAAATTACCGGAGAGAACATTCTCGTCCTTTTATGATGCGGCTACAGAAGCAGCTCTAAGCCGATTATACGGTGGGATTCACTATAGGAGTGCTATTGAAGAAGGGGCTACCCAGGGAGAAAATGTTGGGGATTATGTAAACAATAAACTTCAGTTAAATAAAGAGTCATCTAAGACAAAAGATATGATAACTTCTAATCACTAACGTGGAAGCAAACAAAATATAGCATAACTATTTTAATAATTGTTCTCGTTTATCTCTTCTGCAATAGATTGGGTTATTAATTTTTAAAAATAGCGACAGATGAACCTTTGATCTGCCGCTAGTCAATTAAATATTTTAATAATCTTAATTGTGTTTTAATCTAAAGTTTAAAAAGAATACCTAAATTCAAGCTACTCCTACTATTTCTAACAGCATCACCTGGATTATTCTCAAATACGTCGGTAAAACCAGATTGTCCATCATACTCAATATAAAGTTTCATCCTATCGCTAATTTCAAATTTATATCCAATACCTAGGGCCAAACCAAAATCTGTGCTTTTAAAGTTATCCTTTACATCTAGTCCTAATTCAGAAGCTTCAGCATATAATAAAAGCCCAGCATAAGGACCGAAATTTAGATACCAATTTCTATTGGATCCAAAATGCCAGTTTGCCATAATAGGAATTGTAAGGTAGCAAAGTTCAAAATCGGTTATGACTAAGAACTCAATTTCATCTGCAAGAAATCCATCAGACCAACCTTTATTATCGTAAATCAACTTAGTTTTTATTCCCCATCTATCTGAAAAATAGTATTCCCCAGAAACGCCTCCGTTGATAGAAGTAAGGTAATCTGCATTACTTTGCCCATCTGTTGTAGACACATTAGATAAACTTACACCTACTCCTCCACCTAATTCAATATCCCCATTATCTTGAGAATATCCATTGAAAATTCCAAAAATTGAAATTGATGCAATCCATAATAACTTTTTCATACTCTTACTTTTTTTGTTTTATTGTTTGATTATTAATATTCATCTTCTTCGTTTAATTATGAATTAATTATCTAAAAAATTATCAGTTTGCTAAATGATTACTTTCTAATATAATCTGATTTCGAATTTATTTTTATCGACATTATATATTGAGTTATTCTACTAATGCCAAAAACCAAACCAGCAATAATACCTGAGAAGATCAAACCAGTAATAAATAAAATATTTCTTCCAATGTCAGAAGTTACCTTTCGCATTGCGGCTGATTGTTCGGTTGTAATTTCCTTTCCGCTAAAAAATCCGTCTCTGTTTAAATCGAAAGTTTGTAATGTGATTTTATTTGAAATATCCAAATAAGTTGCACCACTTAGAATAAAAAGATAAAAAGCAAAGAACAACGTTAGACATATCCAAAACAATTTTAATTTTCCAGTTTTAAACAAACTTTCTCTCTTAAATATTATTACTACTAACATTAGGACAGAAAATATTATAGGAATAATCAAATAATAAGGTAAACTTATTTCTTTCATTGATGTGATTAATTAGGCCTAAACAAACATAACGGTATTGGCTAATGTATAACAATTAAAGTCAATTAAATTTCATAGAATTTAAAAATTTTAATTCACTTTTTTAACTAGTTGTATCTCTAAAAAATTACATTCAGACTTTTCAACATCATATTCAGATAAATTATTGATTCTGGGTCTATCATTGCAGTATCTATTCCGAGTTCGGTATTATCAGAAACCAGGATATATTCACCAGTGACCTTTTTAATAAATTTTATTTTTTCAAATTCCATTTTCTTAGAAAATGGAGAATTAAAATATATCACCTTCTCTTCAACTGTTAGATATTGTTTTAAGTATTGATACATATATGTGACAATAAATAAAATAGGTAAAACTAAACCTACGCTCTGTGACCATATATGAAAATGATTAAAAAACATAATTACAATTAGTAATATGAGCAAGATCATAAACTTATCAGTCCAGAGATTCTAATTTTATACATTTCACTTATTTTTCTAAGATCCATTGTATTAAGTTTTCTTTGTCAACTATAGACCAACTGTGAGGATTACGCTCAGCATTCGCTCTATAACCCTTATTCTTAGTTGGAATATATTCCACCTTTTTAAAATTATTCGAATTCAAAAATTCTGATAATCTTTTTATATGAAAAGCATTCATTTGTTCGTAATCCACACCCATATTTTCTTTCCACCAAACCTTATCTGGTTCGGTATAAAAACGAAGTTTAGTGTTCTTTAAAGCCTTTAAATTCTGGAAATTCTTAGTTTCATAGGTAAATGTAGAATACTTTTCATAAGGCGCAATTTCCAAGTCTGGATCTCCAAGTTGATCATTAAAATAATTAAATATAAATGTACTTTCCCCAACTGCTGACTCAGAAAAGTTTTTTTCAATATTCTGTTCTACAACATCATATAAAGCCGCAAGATCAATAGGAGAATCTACGACAAAGATCCCTGAAGGATTGATGTTATAAGCCGGATTTTCAGTAAGAAAATTACCAAGTAAAAGTGCCATATTTCCACCACTAGATAATCCTCCAATATATATATTTTCAGATGGTAAATTATTTGCAGTAATCATTTCGTTAATACTATTTGCCAGTTGTACTTTTTCTACATCTTCCAACCATATTTTTCTATTAAAATTTGAATACGCCACTGCTATATTCCTATCTAAAGCCATCCTAGTTATAGGATACTCAGTTTCTATGTCAACAGCAGTTTCTGGAAAGCCTCCAAAAAGAATTAGTAGAGCTTCTGTTGTATCTGGCACATATAAGTTATAAGATTCAGATTCAATAAGTTTTAATTGCTCCTCTACTTCTTGAGCAAAGTTTAAAGAGGTTGAAAATAGAATGCTTAAAAAGCTAAGAATCTTTATTATCTTTTTCATATAAATATCGTTTACAAGGCTCTTATATTAATTAAAGTTAATCAAATGCAAATTTAAATAACTACAGTAATTACTGAATAACTCGTTTTTTAAAAGAAAACTAAAATATCACTTTTTTTATTATAACTGATTTTTTTATGATAACGGTCATGGTTAATAATTAATGGTTTGTATTTGTGCTTACAAAAATTGAAACATTTTCTACTTTAAGAATTTTATTTTTAGTGGAGCACTATTACATAGAATTCCAACTCTTTATTTTAATATTGAACTGTTTATTATTCTAAAACATTGACATATCAAGTTCTTGAAAGTCTTTAATTTCTGATAGTTTTATTGGTCTATCAAGATTTATCGTACTCCAAGATTCTTTAAATACTTCAACTTCACCCTCTAGATTTTCGTTGGTGTTCTCAGATATTAATTTTTTCTGAGTTAGAAAATTAATACTTGTCTTGTAATTTACTACAGGTCCGCTATTTGCGCTTGACTCGTATCCAATTAAATTAAAGTCATATTTATCATATTCAAAAATATATTTCCAATATCCGTATCTGCCGTGACTATAATGAATCTCTAACTTTTGATTACTAATATTAAAGGAAAGTTGTGGCGGGAAATAAACTCCTCCATTCTCATTTTCAGAAGAAAAACAATCTAAATTTTCAACAATTACTTCATAAACAAATTCCTTGTTTAAAAGAATAATTATCCCCCTCCTATTACGATCAACATCATCATTATATTTATTTGTTACAATATTTACGTTTCTCGTATCCTTTACTACCAAAACGCAGTCTTCTAAACCATCATTATTTAAATCTCCATAATATTCACTAAATAAAACATATCCCTCAGGGATGTTTTGCGATATTTCTTTATTCTGAGCTTTACAAAAGCTGCTACTTAAAATAATTAAGGAAACGAATAACAAATTTAATTTCATGTATATGTCATTTTTAAATTTCCGATAATGGAAGTTTCTGCAATAATTTAGATAATTAATAGTCAAATTAGTAAGAGTACCCTTATAACTATGCGATGTGCCAATTTATATTTTTTAATTAATCTCAAAATCCTTAAAACTTTCTATTACAAATTGCGAAAATTATTTATAATGTTCGTTATCTGGTGCGTGGATATGATATGAGTATTCAGATTTATTTTTATTTTTTATTGTTACTTCTAATTGATATGCATCAAGAACTCGGTTTTTATTCTTTTCTATTTCTTTTAAAATAGCTTCTTTAGAGCTTATAATTAAATCGCTCAATTTAATAATTGAATCCTTAGCTGAATAAATAAAACACTCTTTTGAGAATATTTTTGCCTTATCAAATAGTTCCTCAATTTCCTTGTGTTCAGCAGTTGTCCGATCTTTTTTTAGAAATAATTCTTCAATTCTTTTTTTATCAGTTTTATTAAAGTTGTTTTCTCCAGTATATTTTAAAAAATAGATTTTAGTATTTTGACTATTCCTGTGAACATCTACATTAAATTCAAGCGCAGGCATATTACCACTTACCTTGACTTTCAACTGATAATCGGTTTGCGAAAAACAATTTATATGAATGAGTATTATGAAAAACGTAATAATCTTGCGCACACATGTTTCTTTTAATGAATATTCCAAGTAATAGTTACCTCTACAACCGGCGACATTTGGGGATGAAAATTTATTCTCATTATGCTTTGTTTCTGAATTTCTTAAACATCATTATTCTATCGAATTCCTACTTATTTTGATATTTTGATTAAGATTTACTCAGAAGATCTAAAATATCAATTTCATCTGTTCGCTGAAATTCCCGAATCAACTTACCTTTCTTATCCAAAATTAAAGTCGTTGGAAAATATCTTATATTTAATTTCTGATGGAAATTATAACCATCTGGGATTAGTTTAAAATTTGAATCGATAAGATCGAATCCCTTATGTATTTGCTGCTTAGTGGCGTCGAATATTATTATCGCTGCTATCTCAGATTTTTTGTTGCTCAGATTAATTTTCGCATCTAAATCTGCAATTTCATGTTTTTTAAACCTAAAAGTATCAGCTTCCATTTCCATTCTCAGAATCACCATTTTACCTTTTAAATCCTTAATCTTTATAGTTTCTCCATCTATAGTTTTAAAGACTAATTTCGAAAAATATTCACCTTTTTCTAGCGTCTCAAAGTCCTTATTATTCGTGGAGACAGAATTTTCTTTATCTGGATTATATAAATATTTTACAATATTTCCTTTGTTATCATATATTCTCTCTAGCTGAAGGTTGGGATTGTTTGTGACTAAAACCCCAAATTCCTTCTCAGATATTTTTTTTCCGGTATTCTTATTGAACAATTTATCTATACTAAATTCAGTATCTATTCTCTTTACTTCTCTTTGCACTTTGATTTCATTCTGTGCGAAAATTTGAAAACTGAAGAAAAAAAATACTATTATAATTTTTATATGTCTCATATATTTTTTTTTAGCCAATAGCATTGGTCATCATACGTAGGGCGAAATGGGTTTATGTCTTGAGGATTATTTAGGTTATTTTTAATGATTTTATGCGATCTCTAAATTATCACTATTCACTAGAAAACCCACTATTGGCATTTAATGATATTATTAATTTTAGTTAATCGTTTGAAATATATTTTTTATGCCAACCTAAACCTACTACAGCAGATAATCCAATGTAATAATTTTTTGAAATATTACCAGATAATTTTGCTCCATAACTAAATCCAAATGGATTTTTCTTTTCTTTCTTAAACCATTTTATGTTTGTCTCAAAAGCTGCTCCAAAAGCACGGACTTTTTGTTTCTCCGAATTATCAATATTATTCAAAGAATAGAAATTATAGGATGGTCCTATGGATAAACTAATTGAATGTCCGTTTATAATCTTCCTCCTACCATATAAGAGTGAAATTTCATCGGCATAAGCATTTGTGTTCGTCACTGGAACAGGTAAAGGTACAAGTGCCGCAAAAAGTTCGTTTGAGAAACCGATATCATTTATTTTAGTATATCTTAATGTGAGTAAATTCTTTTTTATCTGATAATTTACTTCGCTTCCCCATAAAATTCCGCCAGATTCTCCCCCATACCCACCTCCAAATAATTCAGCATAGATAATAGGAGGGTCAATTTGTTCATTTTGGCTAATTCCCTGTAAACCAATGAACATAAAAATTAACAGGCTTAATGATCTTTGTAGAATCTTATCCTTAGTGATCGGTAAGTTAAATTTTAAATACATAAATTTTGTTTTAAACCCCAGTGTTATTATGTCGAAATAAAATTTCAGCTAAAGACGTTCCTCTTCTAATTCCTGCCACTTATTATCTTTATTATAAATGAGAAGTGATTTAGGTATCACATCCTTCCTTTGTCTAACAAAATAGAATTTTTTCATATTAAGAAATGTAGCTGCTTCGATTTCTAAATCTTCTGTTGAAACTAAATCAGGCGAAAATGATTCAAGAATCAAGCTAGGTAGTTTTTGAACAAAGAAGAATTCTTCTTTAGGGAACAGCTTATTATAATTATCCTTAAAATTGATTATTTTGCTATTACAAACATTCAAAACCAATGCAAAAACGAATATAAGCGGCAATAAAAGGATTTTTTCCATTTGTTATGAAATATAAAAATCTTCTTTCCAAATTATTTTTTTTCTTTTATTAAAGCGTGAATATATATAAAGCTCCAGTATTGCAAACGAATAATTCCTTAAGTAAATCTAGAGGCAACACATGCAACCCGACTTGGGTTTCAGCTCAATATCAACATGTTTTTATATTCAGTTTTTGCAAGCATCATTTTCACCTGAAGTTTGCTCGAAAACTGAGGAACAAATCGCTAATGCAGCAGTGAGTATTAATTTCTTCCTCGGATTCATTTTTTCCTAACGGTCTTGCATAAAATCAGATTCGTTGCTTAAATAACTAATTTAGTAATTACAAACGGTAATATAAATCTGTTTCTCCTAATACTTCGGGCTTTATAAGTATAGTTCCTCTGAAATTAGTAATATCCTTTGTGAATTGATCATTAAAGCATCATTTTTTTTAATAATCAACTTACTATGCTTAATTAATTATTTGGGCACGTATTTCCTTTGGATGTTCTTTTTTTACTTTTCTGATTTCTTTTTAGCAATCACATCCTTAAAAAAATCAGCAACTTTTGCAGCTCCATTTATACCATCATCATCTTTGTTAGACAATATCACTACTGTAAAGTGGTCATTCATAAAGTCCATCAATTCGCAATGAATTCCATACCATCCTCCACTATGACCAAGAATTACTTGATCATACCTTTGGTCAACATCAATTCCATATCCTAAATGGGTATTATATCCTTTGACTTTTGGCTTGAACATCAAATCAGTAGTTTCTTTTTGTAAAAGTTTATAGCTTCTTAAGGCTTTTGAAAAATTGAATAAATCATTGACAGTAGAATAATAAAAACCAGCTGGTGATGCTTTTGTTAAATAATAGTCATTCTTCTTGAGGATTTTATTGTCTCCAAACATAGAAGTGTATCCACTTGCTTTATTGCTCACAATAGAATCAACTTCCAATTCTGTTGTATTTGGCATTCCCGCAGGCTTAAAAATGTTATCTTTTAAATAGTCATAAAAGTTCTTTCCACTAACTTTTTCTATGATTAAACCAAGAACTACAAATCCTGTTGCACTATAATCGTATTTAGTACCTGGATTTGATAAAAGCGTGTCATTTACAAAAAGAGGAACAAAATCTGATATTTTCTTGTATTCAGAATTCCTAATCTTATCCAAATTTGCCACATAAAAATTATTAAGCCCCGAAGTATGAGTTAGTAGCTGATGAATGGTTACAGAATCTCTAACAAGCTTATTAGGATAGTCAGGTAAATAGTCGCCAATAGGACTTTTTAAATTTAACTTGCCTTGCTCATATAATTGCAAGGTAGCAACCGCAGTAAACATTTTGGTAATAGATGCAATGTTGAATTTTGTATCTACATTGTTCTTTATATCAAATTCTATATTTGAGAGTCCATAAGCTCTCTTTTCGATAATTTCGTCATTATGGGAAACTAAGATTACTCCAGAAAAATCATCTTGGTTTAAACTGTCAAGAAATGTAGTAATTACAAATTCCTTTTTATCGTTTGATTGCCCGAAAGCCAAAATACCCAAAAATAAAATGGAGGTTGTCAAATAATTTCTCAGTTCGCCTATCATATTTTTTCTTTAGTTAATTCAAGCACCAATGCCTCTAACACATTTTTTCTTAATATTCTTTCATCACGCTCTAAAATAAAAACAGCTATGGAGCTGTCTAATTTTGGAAAATACAAAACCACTGTACCCCAAAATCCGCCGTGTCCATAACTCGTATAACCTTTTACATTTCCTATTGATAAACCTAAACCGTATTTATTGTCTTTTCCATCTTTGGTATCGATTGTTGTAAAAATTTGGTTGAGTATGTTTTTGTCCTTTATAATTTTATTATTAAATAAATAATAAGAGAATCGCGCCAGTTCTTCTGTCGTAGTTGCAATTCCACCACCTCCATATAAATCCCAAGAAATATCGTGATTATAAGAATCCCAATTTTTTTCTCCCCAATATTGATGAACTAAGGATTTTGTTTGTTGCTTTTTAGTCTCTAAAATTGGAAACCAAGTATTAGAAAAACCTAGTTCCTCATATTTAAGTAAGTCTCTTATAGATTCATAAAAAGGCTTATTTGTTACGTTTTCAATTATCTCTGTACATAACAAATAATTAGCATCGGCATAATTAAAAGTATCTTCCGGCTCCCCTAGTGGATTACCAACTTTTATGGTAAGTTCAAGCTGTTCATCTCTTGTCCATCTATGTTTTTGGTTCTTATCTACCCAGTCTAAATACTCATCGTTCGCATAATCTTCTATTCCACTTGTATGAGATAATAAATGCTTAATTTTTATACGATCTAAATCATAGCCATCAGATTCAAATAACTTGATAGTTCTATTGCTTAGATAATTTTTAATAGGATCTTCTATAGACAGTTTGTTTTGTTCCTGAAGCCTCAAGAGGCTTGCAGAAATGTATGTTTTTATACTGCTCGCAATTAATGCAGGCTGATCAGAGACTAGTTTTGTTTTATTTTCAGCATCTGAATATCCGACACTTCCGCTCCAAGATATTCCCTTTTTTGGGGATTCTATATGCACCATAATCCCAACTGATTTAGGATTAATTTGGTATATAGAGTCAATTATTTTTTGAAATTCAACATCTTTATTTGCTGAGTTTTCAATTTTTGCTGTACCACAACTTTGTAAAACTATAACTGAAATTAGCAAAAAAATATACTTCTCTATTCTCATATGTTTTTGAAAAGTGATAAAATTATAGTTTAAAGTAATAGTCTGTAACAGGGATACGTAGGGAATATCATTTGTTTCTTATTCTCTAAAATAATGATTATTATTTAAATGCTCATTTTTTGCTGATGTGTTATTGAATTAGCATATTTTCACTTCATTGAAATATTCAATTTTCTTACTAAATCCTCAAAATTTTTATTTTCTTTTGAAGCACCTTCATATCTACCTACTACTTTTCCCTTTGGATCAATTAAAATATAAGCTGGGATTGGTTGAATATCATATTTATAACTAATTGATTCTTTAGATTGATAATTCTTACTCCCAATAAAAACATGATCCCACATACTAATATTATGTTTTTTTATACCTTTTTTCCAATCATCTTCAGTACGATCAAAAGAAACAAACAATACTTTTAAACCTTTCTCGCCATATACGTCAATTAGCGATTTTACTTCTGGAAATTTTTCGATACATGGTTTACACCAATCTGCCCAGAAATCAATAAGTAAGTAATTTCCTTTGTATGACTCGAGTGATAACATATCACCCGAAATACCTCTGACAGTGAAATCCGGTGCAATATCATTGACTTTTATAATTTTTTTGTTAAGCAATTCATTAATTCTTTTCCGTAAGTAGAACTTTTATTTTCAAGTGAAAATGAATTGTAAATAACATTTACAGAATCTAGAGGGATACTTCTCATATAGAACTGGAGAAAATATGGACTTAGCTTAGATTCTGGATTTTCAATAGCATAGCACAATTCTATCTTCTGAATTTTTTCGTGTCCTGAAATAATTAAATCTGTAGAATTTCCTGATCTGTTTTTGGAAATGCTGTCCACTTTTAGAAATATTGGTTTTGTTTTCTTTTCTAATAGCTTCAACTCATCTTGAGTACTGGACCCAGTCACCACTATATTTTTAAAGTCATCTTCTTTCAATATTACTTTAATAATTCCTGGTTCCAGAAAGAAATCCCCAAGATTAGGATCCTCCATGCTTTTTAATTCAGTATTTCCAATTATAGAAACTCTTTGGGCATTGCTCATTTTTCCAGAAGTATGAAACTTTCCATTTTCTACCTTCATTGTATCACTTACATAGTTCCCAATTAAATTGGTGTATCTCAATACAATTATCTCTGTATTTTTTCCTGAAAAATCTCCAGTCAATTTAAAATCCTGGGAAAACATAAATATTGGAAAAAGAAGAACTAGAGTAAAATTTGTTGCTTTCATAATCTTCAAATATTTGCTTATCACTTATTAATTTAAAGCTCGCTCTTTCCGTTTATGCGGATTACCAATAGGTTATTTAAAAATATCTATTGTGGCTTTTTTGGAAAATGGCTTAGTAAAAAAATCGTTTAAAATTAAATTAAACAGATCAGGTTTTTCATAAGAACCAAAATGCGTTGCGCCAGGCATAATAAAAAGATTTGAATTTTCAATATGATTAAAAATTTCTACGCTATGCTCAAGTCTTATTGCATCTCTGTCTCCACTCATAATTAAAACTGGAATTTGAATTTTACCTAATTCTGAATATTCAATTTGAGGTTGAAATTTTAATAGATCAAACAATCTCTTTTCATGATTGTCTTTAGTTTTTTTGGAATTTTCATCCACCCAATTAACTATAGATTTATGTACGGCAGAAGTATCAGGTTTTAAATTAGCCCCGAATATTGCAAGTTTTTTCACTTTATCTGGGAAGTCCATAGCTAATCTCAATCCTATAATTCCACCATCACTTTGTCCCCATATATAGCAGGAATCAATTTTCAATAGATTTAAAAGTTCATTTATATCACTTGTCATATTCTTATATGTCAAGCTATCTCCAATATCCTCAGTTTTTCCATGAGCGCGACTATCAGTTGCGATTACTTTATATTTTTTTTTGAAATATTCAATTTTCCCGGCATGTCCTCTAATTGAACCACCATTCCCGTGAATTAAAAGTAATGGATCTCCTTCGCCATACACTTCATAATATAATTTTATACCATTTACTTCAGCATAATGTCCAGCGTCTAAATTATTTCCATATTCAATTTTAGATTCCTGGCCATAACTATTTAGAATTCCAGCAAATGCTATACTGATTAGTAATAGTAATTTTCTCAAATTTAATTTCTTTAAATTATTGTCAACGGTCTGGATTATAGCAAGTAGCCTGGAGTAGGGATGGCTTCTTGGAGGCATAAAACAATTTTACTTGATCTCTAAAATAACACTTTTAACTAGAATGTCTGCAATTTGCACTTTAATTATCTTGTATTTCCTGCTATCTTTCTAATGAGGTTCTAAATAAATTCTGAAAATAATTAGCCTTCCTATATTTTTAATCAGCTTCTGGTGGAAACATTGGTAAAGGTTCAATCTGTGGATGATATATTTTTAGTTCTTCATAAATAGAGATTAAAAGACCTTGCGTTTTTGACTTAAAGTTGTTTAAAACATTTAAAGAATATCTTTTGCTTGATAAATCTTTTGAAATTATCATGCGCCCTCTTATAGATGTAATAAATTTTATGCTATTCTGCCTATTTATCTCCCTAATTTCTTCTCTAGATTGATTATAGAATGCGGGAAATTCAAATTCAACAATATCATCATAGCTAAAGGCAAATGCATCTTGTTCATATTCTAAATATTCCACGTATTTCTTATACATTTCAAAAACAAAACTCATTGCTAATTTCAAGAACTCAACATCAGAGTTATAATATTTATTTGAGTGTTTAGTGTATCATTTTTAGTTAATGAGGTCAGTCCTAAATTTTTCATTTTGTTGAACGTCAATTCGCTAATATTAAAACCTAGGTTTATTGGTTTAATGATCATATTGATGCTATCAAGTGGCAATTCGGCTATATTTTTAGTCCTTAATGCAGCTTCTTGATTTTTAATGTTCTTGTCCAATAATTTAATACGTCCATCAATCATAAAAAGATCGTTTTGGACTTCATTTCTCATTTCGGTTAAGTATTTATATCCCAAGATCCTTTTGTTCTTATTTTCTTTATGAGAGTTTAGTTGCAACACATTTAAAATTCCAATCACTACCAATATTATTTCTCCAATCGCATATAATAAATATTTGCTGAATTTGCTTTCAGTTAACATTCGCTGTCGAATTTTTCTAAAGAATTTTATTATTGGTTTGTTAATTCAACGCAAATAAAGCTAAGGGTTTAGAATAAGAATAATACCAGATTTTAACCACTTCATTTCAGTTAGCAGAATCCAGTTTAAATTCACAAAAATCGTTTTATCGATTAAACCTCTATAATTTTATACTTTTTTAACTACGGCCTCTATATTATTAATATTATAAAATTAGCCAATAATATAATTTGAAGCACAATTATTAAAATGCTAATTTTCTTTTTATATAAGTAGGCTAAGGCAATTGTAATAATTACTAGTAGAGGAAGCACTAAACCTGATACGATTCTAAAAGAATAGATGGTACTATTTTTAGATGAAAGTAAACTATATCTATTTATTTCTTTAAAGATAAAAGAAACCGAATATTGGATTTTTTTATTCTGAACTGATTTTGCAAAATCTTCTGATACTGAAAAATGATGCTGAGATGTAATTACCTTGTATGAGTAGTGGTAATTTCCAGCTGCATTGTAATATTGTTGTCTTTCCTTTTGGATTGCTATTACCTCCTTCGTGAATACCTTACCTGGAAAGGTAAAATCAATCAATATAACCAATGATGCTATTAGGCTAATTCCATATTACAAAAGCTGTATTTTATTTATTTCTCTAATCATTTTTTAAACTTAACAAGATCTTAAAACCTGTAAATAAACATCTTTTCATTCGTTATAAGATCTTCATATTCAGTAAATTTTTCCGAGTATTTAATTAAATTTTTAATCAGTTTCTCTTTATCGGTCATTTATAATTAATTGTTTTAATCCTTAATATGAATTTTCAAATTGCTGCCAACGCTTTGATTAGGCAAGTGGCGTGGAATAGGGCCACCTCCCGACACCTATTGGGACAGTAAGATTGATTGGTAGTTCTTGGTGCTAAGTATAATTATTGTTTAAATACCCACTAACTTTTTTTCGTGTTGTTTGTTTTTAAGCCTTGATCTTTTTAACAGCAACTCTTATTTTCTTGAATTGGTGGACAAGGAACAGTCCCGTATGAACAATAAACACAACAATCTCCTTCGTTTGGTTTTAGAACCCTATTACAATTATCACACTCGTAAAAGAATTGACAGGCATTTGTAGGCATATTTTCTACTTTTTTATGTCCGCAGTTTGGACAGGTAATTTCTGAATTTAATATAGTTTCCATTCAATTTTTTTATTATATCATATGTGGTATGTCCGATGCCAATGTTGGATATGAGAAAATCATTGTTCTAATATCATTAACCTTCATCTTTGTTTTTATGGCCATCGCAAATAGATTTATTGTTTCTTCTGTATGTGGTCCTATTAAATGCGCTCCCAAAATTGTTTGAGTATCTTCGTCAATGATGGTTTTGAATACGTATTCAGCTACGTTCAATCGTTTGGCATTAAACCATTTTCCAACCTCTTTATAATTTACCCGAATATTGTAATCCTGCTCTCTCGCTTTGGATTCTGTAAAACCCACTGAAGCCATTGTAGGTAATGTAAAAACCACCGTGGGCATTGGTGGATAACTTATTTTTTTATGATCGCCTTTAATGATATTTGAAGCAACAGTATGACCTTCTAAAACTGCAACAGGCGTTAGCGGCAAACCATCAGATTCTGCTGCATCTCCAGCACTATATATAATTGGGTTAGATGTGTTTTGCATATATTCATTAACTGAAACACCTTTTTTTGTAAAAGCGATGTCCGCTTTTTCTAAATCTAAATCAAATATTGCAGGTGGTCGACCGGCAGAATTAAAAACAGCTTCAGCTTCATAATATTCTGTTTTATCCGCAGATTTACCATTCACTCGATAATGGTTATCAACTTTTTCAATAGCAGTGACTTCGGTATTAAGAATAAGGTTTATTCCTAATTCTTTTGTGGCAGAAACAAGATGTTTTACAATATCTTGTTCAAAATTTTCCAAGGGATTACTACCCCGATGTACAATTGTTACTTCTGCACCACATCTGGCCGCAATATGTGCAAACTCAAAAGCAATATATCCTCCACCGATAAATAATAAAGATTTAGGTAATTCTTCTAAATTCAAGAAATCAGAACTGGATTTAGCAAAATGACCTCCTTTAAATTCTAAAACCCTTGGTTTGGAACCCGATGCGATAACAATTTTTTTCGCTTTTATCTTCTCATTTCCTATCTGTAATGTGTTTTGTGAGATAAATTTTGCTGAACTATGAAAGGTGTCAATTCCATTCTTTTTATACCCCTTTTCAATTTTTGGTGGCATTTCATCCACGAAAGTTTGTTTAAAATCCATTATGTCTTTCCAATTGACTTTGGGAATTGTGTCTATACCGCTACCTTTTAGTCTTTTCGCAAAATCTCTAACTTCCGTAGCACCAATAATAACTTTCTTCGGGTCGCAGCCTCTCAATGCACAAGTACCACCATAAGGTAATTCATCTGTAATTCCAACGCTTAAACCTTTTGAAGCACATTTATTGGCGATGGTCATTCCTGCCATTCCCGAACCAATTATAAAAACATCGTATTCCTTCATCTTAATAAATTTGAATTTTGTCGGTTACCTTATAACCTGTTGAATTTATCGCTTTCTCAATTTTCATCTCACTAGATTTGGTTCTGTCAAATTCTATGATAGCATTTCCTTTTTCGTAGGATGCTTTTGAGTTTACAATTCCGTTCAGTTTATTTACTTCGTGGTTGACGTGTTCTTCGCAGCCTGCACAAGTCATACCGCTGATTTTATATTCAGTTGTTTGGATGTCCGATTTGTCTACTAAGATTATTTGCTTTTCTGTTTTCGGATAAAAGATTCCCGAATAGAATGGGAAAGCCAACATTACAATTGCAAATACGGTTACAATTCCTAAAAAGTTTTTGGAATGTATATATTTTGGTTTCCCCGCCTTGCCAGCAGGCAGGTCTTCCGGATCACAAGCGCAGTTTATCTCTTCTTGAGTTTTTGGTTTTAGTTTTTGATACCAGGCAAAGGCCAACACCAAAACCGTGATCCCAATCAAATAAGGTCTAAAAGGTTCTATCCAAGAGAATGTTGAGGCAATCCCACTTGTTCCTGCAATTAGTGCTAAAACAGGCGTAATACAGCATATAGAAGCTGTAATTGCAGTAAACAAACCTGTACCGATTAGTTTGTTTTCACCTTTCATGTCGTTGCTAAAATTTTGCTTTTGTCGAGTATCTCAAAAAACGGATTTAATAATGTTGAATATTCTGCCGTTAATGAATAGAAAATAGTTTGGGCTTCTCTTTCGGTTTCTAATAGTTTTCTGTCTTTCATTTTCCTCAAATGTTGAGAAATAGCAGAAATATTCATTCCAAGAATATCACTTAAATCACAAACACAAAGTCGTTTTTCTTCAGAAATTAGATAAAGTATTTTGAGTCTAACGCTGTTTCCAACTAATGAAAGTCCATTTGCTAAATGATCAAAGGATTCACTTAATTCCGAAACAGTGTCTTTGCAACGATTTATTTGTTTAATATCTGCTTGTTGTCTTATGCACGAATTATTTTCCATGAGGTAAAGTTACACTAATTTCTTATTTAAGCAAATACTTAAACAAAGAAAACAACCTTGGGGATTTGTGCTCTTTTGCTTTTTTTAGAGTTTGAATTATGAGTTTAAAAAACTGAAAGTGCTAAAATGTGTGAGTGTTTTTAACTCGTGGGTCGAGCCATTTTGAAAAAGGCCCGTGGCGTCGAGTAGGGATACGTTCAGATACCTCTCGGGATTGTGAAAATTTGTTTTTTTTTAAAAAATTAGGTCTCTATAATAGTATTTGTCAACCAATGCTCGTTAATTGCTCTTAAAAGATGTTAGCAAACGGCCTTATCAGAAGGCAAATTCAATTTTTGTAAAATTTCATTTAATTCAGCAAGGGATTTTTCCTCTATTAAATCCGTATTTATTTTCAATTTCTGTGTGTCAGTTTTTAGTGTGTAATCTCCAGCAAATTTTTTAATCAAATTTATTTCGTTCAAATTTATTTTCTTACTGTATCCATAAAGTAAATTTTTCCGAATAGTTCCGTTTTCAACTATCAAATATTGGTTTATTAAATCAAAAAGATAATGTCCAATGTATAAAATTCCGACTAGTAAATATATATAATCAGACCACCTCAAATTTTCATCTTCTAGAATATTATAAGTACCAAAGCCTGTCCAAACTATTCCGAGTATTGCACTCATATAAAGTCTTTTTTTCTTAAACCTAATTTTCATATTCATTTTGATTTTTTTGCCGTTTGCTAACGGTCTTGTTGAATGCAAGTGGCATGGAATAGTGACACGTCCTGATACTTAGTGGGATTGGCGGTTTTGTTGTTTTTTACTTGGTCTCTAAACTAGCACTTTTCACTAGATTTCCCGCTATTTGCGCTAAACTGATGCTGGAAATAATTTGTTTAGTCAGAACAGTGTATTAACTATTTTTATTTTAGCCAAATGTTTATTGTAACAAGATAAGTGTGAATAGAAATGCGGGATTTTCAGCTTTGTCTTAATATTTATTTTATATCCGTTTTTTAAGAAATTTAATTTATTACTATGGAATAATATTCCTTTTGGAAATATATTCTATCTGGATTAGTTATTTTCTAATATATTTATAACTACATCCTTCAATACAAATTACACTAGTCGGAGTTAAAAGAAGGTGGTTTAATTCAAAAGTTATTTTATAAGTTATAGCTCCTTCTGGATTTTCAAATCCGGTCGTAAATCCATTACAACTATAATTTAAAAATAATTCATTTGATTCAATTGAATAATCTCCATTTGTACACTCAGAGAATCTATTCGATGAAAATAATCCTTCACTTGTAAAGGTGATTTCTTCTCCATTTTCAACATTAACCCAATATTGTGGACCTCCAGAACTTATGTAAGCCTCGACTAGTTTCCAGTTTCCAATAATTGGGTCGTCCTTTGCTGAAAGATCCTTGCTTTCTAATACATCATAATTCGTTGTGCATGAAGACATAAAAAAAACTGAAGCTAGAACAAAATATAAAAGATATTTCATGATTTCGGTATGTTTAGTTATATCATAATGACCTGAATAATAGTAAATGGTTGCGTTAGATAACTATTAAATTTAATTAAAATATAGTTTTAATTAAAGTGCTGCATTAAAATATCTCCAATGGTCTCGGTTAAAGCAAGTGTTCTGCAGTAGGGACGCAAACTTGTCGGATTTGTTATTTTTTTCTATGTGACTAAAATAGCACTTTTCACTCGATTGCCCGCTAATTGCATTTAGCATCCATGAAAAAGCAGTAATCGAGTATCTTTAATAATCACTATAAAAACTAAAGATATGGAAACCCGAGTTACTGCATTACCAAAGTTATTCATAGGAATTGATATTCACAAGAGAAGCTGGAAAATACATTGCAGCACCGATCTCTTTGGCGGTAAATCTTTCACGATGCCTCCAGATCCTGAGAAGTTATA
>NZ_APHJ01000023.1 GCF_000403785.1 Gillisia sp. CAL575
GTCAGGATACATTTCAATTACAATTTGGAACCTTATTAAATGATTTTGCTAAGCAAACGAAAGATCATTTATCGGGTGATCCAGTAGAATGTAGAGTTGCCGATCCTTCTTATGTATTAGTTGCTTTAACCAATAGCAGTGACGACTGGGTTGCTGGAATGAATCCAGAGGCAGATGCAAATGACTTCATTAAAATTAATGTTAAAAACAATAATGGAAGTTGGGAAACCCAATATTCTGATGTTTTAGGCTTGCCAGCAGGTACTTATAAATTACAGTATTTTATTGTTTATAGCGCAGATGATCAAGTATTATGGGTAGCTCCGCGTGAAGGAGGAGCCTATGCAGGTAGTGTAGCAGATGCATTGCCACAAACAATAGAATTAGGAGCAGGTACTAAGCCTTATGCAGACGTAGATGTATTATGCTATGTTCCTCGTATGGAAGAAGCATTTGGTTATATTTTCTTCGATATTAACTTAATTAGAATAACTAATAACTACTGCATCTTCGTAAACTTTTGTGATGATGGAACAGGAAGAGAATATCCAGCGAAATTCCAAGTAGATGTTTGGGCAGATGGATATGGTGGAAGTGAAGTTGTTATAGATGGAGAGATGAATACTGTTAGTGGAGAGGGTAATTCTTTTGCAGCTACCGTATTATGTTTCCCATTACCTCCATTAGGAGAAGGAGAAATTTATTATGCAAGAGTAACTGTACTTGATGCAGGAGTTTATGATGCTGATGCTTCAGATTTCGTTCAATTTACTATTTCTCAAGCAAATGTAGATGCTCAATTATTAGCTACTCCTAAATATGAACACGTTAGAATTAATTGTGGTGATGACGATAATGGAAATGGAGAATGTGATCAAACAAACCCTAAAGATGATTGTGATGATGATGGAATCTTAAATGAATGTGATACAGATAATCCAAACTGGGCAAGCTTTGATTGTGATGGGGATACAGTTGCCAATGGAGTTGATAATTGTCCAAATAGAGCAAATTCAGGCCAGGAACCAGATGAAGATTGTGATGGTATTTTAGATGCTGATGAAGCCGAGGGTTGTATAAACAATCCAGATCCAAACTGTGGTGTAATCACTCCTCCACCTTCATGTATTGATGAAAGTGGTTTTGTAATAACATTTAATCAAACTGTTGATGTTGCTGGTTTTCCTGTTGGAATTAATCCTTTTTATATTTTGGAGTTAGACGGAGAAGAAGTGGGGACTATTACATTTGAGCTGACGGTAGGACAGAATGAAAATTTAGTTGTATTAATTGATATGTATGACGGTACAGTAGAAAATGCTTTTACAGATTATACTGTTACTACAGTTGAGATAAGCTTACCAAGTATTGATGATGAATCTCTATGTGTAGAAAATATAGATGCTAATGAATTTCAAATCACATGGGATAGAGAAAACGCAGAAGCTCTTGCCTATCCTCTAGAAGTTATATTCAAAGCTAATGTGATGATATCAATGGAATAAAAAAAACTGACTTTAGTTGATTTGTCAACCGGGGGGATGACTTTTTTGCTGAGTTAGTTATATTGATCACCAATAGTTATTTTAATAATAAATAGAGGTGTTAATAGAAGAGGCTGTCCGAAACAAATCGGGCAGCTTTTCTTTTGTTTAAAATGTTAAAGTTAAATAAATATTAAAATTTTATACCGTTAATCGGATTTTTGTGTATTTTAGCGACTTCAAATAATGACGGACTCAGATCTCCCCCCCAAAATGAGCTGCCGCATTAGTTCAATCTTAATGAAAAATTGAATTGTATTTTTTTTAATTAAAACTTATTAAGATTAGATGTAATAATTCGTAAATATTATGAATTATTTAAATTATTGTTTTTTAACCGATTGATTATTAAATAATTGTGATTATTTAATAATTTTTTTGGAATGAACTTTGAAACAATCCAAGTCGTACAATTATTTTAATAACCAGAACAGATATTATATACTAAAAGAAGTATTTGTTCGATTTAATTTTTTTAAACCCTAATTTATGAGGAAATCAAATTTATTGTATTTACTACCGGCCCTAGCTATTTTTTCCTGTAGTAAAGATGAAATTACCCCAGAAACAGAACAACAATTATTAGAAACAAAAGAATTAGCTGCAAACGTCGAGGTGGCATACCCAGAGGATTTCGGTCTATTATCAGATGTCTATTATGCAGGTAAAAAAATTACTGTAGAAGAAATAGATGGCAATTATATTTACGAAGGAGACATCATTTTTTCAAATGATATGATTACATCACAAGATGTTAAACTAGTATTTGAAAAAGGCGAAGAGATACCGGCTCAAAAAAGTGTAGGGAGAACGTCAGCTAGATGGCCTGATAATACGGTATATTATTCTATAGATAGTAATCTTCCAGATCAAAATAGAGCAATTGATGCTATTAAACACTGGGAAGCGAATACGTCCCTAGAATTTGTTCAAAGAACTAGTCAGTCTAACTACATTTATTTTACTCCAGGATCAGGATGTTCTTCATATATAGGAATGACCGGGGGTAGACAAAATATAACCCTTGCCAGTGGATGTTCTACTGGAAATACCATTCATGAAATTGGACATGCAGTAGGATTGTGGCATGAGCAAAGTAGAGTGGATCGTGATAAACACATCAAGATCAATTATGCTAATATTCAAAGTGGGAGAGAACATAACTTTAATACTTATGAAGAAAGTGGATATGACGGAGATGAGTTCACTTCAAATTTAGATTTTGGTTCTATCATGTTATATAGTTCATATTCTTTTTCTAGCAATGGGCAGCCAACTATAGTAAAAGTAGATGGAAGTACTTTCAGCGTACAAAGAAATGCTCTGTCTTCTGGAGATAAAACTGGAATTAATGCGATGTATCCATCAGGAAATACAGGAGGCACTACCGAGCCTATTGAACCAACTTATATCAACGGAGAATATTATACTGTTGAAGGTTTAACTGTTCTTCGTTTTTACAATGGATGGTATTACAGCGGTCCTTATGGAATGCGAGCTGTAATACTTGTAAACGGCGTTTGGTATTATAAATAAGAAAAATAATTACAACCTGAGCAGTTTTAAATGTTCAGGTTGCAATTTATTGTGTATACTTTAATGGAACAACTGTGGAAATCTTTCACAGTTTTTTTGTCCGCATTATTTCAACCCACAGTCTTTTCTATTCACATCTTTTTTTTTCAATTAATTTAAATTGAGAGCTAACTATTAATGCATCTCCCCAATGATAATTAATAATTTAATTTCAAAAAACCTACTTATGAAAACACGTAGTTTATTTTATTTACTTCCTGCGCTAGCATTATTCTCATGCAGTGAAGAGCCAATAAATCAGCTGGAAACAGAAAATAAAGTTGATAATTCTGAGATTACTTTTAAAGCTATGGAATTGGCATTTCCTGGAGAATCTGGAAAAATTTCAGATGTTTATTTTGCAGGAAAGAAAATTCCTATAGAAAACATTAATGGAAATTTAGTGTATCAAGGTGATATTATATTCTCTAATGATATGGTGACAAATCAGCCAATTAAAATAGTTTATAATAAAGGAGAAGAAACCTCTCAACAAAAAAGTGTTGGAAGAACTTCTAATTACTGGCCAGATAATACAGTTTACTATGAAATTGATGGTTCCCTTCCAGATCAGGAAAGAGTAGCAAATGCAATTGCACATTGGGAATCCAATACCGCAATGAAATTTGTACAACGCTCGGGAGAACCCAATTATATATACTTCACTCCAGGAAGTGGATGTTCCTCTTATATTGGAATGGTAGGAGGGAGACAGAATATTACTCTTGCAAATGGGTGTTCTACAGGAAATACTATTCATGAAATAGGTCATGCAGTAGGCCTTTGGCATGAGCAAAGTAGAATTGATAGAAATAATTACATTACTATCAATTTCCAAAACATAGTTTCTGGAGCAGAGCACAATTTTCGAACTTATGAAGAGAGTGGGTATGATGGAGTGGAATTTACATCTAATCTGGATTTCGGTTCTATAATGATGTATAGTTCTTATTCATTTTCTAGTAATGGTCAACCAACCATTGTTAAGAATGATGGAAGTACTTATTCAGCACAGAGAAGTGGTTTATCTGGAGGAGATGTTGAAGGGATTTTTAGTATGTATCCTGGAGAAACTGGTGGAACACCACCACCGCCTATTCCTCCAACAGAACCAGAACCTACGCCAACTGAGCCAGAACCAACTAATCCTGAACCTACGAACCCAGAACCAACTTATATCAATGGTGAATATTATACTATTGCAGGTTTGACGGTATTAAGAAAAAAGGATAAATGGTTATATAAAAAAGATAGAGGAGGTTGGCAAGAAGTAGAATTAATTGACGGTATTTGGTATAATGTGAATTAAAATTTCAAATATATTTTCTAAAACCCGAAGCTTCTAGTTTCGGGTTTTCTTATATAAAATAATTAATAGAAATTGTGGGAAATTATTTGTTCTTGTAGGATTATTATACAGAGCTTTTCCCGTAATTATTTACCAGCATAAATAATATTTAATTTAAAAACGGGGTTTTTCCCCTTTCCTCATTTCCTTTTATTTTCTAATTTTGTTAATCAATACTAGAGACAGTATTTCCCTTTCCTCCCTTTCCTCCCTTTCCTCCCTTTCCCTCCATTTAAGACTACCCTTTTTTATTTCAAATTTTTAGATAACTTTTTTATTGCACTCTCAGGCTTAAGGAAATTCTTTATCCTGATTTTAACTTTTAATTTAAAATATCTAATCATGAAAGCGCACAAAAAAATTTTCTCACTCTTTTTAATTGCAAGCTTATATTTAGGTTGCAGCAGTTCGGATGATTCAAGTGTTATTGCCGAAAGTCCTTTCGGTACAGGTATCATTACATTTGGTGTGACACCAATCTATATTACGCGAAGTATGCAGACTGGTGAATTAATAAAGAAACAAGCAGATTGTTCTAGTTCAGAATGGAGATACGTTCGCGTAGCAATTAGAGATAGTCAAGGCAATTGTTTTTATGGGAATAGTGAAACTGGATTTCAGGAGATGGAAATGGATCCTTTAGGTATAGATACTAATAACGACGAGATCTTAGATACTTGGCATACATCTAGTAATAATAAATTGCTATTACCTGTTGGAAATTACACTTTGGAATATTTAGCGGTCACTAATAAAAGAGGTAGACATTCCGAGATCATTTTAATGTCACCTAAAAAAGGGGAGGAGGATAATGCAACGCAATATTATAATTTAGTAAACAATTCTTTACCTATTACTTTCTCTATTGTCGAAGGTCAAGAACAATATATTCCACTAGAGGCCCTATGTTTTAAAATGGAACATGCATATGAGTTTGGATTTATTTTCCTTTCTTATGAAGATTCTAATCCATTTTATTTATGCTCTCAGTAGAACTTTGTTTTTTGTTTTAGTACCAAAGTATCCCCCCATATTTTCCCAATCTTCTTTATAGTTCTATTTTATAATTTTCACTTTACGTTAAAAAGAATTTCTTCTTATTTAAATTCAACGCTCAACTTTATAGTTTTCTTCAAATTCTAATTATAGCTTCTTTAGATTAGCTTTAGTAAATAAAAATGGATCTAAATGACATCAATTTGATTCATATTTAAAATTTAGCGATTCTAAAAAATATTATAATTACTTAAAACATTTAACAAATTTGCTTTTTAGATATTTAAATAATTGGCTAAATTTTAAGAAAATTTTTGCTGATTAAATATTTTGTTAATTATCTGAATTATCCTCAGCGCCTACTGTTAAAAGGCTAACCGAATATCTTGTTATGTATTTAATTAACTTTCTAACTGATAATTGTTTAAAATATTATCAACAAAAACTACGGGTTTTCCCCTATACTGTTAATTGTTTTATGATTATAATTTGGTCATAGTGAAAATGTTTACTTCCCTACAATGTAATTTATTTTAGTCCTACCCACACAATTTTTGATTTGCTAATTAAAATTCAAATTTTTGATTTGCATTTCTACAACTGCCAATACCCATAAATTAAATTTTATAGATATGTTAAATTCTCGTGCTTTATTTTTCGGAATTCTTCTAATTTTTCTTTCATCCTCCTGTAGTAAAGAAGATGATACTAATTCAAAATTACCTGGAAATGTAGGAGAATCAAAGGGTATACTGTCCTTTGGTGGACTATTAGAAAATTTTGAGGACAATAATTTTAAAACCGTATTTGAGGAATTTGCAAAAATTCCTCAATGTTCTGATGAACTACCAAAATATGTAAGAGTCGCCGTGAGAGACTTAAGTGATAATTCTTGGGTAGCTGGGAGGGATGGTGTAAATAGTTTTATAGAAATTGAAGTAAATCCAAATGGTAGTGATACCAATGGAGATAATGTTTTAGATGCCTGGTTTACAAAAGAATCGGAAGACTTAGAACTTAATGCAGGATCTTACAGTATTGAATACTTTGCAGTACTAGATGGCAATGGTGATGATGCTAATATTATTTATCTAGCACCTAGAAAAGATGATAATTATGGCCCAATTTCTTTTCAAAACTACGTTAACAAACCTCTGCCAATTAAAGTAGATATTATGAGTGGTGAAAAGCATTATGCCCCAGTAGAGGTGTTATGTTATGATGAGCAACTTGCAATTGCTTTCGGGTATTTATTCTTTGATTTTACTAATCCCAACTTTATTTATATCTGTTCTTTCGGAAATATTTGTGATGATCTGGGAAGACATAGTCCAGCACATTTTAGACTTAAAGTATGGAAATTTGACGAAAATGGAGATTATAATGCTGCTAATCTGTTAGTAGATGAAGAAAACACAATTAAATCTATTATAGATGATGATGAAGTTGAACGTTTTTACGGGGATCTAATATGTATACCTCTACCTGATGGTCCTGGAGAAGATAAATTCTATGGTCAGATATATCTTATTGAAGATGATCAAACTCAAACTCTAATTCGTGAAGGTTCTTTTACAGATACTACAATTTTAGAAAATCTTTATAAAGAAGAGAAATTTAGCTTATATCATTTTAGAGATAATTGTTGTGGGCAGGAAGATAATTTCCCTTTACTAACAGATCTTACAACTACAGATTGTGAAGAACCAGAATGCCAAATTTGCGATGGGGAACTTACAAAATTAGACCTCAAATATACAGGAGCTGGATCTCAAGACGTATTGGTGAAATCTGGTGAAACTGTTCTTTTCGATGGCGCGGCATACACTAACGATGTAATTGAATTAAATAAAAATGGGACTCTATCAACCTTAGGTAATGAAATTAAGATTTATATAAACCAAGTACTGTATAGAAAAATTACCACAGACTGTTCAACTGCAGTAGGTCCAGGATTATTAGTAGGAGATTTTGAAATTGTAGCTGGGGAAAGTCTGAATGGTGGAAAACTTTGTCCTATTCCTCCGGGAAATAACCCAGAATGTCAAAGCTGTGATGGAAAAGTTACAGATCTAAGTATTCAATTTAATGGTCCAGATAATTCTACTATTAAAATTACACAGGAAAGTGATGGCTCTGTTTTATTTCAAAATAATGTAGATAACGGTGACATAATCAATATTACTCATGCTACTTCAAGTTCAACAATGGGTGATGATTTAAATATCTATATGGATGATTCATTTTACGGCAAGTTACATACTAGCTGTTCTACCCCAATTGGTCCTGGCTTAGAATTAGGCGATTTCACAATTGTTTCCGGAGCAAGTCTTATTGGAGGAATGTTATGTCCTGTTCAAACTCCTCCTGTGGATTGTGGCCCATGCTTAGGTAAGGTAACTAAATTGACACTTAAATATACTGGAGATGATGCTACCATTAAAGTAATCCAAGAGAAAGATGGAGCAATTTTATTTAATGCGATGGTTAGCAAAAACGGAAATTTTGATATCGTTGGGACTTATAATAAGAACGGTAAGATCAGTATGTGGGTAAATTTAAATGTATACATAAATGAAGTACATGGTACTGATATCCATACCAGCTGTTCCCAAACCATAACCCCAGGCACTGTATTCGGACAATTTGAAGTAATTGCCGGTAGCAGTTTGGGTGGAGGTCCATTCTGTTCCCCAGATTAAAAGAAGTTAAAACAGGTACCAATTATAATAATAGCTAGCTAACCAATTTAATTTTTAATCAAAACCAATTTAATTTTTAACTAAAACCAATTTAATTATGAAAAATGCAAGAATTTCAGTTATGCTTATTGCTGTAATAGCAATGTGCTTTACCTCCTGTAGTAAGGAGGACAATGCTGCACAAGATCCGGATGGACCACAGGCAGTAGAGAAAGTCAACTTAAGTTTTGATCTAGCACTTAAACAATTTGACCAATCTAGGATGCAAACAATGAAAAATCAGGAAAGCGACGATACGATGGTACCAATGTGTCCTGGTGATGATGTTATTCCTACCTATGTGAGGGCTATGATAGAAAAACCAGGCGGAGGTTATGTTTCTGATGGTGTGGGGGACCCTAATGATGTGCTGATTGACATTATAAATAACACATCAGACCCAGATGGGGATGGATTACTCAATTGGCTTACTTATGAAGAGAGCTTTTTGGAATTAGATCCAGGAACTTATAAACTTAAGTATTTCGCAGTATTAGATGCAGGTCAAAATATTATGTGGTTAGCACCTTCCTCTGATGATACTTATGGTCCAGCAAACTTCGCGAATTTTGTAAACAATCCACTTCCTCATAATATTGTTCTAGAAGAAGGAACTAAACATTATGACGAGGTAGAAGTACTATGTTATGATGAAACTTTTGCGAAAGAATACGGTTATTTATTCTTCGATTTTCAAGAGGTTCCATTAACTTATGTTTGTTTCTTTGGTAATGAATGTGATGAAAACGGAAGACATACTCCTTCTAATTTTAAAGTTATAGTTTGGGAGCATGATACAGATGCACAATCACCAGATTCCTTCTTTGATATAGTTTTAGATAGATCTAAAGCTTTGGTAGAAAGAACAAACAACGCAGTTTACGAAAGTGGAGTTGTTGTAAGTGCAGAGTCATTATGTATTCCTCTTCCAGATAGAACAGGGGAAGATTCTTATTATGCTGAAATTTGGACAGTAGATGAGAATGGAGTTGAAGAAGATCTTATTAGACGTGGTAATTTCACTGATACCATGATTAATAATGGTGATTTTGATGATCCAGACTCTGATCTTAAAAAATACTGGCACTTTAGAGAAGGACCTTACTGTGGAGAAGATTCTACTCCTTGTTTATTATCACCTTTAGCATATTATGAAAATAATTTTGATAATAGTGCATTCTTGTCAGGATCAGGTATTACTACAGGTACACAGTATAGCTATGTAGCACCAACGACAAATGCATTATGGCCAGAGGGAACATATACATTTACAGACAATCCTAGTACTGTTCATAATAACTTCGCCAATTTTAATAATGGAGATAATATGATGGTTATCAATGGATCTGTGGAAGATGGTAAGACAGTTTACTATTCATTTACATGTGAGGATATTTGTCCAAATTCAGATTATTATGTGACATTCGAAACTAGAAGCGTAGTTACTGCGAGTCCAGCAGAATTGAGAATAAGTGTGGATAGCAACTTGTTAGCAGATGTAATTACTACAAGTGATACATTTCAAAAAGTTGGACTATGGATAAGATCTGATGCTTCAGGACAATTAAAAATGCAGATACTTAATGATAATACAGCTCCAAGTGGTAATGACTTTGCGCTGGATGATGTTAAGATATCCAATAATACTAGTATAATGACGGGAATTGATATTCTGGTTGTTCAACCTTAAATTAATTAGTAATTAGTTTATTTTGTTTAGAATGAAGAGGGGCCATTGGCCCCTCTTTTATTATTAGAATCCGATTGCCGTATCGTCCCCCCTTTTATCTGCACCACCTTCCAATTTTCCATTTGGTAATTTTAATATAGCATCAACTTTTCCTAATATTGGAGAATCCTTTTCATTTACAGTATATCCCAATTCTTCTAAAGTTTGAAGCATTTTTTTATTGAAAGAATTTGGTTCAAAATTAATTTGATCTGGAAGCCATTGATGGTGGAATCTTGGCGCATTAACAGCCTCTTGCATATTCATTCCAAATTCAGAAACATTTAGAATAGTTTGTAATACAGAAGTGATGATAGTTGAACCACCTGGAGTTCCCACGCTCATCCAAAATTTGCCGTCTTTTTCTACTATTGTTGGCGTCATAGAACTTAACATTCTTTTACCTGGAGCAATAGAGTTTGCTTCTGCACCAATAAGACCAAACATATTTGGGACTCCTGGCTTTGCACTAAAATCGTCCATTTCATTATTAAGAAAAAAGCCTAATTCTTCCACATATAATTTAGAACCATATGCTCCATTTAAAGTTGAAGTCACCGCAATAGCATTTCCAAATTGATCTACTATAGAATAATGAGTGGTTTCCACGCTTTCGTATCCAGGCAGTGCTCCATGTTTTAAACTGTTGGAAGGTGTTGCTTTCTCAAAGCTGAAATTTTCCATACGTATATCCAGATAACTATCACTAGTTAATTTCTCCACTGGAACTTCATAGAAATCTGGATCTCCCAAATAATAACTTCTATCTGCATAAGCGCGTCTTTCAGCTTCCGTGATTACCTGAATTGCTTTTAAACTATTGTGACCAAATTCTTGAAGGGGGTATTTTTCTATTGTTTTCAGGATCTGAGCCAAAGCAACGCCTCCGCTAGAAGGTGGAGCCATAGAAATAACTTTTAAATTTTTATAATTAAAAGTTATCGGTTCTCTCCAAACAGTTTCGTAAGATTTAAGATCTTCTAAACTAATAATACCACCATTATCCTGGATGAATTTCACCAATATTTCGCCGGTCTTTCCTCCATAGTATTCACTCCTTCCATTATCTACTAATTTCTGAAGCGTTCTTGCAAGTGCTGGATTTTTAACTGTATCACCAGCCTTAAAATTTTTATTATATAAAATAGGTGTTTTATTAACCTTTCCAAATAGTTCCTGATGCCGGTTAAAACTATTTGCCTGTCCTTCAGATACTGCATATCCTTTTTTTGCCAGTGCTATAACAGGAGCTAAAATGGTTTCTATTGGAAGAGAACCTAATTTTTCGTGAACGGAGAAAATTCCAGCAACGGTTCCCGGAACTCCAATAGCTAAACTACCTAGTTGACTTTTTTCTGAAATCGCATTTCCATTTTCATCTAAATACATATTCTTAGATGCCGCAAGTGGTGCTTTTTCTCTAAAATCTAAACTTCCTATTTCGCCATTTGCTTTCCTAAACACCATGAATCCGCCACCGCCTAAGCTTCCAGCAAAAGGATAACTTACAGCAAGTGCCATTTCTGTTGCAACCATTGCATCAAAAGCATTTCCTCCTTGCTTCATAATATCTGATGCAATTTGAGAGGCTTCAGCTCTAGCCGAAACTACCATTGCATTCTCTGTGATTAATCCAACTTCAGGAGTTACCTCTTTTTTAGAAATCTCGGGCGGAGCAGATTTGCAGGCCAAGAAAAAACTAAATATGATAAGTAAAATTGATTTTTTCATAGGTTTAGGTATAATTTAATTTCCGAATTTCATCAGAAGAATATTTAATTATTTCATTAAAAAAAGCAGTGAATTCAGCTTCAAAAAGAGGATAATATAGTTCCAATTCTTTAGTGGCAAATTGCATTTTAGATCTATTCTTTGTTCGCTGATCCATTTGATAAAGAATTTTCCCTATTCCTTCTATACTTGCATAACTATATAACCAATTATCATCGATCATATATGGCAAAAATTGTTGAACTCTAAGTGGTAAGATTTCATAGTTTTCTGTGAGTAAATTATAAAAATCTTGGGTATAATCAAATAGAGGAACATCAGAATAGTCTTCCCAGTTCTTAGCCAAAAAATGATCATATAAAATATCTATAATTACTGCGCTATAATGTCCATACACGTCGAACAATCTATGCGTGCTTTTTCTCACTGTTGGATGCTTATCTGTAAAAGTATCTAAAGCTCGATGCAAAACGATTCCATCTTTAATTTTCTTTGGGAAATGACTGAATTTATTCCCTTTAATCGAGTCTGCGATGAAATTTCCAATTTTTAATTCTTCGATCTCCTTAGAAAGGTATATATGTGCGAGATAATTCATTTTTACAAGATACTAATTAAAGCGAATTCCTGTTTAATTTATGTTAACATTTGGGGAAGACCTATCTAGCCGTGTATATTTGCTAAAATTTACTTTTCAATCTATAAAACAGAGCTTTTAACAGGTTACTTTAGGAGCTATTAATATAAAGCAATATGAGTTTAATAAAATCAATTTCAGGAATTAGAGGAACAATAGGAGGAAAACCTTCAGAAAATCTTACTCCTTTGGATGCAGTAAAATTTGCTGCTGCTTACGGTACGTGGCTTAAGAGTGAGAATACTAAAACAAAATTAAAGGTTGTGATTGGCCGCGATGCCCGAATATCAGGTTCTATGATCCAACAATTGGTGATGAATACATTAGTTGGATTAGGAATAGACGTTATAGATCTTGGTCTTTCTACTACTCCCACAGTAGAAATCGCTGTTCCCTTAGAAGTTGCAGATGGAGGAATTATACTTACTGCAAGTCATAATCCTAAACAATGGAATGCTTTAAAACTTCTGAATAGAAAAGGAGAGTTTTTAAATGGAGCAGAAGGAATAAAGATTCTTAATTATGCTGAAAAAGAAGAGTTTGTATTTGCTGAGGTGGATGATCTTGGAGCCATTACCGTTAAAGATGATTATATAGATAGACATATCGAGCAGGTACTTAAACTGAAGCTAGTAGATGCAGAACTTGTAAAAAACGCTAAATTTAAAGTAGTAGTAGATGCAGTAAATTCTACGGGAGGTATTGCTATACCTGCACTACTTAAAAAAATGGGTGTAGAAGTAGTAGAGTTATATTGTGATCCTAATGGGCATTTCCCTCATAATCCGGAACCTTTAAAGGAACATTTGGGAGATATAAGCAAGTTGGTCGCAAAAGAAAAGGCAGATCTTGGAGTAGTAGTAGATCCAGATGTAGATAGACTGGCTTTAATAGACGAAAATGGGGAGATGTTTGGTGAAGAATATACCCTAGTTGCTTGTGCAGATTACGTACTTAGTAAAACTCCAGGTGACACGGTGAGTAATTTATCATCCTCCAGAGCATTAAGAGATCTTACACAAAAACACGGAAATACTTATAGAGCGAGTGCAGTAGGGGAAGTGAATGTAGTGGAATTGATGAAAGAGACTAATGCAGTAATTGGAGGAGAAGGAAATGGCGGAATCATTTATCCAGAATCTCATTACGGCCGTGATAGCTTAGTAGGTGTAGCTTTATTCTTAACCTATTTGGCAGAAAAGAAAATGACTGTTTCTGAAATAAAGAAAGGTTATCCAATGTATTATATGAGTAAGAATAAAATTGAGTTAACTCCAGAATTGGATGTTGATGCTATTCTAGAAAGTGTTAGAGAAAATCATTCTTCTGAAGAAATCTCTACTGTTGATGGGGTGAAAATTGACTTTGCTGAAAACTGGGTACATCTTAGAAAATCTAATACTGAGCCAATAATTAGAATTTATACTGAAGCAAAATCTCAAGCTGAAGCAGATTCTTTAGCAGAAAAAATGATTGAAGAAATTAAAGCTATAGTAGCTTAATTTCTAGGATAAATGGTAGCGCTATTAGGGATGGGAGCATCTTTATGTTTCCATCTCTTATGTGTCCAAAGATAATATTCTGGTTTTTCTCTAATTTGCTTTTCCAGTTCGGTTAGAAACTTATTGGTGATCATAAAAGGAGGCTCTTGTGCGGCTTTATCTGTAATTGGAATAAATGTGGCTTCATAAAATCCTCTATTTTTCTTTTCTACATGAAGATACATTACTGCCATATCTAAATTAGTAGCTAATTTTTCTGTTCCCATAAATATTGGAACCGTAGTACCCATAAATTTAGTCCAAGTTTTTGCTCTTCCCAATTTTGGAGATTGGTCTGCAACCATGGCGTATACTCCTAAAAGTCCTTTGTCTTGATTGCTTTTTATAGTTTTGGTAGCTTGTGAGGAGGTAATTAATTCTCCGTCAAATCTTTGGCGAATATCTTTAGCCATTTTATCAAAATATGGATTTTGCACCTTTTTATAGATACCATATCCTCTATAGTCTAGTCCATATAATTGTAATGCATTTATCCACTCGTAACTAGCATAGTGTCCACATATTAGAATTATACTTTTATTTAGCTCTCGTACTCTCTGAATTTCTTTAATATTGGAGAAAGTATAGCGCCTTTTTAATTCGTTATTGGGTATAGAGATGCTCTTAACCATTTCAAGAAACATATCGCACATATGTTTGAAAGATCCCTTACTTATCTCTTTATATTCTTTTTCGGATCTATCAGGAAGAGCAAGTTTTAAATTCTGAATTACCGTTTTTCTTCTATAACCAACTAAATAGTATACAATGAAGAAAACCAGATCTGATACCTTATAAAAAAGCCAAAACGGGAACTTAGAAATTACCCAAAGAAAAGGGTAGACTAACCAAAAAACTAATCGCTGCATCAACAAAAAATTTAGGCAAATATATGGTATATTTGGCACTAAACGTAAGTATCTATGGGAGATTTAAGCTTGGTAACTATAATTATCATTGCAGTAAATGTTATTATTTCATTCAAAGGTTTTAAAGATCGAGCCTTTTTTGAAAAATATAAATTCAATGTAGGCGATATTAAAGCTGGAGCGAAATATCAGATCTTCTCTTCTGGGTTTTTGCATGTAGATACTTCTCATTTATTTGTGAATATGCTTACCCTTTATTTTTTCGCTAATGTGGTACTTTCCTTTTTAGGTTCTGTTGGATTTATAATTGTGTATTTGGCAAGTTTAATCCTTGGAAATCTCCTAAGTTATTTCTTTCATAAAGACGATCTTAATTATACTGCTGTAGGAGCAAGTGGGGCAGTAATGGGAATCTTATATTCTGCTATTTTATTAAGACCAGATATGATGTTAGGCTTGTTCTTTATTATCCCAATTCCAGCTTATGTTTTTGGAATAGGTTATCTATTGTATACAATTTATGGTATGAAAAAGAGACTTGGAAATATTGGTCACGATGCTCATTTTGGTGGAGCTGTAGGCGGTTTCGTAATAACCATGATATTGGCTCCATGGATCTTCGAGCAACATTTGCTAATGGTCATTCTTCTAGCCATCCCCATATTAATATTGTTTGTTCTGCAAAAAGCTGGTAAAATATAATTTGGTATCCTTCTTGTAATACAGTCCTGAAATACTTAAAACCTAACTAAAATGAAATCTATTTTAATACTTTTTGCAGCTTTAGGAACTTTTGCTGTACAGGCACAACAAATTAATAATATCACCCCAGCAGTTTCCGTAAACGGAGAAGGGATAATAAAGGTGATTCCAGATGAGGTAGTTATTAAATCTCGTATAGAGCATGATGGAGAAAATGCTCAGGAAGTGAAAAAACAGAATGATGCCGTGGTAGATGCGGTGATCAAATATTTAAAATCTGAAGGGGTGCCAGAAAAAAATATTCAAACGGATTATGTGAATTTGAATAAAAACTATAATTATAATGATAAGACCTATAGTTATGTAGCAAATCAAGCAATTTCTATCAAACTAGATAATTTAAAAAATTACGAGAAGATAATGAGTGGCCTATTGAATGTTGGTTTAAACAGAATAGATGGAGTACAGTTCAAGTCCTCTGAAATGGAGAAATATATGACTGAGGCTAGAAAAAAAGCAGTTTTAAATGCCAAAAGTAAGGCTTCAGAATATGCTTCCCCTTTAAATCAATCTATAGGAAAAGCTATTAGCATAAGCGAAGTGCAAACCAATAATTTTCCTCCTATGTATAGAATGAATGAAATGAAAATGAGTTCAGATTCAGGGGAACAACAGGAAACTTTAGCTCCTGGAGAAATGGAGATCAGCGCACAAGTTACTGTGGCGTTTGAGCTGAAATAACTCTTAGATATAGGACAATAAAAAAGGCTTCTGAATTTTCAGAAGCCTTTTTTATTGTCGCCTTAGTTTTATCATATTCAGCTTGTCAACATATGCTTCATTTTTAATACTTTCATTCTAAGCGGAATGTATTGGAGTGAAGTGTTTCTAGATAGTAAAGAGATTACTATTCCAAAAGCTCTAATTGCTAAATAATATTTCTTAACAGCTGTTACATTGAGTTTGAAGAAATGTGCTTCTCAAAATGTTAGAATTATAATTATTTTTCTAGTAATTCCTTCACTTTAGCTTCTAAAGCATCTCCTCTAAGATTAGTAGCTACAATAACCCCATTCTCATCCAATAAAAATGCAGCAGGTATTGCTCTTATATTATATAGTTGTGCCACAGGATCATTCCAAAATTTTAAATTAGATACTTGGTTCCAAGTAAGATTATCATCTTTTATTGCCTGTACCCATTTGTCTTTTTGTCCCTCTCTATCTAAGGAAACGCCAATAATATTAAAGCCCTTATCGTGATATTTATTATACACTTTTACCACATTTGGATTTTCTATTCTACAAGGCTTACACCAAGCGGCCCAAAAATCAATTAAAGTAACTTTTCCTAAAACATCTTTCAGCGCAATTTGTTCTCCTTGTGGATTTGGAGCAGTGAACTCGGGTGCTTTACTACCTATTTCGGTTACACTTCTTTTATCTAAATTTTCTTTAAGCATCTTTCCAATAGAGGTTTGCTTTAAACCTTCAGAAAGCCCATCAAACAGTTCTTTAACTTCATTTGCTGTAGCTCCAACATTAATCATATCTGTAAGAACTAAAAGAGACACAAAACTTTCAGAATTTTCTTTTGCTATTTTTTTCTTATAAGCTAGATCGCTATTTCTAAGTCCCTCTTCCTCCTTTTGTAATTTCAACATTGCAGAAGAATCCTTAGCAGCGGAAGCTTGATTACGAAGGTCTGTTCTAATGGTCATCACCTTTTTATTTAACTCTTTAATATGGTTTAGATAATCATATAAAAGTTTGTTTTCCTCTCCACCTTTAACAATGGATGTTTCAAGACTATCTTTATATACCTCGAATTTTATAGGTTCATTCTCTGAAATAAACAAAACATTTCCTCTTACTCCTTCCAGTGTTAGAAAGTTTAAATTGGAATTTGTAACCTCGGGCAGGTCAAGTGCAAATTGTTCATCTTTTACTGCAACTGAATCTATTTTTTTAGGCTGATTATTTGCATCCAATTCAGACAGATAAACCATTTTCCCATCTTCTATATTTTTAAGGTCTCCAGAAATAGAATATCCTTCGTTTTCCTTGGCACATCCAAGAATGCTAAGTACTGCTATAGCAGTTATAAGTCGTTTCATTTGTAATTGTTTTGAGCAAAAATACGATACTCACCTTGGATAGTTTAATTAAGTTTGTAAAAAAATGTTAATTTAAGGGGCAGATAAGTAGGGCGCTAAAAGAAATAGTAATTTTAAGCTTCAAACAAGAATATGAAAAATCAGCTTCAGGATTTTCCTTTAGACATAAAAATAAGTTTCCATAAGATCATAGAAGAATACAGGCGTCTTTTAGATGAAGAGCAAAGTAGTATTTCTAAGGAATATATGGTAAAAGTTCTAGAATATGTTTCTTCCTTTCCTAAGCTAGAAGAAGGAATAGAGGATCCTAGTGACTTAAATAAATATAAGGATGTTATCAAGATCTTGTTGGACGAACTTTTTCCGAAGATTTTAACTAAAAATGAGATCAAGGCAGCTTCGTTACCGTTTCATAATCTAATCTTTAATACCTCTGCACGTTTCAAAAAGATCCTTGAAAACGCAGGAGAAGATTATGAGTTATCTATGCGGAATATAGACGAAGATATGTACTATATTTATGGATGTATCCTTATTCTTAATCATCATTACGGTTACAAAATAGATTTTTCCAGGCCTTTATATTATGATATCCCAGATGAAACAGGCATTTTAAAACATTATAGGATTGCTTTGAATGCAGATTTTATTGATATAGAAAAAGGTAAAAATGCAATTGATATCACTGAAGATGATGTAGATCTTTTAATTCAAAATATTGATGATGTAGAATTTTGGAAAAAGAAATTCCCGCCTTTAAGCTGGGTCTTTAAAGGTTTTGTGATTTTAAATTTGACAGATGTCACAGTAGATGATGCCATCTCTGATTTAAAAACCACGCTTCTCCATAAAGAATCTTCAGACGAAGAGGAATTACTGAAATTTCAGGAAATCTTTCAATCTATCTATAGACTTCCAGACATAAGAGTTGGTTTTACTGTTTTTAATGAAGACAGGATGATGTTCGAAAGAATGGATAACCAAGATTCTTTTAGTTTTATACTTAATAATAAGGATGAAAGTGATTGTAAAGAGAGCGTTTGTGATGAAACATTCAAAAAACTTATAGAGGAACAAACTTATTTTGCAATTACGAATGTTAAACGGTATGCTAAGGAGATGGATAACAATTTATTGTCCAGAAATCTTCTAAAGAATAATGTATTGAGCTGTATTCTTGCTCCTATAGCTGTTGAAAATAAAGTTTGGGGTATTTTGGAATTGGTGTCTTATAGAAAAAATGAGTTGAACAGCATTAATGCAATCAAACTAGACGATATATTGCCTTATATAGTCACATCTGTAGAAAGAAATAGAAGTGAATTTGAAAATAAAGTAAAGGCAGTTATCCAAAGCGAGTGTACCTCTATACACCCTAGTGTTTTGTGGATATTTGATAGAGAAGCAAAGCAATTTATTAAAGATTTAAATAAAGATGGCTTAGCCTCTTTTAAAGATATAGCCTTTAAAGATGTGTATCCTCTTTACGGTCAAATAGATATTGTTGGTTCTTCTGATGCTAGAAATTCTGCAATCCAAGATGATCTAATGCATCAATTGGAAGAGATAGAGCATATTATTGATATGGCATATCAAATAGAAAATATGCCGATTTATGATCAGGTAAGGTTTAGAATTACAGATTTTAAAGAAGATCTTCAAGACACTTTAAATGCTTCAAGTGAACAGAGAGTATTTAATTTGCTTCAGAAAGAAGTGAATCCCTTGATGCAGCATTTAAGCAACCAGTCTGATGATCTGAAGAAATTAGTAGATAATTACCAGAAACAATTAAATCCTGAAACAGGAATTATTTATAATCATCGTAAAAATTATGATGATACTGTGCAGCGAATTAATCGGACAATGGCGAGGTTACTAGATAAAAAACAAGTTGAGGCTCAAAAAATTTATCCTCACTATTTTGAACGCTATAAAACAGATGGAGTAGACCATAATATTTATATTGGAGCATCCTTAACCAATAATAAACCCTTTAATGAGGTGTACTTGTATAATCTTAGGCTATGGCAACTTGCTACAATGTGTGAGATGGAAAACAAATTCTATCAGTTACAAACTAACACGCCAATACAATTAGATGCCGCATCTTTGATATTAGTATTTAATAGCACTTTATCTATTAGATATAGAATGGATGAGAAGAAATTTGATGTGGATGGTACTTATAATGCACGTTATGAAATTATAAAAAAACGAATTGACAAGGCGTTTATAAAAAATACCGAGGAGAGAATTACTCAAAAAGGGAAGATCTCTATTGTCTATTCTCAAAGTAGTGACGAGCGAGAATATTTAAGATATATTAAATACCTTCAGATCAAGAAATATCTTGGAGATGAGGTGGAATTACTGGAATTAGAAGATGTGCAGGGAGTTATTGGTTTAAAAGCAATCCGGGTAAATATTTTATATCACCCGGATGATAATGCTTTTGAGAAGGCGATCAATTATGATGGCCTTATAGATTATTTAAGGTAAAAAGCGATCACAAAGCTTAATACTGAAGCTATAATTCCAACCATAAATACGGTATAAGTAAGTCTTAGTAACATGTATTTTCTATGTAATACTTTTCCTAATAGAAAGAGGTCTAGCATAAGAGATTCATATACATAATCCTTATCCTTAATTATTTCGTTAATACCCCATTTAAACTGGTCAAAGGGCATTTTATGAAAATTCCCGAAGAATAATAGATTCACATCTCTACTTTCTACCTGTTCTTTAGTGAACTCGCCCGTAGTTACATTTGGTCTTGTAGACATAATAGATAAAATGATAGAAGCCACACTAAAGATCACCAATATTAATGTAGGGATCAATAAATGCTTATTTGTAACTGCGTCTAATTTTGGGATGATGTTCGCTAATGCAAGCGAAATTATAATTGCATTTACAGACAGCAAGATGTTTGCTTTAGTGTCTGCAATATCACTTAATTTTATGTGATTTCTAAGAGTTACTCGGAACAAACTTTGAATACTTCTCTCAGGATTATTGTTCTTATACTCAGCTTTAAGACGTGCTTTTGTTTCTTCTTTCTTTAGCTTTTGAACCTTTTTCGTCTGCTTTTCTAATATTTCTGAAAGATTATTGTCTTTACCTTCTTTCCATTGTTTAGAAGCATATTCTGTAAAATATTGATGTTTATCTGTGAACAGGGTAACATTTTCTGCTAACCATTCCTCGGTAGAATAATTATGGATATTTAGAAGCTGTAATTCCTGTCTAAGCAATTCACTGGTTTCATCAAAATAATCTTTTGCTATATGAGAGCAGTCGGCATCTCTAATAATTTTTTCCAATTTAGTCTTTGGAGAGATTTGAAATTTGGTGGCCATAATGCATTTAGAAACCAGTTCTATAGTTTCATTATCCACATTATTATCCGTCAAAAATTGCTCCGCAATTTTTACACTTTCTTCCTCATGGCCGTCAAATTTTACGGTATATCCTGTGTCATGAAACCATGCAGACAAGAGCAAAACCTCTTCTTCTTTAACATTTATTTCCGAATTCTCAATTAATTCTTTAGTACTTTTAACCACCCGTTTTGTGTGGTTATAATTATGATATATAAATGTGTTTGGTAGTTTTTCCTTAAATAAATTTAGGACGAATTTATCTGCCTTTTTTATTAACTCTGTCATGGAAATGTTGATTAAATAAGGAGCCAAATTACAAAAAAAAACGCCCTATAGATTTTTATGAAAAAAAATAACATTTTTCTAACTTTATTGGCCATTTTACTGCTAGTTGGATGCTCCACGTACGATCCAAAATACAGAGAAGGCGAACCAACCGAGAATTTTAAGTATCCTACAGATAAGAAAATTGAGAAATCTTTTTACTTATTAGGTGATGGTGGTTATTCGCCACCTGGGGGTAGTTCTGAAGGATTAATTGCTCTTAAGAACTATATGGATTCGGTTAAGGTGACAGATAATTATACTATTTTATTAGGAGATAATATTTATCCAGTTGGGATGCCTCCAAAAGATGCTCCAGAGCGGGAAGCTGCAGAATATAGACTGGATGCACAATTAGATGCTTTCGAGAAATATGAAGGAAAAGTAATAGTTATTCCTGGAAACCATGATTGGTATAACGAGGGTATTAAAGGCCTTGAGCGTGAGAGAGATTATTTGAAATCTAAATTGAAGGACAATTTAATCTGGGCTCCAAAAACTGGATGTGGATTGGATGTAATCGAGATCTCAGAAAATATTCAGCTTATAACTTTAGATTCTCAGTGGTTCCTAGAAGATTGGGATAGACATCCTACTATTAATGACAATTGTGCGCAGATAAAAACAAGAGAAGCTTTGTTTTTGGAGTTAGCTTCAGAACTACAAAAAAATCAGAATAAAACAATTATAGTCGCCTTGCATCATCCATTATATACCAATGGAGTTCATGGGGGACAATATGAATTTACTAGACACATTTATCCTTCTCAAAAGAAAATTCCTATTCCTATACTTGGGTCTCTAGCTGCTTTAATCAGAACAAGTGGGGGAGTCTCTATTCAAGATGCGCAAAATGAAAGATATAAATCTCTTGTAAAAAGATTGGAGACCATTGCACAAGGATCAGATAGACTCCTTTTTGTCTCTGGCCATGAGCATTCTCTGCAGTATATAGAACATGATAGTATTAAACAGATTGTTGCCGGTTCTGGTTCTAAAGGGTCTTATGCAGTATTGAGTAACGATGGTTATTTTGCATATCCAGATCAAGGTTTTGCAGTTTATGACGTTTTTGAGGATGGCTCTTCATGGGCAAGTTTTTATGGAAATGAAAATAATAAAGCTAAATTATTATATCAAAAAGAAGTTTTTTCTGCTCCTAAACCTTATGATGTTTCTCACTTGCCAACTGAATTTCCTGAAACTATAACTACCTCGATTTATAATGAAAAGGAAACTGAGAAAACAGGATTATATGAAAGTGTTTGGGGCCAGCGATACAGAGATCTTTACGGAACTCCAATATCTGTTAAAGTCGCAGATTTGGATACTTTATATGGTGGTTTAAAACCTGTGATAAAAGGTGGAGGACATCAAACGATATCGGTTAGACTAGAAGACAGTTTAGGTAGAGATTATAATATGCGCCGTCTTAAAAAGAGTGCTGTGCAATTTTTACAAGCTGTTGCTTTTAAGGACACTCCGGTTCAAGATCAATTAGAAAATACCATTGCAGAAAATGTGATTCAGGATTTTTATACAGCAGCGCATCCTTATGCATTTCTTGCAGTTCCAAAACTATCTGATGCCATTGGATTATTCCATACCAATCCCAAATTATTCTACGTACCTAAGCAAAAAGCCTTAGAAGAATATAATTCAGATTTTGGGGATGAACTTTATATGATCGTGGAAAGACCAGAAGATGATTGGTCTAGTATGAAGTCTTTTGGAGAAGATACAGAAGATATTTTGAGTACTTCAGATATGTTAGAGAAGTTAAGGAAAGATGAGAAATATTTCCTAGATGAAAAAGCATATATCAAAGCTAGAATTTTCGATATGCTTATTGGAGATTGGGATAGGCATCAAGATCAATGGAAATGGGCAGAAGTAGAAACACCTAATGGAAATAAGCGATTTTTACCTATACCAAGAGATCGGGATCAAGCTTTTTCAAACTTTGATGGTGCATTCTTTGGAACCTTAAGAGGATTAGCTGGGTTTGCCAATCAATTTGCAGTATATGGTGATGATATTAAGGATGTAAAATGGTTTAATACTGCAGCAACAGGAATGGATAGAACTCTTATCCAGAATGTAGGTAGAGAAGAGTGGATTGAGCAAGCTGAATTTATTCAGAAGAATTTAACCGATGAGATTATTGATGAGGCATTTTTAGAATTACCAGAAATCACAAGAAACGAAACGACTGAATTTATCGTTAAAAGTCTGAAAGGGAGAAGAGGTAATATTGTAGATATCGCTAATAGATATTACGATTATATGGCTAAGCTGGCAGTAGTTACAGGAACCGATAAGGATGACTTCGTAGAAATTGAGCGTTTAGATGAAGGTAAAACTCGAATTACGATCTCTAGGATTAAAGGTGGGAAGAAAGCCGATTTGGTAAGTGATAAGGTTTATAATAAACAAGATACAGATGAAATTTGGTTGTATGCTTTAGATGATGATGATGTGATTAATGTAAAGGGAGCAGTAGATAAAAATTTGATATTTGTTCGGGTTATTGGTGGACAAAATAACGATATCTATAATGTAGATGAGAACAGCGGGAGAAAGGTTAAAATCTACGATTATTTAAGTAAACCAAGCACCGTAGAATCTATAGGGAATGCAAAAATTAGGTTTAGAGACAACTATAATCAGAACACTTTTGATAAAGATAAGAAGACGTTTAAATCTGGATCTCTATTACCAGGCTTTGGGTACAATCCAGATGATGGGATAAAATTAGGCATACAATCTGTTTCTACTGTGAATGGGTTTAAAAGAAATCCATTTACAACAAGGAATACCTACAGTTTAGGGTATTATTTTGCGACCAATGGTTTTGATGCCAGCTACGAAGGGGAATTTGCTAGAATTATAGGAAATTTTAATCTGTTGATAGGCGCTAATTTTTCTAGTCCTAATGCATCTAATAACTTCTTTGGCTTCGGAAATGAAACTGAGAATTTTGATGATGATTTAGATTACGACTATAATAGAACAAAAATAGGAAGAGCGGGAATTAAATTTGGTTTCGTTAGAAAATCGCCTTTTGGTAGTTATTTTGGATATATGGCAAATTTCGAAGGAATTAAGGTAGATGAAACTGAGGGAAGATTTATTTCTGAAGAATTTATGCCTGACAATCCAGAGTTTTTTGAAAGAAAATTCTTTACGGGATTAGATGCGACTTATAGATATGAGAGTTATGATAATAACTTGAATCCTACTCGAGGGATGAAATTTGAGTTGAATGGAGGAGGGAAATTAAACCTTGAAGAATTAGAAAGACATTTTGGCTATATTAAACCTTACTTAGGTTTTTATAATTCACTTTCAAAAAACAGAAAACTTGTTTTGAAATCTCAGGTACAAGCCCATTTTAATATTGGTGAAGACTATGAATTTTATCAAGCTGCGGTATTAGGAGGGAATTCAGGGTTAAGAGGTTTTAGACAACAACGTTTTTCCGGCAAAACAGCTTTTGCAACTGGTGCAGACTTACGTTATAGTTTTAACCAATTTAAAACTTCGTTCTTACCTTTTCAAATTGGAATATATGGAGGTTTCGATTTTGGGCGAGTTTGGACGGAAGAGGCAGATAGCAAAAGATGGCATGATAGCTATGGAGGAGGTTTATGGATTAATAGTGCTGAAGCTTTAAGCGCTAAATTTAGCCTTTTTGGTAGTGAAGAAGATATGAGATTTACTTTCGGTTTCGGATTTAAGTTTTAAATAAATAAATGGAAACAAAAAGGATCTGGTAATGATTTTCCGGGTTTTATATAACCATAAAACGTAGTTCCTTTCTATAAGTTGAGGGGGATTTTCCAGTAAAAATTTTAAATTGCTTATTAAAGTGGCTAAAATTATTAAACCCACTTTCAAAGGAAACTTCCGTTATGCTCATTTGTTCTTCATGCAGGAGTTTAGCAGCGTGGGTGAGCCTGTATTCATTTACGAATGTTGTAAAGGTTTTCCCTGTAATCTTTTTAAAATAGCGACAAAACGCAGGATTTGTCATACTCACCTTTTCGCTAATTTCATCTAAGGTAATAGGCCTTTGGAATTCTTCCTTTACGAAATTAAAAATAATATTGATCCTGTTATTATCTTGGACGGCCGTTTCAAGAATAAAACCATGAGCATTTAATATGGTATAATTGTCAGTTTTATCTAGATCCTTCAAAATATTCAGTAACCCTATTAACCGTTCAAAATGTGAAATTTCAGTCAGGTTTTCTAAATCTTTTCCTACCTTTCTTTTTGTATTTCCATGGAAAACTATTCCTTTTTTAGACCTTTCAAATAGGTTTCGAATGCCCCGCATTTCAGCAATATTAAAAAAATCTATACCCAAAAATTCAGGTTTCAATTGGATAACCGTTTCACATTTATGTTGGGTTATACTATCAGTAAAGCCACAATGGGGAAGGTTTGAACCTATCAAAATTAGGTCACCATTTCTAAAATAGGAAATATGGCTGCCAATCTGCCTTTTGCCGTATCCGCCATTTACATATACTAGCTCAATTTCAGGATGATAGTGCCAGAAATTTTTTTTTCCTCCATTTGTTCCAGGTAGATAAGTTCTATAAGTAAAAGAACTTCCAAAAGCGGGCTCTATTTTCTCTAGTTGCGGTTTATGGTTAAGAGACATATTGTTTTTTCTATAAATTTAATCCCATAACGAGGATATAAGATATGCAAAATTGATATTTATCTATGTTATTTTAACCGAGATTGTTTATAGCGCTAATTTTATAGCTAAAATAGCATATATATCTGCATATCCTGATATAGTTTTTAGCCAGGTTTAAAAGTAAGTTTGAATAGTTATTAATAGTAGTTCTAACCTTTTAAATCTTAAGATTATGAAAACAACAATCAAAACCTTCGTAGTAGCACTAATTAGTTTAGTTGCTGTAAATGTGAATGCAGCCGATGGGCTGGTGTTGAAAGTAAATAACGATCAAAACCTTATGGTGCAAATTGAAACAATTGAAAATGGGGCAAGGTTAACCCTGAAGAATAAAAGTGGTGAAATTCTCTTTAAAAATGTTTTCTTTGAAGAAGAGTCTTTCACAAAGACACTCAGTTTTAAAGATCTTGCAGATGGAGAATATCATTTGAGTTTAGATAAAAAATTTAGCATCTCAACATGGGTCATCAGAAAGAGTGGCGATCAATTGGATATAGATAAAAATGCATATGCCTTAGTGTTCAAACCAATCTTCAAAAAAGATGATAAGTTGGTCTACTTTTATGTTGCCAATCCTACGGAAGAAAAAACCTACCTTGAAATTTATGATAAGAGTGGGGTTTTGGTTGGAACCTCCAAAAGTGATAAACTTGTTGTTAAGAAAACCTTAGATTTTTCAACAATGCCTAACGGAGAATATTCTGTCATCGTAAAAATGGGCAATAAGAAATTCACGGAAAGGATTTTTATCTAAATTTTCTACAATAAAAAAAGCCTCTATAATTTGTAGAGGCTTTTTTTATTGTAGAAAATGAAGGCAATTCATAAATGTTAAATAAAACCTAAAATATTAAAACTATTATTCTAGTTATAGTTAAAATACGGTTATTCGCCATTCATCAATCCCAAGGTATATGTCTAAGCGTTTTTTTTTAAGCCTCATTATTGCTGCAACCTCATTATTTTCATTTTCTCAAGAATTTTCTGTTTCAGGAAAGCTAATAGATCTAGATACCAAATTGCCCTTAGAAGCAGCGACTGTGTTTGTTGAATCTGTAAAGGATAGCTCTTTAATAACTTATACGATATCAGATAAATTTGGAGTGTTTAATCTTAAAGGGAGAACTCAGGCTTCAAAAGTGAATTTATATATCTCTTTTGTGGGATACCAAGCTTATGAAAGGGAAATAATGCTAGAAGAGAATAGAGTATTGCAGTTAGAAGATATCAGCCTGAATGGCCAAATTGAATCTCTGGGGGATGTCGTGATACAAGGCAGGAGAGCACCGATAACAATTAAGAAGGATACTTTAGAATTTAATGTGGCTTCCTTTAAAACTAAAAAGGATGCTAATGTGGAAGATCTATTAAAAGAACTTCCCGGTGTAGAGGTAGATGAGCAAGGGAACATCACTGTAAATGGAAAACCTGTAAATAAAATATTAGTGAATGGTAAGCCATTTTTTGGGAATGATCCAACTATCGCAACCAGAAATCTTACTAAAGAGATTGTAGATAAAATACAGGTAACCGATACTAAAACAGATTCTGAAGCCTTTAATGATGAAAATGGAGATGATCAAAATAAAACCATCAACATCACTATAGACGAAGAGAAAAACAAAGGAATTTTTGGTAGAGTGGCAGCTGGTGCAGGAACCGATGAACGTTTTGAGTACGCGGGATTAATGAATTATTTTAATAATGATCTTCGAATAAGCGCCCTTTCAGGGGGAAATAACATTAATTCACCAGGATTTAGCTTCGGTGAAATTCAGAAAATGTTTGGAAATCCTACTTATATTAATGTGAATGGGAGTGGAACTTTGGATTTTGGAGGTAGAGTTTTTGGAGGCGGAGATGGGATTATAAATTCCAGAACTGCAGGATTAAATTATGCCGATAATCTAGGGGAGAAGGTGGAGATTTCTTCAGATTATTTTTATTCCGCTTCAAATTCTTATGAAGATAAAATTAGAAATAGAGAAAATATTCTGCCAGAACAGCGTTATTTTTCAAATTTGATTTCACGTTCCGATAGTAATAGTGATAACCATGCTATTAATCTTAATTTAAAAACGAAAATAGATTCCACTTTTTTAATCGAATTCAAGCCAAGGTTTAATTATACCAAAGGAGATTCTCGATTTACAAGTTCAGAAGAAACTTTAAATGAGGATATGGTACTCACAAATTCATCTTCTACTAATAAAGAAGCCTCCAGAGAAGGAAAGAACTTTAAAAGTGATCTAACCCTAAACAAGAAATTTGGAGCAAATGGTGGGTTTGTAAAGTTTTCTATTGAAAATGAAATAAATGATACCGATAATGATAATTTTTCTCAATCTGAAACCAAGATCTTTGGTGAAACTCCTCAAGAGATCCTTAGAGACCAATTTACAAATGGTAATCAACAATCTAATGGGATAGAGATCAATACCAATGTTCGTGTGCCATTAATCCCTAAGAAGGTGTTCTTGGATCTGGAGTATAAATTTGAAAATCAGAATAAAGATGATACACAATTTGTTTATGACCTAGATCAAAATTTGGATACTTATTCTTTGCTGAATTTAGATCAGAGTACAGATTTTTCTAATGTAGATAGAGCATCAACACCTGAAATAGGCCTAACATACGATTCAGAAAAATTTAGAATTAGACTGAATACGGGGTATGTATTTAGAAGTTTAGAAAGTGATGATGACTTAAGGAATATCAATTTTGAAAACGAATTTAATGCTATAGAATATAACGGAAACCTTCGCTATAAATTCAGTGAGAAAACTTCACTATATTCTGGATTTGGTTTATCCAATGATGTGCCCGGGATAAGACAATTATCACCTTACATAGATGTTTCAGACCCGTTAAATATTATTCAGGGAAACCCCGATCTAAAGCCTACCAAATCTCATTATCTCTATTTAAATTTAAATAATTATGATTTCCAGTCGCGCTCAGGAATGTATGCTTATGTGAATGTAAATATTGCTAATGATAGGGTAGTGTCTAGATCTACAATAGATCCTACATTTATTAGAACCACAACTTATGATAATGTTGATGGTTATTATCAGATATTTGGAAATACCAATTATAGTAAGAATATTACTTTAGATAGTCTAAGGACTTTAAATTTTGATGCAGGTATTGGTATTAATGCAAGTAGGAACGTTAATTTTAATAATGATGTAAAATACGCAAGTAGGAATTTTTCTTATAGGCCAAATTTCGGTTTGAAATTTACATGGAAATAACTATTTGAGATTAGACCTAATTATGAAATAAGTTATACCAGCAGTAAATTTGATTTGGATAATTTTGAAGACAGAAATTTTGTTAGACATGAGCTTAGGTTTAGGACGACCACTTATTATCCGAAGAAATTAGAATGGAATAATGATATCAAATATATTATTAATCCAGATGTAGCGCCAGGTTTTCTAACTAGTTCGGTTTTTTGGAATAGCTCCTTAGCTTATTCTGTATTAAAGGATCAAGGGACAATTACATTTAAGGTATACGATCTCCTTAACCAGAATACAAATTCACAGCGTACAGCAACTCAGGATTATATTCAGGATATGGAAAGTACTGTACTCCAGCGCTATTTCATGCTAGGCTTCAGCTATAAATTTAATACTCTCGGTAAGAAAGGTGAAACCGGTAAAAGCAATTTTTGGTTTGATTAAAAAAAGCCTTTGCAATTGCAGAGGCTTTTTTTAATCATTCAAGGTTAAATCTAATTTAAACCTTTCAGTTTAAATGATGGAATCGATTTTAGTTTTACTCCTCTTTTGAAGGCTCATTAATGGATAACTTGTTAGTAAAATCAATAGTTCTAATAGGGAACGGAATATTGATTCCGTTTTTATCATACGCTTTCTTAATTGCTATAATAGCTTTGTTCTTAGCAACTAATATATCTCGATTTCTAGTAACATCTGTCCAGAAACGAACTACAAAGTTAATAGAGCTATCTCCAAATTCCCCATACATAAATTCCACTTCCTCATTTCCTCTTTGCGGGAATAAAGATTGCATAGTTTCAATAGTTAATTTTTGAACGAATTCAAGATCACTACTATATCCTACTCCACAATTAACAAATACACGAGACCTAGCCGTTCTTGTATAATTCTTAAAAGGCTCTTCAACAATCTTAGAATTGGGGATCATCACATAATTGTTATCAGACTCCTTTACCACAATATTTCTCAAATTGATCTCTATAACTTCACCAGCGTATCCATTTGTTTCTACCCAATCTCCAATTTGTAGTTCGGGTAAGAAACTTAAAATAACACCACTAAACGTATTGCTAAGTGTGCCTTGAAGCGCAAGACCAATTGCTAGTCCAACCACACCAGCACCGGCTAGTACAGATGTTAATACTGTATCAAGGTTAAGAAGACTTAGCGCAATAAAGAATCCAAGTAAAATAATGAGAACCTTTACGACTTTGGTTGTTATCTGCCTAATAGAATCTTGGGAACCCTTTCTTTTAAGTAACTTATCTGCAAGTTGTGCTGCATATTTCGCGATAAAAATAAATATCACAAAAATTACAGCTGCTAATAAAAAATTTGGAAGATTAAGAATTATGGAGTCTAACCACGAGGCCATTTTATCCCATATTCCCCTAATAGATTCATTTAAATTGAATTCGTTCGCCATCTAGGAGTTTCTTTTTTATAAAGTTTTATGCGTGTCGTTGGTTTTCATTTTCCACGCATCTAGCATCCAACTGGTCTTTTCTAACTCTCCAATATACCCTCCAACTAGATCTATTGTTCCTTCATCACCACCCTTATCTGCCACCTCAGCAACTTTTCTAAGTTGTTTCAAAATAATACCATGATCCTCTAATAAGGTTTCAATCATGCGAGAGTCTGAAAGATCAGATGGAGATTCTTTAACTGTAGAAGTTTTAAGATATTCACTAAAATTACTCACGGGCTGATAACGGAGAGTAAGTATTCTCTCGGCTATTTCATCCACTTTAAGTTTAGCATCGTCATATAATTCTTCAAATTTCTCATGAAGGTCAAAAAAGTTCTTTCCAATAACGTTCCAATGAAAGTTTCTAAGCTTTTGATAATATAAGTGATAATCTGCCAGAAGAATATTTAGTTCTTTTACAGTGATTGCTGTTTTTTTATCGTCTAATCCTAAGTAGCTCATAGTTTTTATTTATTGATTCTTAAATTATCATACAAAAATATGATAGTAGATGTTGCTATCCAATTTTAAAAATAGGTTTAATACAACTTTAACGGGAGTTTTATTCAATTTCTCTACCCGATTTAAGATCGAGCTTTGCCATTAATTCTTTGGATATCTGACCACCAGAAATACCGTAACCATCCACCAAAGTGCCTTTTTTGCCATCTTTAGTATGAATGCAATATAGAATGGCATTATCATCTGGATTACTCATTCCTTCAAATCTCAAAACTTTATCTACTTCAAAATCGTCAACATGATATGTTTGACATTCCGCTTTTAACTCTATTTTTTCATCCATCAAATTAAAATCGTATTCATATCCTTCTTCCAATTTTAATATATTGATAGCTTGTGAAAGTGTCCCGTAATCCTTCATTTTAGTTATATTTTATATTTATAAGGAAAGTTACTGCCATGGTTTTCTAAAAACAAATTGCATTTAATGTTTAGTAAAAGTTTAACTCGTTCAACACCTTTATTCTTTGCTATTCTTACTTCGGAATAGGGCAAAAGGAATCGCGAAAAAGATAAATAAATACCAACCTGTGATGATACCGAAAAGGGTGATAATTGCTGCAACAATATAGATCCAATACGATTTTAGGAATTTCATATGGTGATTGAAATCAGGATTATAAAGAGCAAATAGTAAAACCAATATATCTTTGGTTTTACTGGATCGCTTCCAAATAATAGAATGGTTAACTTATAATAGAAACTCCTGTTTTTAGCAATATGATTATATGCATTATTACTTAAAACCTTAAACCATTTTTGTCTCTTATACCATAAATGCCATTTGGGATTGCCCAAATAATACTGGATCTTATATGCCGAGTCTGGCCCTGAATAGACATTTCCATTGGTGTCTATAAGCCTACTCGCTTTCTGAAATTCTTTAATTGGAATATCGGGAAATTCGAGTCCTGCTTCCTGATATGTACGAAAAATCACTTTACCTTTTGTTCTGTATTCCCATCTATTCTTCCACCATTTGCAAAATTTACAGTCGCCATCCCATATAAAGATTGAATATTCTGGAGGATGATTGGTTTTATTTATTTCTTGAAACATGTAATTGAATTGTATAAACAATAAAGTTATAAAATTGAAATTGATACTTTTGTGAAAACTAAGTATTTTAAAGGGTGATTGCAGATCAACCAAAATACTTGGCAATTCAAATATATGCAAGAAGAACTTGAAAACAAGGTTTTAGTAACCGGAGCCGCAGGATTTATAGGATTTCATTTAACAAAGCAGTTATTAGACTTGGGCTTTGAGGTAATAGGTCTGGATAATTTAAATGATTACTATGATGTAAATTTAAAGTTAGCAAGACTTAAAGAATTAGGGATTGATCAAGCTGTAATAAGTTATAATGAAACACTTCAAAGTGCAAAATTCTCCAAATTTCAGTTTATAAAATTAAATTTAGAGGATAGAGAACAATTACCACAGCTTTTTAAAGAGCATAGTTTTAAAATTGTTTGTAACCTGGCAGCACAAGCTGGAGTTAGGTATAGTCTAGAAAACCCGGAAGCTTATATAGATAGTAATGTAGTTGGTTTCTTAAATATTTTAGAATGTTGCAGAAATTATAATATTGAGCATTTAGTTTATGCAACCAGTTCTAGTGTGTATGGACAAAACAAAAAGATTCCTTTCTCTGTAAAAGATAATGTGGATCATCCTATTAGTTTATATGCAGCCACAAAGAAAAGCAACGAATTAATGGCACATACCTATGGCCACTTATTTAATTTTAAAACCACCGGTCTCCGTTTTTTCACAGTCTATGGGCCATGGGGAAGACCAGATATGGCAATGTTTTTATTTACTAATGCTATAATTAATGCTAAGCCTATAAAGGTGTTTAACAATGGTAATTTGGAAAGAGATTTTACCTTCATAGATGATATTATAGATGGGATCTTGAAGATTGTTACTAGTAAAAAAGAGCAAAAATCAAACTATAGTCTCTATAATATTGGGAATAGTAAACCAGTTAAACTTTTAGATTTTATCAATGAGATAGAAAGTGAACTAGACATAAAAGCTGAGAAGGAAATGTTGCCTATGCAAGCTGGGGATGTAGAGCGAACTTGGGCAGATGTTAGTGATCTAAAAAGAGATTTCGGGTACAAGCCAAGGACAAGCATAAAAGAAGGAGTAAGAAAGTATATAGATTGGTATAAGGAGTATTATATTCAAAATAAATAATATGAAAGTTTTGATAACTGGAGGAGCAGGTTTCATTGGCTCACATGTAGTAAGGTTATTTGTAAATAAATATCCTGAATATGAAATTTTCAATTTAGATGCATTAACCTATGCTGGGAATTTAGAAAATTTGAGAGATATTGAAGGTGCATCCAATTATAAATTTTTGAAAGCTGATATTAATGATGTCTTAGAAATTGATGCTTTATTTGAAAAATATCAGTTTGATAAGGTAATTCATCTTGCTGCGGAATCTCATGTAGATCGCTCAATTTCTGATCCTCTCGCATTTGTACGTACCAATGTGATTGGGACTATGAATTTGCTTAACGCAGCGAAGGGTTTATGGAAAGATAACTTTAAAGAAAAACTGTTTTATCATATTAGTACCGATGAAGTTTATGGAACTCTTGGCGAAACAGGATTGTTTACTGAATCTACATCGTACGCACCTAATTCACCATATTCTGCTTCAAAAGCAAGTTCAGATCATTTTGTGAGAGCATACGGAGAAACTTATGATTTGCCTTATATAATTTCCAACTGTTCAAATAATTATGGCCCAAATCAATTTCCAGAAAAACTGATTCCTTTATTTATTAATAATATTATCGATAAAAAGCCTCTTCCAGTTTATGGAAATGGGGATTATACTAGAGATTGGTTATATGTAATTGATCATGCAATTGCGATTGATAAAGTTTTCCATCAGGGTAGAAATAAAGAAACATATAACATTGGTGGAATTAATGAGTGGAAAAATATCGACTTGGTAAAACTTCTTTGCAAAATAATGGATGCTAAACTTAACAGAGCGGAAGGTAGCTCTGCGGAATTAATTAATTTTATACAAGATCGACTAGGTCATGATAAGCGTTATGCTATAGATGCTTCCAAAATAGGTAAACAATTAGGCTGGAAACCCACTGTAACTTTTCAGGAGGGCTTAGAGACTACAATTGACTGGTATTTGGATAATGAAGAATGGTTAAAAAATGTGACCTCAGGGAAATATAAAGATTATTATTTAAATCAATATTCTAGCAAATAAAGTATGAAAGGAATAATATTAGCAGGAGGAACGGGTACTAGACTCTATCCCATAACAAAGGGAATTTCTAAACAGCTGTTGCCAATTTATGATAAACCGATGATCTATTATCCTTTATCTGTTTTAATGTTGGCTGGGATACGTGATATTTTAATAATTTCTACCCCTGAAGATCTTCCCAATTTTAAAAAATTACTAGGAGATGGAAAAGAGTTAGGGATGAAATTTTCTTTTGAAGAACAAGCCTCCCCAGATGGCCTTGCCCAAGCATTCATTATTGGTGAAGATTTTATTGGAGATGATGATGTTTGTTTGATATTGGGGGATAATATTTTTTACGGACAAGGATTCACGGGCATGCTTAAAAAAGCAGTAGAAAATTCCAAAAATAAAAAAGCAACGGTCTTTGGTTATTACGTAAACGATCCACATAGGTATGGGGTTGTTGATTTCAATATCAAAGGGGAAGTTAAGAGTATCGAAGAGAAACCTATTAATCCAAAAAGCAACTATGCAGTAACAGGAATTTATTTTTATCCAAATTCAGTTATTAAAACAGCGAAATCTGTAAACCCAAGCGAGCGCGGTGAATTAGAAATAACGAGTGTGAACCAAAAATATTTAACAGAAGAGAAATTAGAAGTGGAATTAATGGGTAGAGGATTTGCTTGGCTAGATACAGGGACTCATGAATCCTTTTTGGAGGCCTCAAATTTTGTACATACAATAGAAAAACGTCAAGGGCTTAAAATAGCATGTATTGAAGAGATAGCTTACGATAAAAAATATATTTCCAGAGAGCAATTACGTGAACTAGCAATCCCATTACGAAAAAATGAATATGGGGAATACTTGATGAAAATTTTAAATAAAATTCAATAACTGTTTAGTGAATTTCCTTTTCACACTTCTTTAAGAGTTACAAAACCCTATCGCTAATTTAGAAATACTATCTTTGCCGATTGTTAACTAAAACTTTCGTATTTAATGCATGAACAATTTTCTAAACTAAAATCTTCAAAAATTTTAGTTACTGGTGGAGCAGGATTTATTGGCTCTAATCTTACTGAGACACTTCTAAACCTTGGCGCTCAAGTTGTTTGCTTAGATAACTTTGCTACAGGTAAGCGTGAAAATATAGAAGCTTTTAAAGATAATTCAATGTTCACCTTAATTGAGGGGGATATTAGAAATTTAGAAACTTGCCATAAAGCAGTGCAGGGTGTAGATTATATTTTGCACGAAGCAGCCTTAGGTTCTGTGCCGAGATCTTTGAAGGATCCAATTACAAGTAACGAAGTGAATGTGTCGGGATTTTTAAATATGTTAGTCGCTGCTCGAGATGCTAAAGTAAAAAGGTTTGTTTATGCAGCAAGTTCATCTACATATGGAGATTCAGAGAATCTACCAAAAGTTGAAGATGTAATCGGGAAACCGCTTTCTCCTTATGCAATAACAAAATATGTAAACGAGCTTTACGCCGATATTTTTAAATCTGCCTATGATCTGGATACTATAGGACTGAGATATTTCAATGTTTTTGGTAGAAAACAAGATCCCAACGGAGCTTATGCAGCCGTAATTCCAAAGTTTGTAATTCAATTAATGAATCATGAATCTCCTGTAATTAATGGAGATGGAACTTATTCTAGAGACTTTACCTATATAGATAATGTGGTTCAAATGAATCTTCTTGCTCTTACATCAGATAATGAAAAGGCATTAAATGAGGTTTATAATACTGCATTTGGAGACAGAACGAATCTTCTCGAATTGATACACTTGTTAAAGGAATATTTATCTGATTATGATCCGGAAATAGCGAAAGTGGAGATCATGCATGGACCAAACCGAGCGGGCGATATCCCACATTCTTTAGCATCAGTAGATAAGGCTAAAATGAATTTAGGATATGACCCGAAATTTAATATTCAGGCTGGATTGAAAGAGGCAGCTGCTTGGTATTGGAAGAATTTAAAATAACATTATATACTTTATAAGAAGCTTATATGAATAAAGATATTAAAATAGCAATTATTGGTTTAGGCTATGTTGGATTACCACTTGCCAGATTATTTGCTACCAAATTTTCTGTAATAGGTTTTGATATTAATAAACCAAGAGTTGCAGAACTAATGTCTGGGATCGATTCTACGTTGGAAGTCGAAAAAGAACTTTTGCAATCCTCTTTAGTAGATAACCCCTCTGGAGAAGTTGGTTTGTATTGCAGTACAGATCTTAAAGACATTAAGGATTGTAACTATTATATTATTACCGTACCAACTCCTGTAGATAAAAATAATAGACCAGATCTTACCCCATTATATAAAAGCAGTGAAACGGTAGGAAAAGTTCTCAAAATAGGGGATATAGTTATATATGAATCTACTGTGTATCCTGGGGTGACAGAGGATGAATGTGTCCCAGTTCTCGAAAAGGTTAGTGGGTTAAAATTCAATCAGGATTTCTTTGCTGGCTACTCTCCAGAAAGGATCAATCCAGGAGATAAGGAACATACCGTAGATAAAATCTTGAAGGTTACCGCTGGATCTACTCCAGAAATAGGTAAGAAAGTAGATGATCTTTATAAAGCCGTTATTACTGCTGGTACTCATTTAGCTCCGACAATAAAAGTAGCCGAAGCTGCAAAAGTAATAGAGAATTCTCAAAGAGATATTAATATTGCGTTTGTAAATGAGTTAGCTAAGATCTTCAATATGTTGGATATAGATACCAATGATGTTTTAGAGGCTGCTGGTACAAAATGGAACTTTTTACCTTTTAAACCCGGATTGGTTGGTGGACATTGTATTGGTGTAGATCCCTATTATTTGGCACAAAAAGCTCAAGAAGTGGGTTACCATCCTGAAATTATACTTGCAGGAAGAAGAATGAATGATAGTATGGGTCAATATGTTGCTAGTGAGGTAGTAAAGCTTATGTTGCAACATGACATTAAGGTAAAGGGTGCAAACGTTTTAATTTTAGGAATAACTTTTAAGGAAAACTGCCCTGATGTTCGGAATACTAAAGTTGTGGATGTTATTAAGAACTTAAAGGAATACGGAGTAAATATTACTATTTATGATCCTCTAGCTAATCCAAGCGAAGTGAAACATGAATATGGATTAGAAACTACTAGGGACTTACCTAAACAAAAATTTGATTCGATTGTTCTTGCAGTTGCTCATAAAGAATTTTTGGACCTTGAATTTAATGAACTTAAATCTCAGAAATCTGTAGTTTATGATGTTAAAGGAGTTTTAGGTGATAAATGTGATAAAAAATTATAGAATGAAGATTACAAATATTTGTTGTATTGGAGCTGGATATGTTGGAGGTCCAACTATGGCAATAATTGCTCAAAAGTGTCCGCACATCAATGTGACCGTTGTTGATATAAATGAAAAGAGAATTGCTGCTTGGAATGATGATGATGTGAATAACATTCCGATTTATGAGCCAGGTTTGTCAGATATAGTGAAAGAAGCCAGAGGGAGAAATTTGTTTTTTTCAACTAAAGTAGATGAAGCCATAGATAAAGCTGAAATGATCTTTATTTCAGTAAATACTCCTACCAAAACTTATGGTATAGGAAAGGGTATGGCTGCCGACTTAAAATTTATTGAACTTTGTGCTAGACAAATAGCGCGTGTTTCTAAAACGGATAAGATTGTAGTTGAAAAATCTACTTTACCTGTACGAACTGCTGAAGCATTAAAGAATATATTAGAAAACACTGGGAATGGAGTTAATTTTCAGATTCTTTCCAACCCAGAATTTTTAGCAGAAGGAACAGCCGTAGAAGATCTATTAGCTCCAGATAGAGTTTTAATAGGTGGTGATATAGATTCTGAAAGAGGTAAAGAGGCAGTAAATGCATTGGTTGAAGTGTATGCTAATTGGGTTTCTAAAGAGCATATTCTTACTACCAATGTTTGGTCTTCTGAATTATCTAAATTAACTGCAAATGCATTTTTAGCACAGCGGGTTTCAAGTATAAACGCTATGAGCGAATTATGTGAAAAGACTGGAGCAGATGTAAATGAAGTTGCTAAGGCGGTTGGGATGGATACTAGAATTGGCTCTAAATTCCTACAATCTTCTGTTGGATTTGGTGGATCTTGCTTTCAAAAAGACATCTTGAATTTAGTGTATATAGCCAAGTCTTTTGGACTGAATGAAGTTGCAGATTATTGGGAGCAGGTTATTATTCTAAATGATCATCAAAAAAGGAGATTTGCTTCAAATATTGTCAAGACATTATTCAATACCGTATCTGGTAAAAAAATAGCTATTTTAGGATGGGCATTTAAAAAAGATACTAACGACACCAGGGAATCTGCTGCTATTTATGTGTCAGATTATCTTTTAAATGAACAAGCTGAAATTGTGGTATACGATCCAAAAGTTACTGCAGAGCAGATCTACGCAGATTTAGATTATTTAGGATCGAGATCAGACTCAGAGAACAGATCTCTTGTAAAAGTGGTAAATTCAGCTGAAGAAGCTTGCAAAAACTCTCATGCAGTTGCAATTTTGACGGAATGGGATGAGTTTAAAGAACTTGATTGGCAAACTGTTTACGATAATATGTTGAAACCAGCCTTTCTGTTTGATGGTCGAAGACTATTGGAAAGAGCAACAAAGGAAAAAATTGGATTCGAATTTTATGCAATAGGAAACTAAATATCAAAAGTTATTATGAAGAAGGTATTAGTTACTGGAGCAGCAGGATTTATAGGTTTCCATTTATCAAAGATTCTTTTAAAACACGGCTATAATGTAGTTGGGATCGATAATATAAATGATTATTATGACATCAATTTAAAATATGGTAGGCTTAGTAAATTAGGGATAGATAGGGTAGATGCAGAACGATTTAATGAAGTTGCTAAAAGTTCTAATTCCAATTTTAAGTTTTTGCGTCTTAATCTAGAAGACCGAGAAAATTTACCTAAATTATTTACTAATCATAATTTTGATATAGTATGTAATCTTGCAGCTCAAGCTGGAGTAAGATATAGTATAGAAAACCCTGAGGCTTATATAGATAGTAATGTTGTTGGGTTCTTAAACTTATTGGAATGCTGTAGACATAACAAAATAGAACATTTAGTTTACGCTAGTAGTTCTAGTGTTTATGGTCAAAATGAAAAGATTCCTTTTGATACTCAAGATAATGTAGATCATCCTATTAGTTTATATGCCGCTACCAAAAAAAGCAATGAGTTAATGGCGTATACCTATAGCCATCTATATGATTTTAAAACCACAGGACTTAGGTTCTTTACTGTTTACGGACCATGGGGAAGACCAGATATGGCAATGTACTTGTTTACCGATGCTATTTTAAATGATAGACCTATCAAGGTTTTCAATAATGGTAATTTAGAAAGAGATTTCACTTACATAGATGATATTGTTGAAGGAGTTTTTAAAATAATTGACAAGGGAAATTCAGAAGACTCAAAAAAATATTCCCTTTATAATATAGGTAATAGTAAGCCAGTAAAATTGATGGATTTTATTACAGAGATTGAAAAGCAAACTGGTATTGAAGCAAAAAAGGAAATGTTACCTATGCAAGCTGGTGATGTTTCTAGAACATGGGCAAATGTGGACTTGCTTAAGAAAGACTATAACTATACTCCCAAAACCTCTGTTAGTGTTGGGGTAGAGCATTTTATAATATGGTTTAAAAGTTATTATAATCAACAATAAATTTATAGTTATTCACTGATGCTGGTTAGACATTTTAACGATTAAAACTATTCTAAATGACAAATTCTTTTCGCTCTAAATATAATAAATGTCTTTAAGAAAACAGGCTACAGCAGGTATTTTTTGGACTTTTGCACAACAATTTGGTCAACAGATTGTTCTTTTTGTGGTTTCCACTATATTAGCAAGATTGCTTTTACCAGAAGAATTTGGGTATATAGGGATGATTGCTATTTTCGTTTCTGTAGGGAATGCACTTTTAAAGGGAGGTTTAACCCAGTCCTTAATTAGAAGCAAGAATTTAGAGGAGGATGACTATGCCACCGTTTTTTACTATAATCTGGCTGCTAGTATTCTTATATATATAGTCATTTATTTTATTGCACCTTATGTTTCCGGTTTTTATGGTTACCCAATACTTACTCCAATTATAAGGTGGTATTGCTTAAGTTTCATTTTGTTTGCCTTTTCTGTAGTACAGGAAGCTAAACTAACAAAAGAAATGAATTTTAAGATTCAGACCTTAATTTCTATACCCTCAGTAATTATTGGTGGAATCGTGGGGATTGTTATGGCTTATTCAGGATACGGGGTATGGAGTATTGTCTGGAACCAGCTAATAACTGCATTAGTGAGAAGTATTCAGTTATGGATTTATTCTAAGTGGAGTCCAGGATTAATTTTTAATTTTGCTAAATTTAAAGAGCATTTAACATTTGGATATAAAATTACTTTGTCTTCGTTATTGGAAAATATTTTCAGTAACCTCTACGTTATAATAATTGGAAAATACTTTTCAGCAGGACAGGTTGGATTTTATACCAGAGCAGATAGTATGAAGAATCTTCCTGTAAATAATATTACCCTAGCTTTAACCAAAGTTACTTATCCTTTGTTTGCAGAAATTCAACATGATAATGAAAGATTGAAGAGAGTTTATAAACAACTCATGAAAATGTCTATATATGTTGTGGCTCCCATTATGATTTTTTTAATTATTCTTGCAGAACCAGTTTTTAGATTCCTGTTTACAGAGAAATGGTTGCCCGCAGTACCCTATTTTCAAATATTATGTGTTTCAGGTATCTTGTTCCCTATTCAAGGTTATAATGCAAATGTTTTGTTGGTAAAGGGGAAAAGTAATACCTTTTTAAAATTAACGGCTTTTAATAAATTTTTATTGGTTATTGGAATAATAATAGGTTTACAATTTGGTATAATGGGATTACTCTATACACAAGTTATATTATCTATTATTACTTTTTTTATATATGCATATCACACAGATAAAGTGATTGGATATTCTGCAATGCAGCAATTAGTGGATATCTTGCCTTTAATATTATTATCCTTTGTGCCTGGCCTTCTTGTATATTTTATGAATATATATCTTGAAAATCAATCAGATTTGTTAAGAATAATGGGAGGAGCAGGTGTTGGGGTTGTTTTATATGTTGGAATTAGTTATATTTTTAAAATTGAAAGTTTTAATGATATATTGGAAATAGTTTTTAAAAAAAAGAAGATAAGTATAACGAAAAAATAATTTTTCAAAAACTCGTATTTATACCAGTGCTTTATAAATATTTTATATAATTAAAATGAATTTAAACAATAAATCTATCCTAATTACAGGAGGAACAGGTTCTCTAGGAAAGGCCTTGACAAAACATTTGTTAGAATCTGGAACAGAAATAAAGAAACTTGTGATCTTTTCAAGAGATGAGCAAAAGCAATTTGAGATGGCACAGGAGTATCCCGCAGACCAATATCCTCAAATTCGATTTTTCATTGGTGACGTTAGAGACGAAGCTAGAGTAAAAAGAGCTCTAAAAGGAATAGACTACGTTATTCATGCAGCTGCGATGAAACATGTCCCCATTGCCGAATATAACCCTATGGAATGTGTGAAAACCAATATAATGGGAGCAGAAAATATTATTAACGCTTGTTTAGAAACTGAAGTTACTAGAGTAGTTGCCTTATCTACAGACAAAGCTGCAGCACCTATTAATTTATATGGTGCCACGAAACTTGCTTCGGACAAATTATTTGTAGCTGCTAATAATATCACCGGATGGAATCCTATTAAATTTTCTGTAGTAAGATATGGCAATGTTATGGGATCCAATGGTTCCGTAATTCCTTTTTTCCTAAAAAAGAAAAAAGAAGGAATTTTGCCAATAACAGATCCTACGATGACCAGGTTTAATATTTCTTTGCAAGGGGGAGTAGATATGGTGATGCATGCTTTAGAGCACGCATGGGGTGGAGAGATATTTGTCCCTAAAATACCATCTTATAAGATCACAGATGTTGCTGAAGCTATTGGACCGGAATGCGAAAAACCGATTGTGGGAATTCGTCCAGGTGAAAAAATTCATGAAGAAATGATCACAGCTTCAGATTCTTACTACACCTATGATCTAGGTAAATACTATACTATTCTTCCTTCTACACATAAATGGAATTTAAACGAGTTTATCAATGAATTTGGAGCAACAAAAGTAAAGCCAGGTTTTCAATATAACTCCGCAGACAATGAAGAATGGGAAACTGTTGGAGATCTTAGAAAATTAATTAAGGAGCATGTTGATTTAACGTTTGAAGTATAAATTATGAACAATTCAATTCCCTATGGACGTCAGAATATAACGCCAGAGGATATTCTTGCAGTTACAGAGGCATTACAGTCAGATTATCTAACCCAAGGACCTAGAATTTTAGAATTTGAAAATGAATTCGCATCTTATGTAGGTTCTAAATTTGCGGTTGCCGTTTCTAATGGTACTGCAGCATTGCATCTTAATGCACTTGCGTTAGGTGTGAAGCCAGGAAACAAGGTTATTACTACTCCACTAACTTTTGCAGCTTCGGCTAATTGTATACGATATTGTGGAGGTACAGTCGTTTTTGCTGATATTGATCCTGACACTTATTTATTAGATATCAAAGCTGTACGAAAACTTTTGGAAAGTGCTCCCAGAGGAACTTATCAAGGAATTGTTCCAGTAGATTTTGCTGGTAGAGCGGTCGATCTCGAAGCTTTTAGAAAATTAGCTGACGAATTTGACTTGTGGATTATAGAAGACTCTTGTCATTCTCCAGGCGGTTTTTTTATAGATAGTCAAGGTGTACAACAACACTGTGGTAACGGTAATTTTGCTGATTTGGCCATATTTTCTTTCCATCCAGTTAAACATATAGCTTGTGGTGAAGGAGGTATGATTTCCACGAACGATGAAGCACTTTATAAAAAATTGTTAGCATTAAGGACTCATGGTATAGTTAAAGATGAAGATTTATACACAAATAGTATAGAGTTTGCTTCCGCGAAAGCAAGTACCAATCAATATCCTGCGTGGTACATGGAAATGCAAATGCTCGGTTTTAATTATCGTTTAACAGATTTTCAGGCAGCCTTAGGAACAAGTCAATTACAAAGAGCAGATTTTGGATTGGAAGTTAGAAGAAGAATTGCAAAGACATATTTTCAAGCATTTAAAAATGAAGATTTTATCAAAGGTCAATCTGGAGTAATAGAAGGACATGCCTATCATTTATATGTGCTAGAAGTAGAGGATAGATTAGGCTTGTATAATTATTTACGTGAAAATAATATTTATGCGCAAATACATTATATACCTTGCCATTTAATGCCATATTATAGAGAATTAGGGTGGAAAGAAGGAGATATGCCAATTGCTGAAAATTATTATAAACACTGTATTAGTTTGCCTATGTATCCTACATTAACTAGAGATGAACAGGTCTTTGTTATTGAAAAGATAAATGAGTTTTACAATGTCTAATTTAGCAATTATTCCAGCTCGGGGAGGCAGTAAACGAATTCCAAGAAAAAACATCAAAGATTTTCTAGGTAAGCCAATTATTGCTTATTCTATTGAGGCTGCTTTAAAGTCTGACCTTTTTGACGAGGTGATGGTTTCTACAGATGATAAGGAAATTGCTGAAATTGCCATAAAATATGGAGCAAAGGTGCCTTTTTTGCGAAGTGGGAAAAATGCCGATGATTATGCTACAACTGTGGATGTATTAATAGAGGTAATAGAAAAATATAAAGCCCAGGGAAGAACATTTGAAAATATTGCTTGCCTGTATCCAAGCGCACCTTTCACCACCTCAAAGAAATTGAAGGAAGCTTATACAATATTGATATCAAAAAGGCTGGATGCAGTATTTCCTGTAATGCCTTTCAGTTTTCCTATTCAAAGGTCACTGAAGATGAATGAAGGTAAGCTTGAATATTTCTATCCGGAATTTGAAAATTCACGGTCTCAGGATCTGGAAAAAGCCTATCACGATGCCGGACAGTTTTATTTTATAAACACTTCAAACCTTTTAATTAATAAAAGCATACTATCAAAAAATACCGGAGCTATACTTATTACGGAATTAGAAGCTCAGGATATTGACAATGAAACCGATTGGAAAATTGCAGAAATTAAATATGAACTCCTACAAAGCACTAAATAAGCAAACTTTTAACTCGGGAAAGTATTCTATAGTTCCACTGAGGATGGAAGACCGCTATGCTATTATGAAATGGCGTAATGAACAGATCTATCATTTAAGACAACACAAAACTCTTACAAGAGAAGATCAGGACAAATATTTTGAAACAACAGTGGCAAGTTTATTTAAAAAAGAACAACCTGATCAAATCTTATTTTCTTATTTAAAAAATGACAAATGTATTGGTTATGGTGGATTGGTTCATATTAATTGGGTCGATAAAAATGCGGAGATTTCTTTTGTAATGGATACCATATTGGAAAAAGAGAATTTCTCCAAGCATTGGAGCCTGTTTTTAGGTTTAATTGAGCAAGTAGCCTTTAAAGAATTAAAGCTTTACAAGATATTTACGTTTGCTTTTGACCTTCGTCCACATTTATATGAACCCGTTGAAAATGCAGGTTTTGTTAAGGAAGCTACCTTAAAAAAGCAATGTCTTTTTAATGAAGAATATAAAGACATTATTATACATGCTAAGTTTAACATAACAGAAAAACTTTAAAACCATGCAAAAAGTATTTATCATAACAGGAGCAAATAGAGGTTTAGGAAAAGCATTTGCAGATATTTTAATACAAAACGAAAATCATTTTGTTATTTCAATATCAAGAAGTCAAAGTGATGAACAAAAAACCTATGAACCGGAAAACTTTTATTTTTTAAAGTCCGATTTGTCTGAGAATACTTTAGAGAAAAATATACAAGTTCTAAAAGGGCTAATTGCTAATCAGGACATCTATTTTATTAATAACGCAAGTATCATAGAACCTATAACTAAAATAGAGCATTTAGATGAAAACGCTATAGATAAGACAATTTCGGTTAATATTAAATCAACAATGTTGATTACTAAATATCTCCTTCGTAATTTTAGTAATCATAAATTATCTTTTGTTAATATTAGTTCCGGAGCAGCTAATCGGGCTATTAGTAATTGGTCACTATATTGTGCATCAAAAGCATTTGTTAAAATGTTTTTTGATGTAGCTGAAAGTGAATATGAACAGCATCGGTTTTTCAATATAGACCCAGGAGTTATGGATACTAATATGCAAAAAAGCATTAGAGAAAACGATTTTCCAGATTCTTCAAATTTTAAGAATTTGCAAGAAGAAGGAAAATTAAAATCACCAAAAGATGTTGCTTTAGAAATCCTAAATACTGTTTTATGAAAATAGCTGTTATTTCAGATATTCATGGTAATTATGATGCGTTAGTTGCAGTCTTAAAAAAGGCTAAGAAAGAAAATGTTGAGCACATATTAGTTCTTGGAGATATTGTAGGGTATTATTATCATCCGGATAAAATATTGAAACTGCTTTCAGAATGGAGTTTTGATATGATCAAAGGGAATCATGAAAATATACTTGAAAGTTTAATAGACACACCATCATTAAAAGAATCAATTCGAATAAAATATGGAAGTGGTCATCAAGAAGCTATAAATAAGCTGACAAAGAAGCAGTTAGAATTTTTAAAAGATTTACCAGAAACTAAATCTGTACAATTTGATGAAGTTTCTTTATTGATGAGTCATGGCAGTCCGTGGTCTAATGACTATTATATTTATCCAGATTGTGAAAATGAAACCATACTTAAGTGTGATTCAAAAGAACACGATTTTGTATTAATAGGACATTCACATTATGCTTTTGCAATTAAAAACACAAATAGCATCTTAATAAACCCCGGTTCAGTTGGTCAGTCAAGACAAACAGGAGGAAAAGCATCTTGGTGTATTATTAATACTTTAAATAAGTGTTTTCAATTAGTATCAACTGATTATAATATTGAAAATTTAGTATATGAAATTTCAAAAAAAGATACTGAAATAAAATACTTAACACAAATTTTAAAAAGAAAATGATTTATTATATATGATTAAAGCATTAAACATATTAGTTACAGGTTGTGGCGGAGATATTGGGCAAAGTATTGGTAAAATATTATTAAAATCTAGTTATACTAAAAACTTATTTGGAATCGATATTTCAAATAAAAATGCTGCACAATTTATTTATCCGAATTTTTCAGTTGGTTTACGTTTCACGCACCCGGATTATTTAAAAAAATTGGAATTATTTATAGAAGCGCATGCCATTGATATTATCATACCAATTGCAGAGCCGGAACTGAGGTTTTTTTCTGATCAAAATATATTAGATACCATTGGCCGGGCAAAAATGATAACAGCTTCATCTTTTGCATTAGAAATAGGATTTGATAAATTTAAAACTGCCGAGTTCTTAAAAAGTGAGAACCTTCCTTTCCCAGAAACATTTTTAGCAAAAGATTTAAATACTATTGAGTCCTTTCCCGTTATTCTAAAATCTAAAACAGGTTCAGGGAGTAAAGACATTCATAAGATTAATACGATGGATGAGTTTTTGTTTTATACCAGAAACGCTATACAAGATTTTGTTGTTCAAGAATTTATAACGGATGAAATTGGGGAATTCACATGTGGTTTGTACAGAAGTCGTGAAGGTGAAATACGATCTCAAATTTTTAAAAGAGAACTTACAGGAGGCTATAGTGGTTATGGTGAAGTGGTAGAAAGCAATGACATAACATGTCTCTTAGTTGAATTAGCAGTTAAGTTAGATTTAGTTGGAAGCATTAATGTACAATTAAGAATAACTGAAAATTTGCCTAAGGTTTTTGAAATCAATCCAAGATTTTCAAGTACAGTACTTTATAGACATCTTTTTGGTTTTGAGGATTTAATATGGTCTATTGAAGATGCATTGGGATATGAGTTATCTGATAATCGGGAGCACGCTACAGGTAGAAAATTTTATAAAGGGTTTCAAGAGTATATTAAATAAGAAATTAAATGAAAATAGCAAATTTTATAATTGACCAAGATTCACCAGTTTTTATTATTGCCGAGTTATCTGCCAATCACAATGGTAGTATAGTAACAGCAATAGAAACAGTAAAAGCCGCAAAACGAGCAGGTGCTAATTGTATTAAATTACAAACATTTACAGCTGATACCATCACATTAGATTCAAAAAAGGAAGATTTTAGAATTAACCAAGGCACACTTTGGGATGGGCAATATTTACATGATCTATATAAAACGACATTTTTACCTTGGGAATGGCATGAAAAAATTATGCAGGTTGCCAAAGAAGAAGGTTTGATTTGTTTTTCATCGCCATTTGATCCGACTTCAGTAGAATTTTTAGAAAAATTAAACGTTCCTGCATATAAAATCGCGTCTTTTGAGATTACCGATATTCCTTTGATCGAATTGGTTGCCTCTAAAGGAAAACCGGTTATAATTTCAACCGGAATTGCCGGGCAGGGAGATATAGAGTTGGCTTTGGATGCCTGCAAAAGAATGGGTAATAATGATATTGCTTTATTAAAATGTACATCTTCCTATCCCGCACCTATTGACGAAGCCAATATGGTTATGGTAAAAGATCTGGCAGAACGCTATGGAGTGATCTCCGGTTTGTCGGATCATACAATGGGAAATACCGTACCTGTGGTAGCTACCTGCTTCGGTGCAAAAATTATTGAAAAACATTTTATCTTAGATAAAACGATTGGAGGTGCAGATGCTTCCTTCTCTATGGATGAGATGGAATTTACTGAAATGGTAAAAGCGGTAAGAGAGGCAGAAAAAGCGATTGGGAAGGTAGATTATACCTTAACCGAAAAACAAAAAAAAGGCAGGGAGTTTTCCCGGTCTTTATATGTGGTGGAAGATATTAAGACAGGGGAAGTTATTACTGAAAAAAATGTGAGGTCTATTAGGCCAGGTTTTGGGATGCATCCAAAATATTACGATCAAATTATTGGTCAGAAATTTTCTAAAGGAGTGGAAAAAGGGGATCGGCTTACCAAAGATTCCATTATTGGCTTTAAATAGCTAAAAAATTCCGTTTTAACATTATAGACACTGTATTGTAGATTTAAAGCAACGGATTCCGTATTTTATAATTATTTAGAGATATGCTAAGTTTTAATTTTTATTTTTTTCCTTATCAATTTATTTTTTTCCGATAAAAAGATTTTTAATAGACAAGCATTAATTTTTTATGATAATATCTAATGACTGTATAGACAACTTGTTATATTCTGCTATAAGAAGTGATAAACATTTAATGGTAAGAAAGAAATCTTATTTTAAGAGAGCCTTGCAATTAATTTATCTGTATGGTTCAGTAAAAAAGAAAATATACTTTCCGAAAAATCGCAAGGTCGTATTAAATTATTTAGATAAAAGTTACATTGATTTCAATGATTTTAAAGGAAGTCAGGAGTATAAATTTGACTTGGAGGAAAGTGAGCTTAAGCCTTTATACATAGCAGAATTATTAATAATTGCAGCGTTTCTATTAAATTTTAAAGGGGCTCAAAGATTCTTTCTAAAAGCATCTACAAATATAATTGTTAAACTGATAAAAAGCAGGAAAATTGAGGCGCTGATATGTGGACACCCAGATCTTCTAATTTCGTTTTTAGGGTTTTGTTTAAAAAAAGAAAATAAAGAAGTAATCACTGTACAACACGGAATTTACAATTTATCTTCTTATGAGGTATTATGGTGGGAAAAGGAGATAGCAAATGCAATAATCGTCTATGGGCAAGAATTCAAGGAGTTATACATTAAGCAAGGAGTACAACCTGAAAAGGTAAAATTAGGGACACCTTATTTTAACAGTGCTTTTAAACAAAGAGAATCGCAGTGCGTAAAGCCGGAAATTAGTAAAGGGAAGGTTATTTTTTTAGGGCAACAGCTTTATAAAATTAGTGATATGGTTTTTGAAGGTTATAATGAATTTATTTCCTTTCTTATAAATTATTATAAAAATAAACAGGTGGAAGTATACTATAAGCCTCATCCCAGAGAAGATATTCAACAGAGTTTAACATCGGCCAATATTTCTGCTTTGAAAATTTACGAAAAGGAAGGAAAACCTGAAGATTTATATAATAACTTCGACCTCTATTTTTCTGTCAATTCTTCCATTCTAATTGAACTTTATCTTCAACAAAAAATTTGTTATCAGGTGGATATTACTATAGGTGATTTTGAATATGATAATTTTAAGAATTTTACAGGAATTCCAATGGTCAATATTCAAACATTAGCCAATAAATTAGAAATAGAAAAATATCACTTTCATTACAGCCCAGATTACCTTAATATTCAATTAAATAATAATGAATACATGGTTAACCTTGTTAAAGGATTAATTGAAAAGAGTATTATTGAATAGATTCTAAATGAAGTTTTCTAAACAAGAAATAATATGATAAGAGTTCTATTTTTGATTGATACCCTTTTAACTGGAGGAGCTGAGAAAAGCCTTGTGTCTATAGCCTCGAAATTCACACAAGTGGAACCTGTGTTTGTTCACATTTATGATGGAAATTTTTTAGAAAAATCATTAAAAGGTTTTGGTATAAAAGTATTTTCTTTAGGGGTTAAAAGAAATTATAACTTTGATGATGCAACAGCTAGGTTGTTACCAATTTTACAAGAAGTGAAACCAGATATTATTCATTCTACACTTTTCAATTCTGATATAGTGGCTAGAAGAATAAAGGCTAAATATCCGGTACTTTTAATTAACAGCTTCGTAAATAATTCTTATACAGCTCAACGCTATTCTAATTCCTCAATAATCAATAAATTTAAATTATTTCTTTTTCAGCAATATGATAAATTTTCTGCTAGTAACGTGGATCTCTTTATTTCTAATTCGGAAGCTATCAAATTAACAAATGCATCGGCATTGAATATACCTCATCAAAAAATAAAGGTAATTCATAGAGGTCGAGAAATTTCTCAATTTCAACCCATATCTTCTCATCAGAAAGAAAGTTTGAAGAGAGAGTTAAAATTAAGCGATGAAACAGTTCTATTGAATGTTGGTAGATTATTAGAACGAAAAGGGCAAATGGATCTTTTAGTAGCTTTTAAAAAGCTTGTTTTAACTCAACCAAATTTAAAACTGTTAATAGCGGGAGAAGGTTCCTTTAAAAACAACCTTAAAGAATTTATTGATAATAATGGCTTGGCTTCAAAAGTTATGTTGTTAGGTAACAGAAATGATATCTCAGATTTGTTGCAACTTGCTGATTATTTTATATTCCCTAGTTGGTATGAAGGACTTCCGGGGTCTTTAATTGAAGCAATGATGGCTGGTACTCCCATAGTTGCCTCTGATATCCCTGAAAATTTAGAATGCATATCTCGTAAAACTGGTCTTATTTTTGAAACCAAGAATTCTGATGACCTAAAAACCAAGATAATTACTGCATTGAATGATAGGGATGGTATGTTGGAAAAATCAAGGTTGGCCAAATTAGTTGCATTGGAAAAATTTGATATAAATAAAATAGCTAGTGTGTATGAGAAGACATATTTAGATCTAATCGAAAAAAAATCTTTAAATGGGTAAAAACTACACTTCTATTAACTTTTTTTCCAGTGACACGCGTGCAGATTTAAACAGGTACAGTACTAATTATAGTTTTAAATCTTTTTGCAAAGCGGTTTTGACTCATCCTGGGGCAAGATTTATGTTTTTATACAGAAAATGTCAAGAGACCTCAAATAAAAGTATTTTCGGATTATTTTACCGTTTTTGGTTTTCTAGGATAAGTAGAAGAAGTGCTATAGAGATTCCCCATGCTTGTAAATTAGGGCGCGGTCTTTACATGGGGCATTTTAAGGCTATTATAATCAATCAGAACGCTAAGATAGGTGTCAATTGTAATATTAGTCAGGGAGTAACTATTGGAAGAGAAAGCCGAGGAAAGAGAGAAGGTAGTCCTAAAATTGGGGACAGAGTTTTAATAGGTGCAAATTCTGTGGTGGTTGGGAATATTAGTATTGGAGATGATGTATTAATTGCTCCTTTAACATTCGTTAATTTTGATGTTCCCGCTAACTCGGTTGTGCTGGGAAATCCGGCCAAAATTGTGTCAAATAAAGGAAGTCATGGGTATATTAAAAAAATTTTAATATGAACAAAATGATTGGGGAAATTAAATTAAAAACAGAGATTGCAGAAATGACGGTGATTATGCCTGTTTATAACCGGAGAGATGCAGTTAAAAATGCTATCTTCAGTGTATTAAACCAATCGTTTCCCGATTTTGAACTGATTATTGTTGATGATTGTTCTACTGATGGTTCTTGGGAATTTTGTAATTCTATAAATGATAGACGTATAAGAACTTTTAAGCTGCCAAAAAATTCTGGGGCCGCTGTTGCTAGAAACTTTGGAATTTCCAAAAGTCTAGGAAAATATATTTCTTTTTTAGATAGTGATGACACCTTTGAAGAAAATTTTTTGAAAATCTCTAAGGAAACTTTGGATGATACTGCACAAAAAATCGGTTTTATGTGGACCGGTAGAAGAATTATATTAAACGGAAAAATTCATGAAGAAGTTTGGAGGCCATTGGGAACTTCATCTTACTCGATTTTTCTTAAAAATATTAGAATAGGCACTGGGGCGGGAGTTACAATAAAAAGAGAAGTTTTCGAAAAATGCGGAAATTTTGATATGACCCTTCCGGCCGCAGAGGATACTGACTTTTTTTTTAGAATCTCTCAGCATTTTGATTTCACATATTCTGAAGAGATTTTAGTCAATATATATAAGAACAATATTGATAGGATGTCCAAAAATTATAAAAATCAAGCAACAGCCTATAATTTATTTTTAACACAACATTCAACGGAAATAGGTAAAGACCCAGAATTAGAAAGAATTTATTTTTATAAACTGATGTGGTTAAACTTTCATCTCAATGATAAGGTTAAAGCAAAGGAATATTTTAGAAAAATACCAAGAAATTCCTTAAAGTTTAGTTTGAAGATTTTATTTGTTTATAACATCTATTTTTACCTTCCTTTACGAATTGCTTCCTATATTCATGGAAAACTAGCAGATTGAAAGATCTTTTTTGTTAAATATATTTTGAATTAAATTAATGTTTGAAGTTTTAGTATATCATAAGATACATAATGTAATAAATTTTGAAAGGCAAATTGTTTTTCTGAAGAAAAAGTATACTATTCTTAATTTAGATAAATTTAAAGAAAATATAAGACGTAATGATGATTATAATAAGCCTTCTTTATTACTAACTTTTGATGACGGAGATATTTCTTTTTATAAGAATGCTTTTCCTATATTAAAAAAGCATAATGTTCCTGCTGTAATTTTTGTCATTACTGATTTGATAAATACCAATAAACCATTTTGGTGGGATGCCATTCCTTATTACAATATAGATGTGGATGCTTCTAAACTTGTATGGGATGTAAAAAAAGTTCCTAACTATAGAAGAATTGAAATATTACAAGAATTAAAGAATAAATCAGGGAAGAAAGATTTAGAATATCCGCAATTAACTTATAACCAACTAGAGGAAATGGGCAAGTCGGGAATAAGTATAGCTAATCATTCTCATACTCATCCCATTTTTGATCAATGCTCCAATCAAGAATTACGGTATGAAATGGAATTTTCAATCAAAGTATTAAAAGAAAGAAATCATTATTATGATGTTTTTGCTTACCCAAATGGTAATTTCTCTTTAGAAAGCGAAGAAATTATTAGAGACTCTGGAATTAAATTTGCTTTTTTGTTTGACCATAAAATGAAGAAAAATCCTATAAATCCTTTACGGATATCTCGATTGATGGTGGATGACACTACTTCTCTTTGGAAATTTAAATTTATATTAAGTGGTCTTCATAGTAAAATACTACCCCTAAGAAAGAAAGTGGCAAAATGGTTGTAATTAATTATAGAAATTTTTAAAGATAGAGTGGATTGGAGTATAGAAGTTTAAATTTTGAGGATGACATAAATGAAGTAGTATTGCTTATAAATGATAATTTAGATCCACTTTATACTAAAGAATTAATTCTATGGAAACATCTTCATAATCCTTTTGGAAAGTCTATTGCCATGGTAGCTGTTATAGATGCTAAAATAGTTGGGGTAGTATTTTACATGCGCTATAATTTTGAAAATAATAAAGGCAAAATTGTTAAAACCATTAGACCTCTAGATGTTTGTACTGCCAGTAGCCAAAGAGGGAAAGGAATATTCAAAATCTTGTTGCAAAAATGTTTAGAAACCGCAAAAGATTATGATTTGCTGTTTTCAACTCCCAATAAAAATAGTTATCCCGAATTTATAAAACTTGGTTGGTCTGCTTTAAAAGATCAATATTATTTTAAAGTGGGAATAATTTCGCCCTTGAATTTTGGTAGAAGTTTAAAATTGAGCGAAGTTGATTTAAGTATAAATGTAAGCAGGAGTCAAAATAATCATAATTATCTTGTTACCGCTAATTCCTTAGAATTTATAAAATGGCGTTATAAAGATTCAGACTATAATATTAAACAATTTATTATAGATGGCAGTATGAATATGATAGTCTATAGAGTTGAAAAACTTAAAGGGATTAAGACTATAATACTATGTGACTATATGGGTGATGAAACTATAATAAATGAAGCTGTAAAATCTATTTCCCGTTTAGAAAACATCTTTGTTCTATATTGTTTAAATAATAGTATAACAAAGAATATTAAATTTATTTGGAGTAAAAAACAAGGGGATGCAATAATGATTTATAAAGAAAATAATTGCAATTTTAACGATAATATATCTATTTCTCTAGGCGATATAGAAGCTAGATTATAAGTAAACAAATTATAATATTTGAAAATCCTTCAACTTATACACAAGATCCAAAATAGAGGAGCAGAAACCTTTACTTGTCAACTTTCTAACCATTTAATAAAACTAGGGCACGAAGTAAAGATCGTAGCGCTTTACAATGGCTCGGCTACATTACCATTCAAAGGTGAAATTGAAATTCTCAATAATACTAAAAGCAATAGATTTCTTGATTTAAAACATTGGAAAAAACTTGCTAACATTATTTCTAATTTTCAACCGGACTTAGTTCAAGCTAATGCTGGAGACACTCTTAAATATGCCGTTTTTTCTAAAAAAGTTTTCAAATGGAAACAACCCATAGTTTTTAGAAATGCAAGTGAAGTGGGACGCTACTTAAAATCGCCTTTACAGAAAGGCTTAAATAAATTATTATACAAAAATGTTGATTGGGTAGTATCTGTATCTCAGGCATCTAGAAAAGATTTGATCTCTCATTTTCCGTTTTTAAATGGAAGAGTGGATGTTGTTGGGGTAGGATTAGATTCTTTTGAACTGCAAAGTCCTAAAGTTTTAAAACCAGTAGAAAAAAAACATATTATTCACATAGGTGGATTTTCTTTTGAAAAAAACCATCAAGGTTTATTGGATATTTTTGAACTACTCTCCAAAGAAAGAAATGATATTCATTTACACCTAATTGGTGATGGACCACTTAAGGCTGATGTAGAGTTGCTAGCTGCACAAAGGAATTTATTAGATAAGATAACTTTCTATGGATTTGTTAATGATCCATTATCTTATTTACAGTCAGGTGATATTTTAGTTTTGCCTAGTATAATAGAAGGTTTACCGGGGGTTATATTGGAGGCTATGCTCTGTAAAACACCAGTTGTAGCATTTAATGTTGGAGGAATTTCTGAAGTTTTAAATACCGCTACAGGGAGTTTAATAATTCCTGGAGATAATACATCGTTTGTAAATGCAATTATAGAGACTTTAAAGCAGCCTAATTCAGATCAATTAGAAAAGGCCTATAGTCTGGTAACCACTGAGTTTATGAATGCTCAATTAGCGTTAAATTTCGTTAATTCTTATCAAAAACTTGTTCCCATTTTATAATAAGGTATTTTTGCAGTTCAATCAAAATTAACCTTTCTAATCTTGTATGCAAAAAATAAAAGTTCTTCATATAATAAAGTCATTAGGGAGAGGAGGAGCAGAAACCTTACTGCCGGAAACCCTTAAGCTACATAATAGCGAAAAATTTGAATTTCATTATATTTATTTTCTTCCATGGAAAGATCAAATGGTCGATGCTATAGAAGTACAAGGCGGAAAAGTTACCTGTTTGGCTGCTAGTAATAATTTAAAATTATTGCAACAATATCCGGCTGTGATTAACTATTGTAAAAAACATGCTATAGACTTAATTCACTGCCATTTACCATGGTCTGGGTTTTTAGGAAGAATTGTTTATGCTAAAACCAAAATCCCTGTAATTTATACGGAGCACAATATTCAGGAGCGTTATCATATTATTACTAAGCTTCTTAATAAATCCACTTTTAATAGTCAAAGCATTGCCTTAGGTGTTTCCAAAGATGTGTCCCGCTCTATTAAACAACATATAAAACCTAAAATCCCTATTCAGACATTATTGAACGGAGTTAACACAGATAAATTCACCAGAAATCCACTCAAAGCACAGAGTATACGTGATCAATACGGTATTCCTGAAGAAGCTGTTGTAATTGGTAACATTGCTGTTTTTAGAGAACAAAAATGTATTCCAGATTGGTTAAATGCTTTCAAAAAAATTAGTGATAAAAATAACAATACCTATGGTCTTTTAGTAGGAGCAGGGCCTTTAGAAACAGAAATAAAGACACTTGTAAAAGAGTTGAAACTTGAAAAGAATGTGATCCTTCCAGGTTTACAAACCGATACGGTTTCCTATTTTTCTGCAATGGATATTTTTATGATGAGTTCTGCATTTGAAGGATTACCCATAGCTTTATTAGAAGCAATGAGCATGCAATGTGCTGTTATTTCTACTAGAGCCGGAGGTGTAGTAGAAGTTGTGAGAGATTCCAAAGACGGATTATTGTGCGATGTTGGCGATACTAAAAATATGGCTGATTTAGCTGTAGGTCTTTTAAATGATAAAGATAAAAGAGTTGCCTTTCAAAATGCAGCTCGTGCCAGAGTAGTGGATTCATTTAGTTTGACGAATATGGTTTCCGAACTTGAGAAGGTATATACTAAATGTAATGAAGTATGATATTAAGGGAAGCTAATATCGAGGATATTCCTGAAATAGTGAAAGTGCTTAAACTAAGTTTGGGAGAGCAAGATTTACCGCTATCTGAATCTATTTGGAATTTCAAGCATAAGGAAAATCCTTTTGGTAAATCTTTGGTCTTTGTAGCGGAAGAAGATAATAATATTGTTGGAGTTAGAGCTTTTATGAGATGGGAATGGAAAGTGGGAGATAAAATCTATCAAACTTTTAGAGCAGTTGATACGGCAACCCATCCATCACATCAAGGGAAGGGCATTTTTAAGAAACTGACTCTTAAAGCGGTTGAAGTTGCTAAAGAAAATGGAGATAAGTTCATCTTTAATACCCCTAATGATCAGAGTAGGCCGGGCTATTTGAAAATGGGATGGCAACAAGTAGACAAATTGAAGGTTGCCTTAAGGCCTGCGTACCATTCATTTTGGAAGTTTATAGACGGAACAGCTACGGAATATTCTACAAACATTCAATGCAGTCTAATGCAGATCGATCAATTGTGTAATGATTGGAATGATAAATTTGTAAATCGTAAAACTTTAATAACTCCAAAATCCGCAAAATTTCTCTCTTGGAGATATGAGAAAAATCCGCTTCAGAAATATGAGATATATGCAAAAAACGGACTTTATCTCGCGGCATATATTAAAATAAGGAAAGGATTAAAAGAACTTAGAATTTCAGAGTGTATTTATAATGGAAACTCCAAATCTGAAATCACTAGAATAGTTAAATCTTTTTCAATTAAATTTGGAGCTCATTTTATTTCCTATTCTCCAGAACTTTTGGAATTAAAATGGAATTTAGTTAGTTCCAATATTGGTCCGATATTAACTTTGAAAGACCTTAATTTGGATGAAGAGGAAAAATTGCAGTTTGAAGAAATTCATAATTGGGGTTATTCTTTGGGTGATCTAGAATTGTTTTAAGATGTTAGGAGTATTATTTTTAATCATTTTATTTTTTGGACTGAATCAAATATTTTATTCAGTCTTTCAAAAAAGACATGCCTTTTTTGATAAGAAAAAAATGACATTATTATACCTTTATCATTTGGTTTTTTATGGGGTATATACTTGGTATGCTTATAATAATCCTTCAGATTCCAAGAATTATTTTAATGAGTTAGAGGTGCATACAGGTAGCTGGTTCGACCTATGGGGGACAGATACCACCTTTATTAATTTTTTATCGTATCCGTTCCATCAACTTGGATTTAATTATGACATGCTTATGGTTACATTCGCGTGGTTTGGATATTTAGGCTTTCTCTATGCTTATTTATTCATAAGAGAGAAAATTCCAATTAAAATTACAGTTTTTAAGAAGTTAGATTTACTCACCTTAATTTTATTTTTTCCTAATATGCATTTTTGGACCGCTTCTTTAGGAAAAGGTTCTGCTATTTTTCTGGGCTTAATGATGTTTACCTATGCCATTATTGCTCCAAAGGCTAGGTTGCGATTATTAATATTCTCTTCCGCAGTTATTTTTTATATTAGACCTCACGTATTTATGTTTGTTGCAATTGGGGCAATTTTGGGAAATATGAGTGGGAAGGAGAAAATCCCTTTGTGGCAGAAATTTATGGTTTTCGTTGTAATGATAGGGGCATTAGTATTATTGCAAGATCAAATATTGGGTGTAATGAATTTACAGAATTCAGATAACATTTTAGAAGATTTTGAAGAGGCAGCTGAGAAAAATTCGGAAGATTTAAGTAAGGCAGGCTCTGGTGTAGATATGTCAGCTTATCCTTTACCCTTAAAACTATTTACATTTTGGTTTAGACCCTTATTTTTTGATGCTCCAAATATATTGGGTCTAATAACATCTGTGGAAAATCTCTTATATCTCCTATTGTTCTTTAAGATATGTAAAAAGGATTTTATAAAATTCATTAGAAAATCACCTGCATTGGTAAAGATGAGTTTGGTGATATTTTTTACGGCTTCCTTTGCCATGACCTTCGTAATGTCCAATTTAGGAATCATTATGCGACAGAAGACAATGGTTATGTATTTTCTGTTCTTCGTGATTTATTATTATTTAGCAGAGAAAAAATATTTTAAGATTTTAGAACTAAAAAAACGAAAGGAAAAACTAAGAGCTTCTATAAGTATAAATGAAAATCCTCTTGGTAATTTATAATTGAAAATTATGTCTAAAAAAGGCTGCTTAGTTATCTCATTAGATTTCGAATTAATTTGGGGTGTATTTGATACTGTTGAAATTAAGGATAAAACTGAATATTTTTTAAATACTAGAAAAGTAATTCCAGAAATTTTGGAGTTATTTAAAAGGTCTTCAATTCATGCTACGTGGGCAAGTGTTGGAATGCTCTTTAATAATAACTGGACAGAATGGAATTGTCATAGATCTAAGCAAGAACCAAGATATGCCAATTCTAAACTCTCATCGTATTTATATGGAGAGAGTATTCAAAAATTTGATTTTAGAGATATTTGTTTTGCTCCAGAATTAATAAAAGAAATTTACGAGACTAATGGACAGGAAATGGCTACACATACCTATTCTCATTACTATTGTTTAGAACAAGGGCAAGGAAAAGAATCATTTCGACAGGATTTGGTACAAGCAATCGCAGTGGCATCTAAAATTGGAATCGAACTAAAATCTTTGGTCTTTCCTAGAAATCAAATCAAACAGGAATATTTAAAAGTTTGTGAATCATTGGGGATTCAAAATGTGCGGTCTAATCCGGATAACTGGTATTGGAAAGATACTAGTGCGAGCGGACTAAGCTCTAAAATAGCTAGAACAGCCGATGCTTATGTCAATTTAGGTAAGAAGTCATATCCGTTCTCAGATCTTAAAGCGAAAAAAGGTTTTCCTCTAGAACAGAAGGCAAGTAGGTTTTTAAGACCAGTTGAAGGAAATTCTTCTTTGCGTAAGCTTAAATTGAAAAGAATTAAGAGCGAAATGACAACTGCGGCAAAAAATGCTGAGGTTTATCATTTGTGGTGGCATCCACATAACTTTGGAGACCAGCCAGAAGAAAGTTTATTAGATCTATCTGAAATTATAAAACATTTTGAATTCTTAAGAACTAAATATGGGTTTCAGTCTTTCAATATGATGGAATTAGGCAACAAGGTTATTTAACTCAAATTGAATAACTAAATAACAACTTTAATTATCTTTGCAAGCTTAAAATATTTTATATGTGCGGAATTAACGGAGTCTTATTCCAAGGGAAACATGAACCTGAAGCTATAGGCAAGGTGTTGTCTAAAATGAATATGGAGATAATCCATAGGGGACCAGATCAGGATGGTTTTTTTGTGAAAGATGATGATCAGTATGCTGTAGGTTTTGCCATGAGGAGATTGTCTATTATAGATCTCAGCACAGGGAAACAACCTATGTTTTCTGAAGATGGAAATATATGTATTGTGTTTAATGGAGAGATATATAATTATCTTAAACTTAAAGATCTACTGCAAAAGAAGGGTGCAAAGTTTTACACAACATCGGATACAGAAGTTATCCTCCGTCTCTATGAAAATTTTGGCTCAAAAGCTTTTGCTATGCTCGATGGTATGTTTGCATTTAGTATATATGATAGTAATCTAAATAAGATCTTAATAGCTAGAGACTATTTTGGTGAAAAACCTCTTTATTATACCAAAAATAACGGAAATCTTATTTGGGGTTCAGAGCTTAAATCTATAATTTCCGTAATAGGGCAAAAGCCAGAGATCTCTAAACAAGGTTTGAATTTATATTTTCAGCTTACTTATATTCCTGCTCCTTACACAATATATAGTGATATTAATAAACTGGAAGCTAATCACTATATGGAGATTAATTGTAATGATCAATCTTACAATATTGTAGAAATAGAACAAAACTTTAAAAAGGAAGTTGATCCTAATATCTCCTTTGAAAAAGCAAAAGAATTAACACATACTCTTATTAATAATAGCGTTTCATCTAGATCTATAGCAGATGTACCATTGGGCACATTTTTGTCTGGTGGAGTAGATTCTTCTATAGTTTCTTTAGCGTTATCAAAACAGACTAATACCAAGATAGATACCTTCTCTGTAGGTTTTGAGAAGAAGTCTTTTGACGAATCTGACAAGGCTAGGACAGTTGCGAAATTAATAAATAGTAATCATCATGAATTTATAGTTTCTGTAGATGATCTTAAAAGTAATATAGATGATATTCTGCTAAATTTTGATGAGCCTTTTGCAGATTCTTCATCTTTACCAACATATCTAGTAGCACATAAGACTAGACAACATGTTAAGGTAGCTCTAACTGGTGACGGTGGCGATGAAGTTTTTGGTGGTTATAATAAGTATTACATGGGTAAATTAAATGCGAAATACGCTTCAATTATACCTCGTGGTGCACACGCTACCTTAAAAAGCCTTTTAAATCCAGTTTTATCAACGAAAGACGATAAGCGCGGAAAACGATTTAAGGTTAAAAAGCTGTTGAATGCAATTAATTATGAAGATGAATTCTATTATAACATTATTTCATTAGCATATCAAAATAGTGAAGTGGCTGCAATCCTGAAAAAGGAGGCTTATTTAAATGACTCCCTACAATACTTCAAAAATAAAATAGGGAAGAACAACAATACATTAACCGATTTCAGAAATATTGATAAAATTATAAGTTTGGAAGGTGATATGTTGGTGAAAGTTGACAGAACCAGTATGCTTACTTCTTTAGAAAGTCGTGCTCCATTTTTAAATAAAGAAATTTGGAATTTTACTTCTCAACTTCCCGAAGATTATTTAATGAAGGGTTGGAATAAAAAATATCTTTTAAAAGATTCGTTTAAACAATATTTTCCCGATCAGTTTCTCGACAAGTCCAAGAAAGGTTTCGGTGTTCCCGTAGGCGATTGGTTACGTGGATATCTTTCTGAAGAATTAAGATCTTACATAGAGAAAGAATTTTTAATAAAACAAGATCTATTTAATATAGAAGAAATTACAGAAATTGTAGAAAAGCATCTATCAGGAAAAGAGGATAACACCTTCAAGGTTTGGACATTCTTTTGTTTTCAAAAATGGTATAAACAAACCTACGAAGCTATTTCGTAGCTTATAAAATGCTTAATAATATGTAAAAAATCTACACTAATATGTAGATTTTTATTTTATAACTAGCCTAAATGTAGATCTTTTTGGACGTTAAATCTCGAAATATTATTTCACTGTTAGCGTAATTGCTTGTTTAATAAGAGGCAACAATATAATCAAGGCATCAAATCATATTTATATAAAGTTTGGCTATGATGTTGCATATCCCTTTGCTCAATTTTAAATTATGCAATTGGATACCGCACTTATATTGGATATTTTAGGGGCACTTTTTATAATTCCTTTTTTATATCTAGTTACTCAATTAATTTTTAATTCTCTTCAGAAAAAACATGATTTCTTTAATAGGAGATTATTGAATAAGTTATTTTATTATCACATGTTCTTTGGCGCTGTATATTATGTATATGCTTCTTTTCATCCATCAGATTCTCACAAATATTTTATATGGCCTCAAAATATTAATAAAAGTTGGTTAGACTTTTTAGGAACAGAAACCACCTTTGTGAATTTTATATCCTATCCATTTATAAATGGTTTAGGCTTTAGCTATGAAATGATGATGATTTTATATACATGGTTTGGGTTTCTTGGGTTTGTTTATGCATATCTTTTTTTTAAAGAGAATATTTCTTTGGAGATAAAAGTTTTCAAACATATTGACTTACTTACTTTAATTCTTTTTTTACCTAATATGCATTTTTGGACAGCTTCCATGGGAAAAGGAGCTATTATGTTTTTGGGTCTAATGCTTTTTGCCTTTTCTATTAAAAATCCCAAATCAAGAATTTTTGGATTGATAATTGGTTCCTTATTGGTATTCTACATTAGACCGCATATTTTCTTGCTGCTTACGGTTGGTGGTTTGGGTGGGTTTCTATTAGGTAAGGATAGTATCTCATGGAAGAAAAAAGGTTTTATTGGTTTATCAATAATAGCAGGGCTATTTTTAGTTCATGAGCAAATTTTGGCTGTTGTTCACTTAAACAATTCAAAAGATCTTTTAGGAGATTTTTTGAAATTTACTACGGCGAGATCAAATGATCTAGATAATGCTGGTTCCGGTGTTAATATGGCAGGTTATTCTTTACCAGAGAAATTCTTCACTTTTTGGTTCAGACCTTTATTTTTTGATGCTCCAGGTATTTTGGGAATTATTATCTCTGCAGAGAATTTGATTTACCTCTTGCTTTCTTTAAAAATTATTAAACTTGATTTTTTGAAATTTTTAAAAAATGCACCTATCAATGTAAGAATGAGTCTTTTGTTGTTTTTAATAACATCATTTGCAATGACTTTTGTAATGTCTAACTTGGGTATCATCATTAGACAAAAATCTATGGTCATGTATTTTCTGTTTTTTGTTATCTATTACTATCTTGCTCACGAAAAAACATTGTTGGATAAATTAAATTTAACAAACATAAATACGCCAAAATTAGAGATGCAGCGTAAAACTACATATGGATAAATCTACATATTTAATCGGTGAAATTGGTCAGAATCATAATGGTTCTGTAGAGTTGGCTAAATTAATTGTAGATGTAGCGGCCCGACCTATAGTTGATGATCTTTTTAGTCATCAATTAAAGAGTATGGACGCTATTAAGCTTACTAAGAGAGATCTGGATTATGAACTTTCCAAAACTGCTTTATCTAAAACATATACAAGTATTCATTCTTTCGGAAAAACATATGGTGAGCATAGGCAAGCTTTAGAACTCACATATGAAGAACATTTAGAGATTTATAACTATGCTAAGACTAAAAATTTAGACGTCGTAGAAACACTTTGCGCTCCCAGTTGTTTAAATATCTTAAATTATTTTACCCCAGATAAATTAAAAGTGGCCTCTCGAGATCTTACCAACTTACCCCTTTTAGAGGCTTTAGCTCAATCTAAAATACCAATAATACTTTCCACAGGAATGGGAGGCCAAGAAGAGTTGAATGAAGCTTTGGAGGTGATTTCCAAACATCACGAAAACATCTCTATACTTCATTGCGTTTCAGAATATCCAACTAATCCAATTCATGTAAATTTAAGATCTATCTCATATTTAAAGGAGCAATATCCTAATTACAATATAGGTTATTCAGATCATACTATTGGTATTTCAACTCCTATTGCAGCTGTTGCAATGGGAGCAAATATTATTGAGAAGCATTTAACATTAGATCGAAAAATGAAAGGTACAGATCAAGCTGGTTCTTTAGGAATTGATGGTTGTTGGAGAATGATTAGAGATATTAGACTGTTAGAATTATCTATGGGCCAAGAAGATGTTTTTATTGAACCAGCTGTGAAAGAGACTAAAATTAAATTAGAAAGATCTTTGGCTGTAAATAAGGATATTGCTATAGGATCAACAATAAATGAATCTGACTTGCATTTGCTTTCTCCTGGTGATGGATTTAAATGGTTAGATAAAGATCATATTCTTGGTAAGAAAGCTTTAATTCTTATTGAAAAAGATGAGTTGATTTATCCGAATATGATTTCTAAGTAAATTAAATTCAGACTTTAATTTTTCTAATGTTATTCTTCAATTCTTATTAGTTTGATTATTTTATCTTTAGCCAATGGAATCTATAGAAAATAATAAAATTAAAATTTCAACTTTGTCTTCTTCAGAGGAAATGAAAAATCGGGCAGAAATGTTAGTTCTTCATAATCAAAATCCTATTCCAGAAGATGAAAAAATTAATAATACCTCCCTATTTCTTAAAAGGCAAGAATTATCTAAAATATTATTTTTTAATGAGCTCTATCAAAAAGTTATAAAAGTTCATGGAATCATAATAGAATTTGGGTGCCGTTGGGGTCAAAATTTGGTAACCTTAAATAATCTTCGGGGAATCTATGAACCTTATAATTATAATAGAAGGATTGTAGGCTTTGATACATTTGCTGGATTTAATAAAACTCACGATAAAGATGGGAATAATGAAATTATAGCCGTTGGTAACTTTAACGTTACCAACGGCTATGAAAATTATTTGAATAAACTTTTAAAATATCATGAGGCAGAATCTCCTTTAAATCATATTTCTAAAAATTTACTAATCAAAGGGGACGCTGGGGAAGAATTGGAGAAATATCTTCAAGAAAATCCTCAAACACTAATCGCGTTTGCATGGTTTGATTTTGATCTTTATCAGCCTACAATAGAATGTTTAAAGCTCATTAAATCATATATTACTAAAGGCACAATTATAGGTTTTGATGAATTAAATGATCCCAAGTTTCCGGGTGAGACTATAGCCCTTTCTGAAGTTTTTGACTTGAAGGATTTAAATATAACAAGGAACAAATTTTCTGGAATGCAATCTTATATTGAATTTAATTAAATATGGAGAAAAATATTAAATTATTGGTCTCAGATATTGATGGGGTCTGGACAGATGGCTCATTTTATTATGATTTTAATGGAGATTCCTTCCGAAAATTTAATACCAAAGATGGTTTTGGGGTAGCTTTAGCCAAGTTAGTAGATTTACCAATTTTAATTTTATCTGGGGAAGATAACGAGATGGTTAGATTTAGATTGACTAAGCTTAAAATTGAGGATTATAAACTTGGAGTGACTAATAAATTACAAGTTTTAATTGATCACTGTGCTAAATTAAATATCTACCTTTCTGAAGTTGCCTATTTAGGTGACGATATGAATGATTATAATATCATAAATAAAGTTGGATTATTTGCTTGTCCCTCTGATGCCTATATGAGAGTAAAGGATAAAGCCGATATTATTTTAGAAACCGCTGGCGGCCAAGGAGCTTTTAGGGAATTTGTGGAAAATATTCTACAAGATAAAGGTGTTCTTGATTGGGCATATGATTTGTACCTGAATAATTAATGGAAAAACTTGCTATAATTATTCAGGCAAGAATGTCAAGTTCTAGACTTCCAGGAAAAAGCTTGCAGCTTATTGGCTATAAACCATTAATATTCTATGTTATTGAGAGGTTTAGGGTATTAAAATTACCAATAATTGTTGCAACTAGTACAGATACCTCAGATGATATCCTAGTTGATTACTTAAAAAGCTTGGAGGGTATTGCGATATTTAGAGGAAGTCTTGATAATGTGTTGAATCGATATATAGCTGCTGCTGATAAATTCGGTGTAAATAATATAATTCGTGTAACGGGAGATAATCCACTAGTTGATATTGTTGTGTTGAGGAAATCCTTAAGCTTGTTTCTAAAATACAATTATTTGGACGGTATCTATCAGAATGGCTTGGTAAAAGGTACCGGATTCGAACTGGTTAGTTTAAAAGAATTAAAATCCATTACATCGAAGAAATCGTATCATTTGGAACACGTAACCGCAGCACTTAGAGAAAATATACCTAAAAATCCTAAATATAAAGAAATACAGGTTCCAGATTATCATCAGTTTATTGATAAAATTATACTGACCTGTGATTATGAAGAAGATTTGGAATTATTAAAAAAGGTGTTTGCATTTTTTAAATATAACTTGAATATAACCATTCCGGAAGTTGTCCAATTATATAAGATAAAACCCGAATTATTTGCATTAAATGCCTCATTACATCTATGAAGATTTAATGTTCTTAAATCCAAATAAATTTGGTGAGTTAGATCCATATAACGTAATTACTTTTACAGAGGTAATACTATGAATTTCAATTAAACTTTATTGTTGAAAGTATGTAGGTCATTTTGGTTGTAAGTCAAAATAAAAAATCTTAGAGGAAACCATTAATATGGTTCGAACTTTATTGATGACTAAAGTTATAAAATAAGTTGGGTTAGTCCATCTATCTTTGAAAAATGAAGAATATTTAGTTACTAAAGGGGAATTTTCGCTTAGTAGTCTGTTATACATATTGGTTTTGGCTGCACGAACGTATATATGATTGTTGATACCCATTTTTTTTGCAATATTCCTTTCAATTAAATTCCAGCTTTCTATATAACTCTTAACGCCTTCGTCCTCCATAATTTGCGTTGTAATTCGGTTTCCAGCACCCATTCTATAAACTGCAAAGGTATTATTGCAGAATTTGATTTTTGAACTGTTTAAAATAACTCTTGAAAAATATTCTCCGTCATCATTTACTGACAAATGTTCATTCCACATTCCTGCTTTTTCAATTATTAATTTAGGAATTAAAAACACATGTAATGGAAAATATGAAAAGCTGAGTGCTAAAGTTTTCAATAAATTATGAGGATTTTCAAAGTTTCTAAATGAGGCTAATCCATATAAAATTTTCGGATTACCCTGCATTGTTTTCATAATCCCATATCGGCAAGTTGCAATTGCATTCAAATCTTCATTTTTCAAAAGCTCAATTTGAATTTCAAATTTATTCGTTGCAAGGATATCATCTGAATCTAAAAATTGGATGTAATCTCCTGTAGCATTTTCTAGCCCAATATTCCTACATGTAGCTGCTCCCTTATTTCTTGATAATGGCCTCTTAATAAATTTAAACCTATTATCTATAATAGCATATTCCTTGATTAATCGTTCCGAATGATCTGTAGATCCGTCATCAATTATAATACATTCCCAGTTAGGATAGGTCTGCCTTAAAACACACTCCAAAGCATCCTTTAATATGTGCGCTCTATTATAGGTGGGTATTATTACAGAAATTTTATCTTTCATTATTTTTTTATTAAAAAATTCTGCTAGTATTTAAATTTAGGAAACATAAAAGTATTAATGAACAATGTAATAATAGTTAACACAGTTTATTCATTAACCTTACTAATTTGATAATGCTGAATGTTTTCTAGGAGTTTTGTAATAATTTCAAGCATCCTTGAATTATTTTATAGCCTGCCTTTGTTTAGCGTAAAGTGATAAGTTAATATAATGTGGAGAATAAAAACAAGTACAGCAGCAGTATGTTTGCTTGGTTTTTATTATATCTCAGATTTTAACCGAATCTTCATAAATACATTCTAGAAATATATTGAAAAATACTATTATTATAATAGACCCATTTTTTGATAAAATTACCTAGGGGACTTTTTTAAATTCAACATCATTATAAAACGATATTTTACAATTAATTTTTAATTTAAATATTACAGAATTAAAACCCACTATTGAGCTGACTAAAGTAACTTTTTTGAATATTACTTTTGTAAAGTCGTACGTAAATTTATTTTGAAATTAATGTATTTTTCTCTTCTATAGGAATAGTTGAAATTAATCATAAACTAATTTTTATCTTTGGTGTCGTTCCTTTAGATTTTTAATTAATAGTTTCGAAGATTATTTCAAAGCATCTATGGCTTACAAAAGATTCTTAAAAAATTATTTCCATTACCTATCCTATTTCTATGGGTATTTAAAACATAGAATATTCATATCGTTAGGAGTTAGTTTAATGGTGGGGCTATTAGATGGAATAGGATTAGCTTTATTTATACCATTGCTTAAGTTGATATCTACCAATTCCACTGCTATAGATACTATTGGCGATAAAGATGTTATAAGTGATTTCGTAATAAACACCTTAAAAATTGTTCCCAGTCTTTTAAATATATTTTTATTGATATTTTTATTTTTCTCTCTAAAAGGAATAGCCAAGTTTATTGAATCTTATTTAAGGGTTATTTATCAGCAAATCTTTATGCGGAAAATTCGAGTTTCTAACATAGATTTATTAAGCCAATTTGAATTCCAGTCTTTTATTACTTCTGATACCGGTAGAATCCAGAATACTTTTGGAGGAGAAATTAATCGTCTTAATTCTGCTTATAATCATTATTTTAAATCTATACAGTTAGGCGTTTTAGTTGGAGTTTACTTAATACTTGCGTTTGGTTCCAATTGGAAATTTACCTTTTTGGTGATATTGGGAGGAGGATTTGTGAATTTAATATTCAAATTTTTATACAAGAGAACAGTTTATTTTTCAAAAAAATACACCAAGAAAACTCATGTCTTTCAAAATCTGCTGATTCAAAAGGTTCATTTGTTCAAATACTTAAAAGCCACAGGTCAAAATGTGAAATATGGAGAAAAGCTTAAGAACAATATATATGATTTAGAACAAGTTCAAAAGAGATTAGGTGTTATAGATGCAATTCTTGGTGCAGTAAGAGAACCACTTTCAATTCTGGTAATATTTTTAGCTATATTTTTAAATATATATTTTTTTAACGAGAAGATAACCAGTATCATGCTTAGCTTATTATTATTGTATAGATCTATAAGCTTCTTTATGATTATGCAAGAACAGTGGAATGCCTTTCTTGGAGTTTCGGGAAGTCTTGAAAATATGAAGGAATTCACTAAATCATTAGAATCTAATCAAGAGATAAATGGTTCTGTAGCCTTAGATGGTTTTAAAAGTTTTTTAACAATGCAGGGATTAGATTTTAAATTTAAAAATGGATATACAGTTTTAAAAGATATCAATCTTGAAATAGTGAAGAATGAAACTATTGCTATTATTGGCGAAAGTGGTTCCGGTAAATCAACATTAATGAATGTGATATCTGGTCTATTAAAACCAACTTCAGGCACATATTTAGTGGATGGTATTAATGTTGAAGATTTAGATCTATTATCATTTAAGAAGCAGTTAGGATATATTGTACAAGATGCCACCATTTTCAATGATACTATTTATAATAATATAAGTTTCTGGGCACCTAAAACACTGGAGAATTTAAATAAATTTGAAAGGGCTGTTAAAAAATCGGCTATTTCAAAATTTATATTAGAACTTCCCGATAAAGAAGATACTGTTATTGGATCCAATGGGATTAATATAAGTGGAGGACAAAGACAAAGATTATCTATAGCAAGAGAACTATTTAAAGATGTAGATATACTATTATTAGATGAAGCAACCTCCTCCTTGGATAGCGAAACAGAAAATGAGATTCAATCTAATATTAATGCTCTCAAGGGACAGTATACCATTATAATTATTGCTCATAGACTTGCAACAATTAAAAATGCAGACAGAATACTTTTAATGAAAAATGGAACCATTAATGCTATAGGAAACTTTGAAGCTTTACTTAAGAGTTCTATAAGCTTCAGAGAAATGGTTCAAAATCAAAATTTATAAATAAAATAGATGAATATTTTAATTGCATCAATATTTAGTATTGATAGCTATTCCAGAGGAATTATGCCTGATGTTCTTCAGGAACAAATAGCTAATAATCCTGATGCTAATATTTACTATTTAACTTGTTCTAATACCTTCGACGTTTGCTATTTTAATATTTCCAAACAACCGGATATTTGTTTTAGATGTAAAGCAGGAGTCTCAAATACATTAAGTCTGATTGAAGGTGATTTTCATAGTATAAAATTATCAGATTTAATAATAAATCACGATAGAGAACTTGCTCAGGAGTTCTTCCAAAAGAATAATAAAATAGATTTTGATCTTAATTATGAAAATTTTGAAATAGGATCATCTACTTTGTCTACCTATATTTCTCGCTCTCGAGATAGAGATCTTCTGCATGTTAATCAAGATTATGTGCATGAATTAGCTAGTAACGCTTTAGTTACTTTTCTAAGCGTTAAGAGATTTATAGCTGATAAAGAAATAGATCTTGTTTACAATTTTAATGGTAGACAAGATTACGTTAGAGCCATTTTAAGAGCAGCTTTAGCAAACAATATTGATTGTTTAAATGTTGAGCGCGCAAGATTAGGTGGTTTTGTTGAAACTTATAAGAACGTACTGCCCCATAATATTCATAATAAATGGGAATTAGTTCAAGAGTGCTGGGATAAATCACAGCTTAGTCAAGAAGAAAAATTAAAGATTGGTTCAGAATTTTTCGAAAGGCAGAAATCAGGAGAGAGTATAATTTTTCCTTCATATACTGGAGAGATGAAGAAAGGTTCTTTACCAAAAATGATATTTAATGGTAATAAAAATATAGTATTATTTAATAGTTCTGATGATGAATTTGCCGCGCTTGGTAAGGAATTCGATAATCCATATTATAAAGATCAACTAGAGGCGCTTCAGGTCTTAACAGATTTTGTGGGTAGATCTCTTTCTTCTCATAATTTAATAATAAGAATGCATCCTAATCTAAAGGGGGTGACACATGAATATGCAACTAAAATTTTAGGTTTAAATAAATTGTATCCTAATATTTTTGTTATTTCCCCGGAGAGTCCAGCGGATAGTTATGAGTTGATAGGAATTGCAGATAAGGTTATAAGTTTTGGGTCCACGACAGGTCTAGAAGCAAACTACCAAGGAAAACCAGTGATATTATTAGGGAAAGGTCTCTACTTTTATTCCATTGTTGCTTATGTTCCTAAAAACATATCAGAGATTAGAGTGTTGCTTAAAAAGGACTTACAGCCTAAACCTAAAGATGATACTATAAAATTTGGATTCTATTTTTTGAAGGGTGGGAAGAAAACTAAGTACTATTTTGAAGATAGTTCTGGTGAGGGAATATTCTTTAAAAAGGTAAGAATTCATTACTACACGTTTGCTCAGAGATTTAAATCTAAATTGATTCAAATTGCATATAAGTTATTTCAACTAAGAATTAAGCTTTAAAAGGATGAAAAATTACAAATTTGCTGCGTTTGTAATGACCTATGAGCGTTCAGAAATAATTTTAGACACCATAAGCAAAATTCTTGGCCAAACATTCCCGCCAAAGGTGATTTTGATTGTAGATAACAGTCATTCTGTTTTAACAGAGAAAGCTATTCAAGATCAAGAATTTCAGAATGTAATATATCATCAAGTTGGCTACAATAGCGGGCCAGCTGGAGCTGCTTATTATGGCCTTAAAGAACTAACTCGATTAGGATATGATTGGATTTACTGGGGAGATGATGACAATCCTCCTAGAGATCATTTTGTTTTTGAGGATTTATTTATAGGAATTGAAAAATTAATTCAGAGTAATTTTAATTTGGGAGTAATAGGTGAGAAAGGTGGGTATTTTAATGCTAATACTGGAAGAATTAGATCTTTATCTAATAATGAGTTAAAGAAAAATACTTACTTAGAAGTAGATTCGATACCAGGGGGTCATAGTATGATTGTGAATTCTCAAGTAATAAAAGATGGTATACTTCCGGATCCAAAATTGTTTTTTGGTTTTGAGGAATTCGACTTTTGCTTGAAAGCAAAAAAAGGGGGGTATAAATTATTTATTGATGCAGCAAAATGGTATAAAATTAGAGCATTAGCTGGTAATACTTCAATAGATTTTCAAAGAAAAAACACTAATTTAGGAATTGATAATTTAGTGAAGAGAGAGTACTATAGCACTAGAAATCTTTTGAGAATCTATTCTAGCCAACATTTATATACATCATTTGCAGTTCTTGTTATTAAATCTTTGGGAAAAATGATATATGGATATAGATTTGGCCTTAAATACGGTTCAAAAATGTTTAATTTACAGAGGTTTGCTTTAAGAGACTTCGTTAAACACCGATACGGAGAGCTAAATTAATCTTCCTAACTTTGGAGTAGTTTTAAATGAATATTAAATGCTGAAGGAAAACACAAGGGATTTAAAATTATTAGATTGTACACTGCGAGATGGTGGCTATTATACCCATTGGGATTTTGATGATAGTTTGGTTGATGAATATTTTAGGGAAATAAATCAGCTTCCTTTGGAATATGTTGAAATTGGTTATAGATCTAAAAGAAGTAGTTCGTATGAAGGTGCTTATTATTTTTTACCGAAGTTTTTATTAAGAGATTGTAAAGAAAAGTGCAATAAGAAACTAGCCATAATCTTGAATGAGAAGGAGGTTAAAGTTAAAGATTTAAAAGCTCTTCTTAAACCATGTAAAGGTATAATTGCTCTGGTGAGAATTGCTGTAGACCCAATTAACCTGAATAGAGCGATTACACTTTCTAAAGCGATTAAAGAGTTAGGTTTTAAAGTTGGATTTAATTTGATGTATGCTTCAAAATGGGAAAATCACTCTTTATATAACAAAGATCTTAATCGCATTAATGATGTTGCTGATTATTTTTATGTTGTAGATAGTTTTGGGGGACTTTATCCAAAAGATGTTGAAGAAATTTTCACAAAAATACAGAGGCAGATTACAATACCAATCGGGTTTCATGGTCATGATAATTTAGAACTGGCTCTTATTAATTCTTTAACGGCTATTACTAGTGGTGCTCAAATTGTTGATAGTACTGTAATGGGGATGGGGAGAGGAGCAGGAAATTTAAAAACAGAATTAATTTTAACGATCCTAAACAAACAAAATAAATTACTGGTAAATTTTGATGCTCTTTTCAATTTGTGTAAATCATTTCAACATTTAAGAGTAAAATATAATTGGGGAACCAATTTGCCTTATATGATTTCTGGTGCTTTCTCAATGCCACAAGACACTGTGATGTCTAAAATTAAGAAAAGATTTCATTCTCTTAATTCAATTATTAATGAGAATGTTTCTCCAAAGCAAAGTGCTATTTCTAACTTGCAAGATTTTCCTATTTTCAAACCTAATAAAAGTTATGCATCTATACTCGTTGTAGGTGGAGGCAAATCTACAATAAAGAATAAAAAGGCTCATCAAGAATTTTTGAAACAGAATCCAGATATTGCAATAGTTTTTGTAAGTTCAAAGAATATCCATGTGTTTTCAAATGTTGCCAATTATCAAATTCACTGTTTATTAGGTAAAGAAGGACAAAGGCTAGAGAAAATGATTAATTTAGAAGAGTTCTCAAATAAAACTTTTATAATACCTCCGATAATTTCTTCCTTAAAAAGTTATGTTCCAATCTGTTTGAAAGAATATACCCAGGCAATAAAGGAAGTTGATTTTGAAAGTAACTTGGAGGAGTCTGCTACAGCGCTTGCATTTCAAATTGGATTTGATTTAAAAGCAGAAAAAGTTTTCCTAACAGGTTATGATGGTTATTCAGAGAACATACAAAAAGAGGAGATGGAATTATTTAAAGAAAATCAATTAATTTTTGATCATGTAATAAGTAAAGGAATTAGTTTGTATTCTATAACTCCTACACAATATAATATAAAATCTAAATCTATTTATTCGTTATTGTAATATGTCAATAAGCTTATTTTTACCTGTTAGGGCTGGAAGTGAAAGAGTGAAGAATAAAAATACACGCTCTTTCGCAGGTATTGATAATGGCATTTTAGAGTTGAAATTAAATCAATTAGTGAATTTACAGTTTGTAGATGAGGTAATTATTTCTAGTAATAGTAATACATGTTTGGAAATCGCTGAAACTTATAAGAATAGAATAAAGAATTTAGTAATTGATGAGCGACCAGAGCATCTAGGAAATTCTTCAACTAAACTTAAAGATTTAATACTATATGCAGCTGAAATAAATTCATGTGAGAATATATTGTGGACACATGCAACAAATCCTTTATTCAATGCTAAAAATTATAATCAAGCTATAGAGGTATTTTTACATCAGAAGAAAAATGGCTATGATTCTTTGGTTACTGGCTGCATTTGTAAAGATTTTTTGTTAGATACGGAGTCTAATAAAATTATAAATAATACTACTAAACTTAATTGGCCTCGTACACAAGATTTGAAGGAATTGTTCGCTATTAATAATGCCGTATTTATTGCAAATAGAGAACGATATTTACTTGGGGAGAGATTGGGCATTAAACCTTATTATTTAGAAAACGATAAAATTTCATCATTAGATATAGATTATGAAGAGGATTTTTTAATCGCAGAAGCAGTGTATGAAAAACTTAAAAGATAGAAAAGCCATTTTATGGGATTTTGATGGAGTAATAATTAATTCTATGCCGATAAGGGAGAGAGGTTTTAGAGAAGTACTCTCCAATTATCCTAAGGATGAAGTAGATGAATTAATTGATTTTCATACTAAAAATGCAGGTCTTTCAAGGTATGTCAAATTTGAGTATTTTTTTAAGAATATTCGAATTGAATCCAATACAGAGAAAAAGGAAGCTGAGTTTGCTAAACATTTTTCTGAAATTATGAAGGAAATGCTTATTAATAAAGACCTATTGATTCTTGATGTGCTAAACTTTATCAAGAAAACCCCAAATATAAATATGCATATAGTTTCAGGGTCTGATGGGAAAGAATTAAATTATCTATGTGAAAAATTGGGAATTGAATGCTTATTCACATCTATTGATGGTTCACCTACACCCAAAGTTAATCTTGTTAAAGATTTATTGAATAATTATAAATATAACAAGGATGAAGTCTGTTTTATAGGTGACTCTATAAATGATTATGATGCTGCTAATGAAAATAATATTGACTTCATTGGGTACAATAGTGTAGAATTAAGATTATTGAATGAAAATTATATAGTTAGCTTTAATGAGCTTGATTAGAACTCTAAAGGGACTTTATTTTATGATTGGCTCCTTAAAAATTTTTAAGGTTAACGATTCGTTTAAAAATAAACGAATCGCAATCGTGGGTGCTGCAGATTCTTCTTTTGTAGAGAGAAATGGAAACTATATTGATAGTTTTGATATTGTAGTAAGAGTGAATAAGGCACCTTATAGCCTCACAGAGAAAAGTTTTCCTTTTCTAGGGTCTAAAACAAATTATCTCTTTCATAGTTTTTATGAGAACAATTTTAGTGGAGGAGGTCCAATAGAATGGGAATTATATAAGAGATTAGGAATAGAGAAAGTTATCAATCCTAATATGAATCTGAAAGGTTTAGTTACTCATTTAAATTTTTACAAAAGACATCTTGAGAATAGAGTGACATATAACATTTCAAGAAAGAATTATAAGGTAATTACCAATGGACTGGGTGCTTATATACCAACCATTGGTTTTTCTGCATTAATGTTAATTCTAAATTCAGATTATAAAGAATTATATATTACAGGCTTTACATTTTTTCAGACGCCTTATGCAAAAGGATATAGGGATGAGCTAATAAATACGAAAGCCAATGAAGAACATATTAGTAAACAAGGAATACACAATCCTTCATTGGAATTGAAACTCTTTAAAAAAGCAATTGAGAATTCCAAACCAAAAAAAGTTACCTTTGACGCCGAACTGAGTAAAATAATCGGATCGAGATCTACTTTATGAAATTCTTGTATTACTCAACTTCATATTACGCAAATCACGGAGGTAGCATCCAGTCTATAGAATTTTTTAATCAATTAGGTGTACATAAGGATATTACAGAGAAAGCTATTTTTCCAATAATTCAGTCCAAGGGAGAGTTGAAAATAGAGCCGAAGTTTTCTATAAGATCATTTTTGAGGAAAATTCCCTTATTACAAGTTTTGTTTTTTTTTAGAAGAAATTCATTCCACTTTAAGAAGCTTGTTGAAAAAATTCAAGAATTTAAACCAGATATAATTTTAATTCAAATTGATTCGAATTTTCTTCAGATTAAACGACTAAAAAAACGGTTTCCAGAGCTAATAATTTGTAATCAAATTAACGGATCTCCTTTTGATGAACCATTCAAGAATATAGCATTTAAGAACATATTTTTGAATATGCAATTGCAGGCATATTTACATTCAGATCTTAATATTTTTATTTCTGATTTCTCTCGGACACGAATTATGGGAGATCATGTCAATAATGGTCGTGATGTAGTAATTCATAATGGGACAGATCCAGATAAATTCTTTCCCATGTTAGATCCGGACTCTTTGAGAATAAAATGGAATTATCCGATAGATAAATTCGTAATAGGATATATTGGCACTCTTGATTTTCATAAACAACTAGGCGTGTTAATTGACGTTTTCAACGAACTACTTAAGGATAATCCGAATCTATATTTAGTTATAGTTGGTGATGGACCAGCATTGGCTAAATTAAAAGAAAAGGTTGTAAATCTAAGCTTGTCTAAAAATGTGTGCTTGCGAGGATGGATAAAGCATGAAGATATCAATGAGAATCTCAATTGTTTTGATTTGGCAGTGCATCACTATGCCAATACGTATATGAATCCACTAAAGATTTTCGAATATTTATCTGCAGGCCTACCTGTTATTGCCCCAGACATTCCTTCAGTGAGAGCTATTTTTCGTGATAGGGAAGATCTATTAATTACCGGGCCTTCTCATATGGAATTAAAAAATGCTATGAAAGAAGTTTTAACTGATGATAATCTAAAAAGTAGGTTAAGTAACAATCAACATTTAATTCATGAGATTGAAGGAAATTATACGTGGAAAAAATACACAAATAGTATTATATCTAAAATCCATGGTAAGCTAAATCCTAGTTCTCATAATTAATTTCACTTAAAATAAATATATTTTTGAATAAACTCATACGAATTACCACAATACCTCTTTCATTAGAGAAACTTTTAGAAGGGCAACTTAGCTTTATGAATAATCATTATGAAGTTATTGCGATAGCTGCAGAAGAGGATCGTCTAGAAAAATATGGTAGTGCAAACAAGGTTAGAACTTTTTGGGTTGAGATGACAAGAAAAGTCACTCCAATTCAAGATCTAATCTCCGTATTGAAGCTCTATCAATTTTTTAGATCTGAGAAACCATTGATTGTTCACACTCACACCCCTAAAGCTGGTATTGTTGGAATGCTTGCAGCCAGGATAGCGGGAGTTCCAATTAGATTACATACGGTTGCAGGATTGCCATTGTTAGAGACAACTGGTACTAAAAGAAAAGTTTTAAATATTGTAGAAAAGTTTACTTATAGCCTAGCTACAAGGATTTATCCTAATTCTTTTGAATTAAAAAAAATTATACTGAATGAGAAATTTACTTCAGATAAAAAGCTTAAAATTTTAGGGAAAGGTAGCTCAAATGGAATAAGCACTAAATATTTTGATCCACATTTATATTCTAAAAAGGATAATGATATACTTAGAAAGGAACTTGGTATAAATAGTAATGAGCTTGTTTTTATTTTTATCGGAAGAATTGTTTCAGAGAAAGGTATTAATGAGCTGGTCACGGCATTTATAAGATTATACGAAACTAATTCTAATATTAAGTTGTTACTGGTTGGGCCTTTTGAAAGTGATCTAGATCCAATTGAGGACTCTAATTTGGAAATAATCAATTCTCATAAAGGGATTATTTCTGTTGGTTACAAAGAAGATGTCAGACCATATTTTGCGATTTCTGATGTTCTTACCTTCCCAAGTTATAGAGAAGGCTTTCCTAATGTGGTTATGCAAGCAGGAGCTATGAATTTACCTTCTATAGTTACCGATATCAATGGTTGTAACGAAATTATCACGAACAACAAAAATGGAATTATAATTCCAGTGAAGGATAGTAATAGTTTGTATGATGCAATGAGTCAATTGTATAATAACCGGCTTTTTTTAGAGGAATTTAAAAAAAATACAAGGCATCATATAACAGAGAACTATGAAAGAGAGCAATTTTGGAATTTACTTTTAGCTGAATATAGAGCGTTAGAAAAGGACTATATTAAGAGTAAATAGAAATAAAATATTTACATTAAAGAATTTTGTACTTTTGCTCGAATTTATCACCTGATATTTTGATGAAATTTATATTGATAATTCCAAAAATTTAAAGTAAAATTTTGAAGATTTATATATTATTTTTTAAGCCATTTTCAGATTTTATTATTGCATTTGTAGCACTTCTAATGTTAAGTCCGTTACTATTAATAGCTACGATTCTATTATTTTTGGCAAATAAAGGAAATCCTTTTTTTGTGCAGAAAAGACCTGGTAAGAATGGTGAAATTTTTAAGATAGTGAAGTTTAAAACTATGACTGATGAGAAGGGTTCTAATGGTATTTTACTTCCAGATTCTCAAAGATTAACATCCATAGGCAAGTTTATCCGGAAAACATCTCTAGATGAAATTCCGCAATTGTGGAATGTTTTAATCGGAGATATGAGTATTGTTGGACCAAGACCTCTTCTGCCAAAATATTTATCGATTTATACACCTTATCAATATAAGAGACATGATTTAAAACCAGGAATCACTGGTTGGGCTCAGGTAAATGGTAGAAATGCAATTAGTTGGACTCAAAAATTTGAATATGATGTTTGGTATGTGCAAAACGTTTCATTTTTTCTAGATATTCAAATTTTATTCAAAACTGTTCAGAAAGTATTGGTTTCTGAAGGGATTAATGCTGAGAACATGGCTACAACAGAACCTTTTAACGGAAATAATTAGCTATGAATATTTATGGAGCCAGTGGACATGGAAAAGTAATTATTGATATTGCAGAGTCAATCGATATAATTATTGATCAAATTTTTGATGATAATAGAAATGTAGTTTTACTAAATGAACGAGTAGTTACTCATGAGTTAAATAAAAACTTTTTGGATTCTGACACAATTATTGCAATTGGAAATAACATAATCCGGAAAAGAGTTACGAATTCGTTTACGGGTAATGTATCAGATGCAATAATTCATAAATCGGCTATTATATCCCCGAACGCAAATTTAAAAAATGGCACGGTTGTTATGTCTAATGCTTGTGTGAATTCTTCAACAGTAATAGGAAAACAATGTATAATAAATACCGCTTCCACAATAGATCATGATTGCGAGTTAGCTGATTATGTTCATATTTCTCCCAATGCGGCTATTGCTGGAAATGTAATTATTGAAGAAGGAACCCATGTTGGAATTGGAGCAGTAGTAATTCCTGGTATAAAAATTGGTAAATGGGTGACAATTGGAGCTGGAGCCGTAATTATAAGGGATGTTCCAGATTATGCTGTAGTTGTAGGAAATCCTGGTAAGATAATAAAGTATTTAAATAAATAAATATATGGAACAGAGCAAAATATGGCTCTCTTCACCTCATATGGGTGGGAACGAACAAAAATTTGTAAATGAAGCTTTTGATGCAAACTGGATAGCACCATTAGGTCCAAACGTAACTGGTTTTGAAATAGATATAGAAAATTATTTATCTAATTCAAAAATTGATGAAAATCTAGTGAACGTTGCAGCTTTAAGTTCAGGAACAGCAGCGCTTCATTTGGCTTTGATTTTATTAGGAGTAAAAGCAGGTGATGAAGTAATTTGCCAAAGTATGACATTTGCAGCATCAGCAAATCCTATTATGTATTTAGGAGCAACTCCAGTATTTGTTGATAGTGAAAGCGATACTTTGAACTTATGTCCTGTTCAGTTGGAAAAAGCTATAGAGGATAGGATTGCTAAAGGGAATAAGCCCAAGGCTATTATTGCTGTACATTTGTATGGAATGCCTTATAAGGTTGATGAGATTCAAAAAGTTGCAGATAAATTTGAAATTCCTATTATCGAGGATAGTGCTGAGGCATTGGGAAGTTCTTATAAAGGAAGAAAATGTGGTACTTTTGGGGAAATAGGGATTTTATCTTTTAATGGTAATAAGATAATAACTACTTCTGGTGGAGGTGCTTTAATAGCTAAGAATAAATCGATTAAACAAAAAGCTATATTTTTAGCTACGCAGGCACGCGATGATGCTCCTCACTATCAGCATACTGAAATTGGTTATAATTACAGATTAAGTAATATATCTGCCGGTATTGGACGAGGACAAATGGAAGTCTTGGATAAACATGTTAACTTGAGAAGAAAAATGAATATGTTCTATCAAGAAGTATTTTCAAATATAAAGGGAGTTACTGTGTTTTCTGAACCTAGTGATGATTATTTTTGTAATAACTGGTTGAGCATAATTTCTGTTGATAAGGAAATTACAGGAAAATCTAGAGAAGATTTAAGATTGTTTATGGAAGGTCTTAAAATCGAATGTAGACCACTTTGGAAACCAATGCATTTACAGCCAGTTTTTAAGAACATGCCATTTTATGGAGATGGTTTGGCTGAAGAATTATTCGATACTGGTTTATGTCTTCCTTCAGGTTCTAACTTAACTAATGAGGATAGAGAAAGATTAAGTTTAGGAATTAATGAATTTTTTAGAGCATAGAATTAAAAATTTTAAAAATGGGTGAGCGTTTACTTTCAGCATTAAAATTAAGTTTGACCTCTACAGATAGTGCATTGAATTTAAGAAACTTAAAATACCTCCCGAGATGGGCGGTATTTCTTATTGATATATTTTTAGTTTCTATTTCGTCTTTATTGACCATATTGATAATTGTAGATCTTACTCCCAACTATTATACTTTATTGGACTTTCCCTTAAAGGCATTAATTATTGTTTTAACTAACATTTTCTTTTTCTTTGTTTTTAAAACATACGCTGGGATTATTAGATATTCTTCCAATATTGATGCTTTAAAACTAATATTAGCTACTACATCTTCATTTATTACTTTAGTTGTTCTTAATTATATTACATTTTTTGTAATAGGTCAAAAGATCTACTTGGTTGGCGGATTACTTATTAATTTGTGGATCTCATTTTCTCTTCTATTTTTATTTCGATTAGGCGTAAAACAGACTTATGAGTTCTATAAGATTGTACTGCGAGGAGACGCTATTAAAAGAGCCGTTATTATAGGAGCAGATGAAAATGCTATTTCTATTGCAGGAGCTTTAAATATAGAGCACCCACGTAGATTCAAAATTGTAGGTTTTCTCACAAAAACAAAGCATAACAATAGTATTAGAATTCTCGACAAACCAGTTGTAAAGTATAGAACCACTATACATAATCAGCTAAAAATTTTAAACGCTTCTGCAGTTATATTAACTGAACAAAACTTTAGTTCAGAAGAAAAATTTGCACTTGTAGAAGATTGCTTAGAAAATGATATTCAAGTTTTTAATGCGCCATTAGTCTCGAATTGGGCAGATGATGATAAACCGATATCCCAGAATATTAAAACCTTGCAAATCGAAGATCTTTTGGATAGAGAGCCAATAGTTCTTGATAGAGAAAATAAAACGGCTCAGCTTACAGGAAAAACCATTTTAGTAACGGGAGGTGCAGGTTCTATTGGTAGTGAGATCGTTAGACAAGTTGCTCAATATAATCCTAAAAAGCTAATTATCTTAGATCAGGCAGAAACACCTCTGCATAATCTGCAATTAGAGGTAGAAGGTAAGTTTCCTGATTTAAAATGTAGATTTATAATTTGTGATGTAGGAAATCAAAAGAGATTGGAGTTAATGTTTCAGAATCATAGTATCGATGTGGTTTATCATGCTGCAGCTTATAAGCATGTTCCTTTAATGGAAGCAAATCCTCACGAAGCAATTTCGGTTAATATTCGTGGGACAAAAAACCTTGCAGATCTTGCTGTCAAATATGATGTGGGACATTTTGTAATGGTATCTACAGATAAAGCCGTAAATCCTAGTAATGTGATGGGCGCGTCTAAAAGAGCGGCCGAAATGTATGTGCAATCGCTTTATCATGACCAAGCTAAATTTGATAAGAAAGAAACTAAGTTTATAACTACCAGATTCGGAAATGTTTTAGGTTCTAATGGATCTGTTGTTCCTTTATTTAGAAAACAAATAGAAAAAGGAGGTCCTGTTACAATTACCCATCCCGATATTATTCGATATTTCATGACGATCCCTGAAGCATGCCAATTGGTATTGGAGGCTGGGACAATGGGGAAAGGCGGAGAAATTTTTGTTTTTGATATGGGCGAGCCTGTTAAAATAATGGATTTAGCTATTAAGATGATAAAACTAGCGGGTTATACTCCTAATAAAAATATCAAGGTAAAGATAACAGGGCTTAGACCTGGTGAGAAGCTATACGAAGAATTATTAAATGATGAGTGTAAGACTTTACCAACACATCATAAGAAAATTATGATAGGTGTTGATAAGGTTCAGGATTATGAATTCATTAATCTGAAAATCGAGAAGATTATTAAATCTTCTGAAAAATTAAAGAATGATAAAGTTGTAGCAAAATTGAAGGAATTAATCCCTGAATTTATTAGCAATAACTCTTCTTATCAGAGTTTAGATAAAGTTTCACTCAAATTGAAAAGAGACAACATTCCCCAAGAACAAAATAATAAGTAAAATATGATTTAACTAAAATCATATTATATTTGATACATCAAAAGAATTCCATGAAAAAGAATATTGTTTTATTATTAATTAGTGCGCTTTTTTTTAGCTGCTCAACAAAAAAAGAAATTTTATTTTTTCAGAACCCTGAGAATCTTGAGTCATTGGAGAAAATGAAAAATTTCGAGCCCGTTTTTGAGGTAAATGACATACTTCACATAAAAGTTTCCTCAATGAATGAGGAGGTAGCTGCTCCGTTTCAAATGAATACAGGCGGTCAATCTCAAGGTGGGGGTGGACAACAAAATCCATCACTTATGGGCTATATGGTAGACGTTGATGGAAATATACAGTTTCCAGTTATAGGGAAAATATCGGTGGAAGGTAAAAGTAGAAGTGAGCTTGAATCTTTTTTAACAGAAGAAATAAGAAATTATGTAACAGATGCTGTAATTGCAGTTAGATTGTTAAACTTTAGAGTGGTCGTGCTTGGTGAAACAGGGCAATCTGTAGTGGAAGTTGAAAATGAACAAATTTCGATCCCTGAATTACTAGCCAAAGCTGGAGGAATAACTTATGATGGGAAACGCGATAATATTTTAGTTATTCGTGAAATTGATGGTGAGAAAACATACGGTAGAGTAGATATGACTACTTCAGATGTTTTTAAAAATCCATATTATTTCCTAAAGCAAAATGATATAGTATATGTTGAACCTACATACAGGAAAGTTAAATCTGCTGGCTTTATAACCTCCTATACAGGCTTAATTTCATTGGCAACCACAATTTTCGGAATTGTAGTGCTTATTACCAGATAATTTTACATGGAAGAATTACAGGATTTTACAGAAGAAAAGGAGTCAAATTTTGATCTCAAGGCTGAGATATTTAAATATCTAGCCCATTGGAAATGGCTCGTTTTATGTTTTTTGATTGGAGGATTACTAGCTTTTCTTTATAATAGATATACTATTCCTCAATTTCGTACCGAAGCATCGATGATGATTCTGAATGAGGAAAAAAGCAATTTGGCAAGTGCCCTTCCATCTGGTGGAGGATCAATTTTAAAATTTGATGATAATTCTTTAGATAATCAAATAATTACTCTCAAGTCCAAACGGTTAGTGGAAAAAGTAGTTGAAGAATTAGACCATAACATCTCATATTTTATTGAAGGTAATATTATTACCACCGAAGCTTACAAGAATAGCCCCATAAAAATTCAATTTATTTCTCCTGATAGCCTCATCCAAAAAGCATCTAGAACTTTATTTATTACTCCTACCTCAGATACAGATTTCATTTTAAGTGATGAGGCTTCGGATTATGAGAAAAAGCATAATATAGGTGAAATTGTAAATTTGGAGGGTTTAAAATTCTCAATTGTACCAAGGACTAATGGTTCAGAATCTATATTTAAAAAAACCAAAACTGTTCAAATCAATATAAGGCCAGTAGATCAAACTGCTGGAGAATATATTTCAGGACTTGTTATTGCACCAAAAGGTAAAGCAGCAGATATTTTATCCTTGTCTATTATACAAGCTGAGAGCGAAAAGTCTCAAGATTTTCTAAATAATTTAATGTTTCAGTTCAATGCTGATGGGGTAGCAGATAAACGACAAGTTGCTTTGAGCACCACTGAATTTATTCAAGATCGTCTAGGAATTATTACATCCGAATTGGATTCAGTGGAAGGTGGAATGGCTAATTTTAAAAGGGAGAATAAGTTCATGGATGTTTCCTCTGGCGCACAAGAATTTTTGTCAAAATCCACTCAAGCAGAGCAACAGGTTTTTGATATTGAGACCCAATTAATGATTATTAATTCTGTTGAGGACTTACTAATTTCCAGAGAAAAATATGAATTGTTGCCTTCTAATATTGGAATTGAAGGTGGAATATCTGGTTTTATTTCTACATATAATGCACTAGTTTTAGAAAGGAATGCTTATTTAAGATCTTCTACAACGCAAAACCCTGTAGTTCAAAAAATTACCGCATCTTTAGATTCGCTAAAGGAAAATTTAAGAGATAATATAGATAGTCAAAAGCGATCATTAAATATTCAATTAAGTGAATTAAATCAATTAGACAGGTCTGCTCAAAGTAAATTTAGTGGTTTTCCAGGTATGGAAAAAGGCATGCGCGGGATTGAAAGACAGCAACAAATTAAGGAGCAATTATATTTATTTCTTCTTCAACGTAGGGAGGAAGCTGCAATAGCATTTGCTGTAACAGGTCCAGTAGCAAAAGTAATTGATCCGGCCTATACTATACCTTCAGCTGTGGATCCTAAACCTTGGCTTATTTTAGTTGGAGGTTTTTTAATTGGGCTTTTATTGCCTTTACTGGTCCTTTTCGGGAAATTTATGTTGGATACTAAGATTCACCATAAGGGTGATTTAGAACCTTTAATAAAAAACATCCCTTTTCTGGGAGAAATTCCAAGAATTAACGAAGGCTTAGAAGAAACCATACAGCTAAATGATAGATCTCCCTTAGCTGAGTCTTTTAGAATTTTAAGAACGAATCTTGCATATTTGTTAAAGCCAAAATCAAATAATAAAGGTGAAATAATTTATGTAACATCTACAATAAAAGGAGAGGGTAAAACTTTTATTTCTTATAATGTAGCTAGAACTTTGGCTTCCACTAAAAAGAAAGTGGTACTTATTGGGGCAGATATTCGTAATCCTAAATTACATAGATATACAGATATACCAATGGAGTCCAAAGGACTTTCGGATTACTTATATAATTATGACCTTACCTCAATTGATATTATTTCTGAATCTTCAGATAAAGATATAAAAGTAGACTTAGTGCTATCTGGCTCAATTCCTCCTAATCCTGCAGAACTTTTTATGAGCGATAGAATGAAAAATTTATTAGATGACTTGTCTACTAATTATGATTTTGTTATCGTTGATACTGCTCCGACTATGATCGTTACCGATACCCTATTAATAAGCCCGTTAGCAGATACAACTTTATATGTAACGCGAGCTGGTTATACAGAAAAGAAACTTTTAGATTTCCCGAAGGAACTCAAGCAACAAGGAAAATTAAAAGGATTGGCAATCATATTAAATGATGTGGACTATTCTAAATTTTCCTATGGTGCTAAATATGGATATTCCTATGGTTATGGGTACGGCTACGGTGTAGACGAGGAGTCTAGATTAAAGAAATTGTTGAAAAAAACTAAAAAGAAATCTAACTAAATTTTTCTTTTGTATTTGAAATAATCTTTAGCAATGATTCATTTAATTTTCTATTTATAACTATGTTAGATAATTTCTCTATATGCTGAATTCTATGGGTATCACTTCCAATGAAATCAATCATTCCTTTTTCCAATAGTTTATAAGCGATTTTTTGCATATTCCCTCCATAATGCGGAGTAAGTGATAAAGTATTCAATTGGAATAAACAACCTCGATTTTTCAATTCTTCATATTTTGTTAGGTCCTTCGTATGATAGAAGGCATATCTCTCTGGATGTGCTAAAACCGGTTTATATCCTTTAGTTTGAAGTCTAAATAAAATTTGATTTAAATTTATTGGAGCCTGAAAATAGGACATTTCAACAAGAACCATATTATCCTTAAGGGTTAGAAGTTCTTCGTTTTCTACCAATTCTAAAAAATTCTGATCCATCATGTATTCTGCAGCATACCTTATATCTGTATTTTTTAGTTTTTCGTTATTATTGATCTCATTTTGTAAAAGGCTTAAAGCAGAATTAATTGTTTCAGGTGTATTTGGATAATAATCGTTCATTATATGCGGAGTTGCAATGAACTTAGTAATACCGAGATCATAAAATCTATCTAGCAATTCAATCGAATCTGTTACATTTTGTGCTCCATCGTCTATTCCTGGTAGGATATGATTGTGTATATCTGTTATTCCCTCTAGGTAATCAATTAAATATTGTTTTTTTCTAAAAATGGAAATCATAAAGTTGAATTATATCGTATAAAATTACATATTTTTATCACTAAAATTGGATGCCGAGCATCTTTAGCCTTATTTATATTTTATATGAAGCTCTCATTAACTTTTCTGCTTTTATTAATTGGTACTTGTTTAGTAAATGCACAACAAATAAAATATGAAGGTTTTGGCTCATTAACGGGTATTGTATATTCCCAAGAGGAGTCCCCATTTTGGATTAATACCAATCAAAGGGGGAGGATAGACGAATCTAGTAACGTTTCTGCTTACTTCAATGGAAAGGCCACTTACCAATTCTCCAGACATGCTAAACTAGAATTTGGATTAGGGGGTCTCTTTCATGATGGTTATACTGAAAAATTACAACTGGATGAATCTTATGTAATGTTAGAGAACTACTGGTTAAAAGCATATGCAGGAAGAAAACAAAAAGAGTTGCTTTATGATGGTTTAAGTGCTAGTAATCAAAATATCCTTTGGTCTTTAAATGCAAGGCCCTTACTAGGAATCAGTTTATCCTTAAAAAACCCAATAATTGTTTCTGAAAAGGCTGGATTAAGTATAGATTTAACTTTAGAAGAATTTATAACAGATGATGAACGCCATGTTGAAAATACTAGGATCCACCATAAAAGTTTTCATTTAATTTTCGATAAAATAAACAATTTTCAAATAAAAGCAGGACTTCAGCATTTTGTTCAATGGGGAGGAGATGCACCAGATTTCGGAAAATTACCTGGTAGCTTTGGAGATTATATCAATGTTTTTTTAGGTAAGGAAGGCAATAATAATGTTGGAGGTCAAGAAGCTAATGCACTTGGGAATCATCTTGGGAGCTATGAAGTTTATCTAAACACTACAATTAACGATTATAAAGTTGAAATTCTCTATAATCACTTGTTCGAAGATGGATCTGGAAGAGTTTTGAGAAATACTCCCGATGGGAGATATGGTGTTTTTGTGAAAAGTCCGAACCCAGATAATTTTATTAATTCGGCTATGTATGAGTTATATTATACACGAGATCAAAGTGATGAAAATATTACATCAGACGGAAATGATAATTACTTCAATAATAACTTATATAGGTCTGGTTGGACCTATGAAAGTAGGATTTTAGGTGTACCCTTTATAACTTTAGATGATGATAGATTCAGAATAAGCAATAATAAAGTAATTGTACATCATATTGGAGTCTCTGGAATAATAGGTGATTTGCCTTATAAATTTTTAACAAGTTACAGAAAGAACTATGGTGCTAAGGGAGCTCGTAATTTTAAAGAAAGCACCATTTTATCTAGTTATCTTGATCTAAAAGTTTGGAAAGATTCATTTGATATAAATCTTCAATTAGGGGCAGATTTAAGCTCTATAGCTTCTCCAAATTTTGGAGTAGGGGTTCAAATAAGTAAGCAATTCTTTTAATCTTTTCTGGTGGACTTTATCGCTTGATACTATAATTCATCAATAATATGCTTTGAGCTACTTGAGCAGAGTATTAGAAAAAATAGCTACAAACTCAAAGGTTCTTGTCTACTTGGATTAACTTTTCTATCTTTTAGAACTGAAGTTCAAATTACCCTAACCACCTTTTATGCCCATTAAAAACTCCGAAAATTTAAAGAGAGAATCTCTGATCTCCGAAATTTTAGACAATACAAATTCTAGTAGATTTATAAGTAGTAAATCTAAGCATTCTCTTTTAGTAGATTTTGTTGGGAATATTAAGCTTATCGATTCCGAAACTTCTGACTTCCTAAAACTCAATTTCAATCTATTCTTAAAGGAAAAGGATAGCATATTTGAAATAATTCCTACAGAATTTTTAAAGGAATTTTTATATCAATTTAAGGAAACCCAATCGGGATTTTCTACGATTACAATTATTAGAAGCAATTTTATAAATAAGGAATTTCATTTTAGAAAAACTCGTTTAAAGAGAGATGGAACTGATTTCATTGAAATTCATATTTCAAATTTACCTACCTCTTCTAAAAATGCAACTTCTAAAATTTTACGTGAATCTTCAAAACAGGTTGAAATTTTAAATGAGACATCTCAAGTATTTGAAGCCCTATTTAATAATCACCCAGATGCAATTTATTCTTTCGATTTTAACGGCTATTTTATTAGTGCAAATGCAAGTGCATCTAAACTTGGTGAAGTTTCTATACAAGAGCTAATTAAGCATAAGGTAATGGAAGTAATTCCTGATGAAGATTTTAATAGGGTGAAACATCACTTTAAAAAAGCTGCCAAAGGTGAGCTTCAAAATTACAATACAGGTTTTATTAGTTTCAAGGGTTCTAAAAGGGTTATAAACGTTACCAATTTTCCAATTATTATAAATGGTAAAACTACAGGTGTTTTTGGAATCGCGAAGGATATCACAGAAGCTGAAATAAATAAAAAGCATTCAATAAATCTGGAAAAACGTTACAAAACAATACTTGATCAATCGTTAGATGTTATTTGTACTATTGATAAAAATGGTTTTTTTATAGAAGTAAATGAAGCCTGTTATAATATGTGGGGTTATAGTCCGGAGGATCTTATTGGGATAAACTACATAGATTTAGTATTCGAAGAAGATAAGATTTTGACACAAATTAGTGCGAAGGAAATCATGAAAGGCGAAGATGAGACGAGTTTTTTTAATAGATATCTTAAAAAAGATGGGACTATAGTGCCAATGGTATGGTCATCACGATGGGTAGAGGAAGAACAAATTTATTATTCGATTGCGAGGAATGCATCTGAAATAATTGCAATTAAATCTAAACTCGAAGAAGAGCGAAATATTTTAAGAGCAATTATAGATAATATTCCTGATTATGTATTTGTAAAAAATAATGAGGATGAATTGATTCTAGCAAATAAAATGTTTTATTCAGATTACTTGGGAAAAGATAATGAAGCTGATTTAATAGGACTAAAACCTACCGAATATTTGCCAGAAAACTATGGAAAGGAAGTAACAAAGGAAAATAAATTAGTAGTAGAAAATAACCTGACTGTTATTAATAGAAAGGACATTGTTTATGATTATAAAGGAAAAAAGGAAGCTATATTATTAACTAAGGTTCCGTTTAAAACAAATGAAGGAAATATAATCGGTCTGGTTGGAATTGCTCGAAATATTACCGAAAATCATGAATATGAGCAAGAACAAGAACTAGTATCTCAATTAATTGCTTCTTTAAGTATTTCCAAAAATTTAAAACAGGGTTTGAGTGAAACTATCCAATTAATTTCGAAATATTTTAATTTCGATTTTGCTCAAGCTTGGGAAGTTGGAATAGTAAATGGTGATTTAGTAGAACTTGTAAGTTATAAGAAACTAAAAAACACTTCATTAAGCTCAGAGGTTTTTAAAACTATGTCTTTGGAAGAACTCCCAAAGGCTGTATTAGATTCTCAAAATCTGGTTACTTATTTAGATATAGATTTGAATAACATTTTCGTTGGTGTTCCAATTATTTTTGATGATAATGTGATACAAGTACTCACTTTTTATGGCATAAAAAGAGATAGAGAGGTAAATGTTATAAAGGAAATATTAAGCAGATTAAGCTTGCAAATTTCCATCGATATCCAACGAAAGCTTACTGAATCTCAACTTAATAGCCTTTTTAAGCATTCCCCCACCTTAATTGCAATTATTGGAATGGATGGGTATATGAAAAAAGTTAGCCCATCGTTCACTAAAATCTTTGGTTTTTCTGAGCAAGAACTATTGAACACACCATATCATGAATTCTTACATCCAGAGGAGTTAAGTCTTACATTTAAAAGGTTAAAAGAAGTAACCCAAGGTTACGTTACCAAATCTTATGAGGGTAGGTGTAGAACAAAGAGTGGAGAATGGAAATGGATTTCTTGGACACCTTCAGAAATTATTTCAAACGATGGTGTAATCAATCTTTTTGGACTTGATATAACTCCGCTTAAAACAGCAAATTTAGAAATGCTGAAGTTTAAAAATATTATTGAAAGTTCTTCTGAGGGGGTTTCTATAATAGATTTAAATACTGAAGATGTTTATTTAAATAGCTCCTTTAAAAAGGCATTAGGATATAATGAAAAAGACCTTAATCAAGTAGGAAAGATTATTAAGTCCTATAAATGTAAAAATCAAGGAGAAGAGGTTTTTGCTCACCTATTAAATGGTAAATCATGGAATGGTGACATCCAGCTATTAAATAAAACTAACGAAATTTTAGATTATCAATTTAATGGTGGGCCCATTTTTAATCAGAACGAGGAGTTAATTGCCGTATATGGAATTCACACAGATATTACAGATCGTAAAAACTATGAGAAAGAATTAATGCAATTCAATATAAAAGTAAATAATATTCTAGAAAGTATTACCGACGGTTTTTTCTCTATTACAAAAGATTGGATTGTAACTTATTTTAATAAGGAGGCAGAAAAACTTCTAAGAATCTCAAAGGATACAATATTAAATAAATATTTGTGGGATTATTTTCCTGAATCTAAAAAATTAGACTCTCATAGATATTATTCAAAAGCTTTTGAAACAGGTAAGAAAGTATCCTTTCAGGATTATTTTGAGCCATTTGATACTTGGTTTGAAATTAATGTGTATCCAAGTGCATCTGGATTGTCTATTTACTTTAAGGATATTACAACAAAGAAGAGGAGAGATGAAGAAATTAGAATTGCAAAAGAACGTTATGATCTTATAACAAAAGTAACTAACGAAGCAATCTATGATTGGGATATTCCTAAGAATACTATGGAATGGAGCAAGGCATATTTTAGTACCTATGGATATGAAATTCCTGAATTAGGAGATGGGTTAAAGCACTGGGAGAATCAATTACATCCCGACTATAAAGAAGAAGTTATTCTAAGTTTAGAAAATGCACTTAAGGATCCATCAGTGAATTTCTGGGAATATGTTTATAAGCTGGTAAAAGCAAATAAAGAGATTTCTATCGTGATAGATAAAGGATTAATTACGAGAAATCCAGAGGGATTACCTGTTAGAATGATCGGATCACTTCAGGATATAACCCAATTAAAACAAAATGAGATTGTATTAGAGCAGTTAAATTCAAAATTGAGGTTTAGGGCAGAAGAGTTAGCTACATCTAATGCGGAATTAGAACAATTTGCATACATAGCTTCTCATGATCTACAGGAGCCCTTAAGAATGGTAACCAGTTTTTTAACACAATTGAATAAAAAGTATAAAGACCAATTAGATCCCAAAGCTCAACAATACATATATTTCGCTACAGATGGTGCAGTAAGAATGCGACAAATCTTATTAGATCTACTTGAATATTCTCGAGTGGGAAGAATGGACTATAAGATAGAAGCTATTGATTTAAATGTGCTGATTAATGAAATTATTAGTCTTCATAGAGATCTAATATTAGAATCTAAAGGGAAAATCATATTTAATAAGTTACCAATAATTTATGCAGCTCCTCTGCCTTTGCAACGTGTGCTAGCCAATTTAATTACTAATGCATTAAAATACCAGAATGCAGACAATAACGCAGAAATTAAAATAGAAGTTTTTGATGAATTTGATTTTTGGCAAATTGATATTGTAGATAATGGAATTGGAATTGAAGAACAATTTTTTGAAAAGATTTTTGTGGTTTTTCAAAGGCTACATAGCAAAGATAAATACTCCGGAACAGGAATAGGATTAGCAATATGTAAGAAGATCATTGAAAATCACGGAGGAAAGATTTGGGTAAGTTCAAAAATAAATAAAGGAAGTACTTTCCATATTACAATTAAAAAACAAAATTAGTATATTTGAGACGCCCCACAAAAATCACCCTATGAACCCTATAAATATTTTACTGGTTGAAGATAATGAAGGAGATATTTTATTAACCAAAGAAGCTTTAGCTGAAGGAGATATTTCCAAAGATTTACAAGTTGTAAAAGATGGATGGGAAGCTTTGATGTATTTAGAAAAAAACGGTGATTATACTTCAGCAATAACTCCAGATCTTATTTTATTAGATATTAATCTACCTAAAATGAATGGTCATGAAGTGTTGAAAAACATAAAAGCTAATAGCAACATTCACCATATTCCTGTTGTAATGCTAAGTACTTCTTCCTCTAGCAATGATATAAACCAATGTTATAAAAATCAGGCAAACTGTTATATTACTAAGCCCGTGGATGCAAATGATTTTTCTAAGGTTATTTCTTCAATTGAAAAATTTTGGTTAACCACAGTTAAACTTTCAGTTAATAAATAGATTTATATGACCGATAGTGAAGGAGCTTTAAATATTCTAGTAGTAGAAGACCATATAGGTGACTATATTTTGATTGAGGACTATTTAAGCGAGGAACATTTACAAATAAATCTAACCAGAGCAACAACTTTTAAAGAGGCTAAAGATAACCTAAGTGTTAATCATAATTTTAAAGTTGTCCTTCTCGACCTTTCCTTACCAGACGTTGAAAGTAATGAGGACTTAGTAACTGGAATGGTTGCCTTAGCTCCTAACACACCTATAATAGTTCTTACAGGTTTTTCAAATAAACAATTTGGAGTTAAAACATTATCACTGGGGATTTCAGACTATTTATTAAAAGACGATTTAAATTCAACTCAACTTGCAAAAAGTATTTTCTATAGTATAGAGCGCAAGAATAATGATTTTAAATTAGGTGAATCTGAAAGAAAATATAAAGCACTTTTTGATTCTAGCCCTTTACCAATGTGGGTTTTGGATAAACACACCTTAGAGTTTTTGAATGTTAATGATGCTGCGATAGACTTATATGAATATTCAAAAGAAGAATTTTTAGGAATGAATGTTCGTGATCTTTGGACTAAGGATATAAGAAAGGAAATTGAATTTACGTGGAAAGAAAATTACCATGAGAACTTTGGGATTACTGTAAAGCATCTCAAAAAGAATGGAGAACTTCTCCACATGGAAATTAAAAGCAACCCAATAGATTTTGATGGTAGGGAAGCACGGGTTACACAAGCAAAGGATATTACAGCTCAGCTAGATGCAGAGCAGGCTTTGAAACATAGTGAAAAACGCTTTAAAGCACTTGTTCAAGACGCATCAGATTTAATAATGATCATGGATTTTTCGGGTGAGTTATCCTACGTAAGTCCGTCTTCTTCGCAAATGACAGGTATTTCAGATGCAGAAATGATCAAAAATAATTTCTTTCATTACATTCATAAAAATGATGTAAAAAGTGTAAAATCACACTTATTAAAATTGAAAGATAATAAGCGTATTCAAATTCCTTCTTACAGAATAAAAACTTCAGATAAAAAGTGGCGATATATAGAAACCATTATAACCAATTTAAATGATGACTCATCTGTAAAAGGATTAGTTGCTAATTCTAGAGATATAACAGAATTTATTACGCAAGAAAAAAAATTAATACATAGCTTAAAGCGTTACGATATTGTAGCTAAAGCAACTAGTGACACTATCACAGATTACGATGTAGTAAATGATAAGATGTATTATAATGAAGGGATAGAAAGTGTTTTTGGCTATTCTAAAAGTGAAATTGAAAATACTGGTAGTTGGTGGAACGAAAAATTACACCCAGAGGATAGAGAAAGAGTTAAAAGATATTCACAACAAGTTCAAAAACTCACATCAGGATATATACATATAGAATATAGATTTAGATGTGCAGATGGAAGCTATAGGTATATTTTGGATAGAAGCTACTTGGTTACTGATGAGAGTGGAAATAAATTGCGCATTATAGGTGCTATGCAAGACATTACAGAAATCCAGAACTATATTCAAACTATAGAAGATCATAACAGTAGGCTAAAAGATATCGCCTGGACGCAGTCTCATGTTGTTCGAGCTCCTTTGGCAAGGATTATGGGATTAATAGACTTGATACAGAGCTATCCGAATATTGATGAACAAGCCCAACTATTAGAGCATATTAATACTTCAGCAAGAGAATTAGATGACATAATTCGAAACATAACGAGAAAGACTGAAGATGTAACCTTAAATCCTAAAGAATGCTGAAGGTATTGATAATTGATGATGATGATATTGTTAGATTAGTTCAAAGTAAATTATTACAAAATTGTAATTTCACTAAAGAACCTTTAAAATTTAAGAGAGCATCTGATGCAGTTGAATATTTAAATTCAGCCTCAATAGAACATCATTATTTGTTGATGTTAGATATTAATATGCCAATGATGAATGGGTGGGAATTCTTAGATGAGGTTGAAAGAATGGAAGTGAAAGAAAATGTGTACGTGTTAATGGTATCTTCTTCTGTAGATTATAATGATAAAGAAAAGGCTGATAAGTACGATAAGATCATCAATTTTATAGAGAAGCCAATTACAGCTAAAAATTGTGAGCAACTCAAAGAATTATCAATTCTTAAACCTTTCTTTCCAGAACCAATTTAGACATCCGTTTCTGTAGGATTTCCATTATTTATTTTTTTTTCGGCCCATTCCTCTTCTTCACTATCTGCCTCTTCTGGTTTATCCTGAAATTCCTCGGCTCGTGGTTCATGATTCAGTTTAATATACATTGGAAAATGATCTGAGCCAATACTTTCTAAACGAGCAATATTTACCAAGGTGAAATCTGCTGTGTGAAAAACATGATCTAGAGGCCATCTGAATATTAAGTAACCTGTATGAAAAGTGTTGAAAAACCCCCTTCCTAAACGAGGATCCATTAAGCCACTTATTTTTTGAAACAATCTGGTAGTACGAGACCAAGCTACATCATTTAGATCCCCTAAAACCAATACAGTTTCTTGATCTTTTTTAACATCGCGGCCAACAAATAATAGTTCTGCATCTCTATTGGTTGAAGTTAGATCTTCTGTAGGACTAGGCGGTTTTGGGTGTAAACAATGTATTTTTACTGGATGACCATTTGGTAATATTGCATGGCCATGTATAGATGGAATCTCATCGTCTATAAGATATTTGACATTTATATTCTTCAATTCCAATTTGGAATATAAATGCATTCCGTATAAATTATCCATCGGGATCTTTACAGAATATTTATAATCCTTTTCAATTATTTCTAATTCAGATTCCCATTTCTTATCCGTTTCCAATGTGAGTAAAAGATCTGGATTCTTCGTTTTTATAAGTGCTAGTAATTTTTTATAGTTGGTGTTGGTGGTGAGTACATTACTCACCAAAATGGAAATATGATTTTTAGTATCATCACCGCTAAAGGACTGAACCGTTTTTTTTGCTAAAATTGTGTATGGGTAAATCCTAACTAATTGATAAAATAAACTGAATATTAAAAGGATTAGTAATATAACTTCCCAAAGTTCATCAAAACGGAAAATTATAATAAATGCTGTTATTTCAACCATCAATATAAAACTAATCTGTAGTCTTGGGAAGTCAAAGCCACGAATCCACCAATGATCAAATCTGGTTATAGATGCCAGAGTTGGGATTAACATAATAATTCCAATAACAATAACAACGATTTCAGTAATTCCCATTTATAAAATTCTGTTCAAACAAATTAAGCCGCAATTTAAGCTTTCTTTTAAAACTTATAATTTAAAGCTAGGCCTTGTGAAGAGAAATTATATTCTCCTTGATTAAAGGCAGTTGTTGGGTAAATTTGAAGATTTTTATTAGTTTTTTTATGTAATTCTGGAATCAAAATACCAGCTGCTGCACCAATACCATAGCCAATTAAGTTATCTGTTAAAAAATGTTTCCCAGCTTTAACTCTCATATATCCTACAGAAGCAGGAACTACAGCAGCAATTCCCCAAACTAGTGGTTTTAATGGTGAATCTGGATTGAAATCATTAAATACCTTTGCAGCAAAAAACGAAGCAGCAGCAGTTGCAGCAGTATGCCCAGCAAAGAAAGAACGCTGTTCATCGCTATCAATCCTCTTTTCTGTCTCTAAAGATTCATTATAAACCAATGGTCTACTTTTCTCAACTAAACCAGCAGTAATTGTAAATAATGCACCTGTGGTAGCCATTGTTTCTACAAATAGAACTGAAATTTGCCCAGCATTTCCACGTTCATTTTCATTTAATAGTAGGGCAAAAGGCATTACAAAAGAGGCATAAAATGGAATATAGCTATCAGAATTCGCTTGTTCAGAATAATATCCTGCAGCCCAGCGATCTACACCCCAAATATCATCTTTAGACAAATTATTTAGATCAGTTAAACTAAGAGCATCTTTTTCCTGAATTATTTTCACACCCAATACATTTAGCCCCACTGCAGAAGTGATCCAGATTCCATCTTTTACGAAATCGGTCTTATAAGGAGATTCTTTTTTCTCTTGTGAGAATCCAGAAAAAGTAATTAGGCAAATAACAACAAGAAGAATTTTATTTTTCAGCATTTTTTTTCGCCAAATCTCATATTTATTCAACAAATGCGAAAAGGTTTAAGAAAAGTATAACATCAAAATTTGATTTTCAGTAATTTCTTTCGACTACAGAGATGAGCAAGTTTCTAAATTATGTTTTCTAATTAACAAAAGTTTAGTTCCTGTTCACAATAGTATAACTTCCTAGAACGCTTAAAATAAGTTAACTTTAAAGAATGAAAAAGAAGGATGAACGCATACGCAGTGGTTTTATTTTCAAGAAATTTGAAGAGGAAAATATAAGTCCGTTTGATAGATTATTTGAAATATTTAAGGAGTTGATCACGCACACCTCGGGAGATTTTGATGAAGCTATCGAGTGGCTAAGGAATTTGGACGAAGAGTACAAACTTACAACCAGTGAATATACTATAGACGACTTTATAGAAGATCTTAAGAATAAGGGCTATATAAGAGAAGAGATAAAACCCGATGGAGAAGGAGGAATGGGTATTACGGCTAAAACAGAAAGAGCCATAAGACAGCAAGCTTTAAATCAGATCTTCGGAAAGATAAAAAGAAGTGGTTCGGGAAACCACTCTACAAAACATCAAGGTTTAGGTGATGAGCATACTGGTGAATTCAAGGAATTCCATTATGGGGATTCTTTGGATAGAATCTCTATGACAGAAAGTTTAAAAAATGCTCAGATCAATCATGGTGTAGGAGAATTTAAAATGACTGAAGATGATCTTGTGGTTGAGGAAACTCATCATAAATCACAAATGAGTACAGTGCTAATGATAGATATAAGTCATAGTATGATCTTATATGGAGAAGATAGAATTACACCTGCCAAAAAAGTAGCCATGGCATTAGCTGAACTAATTACAACTCGATATCCAAAGGATACTTTAGATATTCTTGTTTTTGGGAACGATGCTTGGGCAATTTCTATTGGAGATTTACCTTATCTTAATGTTGGACCATATCACACCAACACAGTGGCAGGATTACAGCTAGCAATGGATCTTTTAAGGCGTAAACGAAATACGAATAAGCAAATCTTCATGATAACAGATGGGAAGCCAAGCTGCATAAGAGAACGTGATGGTACTTATTATAAGAATAGTGTTGGTCTAGATCCATATATAGTAGAAAAATGCTATAGTGCTGCTAGCCAGGCTAGAAAACTACATATTCCAATCACGACATTTATGATAGCCCAAGATCCTTATCTAGAAAGGTTTGTTAGAGAGTTTACTCAAGCTAATCATGGAAAAGCATTTTTTACCGGACTTAAAGGTTTAGGGGAAATGATCTTTGAGGATTATGAAAACAACAGAAAAAAGAAAATTAGAGGATAATAAAACTTCATTATAATTATATAAAATAAACATTCAGTCCAGAATTTCTTAGGACTAAATAATAAGAAAATATGAAAATAGAGAATATAAAAACATTTGGCGAATTAAAGAATTCAGGATATACCACTAAGGGTATAAAGGAAGAATTAAGACAGAATTTATTAAGCAACATTAAAAACGGGAAAAGTTCTTTTGAAGGGATACATGGCTATGAGAATACTGTGATCCCAGAATTGGAAAGAGCTATTCTTTCCAAGCATAATATTAATTTTCTTGGTTTAAGAGGACAAGCAAAAACACGTTTGGCCAGACTTATGGTTAATCTTTTAGATGAATGGATACCTATTGTTGAAGGATCAGAAATTAATGACGATCCCTTTCATCCCATTTCCAGATATGCAATAGAACTTATTAGAGAAAAAGGAGATGATACTCCAATTGGTTGGGTTGCAAGAGAAGAGCGATTCTTCGAAAAACTAGCAACTCCAGATGTTACCGTAGCAGATCTTATAGGGGATGTAGATCCTATTAAGGCTGCTAATTTAAAATTAAGCTATGCAGATGATCGTGTGATTCACTTTGGGATGATTCCACGTGCAAATAGGAGTATTTTTGTGATCAACGAACTTCCAGATCTACAAGCCAGAATTCAAGTAGCGCTTTTCAATATTCTACAAGAAGGGGATATCCAAATTCGTGGATTCAAATTGAGACTACCTTTAGATATGCAATTTGTATTTACTGCAAATCCTGAAGACTATACCAATAGAGGAAGCATTGTAACTCCTTTAAAAGATAGAATTGGTTCACAGATACTTACACATTACCCCCGTACTATAGAGGTAGCTAAAACGATCACGCAACAAGAAGCTAAATTAGATGAGCGTCAACTTGGATTGGTACATGTACCAGAATTGGCTAAGGATCTTTTAGAACAGTTAAGCTTTGAAGCTAGGGATAATGAATATATAGATGCTAGGAGTGGTATTAGTGCAAGGTTAAGTATTTCTGCTTATGAAAACTTATTGAGTGCTGCGGAACGTAGAGCTCTAATTACAGGAGAAGAAAAAACCTTGTTGAGGTTCAGTGATTTCTTAGGAGTTATTCCAGCAATTACTGGAAAAGTAGAATTAGTTTATGAAGGTGAGCAGGAGGGAAGCGCCGTGGTTGCTCAAGAATTAATTAGTGATGCTGTGAAAACATTATTCCCGAAATATTTTCCGAAGATTGAAAAATTGGAAAAAGTAGATGATAATAATCCTTACAATGACCTAGTAGAATGGTTTTTTGCTGAAAGCGGATTTGAATTATTAGATGATCTTTCAGAAAAAGAATATAAGGAACGATTAGATTCTATTCCGCCCTTAAATCAGCTAATTGATAAATATCAATCAGATATTTCAAAAGAAGATTCTTATTTCTTGAAGGAGTTTGTTTTGTGGGGTTTAGTGGAATATAAAAAGCTTAATAAATACAGGTCTACAGAAGGAATGCAATTTAAAGACCTTTATGGAAGCTATATTAGTGGTTTATAGTATAAGTTTAACGTTGTATTTGGACAATTTTAGAACTTCGATTTATAAATTGAAGCCTAATATTTAAAGACTAAAAATTATATTATGAGTAAAGATAAAAATGTAAAGGCGCAGGAAAAATTTGGAGAAGCAGTAAATACAGGCAAGTTAGAAATGATTAGGGATGTGGTTTCAGAGAAAGTGAAGGATCATGATCCAGCAGATATTCAGGGGCCAGGAGCACAAGGATTTATAGATTTTTTTAGCATGATGCGCACTGCATTTCCAGATTTAGGAGTAGAAGTAGAGCATATGGTGACTGACGAGGATAATGTGAGCTTTGCATATACAGTTTCAGGAACTCATAAGGGAGAATTCATGGGAGTATCCCCTACAGGAAAATCTTTCGAGGTTAGAGGAATGCAAATTGGAAAATTTGAAGATGGTAAATTAATAGAGCGTTGGGGAGCTACAAATGAACTTGGAATCTTAAAACAACTTGGTGTAAAACCTGTGAAATAGTTTATTTTTTTCTTTTAAAATAGAATTGAAGCACTTCTTTAACCAGAAATAATTCAATCAATTTACGAATCTGATAATTTAAAACCATTAAATTATCAGATTTGTTATTTTATAATATGCTGATTAAGAATACTCTAATATTTATTTTAAATATAATAAAAGGTCTCTAAGACCACTTTTATTTATACATTTATAATCAGTTTTTTAAGAAGCATGATTTATAAAAATTTTTTAAATAGCATTTCAAAAATTATTCCTGGCTCTACAGGCAATACTGCTATTTATATGTTTTCTATTACCCCTATGGGGTATTATATATAAAACTTCCGCACCAATATTTCCATTTTTTTTATAATTTTAATAATCCTAGCATGAATATAATGAAATTCGGAGGTTCCTCATTAGCCTCTCCAAGTAGAATAAAATTAGTATCTGAAATCGTTCAAGAAAAACTTCAAACAGGTACAAGCATAGTGGTATTCTCTGCATTTGGAGGAGTTACAAACGATTTCTTACAAATGGCCGATCTTGCTGCTAACGGCGATTTGAGTTATAAGGAAATTCTTCAGAAAAACGAAAAGAGACATTTAGATGCTATCAAGGAACTTATCCCAATTAAAAGTCAAAGTAGTATTCTAAGCAAGGTCAAAACTGAATTTAATGGATTAGAAACACTTTACGAAGGAGTCTACTTACTAAATGAACTTTCCAATAAGACCAAACATGTAATCGCAAGTTATGGTGAGATCTTGTCTTCTCTTATAATTACGGAGTATTTTAAAGCTTTAGAATTAAATGTGAAGTTCACAGATTCCAGAGATCTTATTGTGTGTAAAAATGAGAATGAAAAAGTGCAAGTGAATTATGTAAAGACCAATGCAAATATTTTAAACTATTTCAAAGAGAATAAAGCAGATCTCTATGTAGTACCTGGGTTTGTGGCTAATAATGAACAAGGTGTTCCTAGTACATTAGGAAGAGGAGGTTCAGATTTTACTGCCGCAATTTTTGCAGGTGCCTTAGATGCAGATAAAGTGTTAATTTATACAGACGTAAATGGAATGTATACTGCCAATCCAAGTATCGTATCTCATGCATATCCCTTAAAAAACATCTCTTATGAAGAGGCGATGGAATTATCTCATTTTGGTGCCAAGGTTTTATATCCACCAACTTTGCAGCCTTTGTTAAATAAGCAAATAGAGATCCACATAAAGAACACCTTTAAACCTTCTGAAGTTGGTACTATAATATCCAAATCTAGTAAGGAGAATTTTAGATGGGTTACGGGTATTACTCATATAGACTCTATAAAATTGCTAAATATAGAAGGTAGTGGTATGGTGGGGATTCCTGGGTTTTCTAAGCGAATTTTTGAAGTATTGTTTCAGGAGAAAATAAATGTTGTACTAATTACTCAAGCTTCTTCAGAACATAGTATTTGTATTGCTGTCAAAGATGATGAAGCTGATCAGGCAAAGGAAATTTTAGATGAAACTTTTCTAACCGAGATGCAAAATAATAAGATCAAACCTGTAGAGATCGAAGATAATGTAGCCATCGTTGCACTTGTGGGAGATAGAATGCGGAGTCATCATGGGCTAAGTGGTAAGATGTTTAGCGCTTTGGGAAATAATAACATTAATATTAGAGCCATCGCACAGGGATCATCAGAAAGAAATATCTCCACGGTGATTGCAAAGAAGGATGTAAATAAGGCCTTGAACACATTGCACGAACAGTTTTTTGAAGTTCCTTCAAAAGAATTGAACTTGTTTATTACAGGAGTTGGAAACGTAGGGAGTAAACTTATTGAGCAGCTAAAACTCCAAGAAAATTATTTGCTTGAAAAGCTTCGACTTAAGGTTAGAGTTCTTGGATTATCCAACTCCAAAAAAATGGTATTTAAAGAAGATGGTATAGATCTTACTTCATGGTCTGAATTACTAAATAGTGGTGAAAATGCTACTAAAGAAGGATTTTTTGAGAAAGTAAAAGAACTCAATTTAAGAAATAGCATTTTTGTAGATAACACTGCAAGTCCTGCTATTGCTGCTTGGTATAAAGAATATCTTGCTAATTCTATTTCGGTAGTGACTTGCAATAAAATTGCCTGCGCAGATGATTTTGTTAATTATCAGAATTTACAAGATCTGTCGCGAGAGTACGGCGCTTCTTTTTTATATGAAACCAATGTGGGAGCAGGATTACCTATAATAGATACTCTAAAGAATTTAATGGCTTCAGGAGATAGAGTTCATAAAATACAAGCAGTACTATCTGGAAGCTTAAACTTCGTTTTCAATAATTACAACGCAGAGGAACCTTTTTATAAAACTGTAGAACAGGCAATGCTGGAAGGATATACAGAGCCAGATCCAAAAATTGACCTTAGCGGAATCGATGTATCCCGAAAAATACTCATCCTTGCTCGTGAGAGTGGTTTGGAAATGGAATTGAGTGATATTGAGAATGATAGTTTTTTATCTGAAGAAAGTTTGAATACTAATACAAATGAAACATTTTTTGAGTTGTTGAAAAGTGATGAGAAAGAATTTAAAAAGATGTATCAGGATGCTGAAGCTAATAATAAACAATTAAAATATGTAGCTCAACTAGATAATGGTAAAGCTAAGGTTGGCTTGCAACAAGTGGGACCCGAACATCCATTTTATAATTTAAGTGGTAGTGATAATATCGTTTTATTCTTTACTAATAGATATAGTGAACAACCATTAATAGTAAAAGGAGCCGGAGCTGGGGCAGATGTTACTGCCTCAGGAATATTTGCAGATATAATTAGAATAGGTAAAAAATAACCAATGGAAGAAATTAAAATCTTTGCTCCGGCAACATTGGCTAATCTCTCTTGTGGTTTTGATGTGCTGGGTTGCTGTCTAGACAGTGTGGGAGACGAAATGCTCATTAAAAAGAATACTATTAATGAGGTCAAGATCACTAGAATTACGGGTCAATTGCTTCCAATGGAAACAAATGAAAATGTAGCTGGTGTTGCTGTTCAAGCTTTATTAAAAAGCCTTAATTCTACTCAGGGATTTGATATTGAGATAGATAAGCACATAAAGCCTGGGAGTGGTATAGGGAGTAGTGCTGCGAGCTCTGCAGGAGCAGTATATGCGGTTAATAAAATACTGGGCGAACCTTTTACTCTCAAGGAACTTATTCCGTTTGCTATGGAAGGAGAACGTTTAGCCAGTGGTAATGCGCATGCAGATAATGTTGCTCCTGCTTTAATGGGAGGATTCAATCTTGTGAGGAGTTATGAGCCATTAGAAGTAATTAGCTTGCCATCACCTCCAGAAATAAGAGTTGTTATTTTACACCCATTAATTGAATTGAAAACCAAAGATTCCCGAGCAATATTAAAACAAAGTGTGCATTTAAAAGATGCTGTAAGCCAATGGGGAAATCTGGGAGCTTTAATAAGCTCTTTATACACTGAAGATTATGAACTTTTTGGGCGCAGCTTAGAAGATAAGATCATAGAACCTGTACGATCTATTCTAATTCCTTATTTTGATGATCTTAAAAAAATCGCATTGGAAAGAGGAGCCTTAGGTTTTGGTATCTCAGGCTCAGGACCATCAGTTTTTGCTATGTGCAAAGGAGATGTCGTTGCAACGGATGTAAGGGAAGCAATGCAGTTGTTTTATAAAGTAAAAGGAATAGATTTCGATTTACATCAATCAAAAATTAATACTCAAGGAATTAAAATTTTATAATGCAATACTTCAGTTTAAATAATAGAGAACATACCTCAAATTTTGAGAATGCAGTTCTAAAAGGGCTCGCTCCGGATAAAGGCTTGTACTTTCCCGAAAAGATTATTAGTTTACCTAAATCATTTTTTAAAGATATCAATGGTTTTTCTAAAGTAGATCTAGCCTTTCAAGTAATCAAAAATTATATAGGAGATGAAATCCCTACATCAGAATTAACCAGCATCATTGAGCACACATTGGATTTTGATTTTCCTGTGGTTCCTATAAATGAGAATATTGGAGTTTTAGAGCTTTTTCATGGTCCAACCATGGCATTTAAAGATGTTGGTGCAAGGTTTATGGCGGGGAGCTTAGGCTACTTCATTAAAAAAGGTAATGTTGGGAATGTAACTGTATTGGTAGCGACATCTGGAGATACTGGTGGAGCTGTAGCAAATGGTTTCCTTGGTGTGGAAGGGATAGATGTAGTTATTCTTTATCCAAAAGGAAAAGTAAGCGAAATACAAGAGAAGCAACTAACCACCTTAGGGCAAAACATTATTGCGTTGGAAGTTGATGGTACTTTTGATGAATGCCAAGATATGGTTAAGCAGGCTTTTTTAGATGAAGAGATCCAGAACCAAAGACAATTAACCTCAGCGAATTCTATAAATGTAGCGCGATGGTTACCACAAATGTTCTATTATTTTATTGCTTATCAGCAACTCGCTGAAATAGATAAAAAAATAGCATTTTCTGTTCCTAGTGGAAATTTTGGAAATATATGTGCAGGTATGTTGGCAGTAAAAATGGGTCTACCAATAGATCACTTTATTGCTTCCAGTAATGCGAACGATGTGGTAGGTAGATATCTCAACTCTGAAAAATATGAACCTAAACCAAGTGTTTCAACAATTTCTAATGCTATGGATGTTGGAAATCCTAGTAATTTTATTAGAATAATGGAACTTTTTGAGAAAGATTTCAAGGATCTTAAAGGTCATTTATCCTCCTATAGTTTTTCTGACGATCTTACTAAGAAGGCTATGAAGGAGATGTTTGATGAAACTGGATATGTAATGGATCCACATGGAGCAGTTGGATATTTAGGTTTACAAGAATTTCTGAAAAAGAATCCTGATTATTATGGTACTTTTTTGGAAACTGCTCATCCTGTGAAATTTTTGGAAACAGTGGAGAAGGTTATTGGAAAAAACATGGAAATTCCGTTAAGTATTCAAGCCATTTTAAATAAAGAAAAGATTTCCTTTTCAATAATAAATTATGCAGATCTAAAAGCGCATTTATTAGGTTAAAACTTAAAAATCCCTTTCAAGTAGCTTGAAAGGGATTTTTATATTAAACATAATTTAAAATTATTGTGCGCTATACTTTGCTGCTTCTCCTTCTTTCGGCAGAGATTTTAAAATGAAATCTCTAATATCATTATTTGCATTTTTAAGATCTTCACTTCTTAGGTACATCATATGTCCACTTCTATATCCCTTAAAGCTTAATCTATTCTGCATTTTTCCGCTAGGATCTAATTGCCACATAGAATATTTTGCATTAAAATAAGTAGTAGCACCATCATAATAACCAGATTGGATAAGCACATCTAAATTAGGATTTTGTGCCATTGCTTGTCTTAAATTCTCGCCACTGTTATCACCGCTTCTATCCCAAGGATGCACCGGGCCAAACATATTATATTTAATGTCGGTTTTAAAATTCAATTCCTGTTGCAGATAGTAATTAATAGCAGGAGTAAAGGAGTGTAACCAAGAAGTAAGTTCTGCGTTGTAATCTGGAGAATCTCCAGCCACTTTGCTGTCCATCCCCAAATATCGGGAATCTAAACGTCCAATAGTAAATCCACCATCTTCTCTCATAAGTTCTTTCCAGAAATACTGAAAGGGTACTGCAAGGTTATTTTGCACGAACACTTTTTCTGAAATCCCAGAATAGCTAGACATTTTAGCAGCAATCTCTATCTTTTTAGTTTCATCAATGAAACCACCTTTTACTAATACTGGTAGCAAGGTATTTATGGAATAATTTTCAACTTCTGCAAGAACTGCATCCAAATCTTTGTTTTGTAACGCTGTAGGAAGTTTTTGATGATACCATGCTGCCGCTGCAAAATAAGGAAGCCTATTGGCTATTTCTACAGGGCCGTCTCGCTCTATTCCAATTTCCGTAGGAGAAACCAAAATAACGCCATTTAAATACATCCAGTGACTGTTTTGAAGCTCCAGCGCTAATCCAGAAACTCTTGTAGTTCCATAACTCTCACCAATAAGATATTTTGGAGACAACCATCTATTTTTTCTGGTTACAAAGGTGTTAACCCATTCTGCCAGATATTTTATATCTGCTTGTACTCCGAAGAAATCTTTTCTGTCTGTTTTGTTCTCTTCCGGATCTATCAACCTAGAATATCCTGTGTTTACAGGATTTACATACACGATATCTGCAACATCAAGAATTGAATACGGATTTTCTTTCACTCCATAAGGTTGTACAGGAAAGCCTTCATCGTCAATCTTTAAAATTCTAGGCCCGGTATATGCCAAATGCATCCAAACTGAAGCAGATCCTGGTCCTCCGTTAAAGGAGATCACTAACGGCCTATTCTCTGTGTTTTTAATATCATCGCGTTTATAATAAGTGTAAAACAAACTTGCAACAGGAATCCCTTTTTCGTTCCAAACTGGTTGTGTTCCGGTTTGGGCGGTATAGTTTATGTTCTTCCCATTGATTGTTACAGAATGCCTAGAAGCAACCAAGGTGTCTACCGGTAATTTAACTTGTTGAGAAAATGAGGTAAGCGAAATTAAGCAAAGACTTAATAGGGTAATAAATTTCATAAAGTGAATTTTAAATTGAAGCTAATTAGAAGATTTCAAGTTAATTATTTTTTGAATTTAAAACCTTCATCTTTAAAAATAATAATATAGCTTAAGAAAAGTCCACCAAAAGCTGCGATCATAAAAAATATAATAGCAAGACCGGGATATCCAAAAATTATAAAAGTAGAAGGCACTTTCATTAACATAGCTGCGCCTACTATCATAGCTGCAATGATAAGTCCTAAAGTAATTCTGTTTGCAACCTTCTGGAAACCATCGGTAAAACGTTGCTGATCTATGGCATCTACCTTGATCTTGAATTCATTATTAGCAAGATTTTCAGAAATTTTATTTAGTCGTTCTGGGAGACGCTCTGCTAATTTTTTTGATTCTAAGGCAACCGAAAATAAATTTTCAGGTTTTAATTCCTTGTACATTTTGGAACGCATCATCTTATGCACATGCTTCTTAATCGCTTCCTTAAGATCGAATTCAGGATCTAAGACTGCAATGATCTGATCCATATTAAGAAATATTTTCCCTAAAATATTAATCTCTACACAAATTAAGATCCCATTATCGGCAGCAATTCGATTCATCTGAATTAAAAGTCGTCCTGTCTCCATTTCTTTAGCCATTTTCACCTGACTATCCATAATCAATTTATTAATAGATCTGCGGAAGGTTTTTACATCAGATTGATCTGTGAGTTCGCTCATATTTAATAGCACATCTGCAGCGGCTTCCCCATCTTCCTGACTCAAAGCTATTAATAGCTGAAGTAGTTTTTCTTGAATATTCCGAGTGAATTTGGCGACCATTCCCAGATCTATCAAGGCGATCTGGTTGTTAGATGTAATATGGATATTTCCGGGATGAGGATCTGCATGTACAAATCCATCCGTGATAATTTGTTTTAAATATGCTTCTACCAACTCATCTACAAGAGGACCTAAATCATTCTCTAACTTTTTCATAGGAGAAATAGAGGTGATCTTTTTACCTTGAATATAATCCATGGTAAGAACTTTAGATGAAGAATAATCCAGAATAGGTTGAGGAACCGTAAGATTTCTGAATTCCTTTAAGTTTTCTCCTAAAGTGATTAAATTTTGTGCTTCTCTCTTGTAATCTAGTTCTTGCAAAAGGATATGTCTAAGCTCAGCCAGAACATTATCAAAAGCATATTTTTTAGCAACATCTGTATGTTTAACAGCAAAATCTGCTATTTCTTTCAAGGTATCCAGATCATCCAAAAATTTCTTACGGATTCCAGGTCTCTGAATTTTAACTGCAACCGTTTTTCCTGATCTTAAGGTTGCTTTATGAACTTGCCCAATAGACGCACTTGCTAAAGGCTCTTCATCAAAAGAAGTAAATGCTTTGGAAATTCGAATTCCAATTTCCTCTTCAACGATCTCTTGAACTGTACTGTATTCAATTGGTGGCACGTCATCTTGTAAACTTGCTAAGGCCTCTAAATATGAATCTGGTAAAAGATCTGGTCTTGTAGATAGAAGTTGACCTAATTTAATATAAGTTGGCCCCATATTCTTGAGGTCTTCTACTAATTCTTCTGGCGACTGATCATAAGCTTCAGACAATTTTTCATCTTGATCATCTTCGTTTAAAGCTGTAGAAGCGGTTTTAGTGAAAAGATCGCTGTTCCAATATTTCAGCATAAAAGCCATGAATTTTTGATAACGCTGAAGATTTTCGGGAAGTATAGACATATTCCTATTTTAGTTTTGTTGAAGATTTAAATATATATTTTAAATGTTTTACCAGCAAAATCATTTAATAATACTTTGGCAGAACTGAATATTTATTCGGCCAGAATTGATGGCCCACTTTTTAGGAAATCGATCTTTGTGTCCACCTTCTGTTATACAAAAAGGAAATTCAGATCTCGTTTCTAAATTTATACATATTCTAAAATCGTTATAGAGTCAATTTAAATTTAGAGAAATCTTGTTTGCCCTATAGAAGATTTACAAATAATATCTAATCAACAATTGTTAAATGAGAAGTAAGAGAAAGCACTGCGAATAATCTGGCTATAAAGACAATTCTTTGTTGAGGTTGTTAATGTTTGAAGGAGCGCCAAAGAGGTAGAGTAGATCTCCCTGTTTTATAACTGTATCTGGAGTGATATCTGTAATATAATGGCTATCTCGTTTTATTGTTAAAATAGTAACCCCATAATTCTTGCTAATCCCAGATTCCATAACGGTTTTTTCTACCACGCTATTTGCACCTTGTGTTACACTAAGGGTTACAATATCTTTATTTGGTATATTTAAATGCCTGTAAGATGGAGTATGAGGCCCCACTTTTAGAGTAGTTAACATTTCATAATCTGAAGATCGCACCTGATTTATGAAATTTTGAATCTCATCATGAGGAATCAAATATTTCCTTAATACTCTACTGAAGATCTCTATAGATGTTTCAAATTCTTCTGGGATTACCTCATCTGCACCAAGTCTTATATTTTCTGCGATTTCTTTGACATATCTAGTGCGCACAATAATAAACGCGGTCTTAGAATAGTCTCGAACTTCATTGATGATTTTTTTGGTGGCATCAGGATCAGAAATAGCTATTACTACTACCCGAGCTTCTTGTACATGAATATGTTTTAAAATAACTGGATTGGTAGCATCTCCAAATACAATTGGTTCATTATTTTTCTTAGCCTCTTGAAATGCCTCTTGTTCCAGATCTACAATAATATAAGGAATATTAGTGCTTTTTGCCGCTTTAGATATATTCTTTCCGTTAATTCCATAGCCAATAATTACTAAATGATCTTTCAACTCTTCAGTATTAGAATGATTTTGAAGCTGAATATTATGGTAACTAATTAGTCGTTTTCTTATCGTTTTTGGAACAGGTAATTTCAGCAGAAAATAAGTAAGCTTAGGTGCATAGTTCATTAAGAACGGAGTAAGCGCCATTGTAATAATTGAAATTGCTAAAAAGTACTGGTAGATATTGGTAGGTAATAAGCCGTTTTCTAGACCTACGGTGGATAGTAAAAGGGAAAATTCACCTACTTGAAATATCGAGAAAACAGTTAAAAACATCGTTCTCGCAGGGTATCTTAAGCTTATCACTGTAATCGTAATTATCAGCATTTTCAGTAAAATAACTGCAATAACTAAGAGTATAACGTAAATGAAATTATTAAAAAAGAACTCTAGATTCAATAAAGAGCCTACAGAGATAAAGAAAAAGCTTATAAAGATCTCCCGAAATGGTAGCACATTCGCTGTAGCCTGATGACTGTAATCTGATTCAGATATAATTAGACCCGCAAAGAATGCTCCTAAGGCTAGTGAAAGTCCTATAGCAGATGTAAGCCACGCTACCGAGAAGCAAAACACTATGGTAGTTAAGATAAATAACTCCCTGTTTTTGGATTTTATTACTAATTCAAAAATCCTCGGGACTATATAGATAGCCAATAGATAAATGATAATTAAAACACCCACTATTTTAATAAGGAGGATTCCAAGGGTGTTCCAAATGTTTTCATCTTGCCCTGTTAATAGTGGAGTTAGTAACATCATGGGAACAACCACGATATCCTGAAATATTAGGATGGCAACTGTTATTCTTCCATGTGGGGAGGTAACTTCTCCCTTTTCCTGTAGAATTTTTAGTACGATTGCAGTACTACTTAAGGAAAATAGAAACCCAATAAAAACAGCTGTATTAAGAGGAATTCCTATGATGTTAGCCAAAAAAGCAGTTAAAAGTATGGTACCGCCAACTTGCATTCCACCACCAATAATGATGGTTTTTTTTATGGCTGCCAAACCTTTAAGAGAAAGTTCTATTCCAATAATAAAGAGAAGAAATATGATTCCTATTTCAGACAGAAGTTCTACTTCATGTTGGGAACTAATTAAATTGAAAGCGTAAGGTCCTGCAATTATTCCCGCAAGTAAAAAACCCAATAAGGAGGGAACTTTTATTTTCTGAAATAAAAGAATTATAAAAATAGAAAGACCTAAAATTATAACGATGTCCTTGAGGATTGGTATATCCATTACTGCTAAAATTGATTTTTATTAGCAACGAATTTACAAATAGGAGTTCAATAATAATATTATAAGTGTGCTTTGTGACAGAAATATTAAAATTCTACTAAGAATAAGTTTTAGGTAATCAACATAACTTTGAAAAAAATAAGAGGTTGTCTAATAAAAATCATCCTAGCATGCCGAAAAAATTCAGAATGAAGATCTTTATTAAACAACCTCTAGTAATTCTTGCGGTATGCCTTTAGTTTTTTAACCAGGCAGTTCTTAATTTCACTTTTGCATCTGTTGCAGGAAGTTCCATTTCTTTTATTGTAGTTGTCTTAGTAGAAGGAGCTGTGATTTTCCCCGTTAATAAAACTTCTTCCTCATTTCTTTCTAGCAACATATTAATATCATCACCTTCACTCCATGACTGTGAACCCATTACTAAATCGTATACATTCTGGATAGTATATGTAGTTCCATTCACTTCTTTAATAATGTCTCCATTTTTGACTCCTAGTTGGGTTAAAAAAGAATTTAATGTAATCCCTTTTCTGAAAAACAATTCCATGCTCTCAGGATTTCCATCTATATAAGGCACCTGTCCATTTAAGAAAAAGGAGGTTGGAGTTTCTTCGGTAGCCATTTCAATACCAACTTTACTTAAAAATTGATCATAAGGAATAGGAGTACTCCCCGTAACATAAGTGTCAAAGAAATTCTGAATTTCTGGATAGGTCAATGAAACGATAGTTGGTATTAATTGATCATCTTTAAATGGCTTATTCTTGCCATATTTCTCACTAAGTTTTTTCATAAGATCTAAAATTCCCATTTCACCTTTACTCAATTCTCGAAGTCTAAGATCTAAAGCCATTCCAATTAATGCACCTTTTTGATATACATTATAGTACTCATCTTTGTAAGGAGCATCCAAAACATTTTTGCTCATGTAAGTAAATGATAAGCTATCATTATAGTTCTTAGAAGACTCTATTTGAGAGGATACTCTCTTATAAAAATCTTGGTTATCTATTAAACCTTGATTTATTTGAAATAGATTGGCGAAGTATTCTGTTACTCCTTCATACATCCATAAATGCTGAGACATTTTAGGATTGTTATAATCAAAATAATGGATCTCTTCTGCATGGACATTTAATGGAGTAAGAATATGAAAGAATTCATGGGAAACCACATCTGTCATTGCACCATTTAAAGTTTCTAATGGCATTGTCTCGGGAAGTACTACTACCGTAGAAGTATGATGTTCTAAAGCTCCAAATCCTTTAGCGTCTAATTTTGCAGGATCTGCCAAATACAGTAAGATGGAGTAATTAGCTGTATTGTCTATTTTTCCTAAAAATCGCTTTTGAGCTGCGATCATAGTTTCAATTTGTGGCTTGATGCTTTTAGCTGTATGAATCTTGTTTGGAGAATACACAGATAATAACACTTTTATACCTTCTACATTTACATAAGTAGTATCTGGCTTGGAATACATAATGGGATTATCTACTACGTCAAAATACCGCTGAGCTAAGTAAATGTCTTTTTTAGAATTTGGTGTTTTCTCTAGATCAACACTTTCTGAAAGTTTAAGGGAAGTACTACCAAAAAGATCATTTGGTCTATTGATGATTAATTGATAAGGTTTTTCTTTTAATTCATCAAAATAGCCTACAAAACCATGTAGATTTAAGAGGATGTTATTTTTCACATCGATATTAGTTCCAGAAGGAGAAAACACTCCTTTTTCACCATCAATGTCAAAAGTATCATTCACCAAGTAAGTGATCTTATCTAGATTTGCTGAGTTTTCAATTTTCCAGGAATTTTCATCAGTTTTAACAACTAACAGTTCTGCACCTAAATAATCTATAGCTTTAAAATCCTCTATAAATTTTCCGTAATTATCTATAGAATAAGTACCAGGAACTGTTTTAGGGATATGAAATGTTACTTCTGAAGTGATAAATTTTCCTGGATCTACTGTAACTTTTACTCTATCATCTTTAATATTTATAAGATCGAGATTTACTACAGTTCTATCTTCTGTAGTAGTATTAATATTTTGAGTTGTTTTACATCCAAATGCCACACTTATTAGTGCTATAGAATATATTAATTTCTTCATTAATTAGGGTTTATTTTCGTTTACACGAATTAGACTTACAGCAGTATCAAATGTTACACCATTTTGTCTTCAACTCATTCAATATTATAGGTTTTGTATTATTATTTACAATTCGTTAATAAGTTGTTAATAAATTCATAAAGTGAAATAGCTGAAAATGAGCGTACTTGCGATATCTAAAAACCTAATAAATATGAAATTAACATTACTCTACAAATTATGTGTAATAATCTGTTTGCTTTTTAGTATAACAGGAATCGCACAAGAAGTTTTTGTGAATGAAATCCATTATGACAATAATAGTAGTGATATAGGTGAAGGTATAGAAATTGCCGGGCCAGCAGGTACGCTCCTTGATGGATGGTCTATAGTTGAATATAATGGTAACGGTGGTGGAACTTCAGGAACTACTGCATTATTTGGTACTATTCCAGATCTTCAAGGTGGTTTTGGTGCTATTTTCTTCCCTATCTCAGGTTTACAAAATGGATCTCCAGATGGATTTGCATTGGTAAATGATCTAAATGAAATCATACAATTTTTAAGTTATGAAGGGGTGCTAATCGCAACGTCTGGAGTAGCTAACGGATTAACCAGTACAGATATTGGAGTTAGTGAATCTGGAACTTCAGCAGTAGGTTTTTCACTTCAGCTAGCGGGTACAGGACAGCAGTATCAGGATTTTACCTGGCAAGAATCTGCATTAAACAGCTATGATGCTGTTAATAATGGGCAAGATTTTGGAGGAGAAGTAGTACCGCCAACGATTGTAATAAACGAAGTTGATGCAGATACTCCTGGAACTGATGTTTTGGAATTTGTAGAGCTTTATGATGGAGGAGTTGGGAACTCTTCACTAGATGGAAAAGTGTTGGTTTTCTTTAATGGATCTAATAATCTTAGTTATAATACTTTCGACCTAAGCGGTATGACCACTAATGAGGAGGGATATTTGGTTTTAGGAAATACAGATGTGGAAAATGTAAATATTATATTTTCTAGTAACGGACTCCAGAATGGAGCTGATGCTGTTGCACTTTATAATGGATCTTCTATAGATTTTCCAAACGGAACTGCTGTAACTACAAATAATTTAATTGATTCATTTGTATATGACACCAATGATTCTGATGATGCAGATTTATTAGTCTTATTAAATGAAGGTCAGCCGCAGATAAATGAAGATGGAATGGGAGATAAAGATTCTCATTCTTCTCAACGATATATCAACGGGACTGGAGGACTTAGAAATAGCCTTACCTACGTTCAGGCATTGCCAACTCCAGGTAAAGTAAATACCAATATTACAGAACCAGTTAATTTAGTGATTAATGAACTGGATGCGGATACTCCGGGAAGCGATTCAAAAGAATTTTTAGAATTATATGATGGTGGAAAAGGGAATACTCCTTTAGATGGATTTATCGTGGTGACCTATAACGGGAACGGTGATAAAAGTTATGGTGCATATGATCTTGCAGGACAAGTTACCAATACAGAAGGTTATTTTGTTATGGGAAATGCCGATGTAGAAAACGTAAATATGGTCGTTTCTAGTAATACCTTTCAAAATGGAGCAGACGCAGTTGCATTATATCAGGATGTAGTATCCAGTTTTCCGAATGGAACCGAAATTACTTTAGAAAATTTAGTAGATGCTTTAGTATATGGGACAGACGATCCTCAAGATGAAGAATTGGTAGTTCTTCTAAATGAAGGACAATTGCAAGCAGATGAAAATGCTAACGGAAGTCAGGCAGATGAATCTTTACAGAGATTTCCAAATGGCCAAGGAGGAGTAAGAAACACAGCTTCATATATTGCAACAAAACCATCGCCAGGTAAAGAAAATGGTGCTATAATTCCTCAAACAGAATTATTGACGATTGCTGAAGCCAGAATAGTAGCAGATAATGAGACTGTTACAATCACAGGTACCTTAACGGTAACAGATCAATTTAGTGGTCCTGCTTATATTCAAGATGAAACTGGAGCAATGGCTATTTATGATGCACAGGTTTATGGAAAGGATAACTTTAAGATTGGAGATTCTATAACAGTAACCGGAACTAAGATCACTTATAATGGACAAATTGAAATTAGTCCTGTTAGTAGAGTAGATTTTGAGGGACAAGCCATTAATCCAATTGTTCCATTACAAATTACACTTGCAGAATTGTCTGAGCATCCAGATGAATTGGTTACTATCACAGATATCACTTTTGCTGAAGATGTTGTTGGCGACTTAATTTTTGGTGGTGGAAACTATGACGTTTCAGATTCTAGCGGACCTGGAGTTTTCAGAATAGATCCTCAAACTTCTGCTTTTGTTGGAAAAGCGATTCCTGCTAGTTGTGCTCAAATAACAGGTATAGCAGCAGATGTTTATTTCAATATCATTCCTAGAATCTTGGAAGATTTCCCATGTGCTGGAACTTTTGATAATACAGGAACAGATTCAGTTATTTCGAGAGAACTTACGTTAGATGTTGTTACTTGGAATATTGAGTGGTTTGGTGATGAAGCCAATACTCCAGTTTACAACAATCCAAATTCAGATGAAATTCAGAAAAATAAAGTTAAAGCCGTTTTATTGGATCTGGATGCCGATGTTATTGCTGTAGAAGAGATTTCCGATGACGTTTTATTCGGACAAATGATTTCTGAAATGGAAGGTTACGATTATATACTTTCTGATGCTACTTCGTATCCGGATTCTCCAGGAGGACAGAAAGTTGGTTTTATTTATAGAACCGATGTGGTTTCTGTAAAGTCTACCAGAGCAATGTTTAAATCTGTACATCCGTTTTATGATGGAGACGGTTCTTTACTTTCAGATTACCCGGAAAGCCCAGATAGATTTTATGCAAGTGGAAGATTACCATTTATGATGGAAGCCGATGTGACCTTGAATGGACAAACGAATACAATCAATTTCGTAGGATTACATGCAAGAGCAAATGGTAGTACAGATTCTCAGTCTAGATATGATATGAGGAAATATGATGTTGGTGTTCTAAAGGATTCTTTAGATATGTACTATTCAGATAAGAATGTAATGATACTTGGAGATTTTAATGATGATGTGGATGTTACTGTGGCAGACGGGATCAATTCTACTGAAACTACGTACCAAGCCTATGTGAATGATACTCAAAACTATAATATTTTAACTGCAATTTTAAGTGAGCAAGGCTTTAGATCTTATGCCTTTAGAGAGAATATGATAGATCATATTATGGTCACTACAGAATTATCTGATAACTATGTAGATGGAAGTGCCAGAGTTCATTACGAATATTACGATAGTGAGTTTACTACTACAGCTTCAGATCACTTTCCGGTTTCAGTAAGAATGGTTCTTAAGAATATAGTAATAGTTTCAGTAGAGACTACAGACGTTACTTGTAATGGAACTTCAACAGGAACAGCAACAGTAAATTTAGATGGTGGAATAGCACCTTATAGTTATCTGTGGATTGATGGTCAGGAAACTCAAACTGCTGTTAATTTAGCTGCCGGCACATATTCTGTTGAAGTTACAGATGGAACAGGAAATACAGTTACTGCCAATAATATTATTATTTCTGAAACCGATGCCTTAGAGTTATCTCTTATCGAAGATCAATTGGTTTATTCTGGATACAATAGTACTTGCATTACACTTAGTGCAACTGCAATTAGTGGAGGTAGAGGTGCTTATTCTTATTCTTGGAGCACGGGTGAAACTACAGAAACAATAACGGTATGTCCTTTTGAAACTACAAGCTATACTTTAGAGATTTCTGATGCTTATGGATGTTCAGTTGCAGCAAGTGTTATGGTAACAGTTCAGGATGTTGCTTGTGGAAATGGAAAAGGTCAAGATAAGGTTCAGCTTTGTTTTAATGGTAATTCTATTTGTGTGGCCTTGCCAGCAGTAGAAGCTCATTTAAGAAAAGGGGCAGTCTTAGGTAGTTGTTCTGGAGAAAATGTTGTGGTAGAAGCTATCGCTGCGGCTCCAAATCCTACAAATAACTTCACAACTATTAGAGTAACTAGTGCTGTAAACTATAAAGCTGAGGTATTGGTTTTTGATCTTAATGGAAACCTATTGAGCACACAGAATGTAAAGCTTAATAAAGGAAATTCAGACTTTATAGTAGATCTTACTAAAATGATCACTGGGATGTATGTAATCCAAGTGAAAGGAGCCACTTTCGAAAGTTCTCCTTTAAAAGTGATGAAATATTAAGTAGTATTAGTTAAGCAAAAAAAAAAAAGGCGCCAATTGGCGCCTCTTTTTAATTTAGACAAAAATTCTAAATTTATTCTCTTATTTGTCCATCACCCAATACATAATATTTATTGGTAACCAATTGCTTTAATCCAAGAGGTCCGCGATGGTGAAGTTTATCTGTACTAATAGCTAGTTCTGCTCCAACTCCCATTTGTCCGCCATCTGTAAAGCGGGTAGAGGCGTTATGGTAAACAGCTGCACTATCTACTTGCTCCATAAATTCTATAGCTTCACTTTTATCTTTGGTAATGATTACCGCAGAATGTCCGCCAGAGTATTTATTAATCTTGCTTATCGCCTTATCCATTCCGTCTACATTTCCCACCACAATTTTCATGGCTAAAAATTCTTCGTACCAAGTATCTTCATTTGGTAGTTTTTCTTCGGAATTCAGAACTTCTGAAATCTTATCATCAACTAAAATCTCTACATTATTATCTTTCAATAATTTCTGAAGTTCTTTCAATCTGGATTCGTATTCTGGTAGATTTTGATCTATTAATACTTTATCTAATGCATTACAACCTGATATTTTATCGGTCTTAGCATTTAGGATCACTTTTTTAGCAGTCTCGAAATCGGCGTTTTCAGAAACATATAAAAAGTTGTTTCCTCTACCACTAACAAGAACAGCACCTGTGGCATGCTCTTTTACAAAACCAATCAAGCGTTCACCACCTCTAGGTACAATAAGATCTAATTGTACTGGCGGGTTCTTCAAGAATTTCTGAGTTTCCTCTCTGTTTAAATGCAAAAGCTCGATCCAATTGGTTTCCAGCCCATTTTCAGTTAAGGCTTCATGCCAACATTCTTCTAATATTTTGTTACTATTAATTGCTTCTTTTCCACCTTTCAAAAAGATCTTATTATTGGCTTTAAATGCAAGAACAGCCGCTTCTATAGTTACATCTGGTCTAGACTCATAGATGATCATTATATTTCCAAAAGGAGCGGTTTTATTAGTAATATCCAAACCATTATCCAATACCAGGTGAGAAATGGTATTTCCAACAGGGTCTTCTTGGCCCATTACTTCTTTAATAGACTGGATCATTCCATCCACCTTCTTATCATTAACAATAAGTCGATCATACATGGCGCCTTCTTTTTCTCCAAAGGCATCAAGATCTTTTTTATTTGCTTCTATGATATGTGCCCGCTTTGTATCCAAAATGCGGATCATCGCTTTAAGCACATTATTCTTTATTTCTGTTTTTATCAACTTCATATTATCTCTCTTTAAAACTTGTTAACTATTCTTTATGCCGTAAACTTGGTTCCAACAGATTTTCCGGCTAGAATATCTAATATTACATTTCTTCTTTTACCGTTGGCTATATAGGTTGGGATATTTTTAGCGGCAGTTTCTTTGGCAATCTTAATTTTAGACTCCATTCCTCCGCGACCTTCACCTTCACCTTTTTCAGATACTTGAACATATTGTTCTACATCCTCATCTCCATTAACTTTATTTAATTTCTCTGAATCATCATGGTCAGGATGCCCTGTATAAAGTCCCTCAGTATCACTTAAGATTATTAGACAATCAGCTTTTATTAACTCTGCTACCAAACTCGCCAATTCATCATTGTCTGAAAACATAGACATGGTTACTGAAACAGCATCATCTTCATTTGCTATAGGTATTATCCCTTCAGAAAGTAAAGACTCGTAACAGTTAATCATATTTTCCCGGTGAACACCGGGACTAAAGTCACGTTTTGTTGCCAAAACCTGACCACAGCGCATTCCATAATCGTGGAATAGGCTATAATAGTGACGCATCATTCTTGGTTGCCCTACAGATGAAAATACTTGTCTACGTTTAGATTCATCTTTTATTTTAATATCTCCTAAAACTTCCATTCCTGCAATTGCAGAGCCGGAAGATACCAACACCACCATAATATCTTCTTCATATAATGTGGCAATCTGTTTCACGAGATTTTTCAATACCGGTACTAAAATTCTGTTGTCTTTATTGGTCATTACATTAGAACCAACTTTTACAACAATTCTCTTCTTCTCCATTTTATTGATCTTAAAATTCGTGTTTATTAATTTTACTCGTTACCTAGTTCCACAGCTCTGTCAAAAGCAGCATAGGCAGCATCTTTTATTAATTCTTTTACATTATTATCTTCCATAGAGTCTAAGGCAGCTCTAGTAGTTCCTCCTTTGGATGCAACTCTTTCCATCCATGTATTTGGGGAAAGGTCAGACTGATTGAATAATTCTACAGCTCCTTCAAATGTTTTACTTACAAGTATTTTTGAATCATTAGTAGAAAAGCCCATTTTTTGTGCTGCTTCCAACATAGATTGCATAAAATAAAAGACATAAGCTGGTCCGCTTCCTGAGATACCCGTAGAAGCATCTATAAAGTTCTCGTTAGAAACTCTAATAGATTCTCCTGTAGTATCTAATAAATTTCTTATCATAAGGAGTTCTACTCTGGAAACTTCTTTAGACTCTGTATATGAAGTAACCCCTTTTCCTACTTGTGCAGGTAAATTAGGCATTGCTCTGATTACTTTTTTCACATCTAAACTGTTCTGAATTGTTTCAATAGTAACACCCGCCATAATAGAAACAAAGATTTGTTCTTTGTTAATTAATGATTTGATTTCACTAAATAGTGCTTCAGAGTGAAAAGGTTTTACGGCAATAAAAACCACATCGGCTTGAGGAAGACAATCTTCTATTTTATCGTAAACATTAAAGTGGGAATGTTGCTTTAAAGACCCAATTAATTCTTCTGATTTGTCATAGATCATTAATTTGTGTCTGTTTAAAAGAAAGGATTTGGACATACCTTCTGCATAAGTTAATCCCATGTTTCCTCCTCCAATAACTAATATTCTCATTTTCTTGTTTTTTGTTAAAAATTTACTTCCAAAATTAATTCGGTTGATTTTCTATTAGTAAAGGTGCAAAGACCATACTAGACTAGGCTTTTATGCAATTTAGAGTAGAAAGCAGCTAATAGTTTAAAATGCCAACAATGGTATTATCAATTATTAGGTTTAATACGTGGAAATATATAAAATGCTATTAGTTCAATGTAGACTGTAATAAATAGCTTTAATAGCTGATAAACAGTATAATAGGTGGTAATATAAAAATATATTAGCAGTTTTAGCTCATTACTTAATTCTTAGGTAATAGATGTGTTTACTATTTAATTTTAAATGAATTTGAACAATAATAATAATTAAATAATAATTTTTAAATAAACCTAATAATGCGCCAATATGACAAAAAGGGTAATAATGACAGTTATATTATAGGGAATAACTTAAACTAAAATCAGGCTTAATTGGAAAGGCGCAGTTTATTAGTACAATATTTGAAGAGTTCAGTTTGATACTCAGCAAAATCTTTAAAAAAATTCAACAATCGAATTTCTAATTTTTTATGTTCAGAATAATAAAATGACTCACATGAAATGTCTTCGCATTCCAGCATTCCATTAATATCATTTTTGTGATTACTAATTAACTGATGCAACTCTATTTTTTCAGTTTTTAATATGGTAAGAGCATTGGAGAAAGTAGATAATTGTTCATCTAAATGTGGGAGTTCTGATTGAAAAATATCTGCCGAAACAAACTGACTTAAAAAGGTAATCTTTTCGGAAGTTGTGAGAAGTTTTTCATTCCACTCTCTAATATCATTAAAAAGCTGGTCTACATTCTTTTCATTTGCGGAACCACTTTGTTTAGTTAAGGTAGTCATGTTGCAAGTTTTAAAAATTCATCTCTTATAAAGATAGGACTTTTATAAAATTATTACAAGTGAATTGACTTCTAGTTTAAGGAATCTAAGTATTTTGAAATGGAGCTAGAACTCCCATTTTTTTTAATATTTAAAAGATATTATTCACTCTATATCCTCAATTCAACTGGTTTAGTAAGATTTTAGTTAATTACCATCCTCAACCATTCTACTGTCAGTAGAGTTTAAACCAATGTAAACTTGCAAATTAGCTTAAGTTTTTGATTAGTAGTTTCTTACCATTGTTCCGATAAATTGAGAATTGCAGTAATTTTATGAAAATTTAGGATGAAAATCGATTAATATGACTTAAGATTTCACTAAATTAAGTAAGATTTTAAAGTATCATATTAAGGGGCTACTGATTATTAAAGAAATATGTTATGAAACATTTAATTTGCCAGAGTTGTGGATTGCCTTTTTCAGGAAAGTTCATGGGGACTAACAGAAATAATACTAAAAATGACGAGTATTGTTTAAGCTGTTTTGATAATGGAGAATTTGTGGATCACTCTCTTACCATGCATAGTTTGGAAGTGAAACTAGTGGAAATGGCAGAAGTACATAATGAGATCACTTTAGAAGAAGCTCAGTCCGTAATTAAAAACTTGCCTTATCTTAAACGCTGGCACATGAGTATAATGTGAAATTTAAACTTTAAATATTATGGAAAGTATTACTCGATTATTAAACCAGATTAATATTATTACCTTGGAAATTGAAACTAAATATCCAGAGATCTATAAATTTTTAGATGAAGATACTTTAACACTCCCATTTAGAGAACACCCAAAAATCAATGCAGAGATATTGTTTGATTACCTTCAAAGTTTAAAGCAACTTTTATCTCATCATAAAGAAACACATTTATTAAACTGATTTTATTGGAATTGGAGATGCTTTTTTGTACATCGAAATTCTTTATTTGAATAACGAACTAGTCATTCGATGATTTAATATTATGATTTTCAGTAATTTAAGCGTTTTTAAAAATAATTTTTAATTTATCTTTTTTTTAATTTTTGTGTTATAAAATCGATTACATTTGGGCACTAAATCAATTAATAAATTTTAAAATGAAAAAATCATTTTTAACTCTTGCTGCAATCGCATTAGTTTTAAGTTTTACCTCTTGTAAAGATGAATCAGCTGAACAAAATGAAGTTGAAGTAATCGAAGAAGTTGAAGCTCCTGTTGAAGTTATGGAAACTCCTTCTGAAGACGTTATGGATTCTACTGATGTAGATACTGTAGAGGTAGAGGAAATGACTGAAACTGCTGTAAACTAATTACAGTAACTTTCGAATATATAGAAAGCCCGAACTCTTAGAGTTCGGGCTTTTTTATTTTAAAGAGCTTAGTTTAGTTAGTTCTTAATTTCAACTTCTTTATCTTCACTTCCTTCGTTGTCTTCCTTATTAGGTACAGGAAAACCTCTATCTCTCATTAAGGCATTTATTGTTGCATCCCTTCCTCTAAATAATTTATATGCTTCAGCAGGATCCATTGCATTTCTTGGCGCAAATAAATATTTCACCAATTTAGCTGCCATATCTTTATCGTAAAAACCTCCAGGAGATTCAGCAAAAGCTTCAGCAGCATCTGCAGTTAAAACATCTGCCCATAAATAGCCATAATATCCGGTTGCATAACCTTCTCCAGAAAACACATGTCCAAATTGCGGAGATCGATGACGCATTACAATTTCTTCAGGCATATTTAATTCTTTTAACGCCTTTTTCTCAAAGCTCTTCGGATTTATATTCTCAGGATCAATAGTATGATATTTCATATCCATCAATGCGGAAGCTAAAAACTCTGTGGTTTCAAATCCTTGATTAAAAGTAGATGCATTTTTAATTTTCTGAACAAGAGCTGCAGGAATTGGTTCTCCTGTTTCATGATGCAGCAAAAACTGATTAATCACTTTATCTGTAGATAGCCATCTCTCTAATAGCTGCGATTGAAATTCTGTATAATCACGAACTCCACCATTTAAGGTGGGATATTTCACATTAGCAGATAAGAAGTGTAAAGCGTGTCCGAATTCATGGAAAAAGGTAGTAGCATCATCCCATGAGATAAGTGAAGGTTCTCCTGGAGCTGGCTTTACAAAATTAGAGTTATTAGAAGCCAGCACAGTTTCTTTGCCATCAAATGTGGTATAACTTCTATAAGTTGTTGCCCAAGCGCCAGAACGTTTGCCAGGCCGCGCATAGGGATCTAAATACCAAAGTCCAATATGTTCTCCAGTTGTTTTATCTGTAACGTCCCAGACATTCACATCTTCATGAAAAACCGGTACGCTTCCTTTAGCAACCGGACTAAAATTAAAGTTAAATAATTCTCCTGCCGTAAAGAATAAGGCTTGTGTAAGATTATCTAATTGTAAATATTGTTTTACTTCATCAGAGTCAAGATCGTATTTATCTTTTCTAACTTTTTCAGCAAAATATCTATAATCCCAAGGTTTAATTGTAATATCAAGATCCTCCTTTTCTGCAATAGCTTGCATATCTGCTACTTCCTGTTCTACTCTTGCAAGAGCAGCTGGCCATACAGCATTCATTAACTTCATAGCGTTTTCTGGATTCTTCGCCATTCTGTTTTGTAAGCGCCACTCTGCATAATTATTATATCCCATCAACTTAACACGTTCATTCCGAAGTTTTAAGATTTGTGAGATCAGCTTATTATTATCATACTCATCATTATTATCTCCTCTCGAATAATAGGTTTCCCAAACCTTTTCACGTAGCTCTCTTTCATCTGAATACGTTAAAAAAGGATCCATAGAAGAACGGGTGTTTGTAATGGCATATTTTCCTTCTTCATCTCTATCTGTAGCTGCTTTTGCAGCGGCTTTTACAAAAGAATCGGGTAAACCACCTAACTGCTCTTTCTCTAAGTAGGTAACATAGCTTTCTTCATCATGCAAGACATTATTAGAAAAACTTGTATATAATTGAGATAATTCTTTGTTGATTTCTGCATAACGTTTTTTAGCTTTCTCATCTAAGTTAGCACCTTCCATTGCAAAATTCTCGTAGATAAGTTGCACAACTCGTTGCTGATCATCATCCAGAGAAGTCTTTATAGAACTATCATAAACCGTTTTAATGCGCCCAAATAATTTTTTGTTTTGTGAGATCTTAGAAGAGTAATCTGAAATTTTTGGGGAAAGTTCTTGTTGTATTTCCCTAAATTCAGGAGACGAAACATTGCTACTCCATATTCCATAATAGGTAAAAGCCCTGTCTAATTCCTTTCCCGCTCTTTCCATGGCAACTATGGTGTTCTCAAAAGTCGCGGGGGCTTTATTGTTCGCTATTTTCTCGATTTCCTTTAAATGCATTTCCATACCCATTTCTATGGCTGGTTGCAATTGAGAAAGTTCCATTTTATTAAATGCAGGAACTCCATCATAAGGACCGGTCCATTTAGATAAGAGTATGTTTTCTGTACCGCTTGTTTTTTTGTTTTCCATTTTAGTTTTAGTGTGCTCTTGTGCTTGAACTGTAAGTACGGGAGTTATGCCTAAAGTTGCAATTACTGCAAGTCCCAAAGTCCGTTTTTGATACTTTAAAAGATTATTTTTCATTATAGTTGTTAAGGTTAATTTCAAAAAATTAAATTTAATTATTCCATTTTTAAAAAGCTCATAGATTCTTGTTAAAGCTTAACAGGTCATATTTACTTTTTGGGCTAAAATAATTATCATCTAGACCTATTATTTCAGCTTATCAAATCCAAAACTTATAATTATTAATCATTAATTTTTAATTTTACCGCGGTGAATTTTATTCACATTTTTTTATCTTTAAGAATTGTAACTTTATTTGTATGATAAGTTCAACAAAAGCTGTAGTCAATAAATCTTCTGAGCTAAAATCTATGGAATCTAGACTAATAGCAGTAGGAGCTAGTGCTGGAGGATTAGAGGCCTTAAAATCTTTTTTTGAAGGTATTCCTGCCAAGGATAATAATAGCTACATTGTTATTCAACACCTTTCCCCAGACTTTAAAAGTATGATGGGGGAATTGCTAGAAAAGTCTACAGACTTATCTATTGAAGAAATTGAAGAAAATACCGAAATAAGCCCGGGCACCATTTACCTTATCCCCACATCTAGTAATCTTATTATTCAAAATGGGCAGTTGCAGTTAGTTGACAAACCAAAGGGACAAAAATTGAATTTGCCTATAGATATGTTTCTTCAATCCTTGGCTCAATTTAAAGAGGATCAAGCGATCGCAATTATATTAAGTGGTACAGGAAGTGATGGAACCAGAGGGATTAAAACTATCAAGGAAAAAGGTGGATTGGTGATGGTACAAAATCCCACTCAGGCTAAATTTGATGGGATGCCACAAAGTGCAATTCAGACAGGGTTAGTAGACTATGTTTTGAATACAGAGAATATGGGGAAGGAGCTTCAAAAATATATTAATGCTCCCGTGGTGCTTCATTTTACAGATGACGATATTCAATATGATGAGGTTACGCTGTCTAAAATATTAAATCTAATTCACGAAGCTACAGATGTAGACTTTACCGAGTATAAACATTCTACATTGGCAAGAAGAGTCGCCAGGCGTGTAAATGTTTGCCAATGTAGTTCACTTTCAGAATATTATAATTTATTAAAATCACAACCAATTGAAATTCCAATATTAGCCAGAGAATTTTTAATTGGAGTTACTAAATTTTTTAGAGATCTTCCTGTGTGGGAAATTATGGAGGAAACTGTGATTCCCGAAATTATTGCAGGTAAGGTAAATGGAGAAAAACTTAAGATCTGGGATGTTGCTTGCAGTACAGGAGAAGAGGCCTATAGCTTAGCAATGTACATTAATGAGGAGTTAGAGCGACAGAATAAAAAAATTGAAGTTAAAATATTTGCCACAGATATTTCTCAAGAACATTTAGATATTGGGGGACTGGGAATTTATTCTGAAAGTATTGTAGCAGATATGGATCCTGCTTTGCTTCAGAAATATTTTATCACTAAAAACAACGGATATCAGGCTGTAGAGAAATTGAGAGATATGATAATTTTTTCACATCACAATATCATCAAGAACCCTCCATTTCATAATATGGACTTGGTACTGTGTAGAAATATGCTTATTTATTTTCAGCCAAGTATACAAAAGAGAGCATTAAATGTGTTGCATTACAGCTTAAGGGAAAATGGTTTTTTAGTCTTAGGAACAAGTGAAAGTATTAGTAGCCATTCTGATAGTTTTGAAGTAATTAATAGAAAATGGAAAATATATAAAAATACGCTATTGAGAAAAAGTTTAAATGCTGAAGTTCTTCATTCCTCTGCTAATAACAGGCCTAGAGAAAAATCGAGAACTAGATCAATTTCCAAATCTCGCCCGAAAGTATCGAGTGCTGTTCAAAAAATAAACAATGAGTTAAATGAAGCAATTCTTGAACAATTTGGAGGTGCTAGCGTTTTTATAGATTCAGAGTACAATATTCTTCAGGCAATAGGAGAATTCAGGAAATATGCCAGTCTTCCAGTTGTTGGTTTTTCTATAAACTTACTGGATATGTTAAGTGCAGACCTTAAACATATTGTAAAAGCTACGGTTAAAGCGGCGGTACAAAGAAACGAAAAAGTCGTTTATAAAGATGCGATCTATACCCATCAAGATGAAAACAAAAATTTGGATCTTATTGTTAAACCTTTTAAGAGTCATAATTTAGATCAAGAAGTGAACTATGTGCTTACATTTCTTGAAAAAGAGTTAGAACTTTCTCAAATAGAACCTGTAGAAAGGCTTACGGTAGACAGTAGATCTCAAAACTACATCATGGAACTAGAGGAGGATCTTAGAAAAACTAAGGAAGAACTTCAATCCTCTATTATGGAGGTTGAAACTAGTAATGAGGAGTTGCAAGCTGCAAATGAAGAATTATTAGCTTCTAATGAAGAATTGCAGAGCACCAATGAAGAATTGCAAAGTGTAAATGAAGAAATAAATACAGTTAATGCTGAAAATATTCAGAAGATTGATGATCTCGCTTCTTTAAATGCAGACATTAATAATCTATTAGAAAGCACAGATATTGGTACCATATTTTTAGATAATGAATTGCGAATTAGAAAATTCACCCCTGCTATTAAAAAACATTTTAGTTTAATAAATTCAGATATTGGGCGTCCAATAAATAATTTCAATTCTAATTTTGGAGTTAATAGAACTAAATCACTTCTTCAAAAATGTAAAGAGGTTTTAGCTACTGGTAAAACGATTGTTAGTAACATTAGATCGCTGGATAATAAAAGTTATTTAAGGAGAATTTCTGTCTTTAAAGATTCAAATGATAAAAGCACGGGTATCGTAATTACGTTTGTGGATGTTGAGTCTTTAGAAAAGGCAAAAAGAAGGGTAGAATTAAGTGAGAAAAGATTCAAGTCTTTTTATGAAGATGATCCTATTATGCATATAAGTGTAGATCCTTTTACACTAAATATAAATCAATGCAATAAACAGACCTTAGAAAAATTAGGCTATAGCTCCAAAGAGGAAATTATAGGAAAACCAATTTTTGATCTTTATGAGGATGATGCACAAGTTCAAGTGCTTAAATTAAATAGATTATTTAAAGAACGTGGAGAACTTGTAAACGTAGAGCAAGAAATGATTACAAAGGATGGCGTAAAATTACCCATGATTTTAAATTCTACTTTAGAGGTTGATGATAAGAATACTGTTGTAGCTTATAGATTTACTTGTGTAGATATTTCTGCATTAAAACAAGCACAGGAAGATTTAAAAGAGCAGAAATCAGATTTGGAAAGAGTTAATAAAGATCTGGAACAGTTTGTATCTATATGCTCTCATGATTTACAAGAGCCTCTTGCTACTATTAAATTTGGGAGTGATATTCTAGGAAAGATATATGCAGAGAAATTAGATGATAAAGCAAAAGAGTATATTTCTTATATAGATGAGGCCTCAGATAGATTAGCTAATCAGATTAAAGGCTTGTTAGAACATTCCAGAATAGGTAGAGATTCCAAAAAGATAATGGTAGATTCTAAGGAACTTATGGAAGTTGTAAAATATGATCTTGGTAAAAGATTGAGAGAGACCAAGGGAAAAGTTTATATAGGAAACCTCCCGAAATTAATGGCTTATGAGATCGAGTTGAGATTATTATTTCAAAATCTTTTAAGCAATGCGCTTAAATATATAGCAAAGGATAGAATCCCAGAAATTAGAGTTTCAGCATATCCAGAAGGAGATTATTGGATCTTTTCTTTTATGGACAACGGAATAGGAATTTCTGAAGAAGATCAAAAGAATATTTTTACAATTTTTAATAGAGTTCGTACTCAAGATAAATATGAAGGTACTGGTGTAGGTCTAGCTCACGTAGAGAAAATCGTTCAATTACATGAAGGAAATGTATGGGTAGATTCTCAATTAGGAGTTGGTAGTACCTTTTATGTAAAGCTGAAAAAAGCTTAATTATAACTGCACCAGAAAATATGAATACTCAAAAAACTACTATCACCAATTGTGAAAAGGAACCTATACATATTATAGGGCGATCTCAGGCACATGGAGTTATTTTGGTATGCAATCCAATTAGTTTAGAAATCACTCAGTGTACGGAGAACGCAGAACAATTATTTGGTTTGTCTGTAAATCATTTATTAGGACAAAACTTAGCTATATTAATTTCTTCTGAAAAAATTTCCCAGATAACGGAAAAACTGGATCAAGGTAAAAATTTACTGCCAGATGAAGAAGTTATTAATAACAGCAAGTTCCTTATTATCCCGCACTTTTCCCAAGCTAATTTGATTTTAGATTTTGAATTCGCGGGAATAGATCTGCCCTCATCAATAAATCAAAATTTGCTTCCATCAATTTTATCGGAAATTGAAAATACTAAAACAATACCAGAAATGTGCAAGCTGGCAGTTTCTCAAATAAAAAATTTATTTGAGTATGATAGAGTGATGATGTATAAGTTTGATGATGAATGGAATGGGGAAGTGATAGCGGAGATTAAAGAAATTCATTTAGAAAGCTGGTTAGGCCTGCATTATCCTGCACGGGATATTCCAAAACAAGCTCGAGAGATATTTTTAAAACAAGGAGTGCGAATAATTGCTGATGTAAATTTTATAACGTCAAAATTAATCCCCGAAATCTCTCCAATCTCTAATAAACCTTTAGATATTTCTAGATCTGAATTACGGAGCGTATCTCCAATTCATATAGAATACCTTCAAAATATGGGGGTAGGAGCAAGTCTTACCGCTGCTATAATTTTAGATGGTGAGTTATGGGGTTTATTAGCTTGTCATCATTATTCGCCAAAATTCATAAATTATCATCAAAGACAAACCTGTAAATTTATTACTCAGGTGTTTAGTAATAGTCTCTCGGTAAAGACCACGAAGACATTTTTACATCATATGGAAGCTTCCGAAGAGGTTCGAAAAAAGTTAGTGCTTCAAATGGAATCGATTTCCAATATCAAAGATTCACTTTTAAACTTCAGCCTAAAATTCACCGATATTATAGAGTGCTCTGGAGGTGCTTTTTATCAAGAAGGGAAATTAAAACTAGTTGGAATTACACCTCAAAAAGAGGATATAATGGACCTTCTCCGAAATTTCATTTTCAAAAAAGATGAGGAAGTTTTTTATACCAAAAACCTTAAAGCACATTATGTAAAAGCGAAAACTTACACAAAATTCGCTTCTGGAATTTTAAGTTTGCGTTTGAAGGATGCAAAGAATTCCTTTCTGCTATGGTTCAGACCAGAAATTTCTGAAACTGTTACTTGGGGAGGTAATCCAGAGAAGATTGGTTTTATTAAGGAAGGGGTAGAATATTTAAGTCCTAGAAAATCTTTTGAAAAATGGACTCAGCAAAATGCAGGTATTTCTAAACAATGGGAAAATTACGATCTCCAAGCTGTAGCTGCACTACAAGAAAGTATAACTTATATTATTGTAAAAAAGCAACGAGACGAAATTCTAGATCTTAATGATCAATTGATTGTTGCTAACCAAGAATTACAAACCTTTAATTATAGTATCTCACATGATCTTCGTGCTCCTTTAAGAGGTATAGAGGGCTACGCCAGAATTCTCCGGGATCACCACCTTGAGGGTTTGGATGATTATAGTAAAAAAGCGATTAACACAATTGTTAGTTCTGCAGAAGATATGGATAGGTTAATAGAAGATATTTTATCCTACTCTAGTGTTGGTAAAACTAACTTGAATAGGGAAATATTATCTATCGACAAAATGATTGAGGATATCCTTCTCAAACAGAACATGGCAAAACATTTTCCTAACACTTCAATTATACTAGCCTCAGAATTCCCTAAAATAGAGGCAGATAGGAGGTTGATCTCCCAATTATTAAATAATTTAATTGGAAATGCGTTTAAATATTCATCTAAGTCATTAAAACCTTTAGTAGAAATTGGATATATTAAAAAGGAGAAAGAAAATGTTTATTTTGTGAAGGACAATGGAATAGGAATAGATCCAAATTTAAATCATAAAATTTTCGATGTTTTTTCCAGATTGGCGGGAGATGAATATGAGGGTTCTGGAATTGGACTTGCAATTGCTAAAAAAGTTGTTGATATACACCAAGGAGAATTATGGCTAGAATCTAATTTAAATAAAGGATCTACTTTCTTTTTTAGTATCCCTAATCCGGTAAATTAAACTATTAGAATTAATTTGCATTATTATTTTAATTATGATCACAATCCCTTTAAGAATATTATTAGCTGAAGATCATAAAACGGATGCTGAGTTAATTACATTTCACCTGGAGCAGTTGGTAGAAACACTGGAAATTAGAGTGGTAGATAATTTGCCACTTTTCAACCAAGAATTACAGATCTTTGTTCCAGATTTAATTATTTCAGATTATAACATGCCCACTTGTACGGGATTGGATGTGCTAAAAGCTACTAAGGAATTTGATATTAATTTGCCTTTTATTTTTATTACTGGAACAATTGAAGATGAGGAGATGGCTGCCAATACCATTCTCGCTGGAGCAAGTGGTTTTATACTGAAGAAAGACATGCGTAATCTTCAAGAAAAACTAAAACCTTTATTAAAAAGAGTGGTTTTTAATATCTCCCAACAGCAGGTTATTAGGGATAGAGTTCGAAAAAACAAAATTGCTGTAAATCAAATTTACCAGTTCTTAGATAGTATTAAGGCTGAAAATGAAGAACAGCGAGCGAATTTAAAGGAGATTAAAAAAAACATTGACGGAATAGAATTAGAAAAGGATGATAAATAGTTTAAGAGAGCACACTAAATCTTTGCATCAGGAAATAGAAAAAGATAACCTGGCGGGCCTTATTATGGATCACAGTATTAGTCTTGCAGAGTATAAAACATTATTGCTTCAAAACTATATTTCTTATAAGCTTGTAGAAAATGCCGTAATACCTTATTTAAAAGATTTTGGGAGCATTAAAAGTGATCAATTAGAAAAAGATCTTAATGCATTAGATGTAAATCTAAATGTAGTGGAACGATTTAAAAATGGCATTTCTTGTTCTAACAAAGTAGAGGCTCTAGGAGCAGCGTATGTAGTAGAAGGATCTGTACTCGGCGGATTGATGATCGCTAAGGAATTGAAAAATTGTAAGAATTTAGAAGACATAAAAGAACATCGTTTCTTTAATGGAGATCGTAATAATATTTCTGGTTGGAAAACTTTTCTGAAAAAAATTAATTCCGAAGATTTTTCTGAAGAGGAGAAATTACAAGCTTCAAATAAGGCAAAAGATACTTTTATGTTTTTTGGGAAGGTGTTTTCAGAAGTTAGATCTTCTAAAATAGAAAGCAACTCGGTATTATAGTTTAAATTTTTCTACCTGAACTATTTTGCCAACATCCATATCATTTAAATATTCATTTGCAATTCTAAATCGCACCAACCTTAATGTTGGGAAACCTACAGCGGCGGTCATTTTTTTTACTTGTCTAAATTTCCCTTCCGTTAAAGTTATAGATGCCCAGCTTGTTGGTCCATGCCTGTCATCTCTAATCTTTTTAGATCGTTCTGGAAACACAGGAGCGGGATCTAAAATTTGAGCCTTACATGGATCTGTGAGGTATTTCTCGCCATTAATTCCAATTTGCACGCCAGACTTTAACTGCTCTAAAGCTTTTTTAGTGATTAGACCATCCAACTGTACATAATATTCTTTTTCAACAGCCGAACTTCTAACTGTCTCACTCATTTTTCCATCTGTAGTGAGAAATAGAAGGCCTTCAGAGTCTTCATCTAATCTTCCAATTGCCATGATTCCTTCGGGGAATTCACCAAGTTCTCCCAGCAATTTCTTATTCCTTCGAGTTTTATGATTGTGAAGAAATTGGCTGAGATAGCCATAGGGTTTATAAATTTTGAAATGCTGATGGGACATGAAGCGGTTTTACTTAATGTCAAAAGTATAAAAAAAGAAGGGAAGCTTTTAGCATGAATTAGGAATGACTTTTGAATATAACATTATTGCCAGTAAAATGGAGATCAAATAAAAAAATAAAGTCTTGCTAATTCATTTGATTAAAATAAATTAGCCATATTATTTTTCAAAGATCTAAACTCAACATCAAAGCTATAAGTTATTATGAAAAAAACACTTTTATTACTCCTCGCATTACCTGTTTTACTTTTTACCTCTTGTTCTGGTGACGATGATTCTGCCCCACCAGTTGAAACTACTAGTCTATATGGAACTTGGGATTTAGACTATTTTGTTCAAAATGGAAGCGTTACCGAAAATATAGATTGTAGTAACCAAATTACCTATGTATTTACAAATGCCAAAACTTATACTAAGACGACTTTTGCTGGTGAAGGATCTACAAATTGTTCTGTAGCAGTTATTGTTAACGGGACTTGGGAGAATTTAGGTGACAATCAATTTAAGCTAACTCCAAATGGAAGCAGTACAAATCAAACTTTGAATATCAACTTTCAAGATCTTAATAAAAAATTCTCGATAATATTTAGTGGTAACTATACAGAGGTGTATGCTAAAAGAAATTAAATAGAAGTATTCCTCAATAAAAAAAAAGCTGCCTTTCAAAGGCAGCTTTTTTTTATTGAAAATTTAACTTTAATAGTTTCAGTTTTGTTTTATTTGCAGTGTAACTTATAGCCTAATTAAAAAACCTTTCAGCAGGAAGTATTATATATATTGTAATTCACCTTCCCAATGATCCAAACCAATTAAATTTTAATACATGAAATTAGTAATACTGTCTGCAAATCCAAATTTATATTCTACAAAAAGACTTGTTGAAGTTGGGGAAAAGAAGGGACATGAAATGATCGTTGTGAATCATACAAAGTGTGATCTTGTAATAGAAAAGAAAAAGCCTAGTGTAATTTATAAAGGGAAAGAACTTACAGATATAGATGGTGTAATTCCTAGAATTGGTGCTTCAGTTACTTTTTTCGGGACAGCAGTGGTAAGACAATTTGAGATGATGAAAGTTTTTACAGCTACAGAATCTCAGGCTCTAGTTAGATCCAGGGATAAATTAAGAAGCTTACAAATACTTTCCCGAGCTAGTTTAGGACTTCCTAAAACCGTTTTCAGCAACTATTCTAAAGATGTGAGTAGTGTGATAGATAAGGTTGGTGGAGCTCCTTTGGTGATTAAATTATTAGAAGGAACTCAAGGTTTAGGAGTTGTTTTAGCAGATAACAGAAATTCAGCTGAATCTATTTTAGAGGCTTTTAATGGTTTGCAAGCGAGAGTGATTGTTCAGGAGTTTATAAAAGAAGCAAAAGGTGCAGATCTACGTGCATTTGTTGTAGATGGAGTTGTAGTAGGAGCTATGAAAAGACAAGGAAAAGAAGGAGAATTTAGATCTAATTTGCATAGAGGAGGATCTGCGGAGATTATTGAACTTACAGATGAAGAAGAAAATGCAGCGCTTAAAGCTGCCCGTGTCATGGGACTTGGAGTAGCGGGAGTAGATATGTTACAATCTGCCCGAGGACCATTAATATTAGAGGTGAATTCTTCACCTGGATTAGAAGGAATAGAACGTGCAACTGGTAAAAACATCGCACTTCAGATAATTAAGTATGTAGAGAGAAACGCAGAATAGCTTTCAGCATTAATAATAAATAACCCATTTGTCCTTTTCGATCTTATGGGTGAAAGTCTCCAATAAATAGCTCAAAGAGTCATTTAGTGGAGACTTTTTCTTTTCAATATATACCAGTTCCTTTTCTTTAAATTCGTTTTTGAATTTTTCTAATTCTGTTGGAACATTAATATTTATATAATTCTTTTTAAACACAGTATATTCTTCAAATTGAGTTTCTCTAAATGTATTGTAATTATTAGCTCTTACCGTAATTATATCTGCATCTAAATAAAAGTTCGCAGATGGGATCAGGTCATCAAAAATGATCACACTTTTTAATTCTTCACCCTTTTCTTTCTGAATAAATTTGGAGACATCTTGAAAGGAATTAATAATTTTAGCATTATTTGAAGCCATTACGGTATGAACCAAAAGTAAGACAAGAACAAAATAAAATCCTAAGTTCAACAATTTTGAAATTGCATCAGATCTATTTAATTTAATAAAGAAGAACATCCCTCCTATACTCATACCAATAAGTAGTATGGCAGAATAAAGAGGTATTTCGATGTCGGTTAGAAATTGAGAAGCAATTAGTCCAAAAATTAAAATAGCGAAAGAAACATAATATATCCTGCTAAACCATTTCAACTGCTTTTCTGAAAATTTATAGATTATATGTCCTCCTAAAATTGCGATAAAGGAGAAAATTGGGAGAATATAGAGGATCAATTTTGAGGAAAATAGTGAGAATAGAATTAGCAAACTAATCGCAGTCACTATAAGAATTTTATTAATTACTAATTCTTGCCAGATCTGTTTAGATTTTTTCTGGAAATAAGCAATAATAAAAAAAATCCAAGGCAATCCAAGGGCTGGGATCAATACTAAGTAATACCAAATTGGCTGGGTTCTATGGAATTGTTCGGCATTTGTTGCTCTATTAATTATTTGTTCCTGTATAAAATAATGCCACACATTAGGATCATCCAGTATTATGGCTAAAAACCAAGAACATGAAATTGCAAGCATTAGAATAATTCCTGTAAATAAATGCACAGAAAATTTTATTTTTTCTTTTCTAAAAAAGTTCCAACAGATAATAAAAAAAATAGAAGGGACTAATCCCACTGGACCTTTGGTGAGAAAGGCCAATCCTAGAACTATAAAAAAGCCATATAAATAGCTTGTTTTTTTTATGTGTTTAAATTGCAACCAAAGATAAATACTCCATAATATAAATGTTGCAAGAAAAGCATCGGTAGTAAGATTTCTGGCAGCTATTAACACGATTGGAAAGGAAGAGTAAATAAGAGCACTTGCGTAGGCGATCTTATCATCTTTGTAAATTAAAAGTGAAATCCTGTATACCAGATATATTTGTAATAGGAGAGTAATTCCCAGAAAAAACCGTGCTCCAAATTCATTTATCCCAAATATCTGATATCCTAAAGATGTAATGTAATAGGTAAGTGGTGGTTTGTGGTAATGCTTAATTCCCATTAATGTAGGATGCAGGTAATCTCCACTTACTACCATTTCTTTACTTATCTCGGCATATCTGGCCTCACTCGTTTCGGCTAGTCCAAAGCTTCCAAGTCCAATATTAAATACCAAGAATAATAAAAAAAGTAATTTTAATAATTTTAGTTGCATAGTGGTATTTATAGATTTAATCCTTTAATTATGGTCCAATTCTTGGTCCCAAAAGATTAGGATATCTGGAATCTAAAGAAATTTTATGCTCCTGAATCCTTCAATATTTATATCGTAGTATTCTTCTATTTATTTTGAACTATGCTCAAAAGGTGTTTTTCTCCCAATTTTCAGATCTTATCTGCCTTCGTAAGATCACCATATTACGTGCATACATTATCACTCCGAATGCATGCCCAGCGAATAGTACAGGATCTTCTCTATATACAGAATAGATTATAATTAAGGAGGAGCCAGCTAAACTAAGTAGCCAAAATCCTAATGGTAAAAGAGATTCTTTGTGTTTTTCTGAATAGATCCATTGATAAATGAATCTTAAGGTAAATACCACCTGAGATATAATTCCTAACATTAATAACCAAAACGGAATTGCATCGTTTTTAAACAATCTATCGGCGTCGTAAATATTGTTATTATATCCAAGAATCACAATTAATGCAGGGAAGATCCAAAGGAGAATTCTAAGATACTTATGAATTTTAGTCCATTCTCCTTGCAGTTGCAGATTACGAATATAAATGAAATAGGTAAGTGTTTGCCCTAACATGATAGCGAAATCACTTCTTAAGTAGCCATAAAGGAACATTAGAAACGAAGCTACCAGACTCATTTTCCAAAAGAAGGATGGAGTTAATACTTTTTTGTTTTTTTCTGAAAGTATCCATTGAAATACAGATCGCCCGGAAAAGAGCAATTGCGCTAAGAATCCGACACTATAAATCAGCCAAGAACTCATCCTTTTTTTGCAATCTTATAATTAATATATTTATTTTTCATCCATACATAAGCAAAGCAATCCATTAAAGGACCCAGTAATCTATTCCATACTCCAAAGTTTGCCGTTCCAGCCATTCTTGGGAAATGCTTTATTGGTACTTGTTTTATCTTTCCATGCTGCAATAGAATCATAGCAGGTAAAAATCGGTGTAAACCTCTAAACATGGGAATGCGTTTGGCATAATCTGTTTTAATTATTTTTAAAGGACAACCGGTATCATCCATGCCATCATCAGTAAAAGTTCTACGAATGCCATTTGCTACAGTAGAAGACATATTTTTAACAAATGAATCTTTCCTGTTATTACGGTATCCAGTGACCAAATCGTAACCTTCAAGATTGTCTAGCAAAAGATTAAAATCCATAGGGTCTGTTTGAAGATCAGAATCTATATAACCAGTTAGAGAAGTGTCAACATGATCAAATCCCGCTTTAATGGCAGCGCTCAAACCGCAATTTTTTTCGAAACTAATAAATTTAAAATCTGGATTGGAATGGCAAATATCCTCAATTATCTGTTGACTCTTATCGCTAGAACCATCATTTACAAATAAAACCTGTGTAGGAACGTGGGCTATTTTTATATAATCAGAAAGTTCTTTTTCTACACGTTTCAGGTTATCCTCCTCGTTGTAAAGGGGTACAATTACAGTAAGTGCTTCAGGCATTAAATATAGATTGGATGATTTATCTAGAATTGTTAACAAATGTATGCAATAAATCTAAACTGAATCTAAAGTGAGGTGGTAGTGAAGAAATTAAAAATTAACTTCATACAAGGAGATTAAGTGGATTTTTAAATCTGAACTTTATATTTTCTTTAGGTTTAAAATTTAATTTTGAATAAGGAATTTTATTATGCGTAAAAAATTAAACGAGTTAGAAGCTACTGCAATTTGTGGAAATGACATTAGTTCTTCTTGTCTATATGTTTCTGCTCTCGCGATATTTTATGCAGGTCAATATGCATGGGTTTCTTTATTAATGGTGGCTGGAGTTTTATTTCTTTTCAGAAAAATTTATGGAGAAGTAGTAGGTGCCTTGCCTTTAAATGGTGGTGCTTATAATGCATTGTTAAATACTACAAAGAAATCTACAGCCTCCCTTGCTGCTGCACTTACAGTGCTATCTTATATGGCTACTGCAGTAATTTCTGCTAGTGAAGCTGTTAAATATGCTTATAGCATTTGGAACCAGATCCCGATTTTACCAGTAACTATCGGGCTATTATTGCTTTTTATGGGACTGGTTATCATTGGAATAGGAGAATCTTCTAAAGTAGCTATCGTGATATTTATATTTCATTTATTATCTCTCACTTTGTTATGTGGGTTCTGTCTTTATTATTTTTTTAATAATGGCTTTGAAACTCTAATTGCAAATTTCCACATGCCAGTACAGGGAGGCATTGTCCAAGCGCTGTTTTTCGGATTTTCTGCTGCGATGCTGGGAATAAGTGGATTCGAAAGTTCTGCCAATTTTGTAGAGGAACAAAAAAGTGGTGTGTTTCCAAAAACATTAAGAAATATGTGGATTGTTGTAAGCATTTTTAATCCGCTAATTGCTTTTTTAGCCTTGGCTTTGATCCCAATGGAAGTTGTAAATAATAATCAGGAAGCCTTACTTTCTTTCCTCGGTAAAATATCTGGAGGCAATTGGCTTTCCTTATTGGTAGGTATAGATGCAGCATTGGTTTTAAGTGGTGCTGTATTAACTTCTTTTGTAGGGGTTGGAGGATTAATGGAACGGATGGCATTAGATAGAATCCTTCCAAGCGTTCTATTGAAAAAGAATAAGAACAAAAGCTCATATCTAATATATATTCTATTCTTTATATTATGTATTTCTATTTTATTGGTAACGGGTGGAGAATTGGCAAAATTAGCAGGCGTGTATACTATTGCTTTTTTATCTGTAATGGCGCTTTTTGGGATTGGGAATTTCCTTTTGAAAGTAAAAAGAAAGAGACTTCCACGGCCAGAGCGAGCTAGTTGGTTAGCATTAATTGTTGCTATAGTTGCTGTTATCGCTGCTATAATAGGTAATATCGTTTTAAATCCTCCTTACCTATTAATCTTTATAGAGTATCTGGTACCTACTTTATTTGTGATATTTTTCATGTTGTATTATAGTTATATTTTAAGAGGATTCTTAATTTTTAGTAGGTATGTTTTTCCTGCAAACAACAAATTTTTTAATAAGCTTAATAAAAAAGCAAAGAGAAAATTAGCGGAAATAAGCGGGCAGCAATTTGTGTTTTTTACTAATCATGATAATGTAGAAAACTTGAATAAAGTAATGCTGTATATTACTAAAAATGAATCCACTAGAAGATTAAAAATAGTCTCAGTTCTGGAGGATGATATGAAAGTTCCCGCGGGACTTAAAACAGATATTGAAGTTTTAGATAGAGCCTATCCAGACATAAATATAGAATTTATTGAAGAGCCTGGAAGATTTTGTCCAGAAAAGATCAAAGAACTTTCTATACGATGGAAGATACCAACTAATTTTATGTTTATTGGTGCTCCTAGTGAGAAATTTGAATTTCCGGTTCAAGAACTTGGAGAGGTCCGTCTTATTATTTGATTCTTTCTCAAACATTCTTTCCACCCTTCCTTAATACTATCTTTAGATTTCAAGCTTAATTTCACCAAGTTGATTATAGATTAGATGTTAGATTTTGCCCAGAAGTAGGAGAGGAGTTTTAAGAAAGTTCTTAAAATTCTTCTCTTGATGGACTGTAGTTGAGTAATGCTGCATTTTTTAAGTAATCTTCTACACGTATTTAATCTACTAAGATATATAATATTGAAAAAGCTATTAACAATATGGTTTGTCTTAATTATCCACGCTTTTGTTAGTGCCCAAGAAACTCATAATTTGGATTTCTTTATAGAACAGGCTAAAAAAACTTCCCCAAGTTTACTGGAGAATAGAAATCTTGAAGCTGTTGGAGATCTCCAAAACAAACTCATTATTGCCCAAAATAATTCCTTTCAAGTAAATTCCACTTCAGAGATTCTAATTGCTCCTTATTTTAATAATAATGGACGCGCAATAGCTATAACTACGAATCCTTCTTCCAATGCTTATGGCTACGATATTGGAATTACCAATGGTGGACTGTATTCTTCACAGATCAACATCACCAAAAACCTTTTTAATCAATCAGTTTTAAAAAATCTTCTTTTTCAGAATAAAATAAGTAATAGTGCTCTTTCGCTTTCTTCGGAAGAATTTTCACATAACCTTATAAAAAACATTTCAGATGCTTATATAATTGCATATCAACTTCAGCTTCAAGAAAATTTTAATCGGGAGCTATTAGGAGACTTGGATACAAGGTTGAAAGTGGTGGAATTGCTTGTAAAAAAAGGAATCTTGATGGAAAGTGATTATTTGTTACTTCAGCTAGATATTGAAGGAAAAAAACTGGAATTACAGCAATTAAAAAGCGATTTTAATACTGCGATAAATCAATTATACACTTTAAGTGGGATCCCCGCAGAAGATATAGATCAACTTATATTTCCAAATTTAGAACAGATAAAATCTCCCCTAAAAAAATTCTACGAACAGCGTTTTCAAAATGATAGTTTGCAACTGGCAGCAGATCGTGCAATTTTCGAAAATCATTACAAACCGCAAGTAAGTGTGTATACCAATGCGGGTGTCAACGCAGTAGAATTTAATAATATCGAGCATAAAATTGGAACTAGTGCCGGTTTGCGTTTAACTATTCCTATTTATGATGGTAACCAGCGGAAACTAAATGCTATGCAATCTCGATTAAGACAGGATAATTTGAATTTTTATAAGCAGAATTCGGAAGTTCAATTTTCTAATAACTTAAAGAATATAGAACAGCAACTGGAAGCCTTGGAAAATAACAGAACACTGCTTGAAATTCAGTTAAATAAGCAACTAAACATCCTGGAGATCTACAAAGGGAAATTAGTACAAGGGCAAATATCTATTGTAGATTATCTTAATGTTATACAAAACTATAAGCAAAATGTCTATGCTAAATTGCAAATGCAAACCAATAAATGGCTCTTAAAAAGTCAGTATAATTATATAAACTGGTAAAATATGACTGGTAAATTATTAAAAGGTATTTGCATCCCTTTATTTATTCTGATATTTTGGGGATGTATTAATAAAGTTGAAACTGCCTTAGAAAATAAGGCAGCTATAAAAGTGGAAACTACCTTGGTACAACAATCGGATATAAAGGAATATCTTAATTTTAATGGAGTTACCAAGTATCAAAAAAAAGAGAATATACGCTCCAATGTTACCGGATATATCTCCCGAATGAATTTTACAATTGGAGACAGAATTAATAATGGACAACTATTCGCAAGTGTAAGAACTAAAGAACAGGATGCGCTGAAGGATGCGGTAAAAATTGATAGTTCGTTATCTAAATTTATAAGTCCAATAATTATAAGAAGTAATGTTAGTGGAATTATTGCTGAATTGAATATCACCTCCAACGATTATATTGCAGAAGGAGATATTTTAGCATCGGTGGTGCAACCAAAATCCCTTGTTATTCAAGTTAATGTACCTTATGAATATGAAGATTATGTGAGCAAAGGAACACTTTGCGAGATCTTTCTTCAGAATGGAGAAACAATATTGGCCAAGATCACGGGCAGTTTACCAACTATAGATCCTGTAGCTCAATCTCAAATATTCTTAATTGAATTACCAACTTCAGACCTGCCAGAAAATTTGAATGTACAGGTGAGAACAATTTATAGAGAAGCTATAGAGGCTTTAAGCGTTCCAAAAACAGCGTTACAAACAAATGAGTTACTAACAGAATACTGGGTAATGAAGGTTGTTCAAGACTCTTTGGCCATAAAACAATTAGTTCTCCCTATGTTAAGAAATGATTCTTTAGTACAAATAGCACCTGGATCTTTAAAGACGCATGACATTATTATCACAGCTGGCGCTTATCAAATGCAAGATTCCACAATTGTTAGTAAATCCAACTAATGAAAGATCTTCATTCTAAATATAAATTTCCACTTTTAGCAATCGCAATCTTATTGATAGCAGGTGGAATTTTTTCTTATTCAAATTTAAAAACCGGACTTTTTCCAGACATCACTTTTCCAAAGATTAAGGTAATTGCAGATGCAGGACAACAACCTGTAGATAAAATGCTGACTACAGTGACTATTCCGCTGGAAAACATAATTCGTCGGACAGAAGGTTTGCAATATATAAGAAGTACTACCAGCAGAGGAAGCTGTGAGATTTCTGTTTTTTTAGATTGGAATACCGATATAAATACCGCGAAAGCCCAAATAGAATCTTTTATAAATCAATCTCAAGGGAGCATTCTGCCAAACACTGTGTTTTCAGTTGAAAAAATGAATCCTTCTATTTTACCTATAATGGGATATTCTTTGGAAGGTGAAAACCTTTCTCAAGTAGATCTTAAGAAAATAGCGAAATATCAAATTAAACCCTATTTGGCGGCAACACCTGGAGTTTCTGATATTGCTGTAATAGGAGGAAAGGATAAGGAATATCAAATTGTTTTAAAACCAGACATTATTAAATCTCTGGGTATCTCCATTACAACTATTCAGGATGCCATAGTGAATTCCAATGTTTTACAGTCTAATGGTTATATAACAGATTATAACCGCATGTACCTAACCTTAACCGATAATGCTGTTGACGATCTGGAAGACCTTCAATCTTTGGTCATTATTAATAGTCCCAATAGATTAATACGATTAAAAGATGTTGCAGATATTAAAATAAGTGAGGTCAAGGAATATGTGAAAATTCTGGCGAATGGTAAAAATGTACCCATTATTGCTATTATAAAACAACCTAATGCAAACCTAATAGATGTAAATACAAATATTGAAAAAAAAGTTGCTGAACTATCCAAATTATTGCCCCAAGGTGTTGTTCTAAAACCATATTATAAACAAGCAGATTTTGTAAATACGAGTATTAAAAGTATTCAGGATGTTCTACTTATTGGATTGGTTTTAGCATTATTAGTAGTGATCATTTTTCTAAGGTCATTTTCGGCTAGTTTGGTGGTTTTGTTCACTATTCCAGTTTCACTTGCTCTTACCTTGATTATTTTAGATGCGGTAAACTATACGTTTAATATAATGACACTGGGTGCAGTTGCTGCTGCAATAGGGCTCATGATAGATGATGTGGTTATTATTATAGAACAAATTCATAAACTGAGAGAAGAAAATCCAGAGCAACCAATTTCCTGGGTGGCACATGAAGCTATTCAACATCTTTTTCCAGCCATGTTAGGATCTTCCTTAAGTACATTGGTAATTTTTATTCCTTTTGTTTTAATGACGGGAGTTGCTGGAGCCTATTTCCAGGTGATGGCGTTTAGTATGATTATCGCCTTAGCTTCTTCATTTGTAGTCACATGGCTAATAGTACCTGTGTTTTCAATTTTATTTGCGGGAAAAAAGTCGAAAGCAAGGAAACACGAAGCAAAAACTAAGTGGATACACAGTGTTTTAAGCAAGCCTATAATTGGAATCACTTTTCTAATTATTTGTGTTGTGATCTTAGCGATCATTCCTTCAAATTTGCCCTCAGGATTTTTACCAGAAATGGATGAAGGAAGTATTGTTTTAGATTATAATAGCCCTGCAGGAACCACTTTGGAAGAAACCGATAGAATGCTGCAAATATTAAATGGGATCTTGAACACACAACCAGAAGTAGAAGCATATTCAGCCAGACTTGGTACTCAAATGGGATTTTTTATTACTGAACCTAATCGCGGAGATTATCTAATTAAACTGAAGGATAAAAGAAATGCTAGCACAGATGAAGTTTCAGACGAAATACGTAAAAGAGTTGAAGCTGCTGTGCCCCAACTAACTGTAGATTTTGGGCAAGTAATTGGAGATATGTTGGGTGATCTTATGAGTTCTGTACAACCTATTGAAGTGAAAGTCTTTGGAAGTGACGTAAAAAAAATTGAAGCTATTTCACAGCAAGTTGCTGCAGAAATCGAAAAAGTTAATGGAACTGCAGATGTTTTTGATGGAATTGTGGTAGCGGGTCCTACGTTGTCTATCATTCCAAATGTTCCGATTTTAGCTCAGTATGGCATGACTCCAGCAGATTTCCAACTTCAGCTTCAAACCCAAATAGAAGGTACAGTTGTTAGTACAATGTTAGATAGGGAGCAAATTGTGGATATTAGACTAATTTATCCAGATGCTTATAAAACATCTATCGCAGACATTAAAAATACGGCAATCCTTTTGCCAAATGGGTCCAGCGTTCCAATAAATAATGTTGCAAGTATTGAGGTTGGTAAAGGCGTAGCAGAAATCAATCGAGAAAATCAAAAATCAATGGGAGTTGTAACTGCACGTTTGGATAATCGTGATCTGGGTTCCACCTTAAAAGAAATTCAGTCTACACTTTCTAAAAATGTGAGTTTGCAGTCTGGATACACCATAGAATATGGTGGCGCTTATCAAGAACAACAAAAGGCTTTTAGAGAATTAATGATGATCCTCGTATCTGCCATTCTATTGGTGTTTATTGTTATCTTATTTTTATTCAGAAGAATTAAAATTGCATTAGCTATTATAAGTATCGCCATTTTAGGAGTTGCGGGATGCTTATTGAGTTTGTATTTAACAGGAACTCCATTAAATGTTGGAAGTTATACCGGTATTATAATGATTGTTGGGATTATAGGGGAAAATGCCATTTTTACTTATAGACAATATCAGGATAGTAATATAAATTTTTCACATCTTGAAAAGATAGAATATGCTATTGCAGCAAGGTTAAGACCTAAATTAATGACCGCATTTGCTGCAATTATGGCTTTAACTCCATTAGCACTGGGAATTGGAGCAGGAGCACAGCTGCATCAGCCTTTAGCCATCGCGGTAATTGGGGGATTGGTGTTTGCCTTACCTTTACTATTAATTGTACTGCCTACAATCTTAAAGCTTATCAAAGAATAAATTAAAGGCTTAATAAATACATTATTAAAGGAATCTCATTTTAAATTAAGAAATATGGAAACGTTTAAAAGTAATATTTCAAATTTAGATTTTCCCGTAAGTGAAAAAATTACAGGAAATACAATACGCAAGACTATTTTTGATTTTATAAAATTAGAGCATCCTAAATTTGCCAGAACCCAGCTACTATCTGTTTCTGAATTAAATAGATACCGCCAAAAATATTTAGAAAATGTTTTATTAAAAGAAGCTGGGGAATTATCTACGTTGGAGACAGATGTATTACAAAGTATAGAAAATCAGGAATTAATCACTGCTAATCTTTTAGACGATACTAATGTCCAAAACACGTATGGCCAGCGACTAGCAGATAAAGTGGCAACTTTTGGCGGGAGTTGGAGATTCATCATGATTTTTGGGGTTTTTATTTTAATATGGATGATCATTAATATCATTTTTTTAGCCACAAAAGCTTTTGATCCTTATCCCTTCATTCTCTTAAATCTTATTTTGTCTTGCTTGGCAGCATTGCAAGCACCAGTAATAATGATGAGTCAAAATAGACAAGAAGAAAAAGATAGAGAACGTGCCAAACAAGATTATATGATTAATTTAAAGGCAGAACTAGAAATAAGAACTTTGCATGAAAAAATAGATCATTTAATAATTCATCAACAACAAGAATTATTGAATATACAGCAAATACAAGTGGAGATGATGGAGGATATATTGAAAAAGTTTAAAGAGTAATTTTTAGATTGAATTTAAACTTATAGTTAACTAATTAATAAAAAAACCAATCATGAAATTTTTGATAGCTGAGGACGAATTGGATCTGCAACAATCCATAGTAACTTATTTAGAAAAGGATGCGAATATTTGTGAAGTAGCTTCAGACTTTCATGAGGCTTTAGAGAAAGTGGAACTTTATGATTATGATGTAATAATATTAGATATTAATCTAATTACAGGAAGTGGCTTAGAAGTATTAAAAGCTTTAAAGAAGGGAAAGAAGAGTGCTGGAGTAATTATAATTTCAGCTAACAATTCCTTAGACGATAAATTAGAAGGTTTAGATCTTGGTGCAGATGATTATCTTACTAAGCCTTTTCATTTAGCCGAATTAAATTCTAGGATCAAGGCGGTATTGAGAAGAGGGAAATTTGGTGGGGATGAAACAATTGAATTCAATGAAATTAAAATAAATACAAAATCACGAACAGCCTATATAGATGATGTGCCTCTTACACTTACCAGAAAAGAATATGATCTATTGGTGTTTTTTGTAACCAACCAAGGAAGAGTACTTTCAAAGGAAATAATAGCAGAGCATCTTTGGGGAGATGACAGTGACCTTATAGATAATTTTGATTTTATTTATGTACATATTAATAATCTTCGTAAAAAAATGACAGGGGAAACTTCAAAATATATTAAGACAGCATATGGGAGCGGTTATAAATTTATAAATCACTAGTTTGTCCAAACAGCAAAAACCAGTTAAGCTTTTAAGAAAAGCATCTAAAATATTTCTTTTTATAAGCGGTATTTTGATGATAGTTAGTACAGTAGCTTTATATTTTTACACTAAAAATTTATTGCAAGATGAAGTAGAAGAAGAACTTTTTTCTACTGAAGCTAGAATAGAGAGTTCGCTTAAAGAAAATAACCAAGCCTTTTCTTTACCACCTGTTATTGAAGTTGTGGAAATTTTAGATTTGAAAACGGAGTTTCTAAAAGACACTTTGATTTTTGACCCTTCTCAAAATGAAGATGAGGTTTTCAGAGAACTCTCAACTTTTAAGATAATAAATGGAAAGAACTATAGGATAACTGTTAGGAATCTGGTTGTGGAATCTAAGGATATACTTATTGCTATTGTTATATCTTATTTTATTATAATTCTTCTTACCTTATTATTTCTGTTCTATTTTAATGTTGAAGGCAACCGGAAATTATGGATTCCTTTTTTTGAAAACCTCGAAGCAATGAAAGTTTTTTCAGTTAAGTCTGAAAATCCAATTGAATTGGTAGAGAGCAATATTCTAGAGTTTCAGGAATTAAGTACAGAAATTTCTATACTCACAAATCAGGTTCGAGACGATTATCAAAATCTAAAACAATTTACAGAAGATGTTTCCCATGAGTTGCAAACTCCTTTAGCCATCATGCAAGCTAAAATTGAGAACATCATTAATACCAATGCAATAGACGAAAATCAATATCTATTATTTTCTTCTTTACAGCAAGATATACAAAGGCTTAAGCAACTTAATAAACGATTAATTTTACTTACTAAAATTGAAAATAATTTATTTGTCAATATAGCTGAAATAGATATTTCCAAACGTATTGAGAAGACTGCTTTTAATTTTAGAGAACTATTTAATGTTGATATTATCTTTGATGAAAGTCAAAGCTTAAATGTTTCTATGGATCCTTATCTGGCTGAGGTGCTTTGTAATAATTTAATTTCTAATGCTGTTAAACATAGTTCAAAACAAGAGAGTATTTTAGTTGCATGTACTCAAAATTCCCTAATTATTTCCAATTTGGGAGAAGAACCAATTGAGAATCCGGAAAAATTATTTAATAGATTTTATAGAGAATCTAAAAGTAACCAGTCTACAGGTCTTGGATTAGCAATCGTGAAAAGGATATGTGATTTGTATGAATTTAAAGTCGATTATCAATTTCAAGATAGTAGACATCTGTTTAGTATAATTTTTAAATAGTAGATTAAATTTAGAATTGCTTTAATCTGTCTTTAGATTTCAACTTTACTTTTATACCAGTTATAAATTTAAAATCGATAGTATGAAAATTATGAAAGGATTTTTCAGCGTTTTGCTAAGCATAGGTTTATTTTCTTTTTCAGCCGGTTTAGGAGATAAAGCACCTCAAAAAGTAAAAGAGGCATTTCAGAAAAAATTCCCTACAGTTTCTTCTGTAGAATGGGAAAAAGAATCTGAAACCGAATGGGAAGCAGAATTTAAAATTGATAAAATTAAGTATTCTGCCAATTTTTCAGAAAATGGAACTTGGATAGAGACAGAGCACGAAGTTCGCAAAAAAGATATTCCTAAGAATGTGTATAATTCTTTAATGATTGAATTTCCTGGTTATGAGATAGAGGGAGTTGAAATTTCTGAAACAAAAGATGGAAGTTTTTATGAATTTGAAATAGAAAGAAAGAAAATAACGATGGAAGTAGTAATAGGTAAGGATGCAAAAATTATTAAAAAGACCAAAGTCGACGAAAGGGATTAGTTTAATTAATAGTTTTGATTTTATAAAGCCGCGGAAATGTGAATAACCACGGCATTTACATTTAAACAATTAGTGTTGTCATGATAAAATCTAATAATACAGTTTACCTATTCTTAATTCTTTTATTGCTTTGGTGTTCTATTAGTAATGCTCAGAATAAAAACATTGAAACAGCCGGTGATATCTTCCTATTTGCTGTTCCAGCTGTTAGCTTAGGAACAACTTTAGTTCTTAAAGATAAGGCTGGGTCTTGGCAATTTGCTAAGGCATTTTTAACTAATGCAGCGGTTACCTACGGCCTAAAAGTGGCATTAAATAAACCTAGACCATACAATAATGGAGATAATGCATTTCCATCTGGTCATACTTCTATAACTTTTCAAGGAGCTTCATTTATCCATAGAAGATATGGTTTCAAATATAGTGTACCGGTATATCTTGTAGCTGGATTTACAGCATTTAGTAGAATAGATGCCCAAAAGCACGATGGCTGGGATTTATTGGCAGGAGCGGTAGTTGGAATTGGCAGCACTTATATATTTACCACACCTTATCAACAAGAGCATATGGAGTTAACTATGAGTTCTGCGAATGGAGAATATCTTTTAGGGTTTATGTATAAATTTTAGTAAAATTTAAATCTGTGATATCTTATATACACAATGAAGCTCTGGTATTTTGCCAGACATTACTTTCCAATAGTATTTGCTCAAATTATCAATTTCATAATTTAGATCATACCAAGGAAGTACATAAAAATGTGTTATTAATTGCTGAAGAAGAGAATATAACTTCTAATGAAAAAGAGATATTAGCAATCTCAGCACTTTTTCACGATACAGGCTATTCTGAAATTTATAAAGGTCATGAAAAAATTAGCATGCAAAATGCCGAAGAATTCTTAAAAAATAGAAATTTTGACAGTGACGGTATTTCTTCGGTTATAAATTGTATCGCTGCTACCAGAATGCCACAAGAGCCTCATAATATTTTAGAGAAAATCATTTGTGATGCAGATTTTGCCCACCTCGCTTCAACCGCTTATTTACAGAAGATCGCTTTACTTAGAAAAGAGTGGAGTTACTTTTTGGGAATAAACTTCTTGGATGAAGAATGGAAAACTTTAAACATCAATTTCCTAAGCAATCACCATTACCATACGAACTTTGGAATGACGATAATGGAAAAATATAAATTAAATAACTTGCAATTATTAGAAGAAACCTTGGTATTTGAAAATTGAGATGTTATTTATTGTTTTTTACTGAAAATGAAATTAATCAATCTAGGAACACTCTCGTTTTCATTTAGATCAAAGCATTCTTTAATTTGTAAAAGATCAAAGCCATTCTGGATGGCAGCATCTGTATAATCTGTGATATGATGTGTGTAGACTTCTAATTCTTGGATAGTAGAACCATCATTAAACTTAGCCTTACTTCCAGAATATTGTTTAAAAGGATGAAGTTCACAAATATAAAATTGTCCATTATCTTTTAAAACTTCAGATGCTTTTTTAAAAATCAAATTAAGATCTCTAATATGCTCCAGCACCAAATTACAGGTTATTAAATCTATACTATTAGGCGCAAGATTCCAATTTTGAGTGAAATCTTGTTGTTTAAAAGTGACATTTTTAGAAGAAATCTTTTGCTTTGCTATCTCCAACATTTCTTCAGAAAAATCAAAAGCGGTTAGAGAATCGCATTTTTTAATTAACCATTGGGTGTTTTTACCTGTCCCGCAGCCTAATTCTAAAATGTGACCATAGGAAGGTTTGTTAAGAATTTTTTTTGTAACTATTTCATCAAGATCACGTGTTTTATTGAGATTTGAATCATAGGTGGCAGCCCAAATATTGTATGCTTTTTCAATACTCATACTTTAATTTTATTATTCCTTAGATCTTGAAATTTTTATGAATCTTTTCTGAAGAAGGCCTATTCCCATTATTACAATTACGCTTATGGAAGCGGTAATTCCTAAAGCGCCCCCAAATCCTTCAAAATAACTACCAGTATGTAAATATAGAATAGAATACATGATTCCTGTAAATGTTAGCATCCAGTAACTATGTATAATTTTATTAGAAACCATACCTACAAATGATGCTCCCATAAACGCAACAGGTATATTATGGGTGAGAAAAGGGGTAAGTGTATCTGGAAATAAATAAAAGAATATGCCAACGCTCAGGGATAATCCCGCAGAAGCTCTCACTGCTCCATGCTCCATTTTTGTGCTTACATAAAAGGTCAAAACGACGCCTATAATAGAGATTATGCTTATTAATATATTTTCCATTTTTAGCGTATTAATAGACTTAAAAGAAAAACAACAGCAACGCCCCCAAAAGCAACGGTTCCTAATTTTCCTCCAACACCTACAAAAGTATTTGTTGCAAGTACGTATAAAATTCCAGCAACAAATCCTGATAGAATAATAAAAACGTAGCTAGCACCAATATTTACAGTGGTCATTCCAACGAAGGTTCCACAATAAATGGCAGGTGGAATCTCATTGAAAAATTTATTTTTAGATTTTCTAAAAACAAAAGGTGTGAATGAGGCAAGAGTACCTATGAATGCAGCAGCTATTACTGGACCTGTCTCTAATTCAGAATTTATTATAAAGGTTATTAAGGCTCCGAATGTTACAAATAAGATAAGGATATAACTTTTTGTAGGTTTTTCGTGAGATTCATGAGCCATTTTAACTACGCTAAATAAAGCTAGAAAACTTATAATTCCAATAAATACTAAAACTGAGAATTCATTTAGAACATCGTAGAAAATAGCGGTAACAAACGCAAGTTGCAATAGTACTAGAATAAACCTAGAGCTTCTTCTATATAGTTTAATCATAGAAATAATGCCTGTTGACTATGTTGGGATTGATTATTAAGCAAAGATATTTAAATTCTAAGAATTGAATTTTAATGCTCTCTTAAAGGTTTGGATTTTTTTTATTATATTGATTATCCCTTGGAACCAATTTAAAAATAAAATTTCTTTTCAATTTTACTTTTGAAAAAAAATGAAATTTAAAAGTTTTAATTGTTCTAATCTTGAAGGTTAATACTTATTTTCGAGCCTTTATAAAATTATAATCAGCTTACAAGTCAACCCTATAATACCCTACTGAATGCATATGCCCCAATCGAAGTTTGAATTACAATTTTATAATCTGCTCAAGAATGATCCCAAAATATTACAATGGATAAGTGAGAATGTGGTTAATGGTATTTGGTATGGAGATATAAACTATCCAGAAAACTTATGGATAAGCGATTCTTTTTGGAAATCATTGGGTTATGCACAAGAAGAAAAAAGCAGTTTCCGGCATTTAGAAGGGATACTAGAAGAAACAGAAGCTATAAATGCTTTTAATCTTTTAAAAGAAAGCACAAAACCAAATAGAAATTTCGAGTCTTTTTTTAATTTCAGAAGTAAAGAAGATCAGAGTGTTCTTTTAGAGGGAAGGTCGAAAGTTATTAAAGAGGGTGATTCAACTAATATCTTAGTGATATTTACAAATGTTACTAAACAGAATGAAAAAGCAGAGCATCTTTTAGATGAAAATAGTCATCTAAAAAAGCTTACAGATATTTTTGAAGAAGTAAATGAACTTACCAGAACAGGAGGCTGGGAGATGGATCTTGAAAAACATACTTTAATCTGGACGCAGGTCACCAAAGATATTCACGAGGTGCCACATGATTTTATTCCCAATTTAGATACAGGGATTAATTTTTATAAAGAAGGGAAAAGTAGAGATTTAATTACCAAATTATTTAACGAAGCTGTAGGAGAGGGAATTCCTTTTGATACAGAACTGGAATTGGTTACTGCAAAAGGGAACGTAAAATGGGTTAGAGCTTTTGGTAAACCAGAAATGAGAAATGGTAAATGTATCAGGGTTTTTGGCGCATTTCAAGATATTAACAATGACAAGAAACGGGATAGAGAATTTCAAATTCAGAAAGATAGATTTGAACAAGTATTCCAGAGTTCACCAATAGGGATTGTTTTAGTTAATACACAAAACAAGATTCTTATGGCTAACCCGGCTTCTAATAAGATATTTGGATTTGAAAAATCTGATGAGGAAGCCATTTCCAAATTAACTTTTAGACAGCTCATTCACCCAGAAGACCTAGAGCAGGCTAACGCGTATAGAAAAAGGTTGTTATCTGGGGAAATTGATTCTTATAAACTAGAATTAAGATATTATAATAAACGCAAGGAAATAATCTGGTGTGATGTAAATACTTCAATCTTTAGAACAAATTCTGAACAAACAACTCTTATTGTTAGTCAAATAGAGGACAGTACTTCCCGAAAGCAATTAGAAAAAAGGGCTGAAGAAAACGCTATGCAATTTAAAAGTGCATTCGAATTTTCACCAAATGGAATGGCCATGGTTTCTTTAGATGGAAAATGGCTAAAGGTAAATAGGATACTTTCCCAACTGCTGGGCTATACTCAAAAAGAATTCATAAAAAAGGAATTTACTGAATTCACCCATCCAGAAGATAAAAATCTAGATTTAGATAATCTAAAAGATTTATTTTCAAATAAAATTAAAACTTATAAAGTTGAGAAAAGATATTTACATAAAGATGGTAGTATAGTATATGGTTTAATAAGCGTTTCCTTATTGAGAGATCCTGAAGGAAATCCGCTTTATTTTATTGTTCAAATAAACGACATCACAGAGAGTATAGAAGCAAAAATTGCTTTAAAATCTAGCTTGAATGATCTTCAGACAGTGATGGATGCAACAACTCAGGTTGCAATTATTGAAACTGATACTAATGGTGTAATAATTAAATTTAATAAAGGAGCAGAAAATTTATTGGGATATACTTCTTATGAAATAGTCAAAAAGAAGGAGATTATGCTCTTTCATGATTCTGAGGAAATTAAAAAGCGCTCTGCCAAATTTGATTTTCATGATTCTAAGAAGTTGAATGACTTCGAGATCCTTACCTATTATGCAATGCAAGGGAAATTTGATACTCATGAATGGACATATTTGAGGAAAGATGGAAGCAAATTCCCAGTACAAGTAGTTACAACAGCAGTTAATGATAATTCTGGAAAGCTAATTGGGTTTTTGGGTATCGCCACAGATATTTCATTAGTTAAGGAAATAGAGAATGATCTTAGAGAAAGTGAACAACGTTTTCATTTTGCTTTGGAAGGATCTGGAGATGGAGTTTGGGATTGGAATATTCCCGAGGGAAAGCAATATATGTCTGATCAAGCTAAAAAAATGTTAGGTTTTGATCCAGAGGAATCTCTAACCAATGTAAGTGATTGGGATAATAGAATACATCCAGACGATAGAGATAAGTCTGATTTGGCCTTGAAAGACTATTTTGAAAAACGTGCAAAAGAGTATAATATAGAAAAAAGACTTCGTTGCAAAAATGGAACTTATAAATGGATCTTAGATAGAGGTAAGATTATAGAATGGGATTCGTCAGGAGATCCTCTTAGGATGATTGGTACCCAAAGCGATATTACAGAGCGTAAAGTTGCAGAAGAACTAATTCGTGAGAATGAGGCTAGATTTAGATCCTTGTATGAACTATCACCTATTGGGATAGGAGTGATTGAAGCAAAGTCAGGAAAGTTTTTAAATGCAAATAAGGCACTTTTGAAATCGGTTGGATATAATCTGGAAGAATTTACTTCTTATAATTTCAGGGATCTAGTTACACAAAAAAGTTTTGCGAAAAATCAGGAAAAGCTCGAAAAATTTCTAAAGTCGGGGACTAAAGAGGCTTGTGAAACAGTATTTCTTAAAAAGGGAGGTTCTTCCTTCCCAGTTCTAATTTCAGGAGTAAAATTGAAAGATGCTGCAGGAAAGAAAATCATTCTTTCTACAATTCAAGATATTACTCGCAGTAAGAAACTTGAAAAATCCTTAGTTGATGCTAAGTTAAAGGCAGAGACAGCAAATAAATCCAAATCTGAGTTTCTGGCAAATATGAGTCATGAAATAAGAACTCCATTAAATGGGGTGATAGGGTTTACAGATCTTTTAATGAAAACAGAACTGAATGCTAGTCAGAAACAATACATGAGTACGGTTTATAATTCTGCTAATTCTTTACTAGATCTTATTAATGACATTCTGGATTTCTCTAAGATTGAAGCAGGAAAATTAGAAATAAGTATAGAAAAAACAGATCTATTAGATCTTTGTGGCCAAACTATAGATATTATTAAGCATCAGGCACACGAAAAAGATTTGGAGGTGCTATTAAATATTTCTTCAGATATAAATCGGTTTATCTATGCAGATGCAGTAAGAATAAGACAAGTTATTACGAACCTTTTAGGAAATGCTGTAAAGTTCACTGAAAAAGGGGAAGTAGAGCTTAGAATAGATGCTGTGGCAGTTCCAGGAAGTGAAAATGAAATGGTTTATAATTTTATAATAAGAGATACAGGTATTGGAATTGCTCCAAACAATTTAAAAAAGATCTTTAATGCTTTTGATCAAGAAGATTCTTCTACTACCAGAAAATATGGAGGTACAGGTTTAGGACTTACTATTAGTAATAAACTCCTTGGTTTAATGAATAGTAAATTAGAACTAAAAAGCAAATTAGAAGTTGGAAGTGAATTTTCGTTTCAAATTAAATTTAAAACTGAAAAAGGAGATAACTCGCTGCAAGAAAATTCGAAAACAATAAATAAAGTACTGGTTATAGATGACAACCTAAATAATAGGGTTATTCTCCGGGAAATGCTTGCCATAGGAAATATAGAATCTGTTTTAGTAGCAAATGGTATTGAAGCGCTTCAAGCCTTGGAAAAGAACAACGATTTTGACCTTGCTATTGTAGATTATAATATGCCATATATGAATGGGGTAGAATTGATTGGACATATAAGGAAAAAGCTAAATTTATCTTCAGAAGATCTCCCACTTATTCTTTTACATAGTTCAGCAGATGATGAAAAGATCCATCAGGCTTGTCGTGATCTAAAGGTTCAATTCAATATAACAAAGCCTATTCAGATAGATCAATTATTTAATATGTTAAAAAATATAAAAGCTCCTCAAAACGAAACTATTTTTACAGACGTTGTTCATAGAATCGAAGAGACTAATGTTGTTTTTAATATTCTTGTTGCCGAGGATAATCCAGTAAATAAATTTCTAGCTAAAACGATCATTAAAAAAGCCCTTCCAAATTGTAATATTTTGGAAGCAGATGATGGTCAAGAAGCAATAGATATGTATAGGTCTGAAAAAATAGACTTAATCTTTATGGATGTTCAAATGCCAATTTTAAGTGGATTTGAAGCCACAGAAGAAATTAGAAAATTAGAAAATAATGGGCAACATGTGCCAATTATTGCTTTGACAGCGAGAACAGTTAAAGGAGAGAAGGAGCGTTGTCAGGAGTTTGGAATGGATGATTATGTAACAAAGCCTGTTGTTTTTAATACGATAAGTGATATTCTCAAAAAATATCTTTTATCCTCCCTAGAAAAGGAAATAGAAACAGAACCTATAGTTTCTAGTATTCTTCATTTTGACAAACAGGAATTAATGGATAAGCTGGAAGGTGATAAGGAAGGTTATACTGAATTAATGGAAATGGTTAAAGCAAATTTAATTGATATTCAGAAAAGGTTAGATCTAGCAATTGAATCAGAAGATATAGATTCCGTAAGAAAAGTAGCACACGCGCTTAAAGGCTCATCGCTAAATTGCTGTTTTTATATGTTAAAAGACTTATCTTTAGGTCTAGAGCATATAGCAACTCATGAAAAATCTGTACTTTTAACCCGTAATAATGAAATTAAAAAGGAAATTGAAATAGTATTAGGATTAATTTGAAATTCTGGATAAGGTAATTTAAGCCCCAAAGCGCCCGCCCAATGAAAAACCTACAAATCTCCCCAAAGGAGTATGCAACTGTTATATTAGTAGAAAGCAATTTATTAGAACGAGAAAATTTTATTCAGATTTCTCTCGAAGAGAAATGGAATGTGGTTATTTGTGAAGATGGATTGGATGTAATTCAATGGCTAAATAATAATAGTTCTGCAGATCTTCTTGTTATAGAAGAGAATTCTATGCCAATAAGTGGTTATCAAATAGCAGATTATATTAAAACAGAACTAGGTTTAGCTTTACCTGTTATTATTACCACGGGTAAAATTCCTATAGTTCAAGAAAGAAGAGTTTTAGCATATGCGGAAGGCATCCTAAAAAAACCATTTGTGGCTGCATCTACAATTTTGCAGATTAGAGAAACTCTAAAAAAATCTATAGAATTAGCTCCAGAGAAAAACGATTATTATTCTTTAAATTATTTAAAGGATCTTTCTGGTGGAGATGAAGAATTTATAATGGAGTTATTAAAAGTTTTTAGCGCTTCAATAAATTCTGAATTAAAAAATTTAAATGAAGGTTTAAGTCAAAAGGATTATCTTAGAATTCGTGAGATTGCCCACGGAATCAAACCATCTTTTGATATGATTGAAAATGAGAAAGCTAAGGGAATTTGCCTTTTATTAGATTCTATAGCCGAAGAAAAAGATATACCTAAACTTATAGAAGAACTCAATTTAGAGTTTGCAAACATCAATAAGCAATTAATAAATGACTTTCCCGAGTTAAACTTGATATAATGAAAAAAATTCTAGTGATAGAAGATAACCCAATGGTGATAAAATCTTTGGAGTTTAAGCTTACTAAAGATGGTAATGATGTAATGATAGCTCATGATGGTAGAGAGGCTATGAAATTATTAAAGGATAACGCCTTCGATTTAATATTAACAGATCTTATGCTACCTTTTGTAACTGGAAATGAATTAATAAGCTACATTAAGAAGAACACTCCTAAAACACCAATCATCGTTTTATCTACTTCAACCCAAGAGAATATTATCATGGATGCATTTAATATGGGAGTAGATGATTTTATTACTAAACCATTCAGCCCTAACGAGTTATCTTTAAGAGTTAGACGTTTGTTAAGTAAAAATTAAGAGCTTACGCATGTACCAAACGAAGAGTATTTAGATTACCCCACTTATAAACAATCATTTTTTTTATGTTTAATAAAGATATTTTCAGTTTTCCTTTTACTCTGGACTCCTTACCATGGATTATGAAACTGAACATTCTTTTCGTGATATTTTTTCTATCGTTAGCTGTCATATTCTTTATTTCTATTATTTGGATCAGGATATTTAAAATATATAGGAATGAAAAAAAGAACAAGCAACAAACGCTACTAATAGAATTTTTAAATTCTTATTTGTTTGATGAAGATTTTGATAAGGAGTTGGAAATCAAAACTTTTAAAGAGAATCATTTAAAGACTAAATTAGAGATTAAGGTTACTATCAAAGAAATACTCCATTTTCATGAGAATTTAAAGGGTGAATCTGCAAGAGATTTGGAGACATTGTTTAATAAACTAGATTTGGTAGAATTCACTTTGTTAGATTTAGACGATGGACGATGGTTCACTACCGCAAGAGCAATAAATGCATTGTCTGAGCTAAGTATTGAAGTTCCTAATGATAAAATTGAAACTTATCTTAACGAATCTCGAAATGAGGTAAGGCAACAATCCCAGCTCTATTTTCTTAAGCTAGCAAAAGAACAACCTTTAAAATTTCTAGATAAAACTGTGAGGCCATTAACTACCTGGCAGCAAATTTATATAGAAAATGCACTTAAGAACTTTTATAAAGGTCCCGCCCCAGACTTTTCACAATGGCTTTATCATGACCTAACTAGTGTGGTGGAATTTTCTATTAGAATGATTGCGAGATATAATCAATTTGAAAATATCCCAAAATTGATACCGTTTCTAAAATCTGAGAACGACACTTTAAAGTGTGAAGCTATTACTTCTCTTACCAATTTAGAAGATACAGGATTGTTAGAATTGATAATTCCTAACTTTATAAATAACAGTAGAACAATTAAATTGAAAATCTTGGATGCTGTTGAACAAATTGGGGATTATGAGGATTTAAAAAGAGTAGGAGAGCAGATTAAACCTACAGAATGGGAATTAAGAATTAAATACCATAATATTGAACAAGGTTTTCTTCCAGAAAAAAAAGAACTCATATATTCGCAGTTCATGTTAGAGAAGAGATCAGAGATATAAATGGGTTCAGTTTTAAGTCAGTTTACCGAAATAGCAAGTTGGCTTTTTTTGATTTATGGATCAATTATTAGTTCTGGTTATTTATTTACTGCAATTTATTCTCTTATAGAAATTAGAGATTATAAGCGTAGAAATAATTTTGAAGACGACATCGCGCTTCTTCAATCTCTAAACCTTCCAGCCATTTCTATTCTTGCACCTGCTTTTAATGAGGGCTTGAATATTGTTGAAAATGTGCGTTCCCTACTCACCATTAATTACCCTTCTTTTGAAATTGTAATAATAAACGATGGAAGTAGCGATAATTCTATGGAATTGCTTTTCGCGGAATATGAGTTAGAAAAAAAGGATATCCTTTATCACAACTTCGTCGAAACAAAGGATATTAAAGGCATCTATAAGTCCAAGAACAAAGCATTTAAAAATCTTACGGTTGTAGATAAGGAAAATGGAGGTAAAGCTGATGCCTTAAATACAGGAATCAATATTTGCCAGAATAGCGTAATCTGTTGTATAGATGTAGATTGCATCTTAGAGAACGATGCAATGCTTAAGCTTATAAAACCATTTTTAAATAATGGTAATAAGGTGATTGCCTCTGGGGGTGTTATTAGAGTTGCCAATTCCTGTGTTATAGAAGATGGAAGAATAATAGAAGTTAAACTTCCAGATTCTTTTGTGGCCAGAGTACAAGTCTTAGAGTATTTCAGAGCTTTCTTAATGGGTAGAATGGCTTGGTCTAGAGTAGATGGTTTGTTGCTTATATCTGGGGCTTTTGGAATGTTCGATAAGCAAATTGTGATTGAAGCTGGGGGCTACAATACCAATACCGTTGGAGAAGACATGGAATTATTGGTAAGAATGCGACGAATGATGCAAGAGCGCAAGATACCTTATACTGTAGGTTTTGTGCCCGATCCTTTGTGCTGGACAGAAGTGCCACAAACCTGGAAAGTTCTTCAACGCCAAAGAAATAGGTGGACCAGAGGAACGGCAGAAACTTTATGGATGCATAAAAAGATGATGTTCAATCCAAAGTATAAAATCCTAGGGATGTTAAGTACTCCATTTTGGTTCTTTTTTGAGTGGCTTGCACCTCTTATAGAGTTTACTGGAATTTTATTTTTTATTATACTCTTTATATTCGGACAAGTAAGTTGGGAGGTCTTCTTGACTTTCTTTTTGGCGGTGTACAGTTTTGCAATATTATTTTCTGTTACTGCACTATTTTTTGAAGAATATTCTTTTCAGCAATATAAAAAGCCAAGCTATATTATTAGACTTATTGGTACTGCAATGCTAGAACCAATAATATATCACCCGATTGTAATGTGGTCTGCAGTGATGGGTAATTTTGATCTTCTAAGAGGGAAAAATAGTTGGGGTGTGATGAGTAGGTCAGGATTATCAAATCCTAGCAAAAAAAAGAAAGGTTAAATTTGATGTAAATTCTAATCAAGAATATGATTAAAAAAATAGCATTAATTTTAATTTTATTGGGTGGTGCACAATCGATCTTCTCTCAATCTTCAATCCCATCTTATAATTATTCTGACTGCGATTTTCAAGTGATTGGACATAGAGGTTATTCAGATATCTATCCGGAAAACACCCTTTTAAGTATTGAAGAAGCTTTTAAAAGAGGAGTTAAATATTGTGAGATTGATATCAATATAACCTCAGATGGTGTGTATGTATTATATCATGATCAACCAACTATGTTTAGGGCAAGCAGCGGACAAGGCTATGTTGTGTCTTCAACTTATAATGAACTATTAGAATTGGATTTTGGTAGATGGAAAGGAAGTCAATTTACTAATACAAAAATAGCCACTTTAGAAGATGCATTAATATTAGCCGAAGAGTATGACGCTTTTCTATATTTAGATACTAAGAAAACTGATCATGAACTTATGTGTAAAGTTCTGCAAAATTCTAAAGTAGATTCTAAAAGAATGCTTCCTGCTGTAGCTTCCATAGAAGAGGCTAAAAAATTTAAAAGTTTTTGTCCTGAATCTTCATTTATTTACTTTGGTGGACTGCCTGAAAATGTGAATGATGATAGTTGGTATCAGGAAATGGTAGCATTAGGATGTGTGATTTTCGAGACATATTACACTTTCGCATTAGATGAAAGCAATCAAGATTTCAAAACCTTTCTCTCAAAAGTTCATAAAAATAATGCCAAGGTATGGGTGTTTACATCTAACAATATAGATGAGATCAAGAAATTGAGAATTGCTGGAGTAGATGGAGTGGAGTCTGATATTGCAACTTCTGCTTTAAAATCTCTTTGTGAAGGAATAGAATTAGATACAAAACCTATTAGAGCAACTACGGGAAACTGGAACTTCGATAAAGGTAATTTGTACAGTACAGGTGTTGGTAGTCAACTACGGCCCTTAAATTATAATGGAGAGTTTGCGCATCAGCCAATAGATTTTGGAACCACTAGCGCTTTTAATGTAAAAACTATAGATGGGAAGGAAGCTCACATAGCTAAAATACCTGCTTTTGATTCTAATAACGGTTTGTTCATATTTACAAACTTTACTTCAGGTTTGGAGGCCAATCTGCATTATAATTATTCTCTACTAATGGATATTTATATCCCACAAGAAAGTATTGGAAAGTATATTAGTGTTTATCAAACAAATCCAGATAATGATAACGATGCCGAATTATTTATAGACTCTGAAGGTATTGGGGTGAACAATAAATATCACCATCCTCTCTCTCCAGAAACTTGGTACAGGCTGGGAATTGTAGTTACAGAGAATTCCATTAAAAAATTTATTAACGGAAAATTTATTGGAGAAAATGAAATCTCTGGAGGTAGATGGTCTGTTTACAACGTTTTTGCAGGAGGACAAGATCAAGGTTTTCTCTTGTTTTCAGATAATGATAATGAAACTTCAGAATTCTACGTTAATGCAATCCAACTTAGAAATTATTCCATGGATGCAAAAGATATCGCAGTTTTGGGAAGTCCTAAAAGTGATGGTATTGCGATTGGTAATTCTGGGATTTATAATGTAAAGGCAGATAAGGAAATTTCAGGATCTATAGTTAACTGGGATAATATGGAGATTTATATTTACCTAGCCAATGATACAGAGCTTTCTAAAGTTAAAATTGATTTCGATATTCCTTATGGTGCAAAAAGTTCAATTGAACCTGGTTCAACAGTTGATTTTAATTCTTTAGACAATAAATATAGAACCATAACTGTTACTTCGGAGGACGGTTCTTCAAATCGAATTTGGACTTTAATACCGCTTTTAGATAGCGTTAATGGTCAGGATTCTAATCGATTATAAAAATCATCAGTCAGTTTTTTTTTAGAATATTTATATTCAAAAGATAAAGATCTGACCTTATTAATTGGATCAATCTAAATACATATATAGAAATTTTGCTCTGTATCAGACTTTTATCCCTCAATATTTTAGGGTATTATTAAATACTTTCCACATCTTTCAGTCTTCTAGGTATCAAACTATAATTATTCTTAAAATTTTATTAAATTAGTGATCATAAAAAGATATTCTTTTTTAAAGTAACCTGAATGTCATAATCTGTTTGAGTTATATATCTTAAATTTTGTGTGTTTTCATCATTTTTTTTTCCATCTGGAGAACACTTATAGTTTTGGTTAAAAAAGAATTTAAATTATCAATCAGAAAATCCAAGATTAAATGGAAAGAAGAAAATTTGTTCAATTAGCAGGATTAGGAACTGGGGCATTAATGATGCCTTCTTTATTCCTAGGAAATTCAATTCCGGTTGAAGCCTTGCTAGATCCAGGAATGGATGTTGCCACAAAAAAACTGATGGCAGATACCGCACTTAACGCTGCAAGGTCTCTAGGAGCAACCTATGCAGACGCCAGAATTGGAAGGTATTTAAATCAATATGTTTTTACTAGAGAAGATAAGGTTCAGAATGTTGTGAATACGGAATCTTTTGGAATAGGTATTCGGGTAATTGCTAATGGTACTTGGGGTTTTGCTTCAACCAATAGTGTGACCGAAGATGGTATCAAAAAAGCAACACAACAGGCTGTAGCAATTGCAAAAGCAAATTCTAAAATACAAAGGGATCCTGTAATACTAGCTCCAGTAGAGTCTTATGGAGAAGTTTCATGGAAAACTCCTATTAAAAAAGATTTTAAGGACGTACCTGTTTCACAAAAAGTAGAATTACTGCTAGATGCGAATGCTGCAGCAATGAATAATGGTGCAAACTATGTGAATTCTGCTCTTTTTATGGTAAATGAGCAAAAGTACTTTGCCTCCACAGAAGGTTCTTATATAGACCAAGATATACATCGTATTTGGCCAACCTTTGGGGTAACTGCCATAGATCCGACTGCTGGGAAATTTAAATCCCGACAAGCAATGAGTGCACCAATGGGAATGGGATATGAATATATGGATGGACTTGCTTCAGAAAAATTAGAAGGTCCTGCAGGTCTTAAATTATATAGAAATAGTTATGATATTGTAGAAGATGCAACTCTCGCAGCTAGGCAGGCAAAGGAAATGCTTACTGCGAAATCTGTAGATGCGGGGAAATATGATCTTGTTTTAGAACCTAATCACTTAGGATTAACTATTCATGAATCTGTTGGGCATCCTTTAGAGTTAGATCGTGTACTTGGATATGAAGCCAATTATGCTGGTACTAGTTTTGCCACTTTAGATAAATGGAAAACTGGCGACTTTAAATATGGTAGCGAACTTGTAAACTTAGTTGCAGATAAAACAATGCCGGGATCACTTGGGAATGTTGGTTTCGATGATGAAGGTGTGAAAACAAAGCAATGGGATCTTGTAAGAAATGGAGTGCTTAAAAATTATCAAGCAATTCGCGATCAGGTTCATATGATAGATCAAAATGAATCTCATGGTTGTTGTTATGCGCAATCATGGAATGATGTTCAATTTCAGCGTATGCCAAATGTATCCTTAGAGGCCGGAAAAGAAAAGTACTCTATTAATGATATGATTAAAGATGTTGAAAAAGGAATTTATATCGCCGGTAGAGGTTCTTATTCTATAGATCAGCAACGTTATAACTTCCAATTTGGAGGAACTGTGTTCTACGAAATCAAAAATGGAGAGATCGTTGGAATGCTAGATGATGTGGCTTATCAATCTAATACACAAGAATTTTGGAATTCGTGTGCTAAGATATGTGATGAGAGTGATTATCGCGTTTTTGGATCCTTTTTCGATGGGAAAGGTCAACCTTCACAGGTAAGTGCGGTATCTCATGGTAGTTCTACTACAAGGTTTAACGACGTTAATGTAATAAACACTGGTAGAAGTATTTAATCTATTGTTTTACTCTAAAGAATAACAACATTATGGCAATATATACAAAAGAAGAAGCTCGGAAGATCATGGAAAAGGCATTAAGCTATTCCAAGGCCGATGCTTGCGAAATAAATATGGGAGGTAGCGAAAGCGGAAACATCCGTTATGCAAGAAATACAGTATCTACCTCTGGACACCGATCAAATCAAACCTTAGTAATTCAGTCCAGCTTCGGAAAAAAATCTGGAACTGCAACTATAGATGAATTTGATGATGAATCTTTGGAAAAAGTTGTAAGAAGAGCTGAGGAATTAGCGCAACTATCTCCAGAAAACCCAGAATTCATGGCGCCTATGGGAGCTCAAACTTATGATGAAGCAGTGAGTTTTATAGAGGCAACTGCGAAGATTACTCCAGAATTTAGAGCAGAAGTAGCTAATAAAAGTATTACTCCAGCAGCAGCAAAAGATGTAACAGCAGCAGGATTTTTAAATGATTCATCTGGGTTTAATGCTATCCTGAATTCTAATGGCTTGTTCGCTTATAATAAAGCAACTAATATGGATTTTACAGTAACTATGCGTACTAATGATGGTACCGGTTCTGGATGGGTAACTAGAGACTTTAACGATGTTTCCAAATTTGATGCTGCAGAAGCTTCAAATGTAGCTATAGATAAAGCTATCATGTCTATGGAAGCAAAAGCTATTGAACCAGGTAAGTATACTGTAATTTTGGAACCAGCAGCTGCTTCAGATCTTTTAGGTAATATGGCAGGTGCATTAGATGCTCGAACTGCAGATGAAGGTAGAAGTTTTATGTCCAAAGAGGGTGGTACCAAATTAGGAGATAAAATTGTAGATGAACGTGTGAACATCTACTCAGATCCATTACATCCTGATGTACCTACAGCTACATGGAATGGCGACGGACAAGCACTAAAGAAAACTAAGTGGATAGAGAACGGGGTTGTTAAAAACCTTGCGTATAGCCGCTATTGGGCAGAGCAAAAAGGAGTAGACGCTGTTCCTTATCCTTCTAATATTATTATGGAAGGTGGAACCGCTAGTTTAGAAGATCTTATTCGAGATACGAAGAAAGGAATTTTGGTTACAAGACTTTGGTATATTAGAAGCGTAGATCCACAAACCTTATTATTTACAGGACTTACTAGAGATGGTACTTTTTATATTGAAAATGGAAAGATCAAGCATCCGGTAAAGAATTTCAGATTTAATGAGAGTCCAATTATTATGCTGAATAATTTGGAAACCCTTGGAAAACAGGTAAGAGTAGATGGAAATTTAATCCCTTATATGAAGGTGAGAGATTTCACATTCACTAGCTTGTCTGATGCGGTCTAGAAATATTTAATATTATAAAAACTGGTTGTTTTTGAACTTTTCAAAACAACCAGTTTTTCATTTGGTAAGATTCAAATCAACAGAATTAGTTCGAATTAAAAATTTTTGGAAATCTATTAGTTTTTTTTAAACCTAAATGCAGTCATTCCGAACGAAGAATGAGGAGGAATCTCATTCTATAGAGATTTCTCGTCGCTCATACTTCACTCCGTCGAAATGACAAACAATATTAAATCAATGATATTATTAGAAAAAGCAAGGAAGTTTATGTTCAACTAATGAATTATATATTTTTAAGAGTATTAAAGCTAAGAGCTAGTTACTTTTATTGTTATATTACTTTCATAATCATCACACGTAACCTTGAGCAATAAATTTTTCTTCACAAGATTACAATACGAATCCGGGGACTGGGATGTAGACCAGCGTATGCCGTCTAATCTGCTGAATTCTTTAGTTGAATACACCACTTTAGAGGTAGATATCCAGGAAAATATAATTCCGCTAAGTAGTGACGAGCTTTTTAAATGCCCTTTTTGTTATATCTCGGGTCATAAATTGGTGCAATTCACCAAAAAAGAACGCGAGAATTTTGAAAAATATATAAAGAACGGAGGTTTTGTATTTGCAGACGATTGTAATCATGATATCGATGGCCTATTCGCAAAATCTTTCGAACGTCAAATGGAAGATATCTTTGGACCACAGGCATTAAAAAAGATTCCGAACGATCACGAATTGTATAATATTTTCTTTGAATTTGAAAATGGTCCACCTACCACTTCGCAAGAGTTGAATGGTTGGGGAGACGATTTGGTTCATGAATATTTGAAGGCTATAGAGATAAATGGAAGAGTGGGTGTGCTCTACAGTAATAAGGATTATGGCTGTGAATGGGATTACGATTTTAGAAATAAACGTTGGTATAAAATAGATAACACTCGTTTTGGAGTGAACATAGTGATGTACGCGCTTACATCCTAACTTAGTATTTATGGAAAAAAACTTGGTACAGATAGAGCAAGAAGTGAAAGATCTTGCCGGAAAACTGAAGGACCTTAAGGCAGAAATCGGTAAGGTGATTATTGGTCAGGAAGAAACTGTGGAGCAATTGCTTATTACATTTTTGGCAGGTGGACATGCACTTTTAGAAGGAGTTCCTGGCTTAGCTAAAACTTTAATGATTCGTACGCTTGCCCAGGCAATAGATCTGGATTTTAGAAGAATTCAATTTACTCCAGATTTAATGCCTTCAGATATCATAGGAACAGAGATCCTAGAAGAAGATCACAGTACAGGTAAGAAATTTTTCAAATTCAATAAAGGTCCTATTTTCGCAAATATTATACTTGCAGATGAGATCAATAGAACGCCGCCTAAAACTCAGGCAGCTCTTTTAGAAGCGATGCAAGAGTTTGAAGTTACCTATTCAGGAAAAACCTATGAGTTGGATAGACCATTTTTTATTCTAGCTACTCAAAACCCTATAGAACAATCTGGAACTTTCCCATTGCCAGAAGCACAGCAAGATCGTTTTCTTTTTTACATAAAAATAGGATATCCCAATGAGGCTGAAGAAACTGCTATTTTAAAGAATACTACAGGGACAAAAAAGGAAAAACTAAATAAAGTGATCACTGGGGAAGAAATCCAAAGATTACAGCACCTAGTAAGAGAAGTGCCAATAAGTGATGACCTTATTAATTTTGTAAGCCAAGTTACCAGAGCAACCAGACCGGAAACTACAAATAATATCTATGTAAAAGAATGGGTGAATTGGGGTGCAGGCCCTAGAGCAGGACAGGCTATGATCCTTACTGCAAAAGCGCGAGCACTTATTAACGGTAGATTATCTGTTACTTTAGACGATCTCAAGCACGTTGCTTTGCCAGTACTTAGGCATCGAATTATTGTGAACTTTAGGGCAGAGGCTGAAGGTGTTACACCAGATGAGGTTACCAAAGAATTACTTAAAGCTGCTAGTTCACATCTAACGTCCAAGAAATAAGTGAAACAGGATTATCACCAGTTATTAAAACCTGAAATCATCAATTCTGTTTCGGGATTGGCGCTAATAGCACGGGTGGTAGTAGATGGATATCTCTCAGGTTTAAATCATAGTAGGCGCGTAGGACCTGGCATGGAGTTTAGTCAATATAGAAGTTATGAGCCTGGAGACGATTTACGTTTACTGGATTGGAAGATGCTAGCAAGATCAGGACGTTATTATATCAAGCAGTCTGAGGTAGAGACAAATATTTCAGTAAAATTTATTTTGGATACCAGCAAATCGATGTTGCATGCAGAGAACGGACTCTCTAAAATGGATCATGTTCGAGTATTGGTCGCTTCTTTAGCTTTTCTCTCCCAAAACCAAGGGGATGCAGTTGGTTTGTTTACCTTAAATAATATACACCTACAAAGTCTGTATCCTAAAATTCAGAAACAACATTATAACAGAATTCTTTTAGAACTCATCAATATTAAGAATGAAGGACATTGGCCAGAAGACCAAACGGCACTTAATAAATTGCATGATAGAAGCCATAAGGAGCTTATTTTTTTTATAACAGATCTCTACGAAGACAACCAGGAACTCACCAAATTTATCACCCAATTAAAAACTTCAAGGAATGAAGTAGTGGTGATGCATATCATGGGGAAAAGTGAATTGAATTTTGACTATAAAGGCACTGTAACTTTTGAAGACCTTGAAACAGGTACACGAATGAAAGTAGATGCTAAAGAAGCGAAAAACTACTATTTGCAAGCATTAAACAGTAAGATAAAAGAAACCAAAGATACTTTATTGTCAAATGGTATTAGTTATCATCTCTTTAATTTGGAAGACCCTATAGGAGAAGCTTTGCAATCTTTTCTGAAAATTAGAAATAGACTTATTTAATATGAGTTTTTTAAATCCTACATATCTCTGGGCGTTATTAGGGCTGGTTATTCCAGTGGCTATTCATCTTTGGAGCAATAAGGAAGGGAAAACGATTAAAATTGGAAGCATTCAATTTTTGGCAAAATCAGATGTTAAACAAACCAATTCAATAAAGCTTAATGAGCTTATATTATTGCTGTTAAGGATGATAATAATAACTGTTTTGGTATTTATTTTAGCGGAACCACAGCTTAAAAGAGCGCAAGAAAATGTTTCGATAATGTACCTCATTGAAGCCTCGTTATTGAAAAATGAAAGCCTTAGTTCATTCGTAGATAGCTTATCAGAAAATTCTTCTATCAGATTTCTGCAAGAAGGTTTTCCTGATTTAGACACTTATATTGAAGAGGAGGTAAATAATACGATTCCCAACTACTGGCAACTAGCTAAGGCAATGGAGGAGCTACCAACCGATAGTATTGTTGTTTTTACAAACGGATACTATCAAGGCTTTAAAGGGAAACGCCCATTATTAAATAGCGATGTAGCGTGGATCGTTCTGGATTCTGAAGTTCAAATTAATGAGATATTACAAATTGTAAAAAAGGATGATGAGGTAGAAGTACTAGAATTGATTAGTGATCAACAAAAATTAACTTTTAAAAAGCAAAGCCTTCTTTTAGATAGCGATGTACTTCAGTTTAATAAAGCTAAGGACAGTGTACGTTTGCTAACAAACAACGAACAAACATGGCATCCCTTAAAAGTGGAAGATTCTATAGCTGTTTTAATTTATTATGAAGAGGAATTGGATGCGACAAAGGTCTATTTGGAATCTTCATTTAATGCACTTTCAAAATATTTAAAGCGACCTATAAAAATTGTAGCAGTTCAAGATACTACAGATATAGATTGGGATTACTATCATTCTCTAGTTTGGCTTAGCGAAACTTCTAATTTTAAAACTTCTCAACCTACGTTAATTTATCATCCCGATAGTCTTGCAAATTCTCTGATTGAACCAACTGCCTCAAAGAATATTTTTCATCTTACAAGGCCTTTAACTACTGAAAATATTATTGCTGAAAACTTACCAGAACAATTGCTAAACCTATTGGATCTAAATAAGGATTTGGAAAGTAAAGTTCAAATCTTCGATAAACGAACTTTGGACGCTAAGGAGCTCACTACTGGTTTTACCGAAACCGGTTCCAATAAAAGCACTCATAGGTTGCAAAGTATATCGAAATGGCTTTGGCTAGTATTAGTTTTCTTTATGATCACCGAACGAATTTTTGCCAGATATAGAAAACAATGAGAAGTGCAGGAAAAGACATATTGATCAGTTTTAAAAAACGATGGCAATTACTGCTTTGGTTGGAGATCTTTTTATATGCAATCAGCGCTTCAATATTTCTTTATTTTCTAATTGAAAACTACCTAGGTAGCATTCTAGTCTTTATTTTGATTTTTTCAATCGGTTCAATGCTGAAGAAACCCTGGCAACTTAGCTTGGAAAGAGTAAGCAGCTATATAGATCATCAGTTAGAATCTGCCGAATATAGCTCGGGATTGCTTTTAGTTTCTTCGGAAGAATTATCTAATTTGGCACAGCTTCAGCAACAAAAAGTAGCAAGAGATTTAGAAGAAGAAATAAAAACCGTAAAAACTCCTAATCAATTGATAAAAGCAAGTAGTATTGCTTTTGGATTGATATCACTGGGATTCATTCTATTCTATTTCAATTTACTTCCCAATAATACCATCACTTTAAAACCTTTAGAAGAAACAGAAATTGTTTTTCAAAAGATGGATTCTACAGCTTCGTCCTTGGAAGCTCCAAAAATTCAAGAACAACGAGTAAAGATCACTTATCCTTCTTATACCGGAATTCCTTCAGAAACTACCTCCACAATGGAAATTAAAGCATTGGAAGGCTCTAGGCTTTCGTGGGAACTTAATTTTGATGCTCCTGTTAAAAATGTGATTCTAGAAATGGCAGAGGTTAGTAAACCAATGACCTTTAAAAACAATTTCTTTAGTTATTCTGAAAAGCTGGAGTCTCCTAGTTTTTACAATTTTAGGTTCGAAGATACTTTAGGCGCAACGTATGTTTCAAAGTTATATGCTATTGAAATGATCAAGGATGAAGAACCTAGCATAGAAATTCAAGACTTAGATCAATTCACCTCTTTTGAATTAAATGAAAACAAAAAACTAAGTTTTACTACCATAATCACTGATGATCTAGGGGTTGGGGAAACGTTTATTATAGCAACTGTGAGTAAAGGGAGTGGAGAATCGGTGAAATTCAGAGAACAAAAAATGGAATTCGAAGCTAATTGGAAAAGAGGTAGCCGAAAATTAGAACTGCCAAAAACCATAGATCTAGATGCTTTAAAATTGGAAGCTGGAGACGAGCTTTATTTTTATGTTGAAACAGCCGATTTAAAACAGCCTATTCCTAACAGATCCCGAAGCGAGACTTATTTTGCGGTTATCAAGGATACTACAACCTACGATTTTGCGGTGGAAGGCACCTTAGGTGCCGACTTAATGCCAGATTATTTTAGAAGTCAGCGGCAACTTATTATTGATACCGAAAAGTTAATTAAGCAACGTAGATCATTATCCAAGAAGGAGTTTAATACTAGAAGTAATGAACTTGGCTTCGACCAGAAAGCACTTCGATTAAAATATGGACAATTTATGGGTGATGAGGCCGAAGGTGGTTTGGCAATTTGGAATGAAGAAACTACAGAGCATAATGAAGAGGAGGATCCTTTAGCAGAATACACTCATGACCATGATGGCGATAATGAACACAATCTTGTAGAAAAGAAAGAAGAGGAATCTAAAACTCCTTTAGAGGAATATGTGCATAACCACGATGATCCTGAGGAAGCGACACTTTTTAGCAATTCTTTAAAAAGTAAATTACGGCAAGCCATGAATGAAATGTGGGATGCAGAGCTTCATTTACGATTATTTGAACCAGAAAAATCTTTGCCTTTCCAGAACAGAGCTTTAAAACTTATTCAGGAAATTAAAAATAGCTCCCGAATTTATGTGCACCGTATTGGTTTTGATCCTCCCCCAATAAAAGAAGACAAACGCCTTACGGGTAAATTAGATGAGATTTCCAGCTTTAGAAAAAGTGAAGAAATAGGGGTGGAAGAAAAATATCCATTTATAAGAAAAACCATCAACCGATTGGAAGTGTTGATTTCTAAAAAGAGCAAGATCACGAAAGAAGATCGTCAACTTTTTAAACAAGCTGGAAATGAATTAGCAGTGAAAGCTATTGAAGAACCCGGTAAATACTTAAGAACACTACAACAACTAAAGTGGTTGTCTGAAGATTTTGACGAAAATGCTTCTATGTTACGCGAAACACAAAGAGGTCTGTTTTTAGCGCTGCCTAAACCTAAACCGGAACCTGGAAAACGCAAAAATTTCCAAAGCGAGATAAACGATTTATTTTTAAAAGAACTGGAGTTATATGATTGATAGGCTTACATTTTTAAATGATGCTTGGAGCTGGCCTATAATTTTAGGGGTGGTTGTCCTCTTGTTGGTGTTCGTTTGGAAAGAGTGGCATCAGTTTCCAAGTACTCGGTTTTTTTTAAAAGTAGGAGTAGTGTTTTTAGGAATTTGTTCATTGGCAATTATTGCACTAAAACCTGCATTTTTAAATTATGAAGGATCTGGAAACCTCATTTTATTAACAGAGAATTATTTACAATTTTCTTTGGATAGCCTGAAAAAGGAGTATAAGAGAATTAAGGTTTTGAAATATGATGAGTACGCCTCTATTATAAATGAAATAGAAAGTGCTGACACAATCTTTGTTTTGGGTAATGGAATCAAGACCTATGATCGTTGGCAATTGGAAGGTGAATTCATAAAATATATTAAAGGCGCAAGCCCAGAAGGAATTATAAAGTTTAAATACCAACTAGAAAATACTGTTGGAGATAGTGCTGTTTTTACAGGATTATATTCCAAGCCTAATAAAGGGATTAGGTTGCTTTTAGAAGGACCGGGGGGAGAGGTTTTGGATTCTGTAATCCTAAGTGATGCCTCCGAAAAATCATTTCAATTAATTACAAATTTAAAATCTGCAGGAAATTATATTTATAACCTTGTAGAGAAAGATTCTATTGGGACTATTCTTTCATCTGACCCTATCCCAATTAAAGTTAAGGAAAGAGACAATTTAAAGATTCTGGTAATCAATGGGTTCCCAATTTTTGAAACCAAATACCTTAAAAATTTTCTAGCCGAATTGGGCCATGAGATTATAGTTAGAAGTCAAGTAACAAAAGGTAAATTTAAGTATGAAGCTTTCAACACGAAACAAGATCCAATAAGAAACTTAAACATTCAGATTTTAGAAAGCTCGGATCTATTGCTAATTGATTATAATTCTTTAAAAAAACTATCCTCTTCAGAAAGGAATAATTTAGAAAAGTCAGTATCAGAAAATGGGTTAGGAGTTTTTATACAACCCGAAGCAGGATTATTTAAATCTAATTCGGGATTTTTATCTTTCGATTTTATACCGGAAAATAGTGCAGAAGTTTCACTTCCAGTGAATATTAAATTATCTAAATATCCATTTTCATTTAAACAGGATTTGACAATTCAACCAGTACAAACTTCTGGAAAACAAATTCTTTCGGCATATAAAAGGATGGGGCAGGGGAAAGTGGGCAGTAGTGTACTTCAAAACACCTATGAACTGCTTTTAGAGGGACATTCGATAGCATATCAGCAATTATGGACTAAGCACATTAATAGTATTAGTAAACGAGCTATTCCTTTAGCAGAGTGGCAGTCAAATTCAAAATTGGGCACTCTAAATGAACCCTTTCAGTTTCAAGTGCGCACTTCTGTGCCAGATCCCATAGTTCGTAACGAAGATGGAGCAATAATCCCTTTGCGAAGAGCAATTGATATCCCAAGTCTCTGGACTGGAACTACGTATCCAAATAGAACTGGTTGGCAGCAATTGAAATTGCAACAAGACAGTACTAATTTATTTGATATTTATGTTACGGAATCTGAAAAGTGGAATGCTTTAAAATCTTATCAGCGAATTCAAGAAAATCAACGAAACTTGAGTTCTGGGGACTCTAGTCAGATTAATTATAAAAAAGCGATCCCAATTAATCTCTTATATTTCTATTTATTATTTCTGTTATGTATGGGTTATTTATGGCTAGAGCCAAAATTGAGAAGTTATTAGTGAATTTTGGAATTTAAATTGCCAGACATACTAAGTTTGCGCTATTTTTACTTTCTTTGGTTCTACGTAGAATTTGAAAACATTAAATTTTAATATACCCTAAAAACTATAAATATGTCTAAAACAACACTTAAAGTAAACAATAATGGGTCTCTAAAAGTTACTGGAGATTTTGAAATAGTAGATAAAGAAGGAAACGTGTATGATCTAGCAGGAAGAGATGTGATTTCTCTTTGTAGATGTGGGCTTTCACAGAACAAGCCATTTTGCGATGGTGCACATAGAAACCATTTTGAGCATGATGCGGTTGCATTCGCTTTACCACCAAAAAAATAACAAGATTTAAACGATTTTAAAATTAAAAATGCAGTACCAAAAAGGGCTGCATTTTATGTTACTAAAAGTAAGGAGCCGAGAACAAATCTTAAATATATATATGTACTCTAGCCTATTTTTTCTAACTTATTTTTAATCAATTCCAAATTTTCTACCTTTTTTGGCTCACGGTTTTGCTTGCAGTAAGTAGTGTGATAATGATGATTAGAAATAAAATCATATTGGATTTTATACCATTCATTTTCACTTAATTCTGGCTTATAATGCAAGAGTTCTTTATATAATTTCTTACTCCATTTCAAAAAACCATCTGTGCCGAGATATTCCAAATCGGCATCGGCAAGAATGGCAGCAAGATGAGATGTGGGATTTTGAGGAATCTCCGTAGCTTTCATCATTTCACAGATCTGCTTAATTTCATCCTCATTAATTCCAAATTCTTTTAATTCTTTTGTAGCAATAATGCAGCTTAGCTCTTCATGTTTTTCTCTATCTATAATAAAACCAATATCATGATAGAGCGCAGCAATTTTCAGCAGAAAAAGATCATGTTCTTCCACATTTTCTTTTTTAGCAATATAAATAACCTTTTCCAACACATGCTTTGTATGTTCTGAGCAGTGATAATGCAACCACGAAGGTAAATTCTGTTCCAAATTGGAAATCACTTTATTGTAAATAGGAAGAAACTTATCCATTAACTAAATCTTTTGATGTGCGTCCCATTTTTATAAATAAGATATAGAATTGAAATAGAAAAATATTTTGTTTTTTGTAAAACATTCATTTAAGAGTTATTAAAAATTGACTTAAACTGAAGGGATTTAGCTCAAGGATTTTCTAAAACACATGAATATTTACTTCTAATGTAACTAAATTACTACAATAACTGCTTTATAATTCACATTATTATACTATGAGTAACTGAAAAACAAGCAGTATCAGTCGTTTTATGTAATAGAAATAGTTCAGAAGTTTAAAATTTTTATATTTATTTGTTACAAATATGTATTTAAAAGCTTTTTAAAGCTATTTACCGAAAATCTCTTTTTTCATATTTATAACTTCACTACCTTGATACTCAGTATATTTGATACAGTTGTGATGTTTTATTATTTACTACTATCGAAGAAAGTTAAAAGTAAACTACATGTATAATAATACAGAAAGTAGTTTTAAGTACCCATCCCCACATTTTTAAAAATTTAATAATAACGTGGCATGCATAAAATATGCTGCTTCTCAAAATTTCTGATATAATTTTAATTATCAGGAAGAGTCCATGCTAAAAGAAACTTTTTATTAGTTATAGATGAGAAACTCACAATATTTTTTGGTTCTTCTATGCATTCTGTTAGTATGTGGGAAAATCCCTGCTCAAGATTCAAAAGACTCAGATAGTTTAAAGAAAATCTACTATTCCAGTTTAGAAGATCAAATAGATCTGGATAACCTATTGGAAATAGCTAAGAATCAAGCAGATCCAGATAGTGTAATTAAATACTCCAAATTATTAATAGGTCATGCAAGGCGTCTTGGTGCTAGTGATAAGGTTTACCAAGGCTATAGACAATTAGGAAATGGCTATCGGTTAAAAGTGGATCTTAAAGAAGCACTGAAGGCTTATTTTAAGAGTCTGGATTATGCGAACAAAAATTATGATAAAATAGGTGCGGCTTATAGCAATATTGAAATTGGAAATGTATACTCTACAAGTGGAAACACGGCCAATGCAGATCTATATTATAATAGAGGAATTGCTGAGTTGCGTAAGGGAGTAGATTCAACCTCGCTTGGAAGTGCATTATTTAATGCCGGAGATGAATATTTGCGCTTAGGGAATTTAGAAAAAGCTGAAATTTTCACCAAAGAAGCCGAGCTTATTTTTGAAAAAAGAGACTATTCTTTAGGAAGAGCCTATAGCTTAGGGAATCTTGGTAGAATTAATGCGCAATTGGGTAAGGATAAGCTTGCTGAAGAGAATTTAAATACTGCAATCATTCTGCTTGAAGATATGGGGGCGTACAATGCCATTGCAGAATTTCTTGTTTCTCTCTCAGATGTCTATTCTGAGAAAGGAGATACAAAAAAAGCTTTTGAATATGCTAGTAGGAGTCTAGAGATCTCAAAAAAATATGGATTCAAGAATTATATCGCTGGGGCTTATCAAAAACTTTCAGAGTTATATGAGCAGATAGGATATACTACAAAATCTTTTCAATACTATAAAGATTATATCATCTATCGTGATAGTATTAGGAATTTAGAATCGATAAGTGAGATGGCAAATTTGCGAACTAATTTTGAAATATCACAAAAGCAAACAGAGGTAGATCTTTTAAGTCAGCAGAAAAAAAATCAACAAAATATTGTAATAGGAGTATTAGTGGCATTGTTTCTTTTAATGCTTTTAGTATTTGGATTGTATAGGAGAAACAATTTTATAAGACGTACTAATTTAATTATAGAGCGAGAAAAAAATAGGTCGGAGCATTTGCTGAGGAACATTCTTCCAGAGGAAACAGCACTAGAACTTATGGAAACGGGAAAGGTAAAAGCGAAAAAATTTGAAGAAGTAAGTGTATTATTTACAGATTTTGAGGGATTTACTCAATATTCTGAAAGTCTCTCTCCAGAGAAACTGGTGGAGAGTGTGGATTTTTATTTTTCAAAATTCGATAAAATTATTGAAAAGCACGGACTCGAGAAAATAAAAACCATTGGAGATTCTTATATGTGTGCAGCAGGAGTGCCATTCCCAATGAAAGATCATGCAATAACCATGATGTATGCTGCACTGGAAATTTTGGAGTTTGTAGAAGAATCAAAGAAGGAGAATGAAGCTCTTGGTGCCCATTTCGAAATTAGAATTGGTATTAATAGTGGTTCTTTGATCGCCGGAGTAGTGGGGAGTAAAAAATTCGCATATGATATTTGGGGAGACACTGTAAATATGGCGTCTCGTATGGAATCTTGCTCGGAAAGTGGAAAGATCAATATTTCTGAAGACACTTTTCAATTAGTAAAATCTAATTTTTTATGTAAAGAACGAGGTAAGATCCAAGTAAAAAATAAGGGAATGGTTCCCATGTATTTTGTTGAAAATAACAAGAATTTGGTGTCTGCAGAGACCGACATGATTCCAACAAAAAGCGCACAAAATTTATGAATCTTGTCTATATAAATTAAACCAATTAAATTAAATAATATGAAAACTAGTACATTATTAAAAAAAACAATTAGAACAGCCAGTTTTTTGGCCGCTATCTTACTTTTAATTTCTTTTAATACCAATAAGATAGAAACAGAGAAGAATTTAGAGCAATCTAATGAAGTTTTATGGAAAACCAAGAACACCTTAATGCAATACAATGTCATTGCACAACAGGAGGGTGGTAATATAAAAAAGGATACATATGTGCTTTTAACTATAGACACTAAAATAATAAATGAAACCAATATAGATTCTACCATTGTATTTTCAGATGATAGAAGTGATCCTGCAAGGAATCCAGGAAATCCTAAAGAGTTTACATCTATAGTAGATAAAAACATGAAGATTTATTGGAGCGGGATTGCTAAAGATCCAAATAGCAACGCTGTTATAAAAATTATTGAAATTATAAGAAAGCAAGATGGCGGTGCAGAAATCTTAAAGAAAACGTTTAAAGATCCTAATAAAGATGGTATTGTTGTAGGAAAAATAAAAAACAAAAAGGTAGAAGGTTTTGAGTATTATAGTGTCAAATTTAGCATTACTCAAGGAGACCTAATAACAGAATTCGAAGTAGACCCTAAATTACAAATGGGATTAGGAACAGATTAATTGATATTTAAATATTTGTAACATGAAATAAACCAAAAAAGCAATACCCAGAGATATTGCTTTTTTGGTTTATGCTATACTGATTAGATCGAGTAGTGATTATTTCAGGTTTAAAGATATCTTAAGCACATAGAATTTAAATAATGCTATCTAAATAACAAAATTTAATTGCTAATGAGTTTTCAGTTTTAAAAAGAAATCTAACAAAGAATATGAAAATTTACAAGTAACATTAGTTTAAAGGCTAGAATAGGTTGTAAAATGTACAATGCTCTTTTAAGTGATTCTTATTTAGAATATGCATATTTGAAGATACACATCCAAACCGAATAAAATTCCTAGCTTACCCCAGGGATCTCAACCATTTTACCCTTCTTGGATTGTCCAAGGACAGTAACTTCTTTGTTTTTACGATACTCTTCTATAGCATGTATAAGTTGCTCTTTAGTATCTCTACGGATTTTTATGGCCGTTCTTTGATTTTTATTACGAACCTCAATATAAAATCCGTCTCTTAAATCTTTTGGTTTAGTGGAAGGTCTTCCCATATTTGCTATTTCAATGATTACAATTAATGTAACCTAAGGGTTTAATTATTAAACATATAATAAAAAAAGGAGTTAAAGAAATTTTATTGAACTTGATTACTTCTCAAGCCAAATATTATTTCTTTTAATGCCATTCTACGAGCTTTGTTGGATTTTTATTTTACAATAGGACTAAGAAAGTCTCATAAAATACGGCATTTCCTTTAATTAATTGCAAAGGTAAGGATTTCTGCTGAAATTTCCACCCTGTTAAGCCTTCTGATTGGTGGATTTTTGCAAAAAAATTAAGAAAAAGTATTTAGTATTTTAAAAAAACATACTTACTATTCATGAAAATGCTTCAATTATACAAACCGATTCTACAGTTTTTGGCAATTTTACTGAAAATGTTCTATAAGTTTTATTAAGATATGAGCAAATGGAAAAAATGTCTGCTGCTGTAGAGTTTATAAAGAAAGAATCAAAAATTTGTAAATCTAAGGTTAAATAGATTTTATTAGTCTTTATAAGTTTTCAATAATATTCAGTAGTTTTATAAAGGAACGGTTACTTAAGTAATTTCAATTTACCCGAACATATTTAGATAGTGGATTTATCTGCCCGTATTTCCGCGAACACATAAATCCTAAACTCCTATTATTAATGATAAATTCCATTTTTAAAAGCCTTCTATTATTAATTCCTCTTATAGGATTTTCACAGGTGAATGATAGTATGGCAGAACCTATATTCTCCATAGAAAAGGAAAAGCTTTTAAAAAATATTAATATCACATTCGATCTGCGTACAGAGTTTCAGGCCTATACCTTTAGAGGCGGAGATCGATATTATAACGGTATTCAGTTTGAAAACGGGTATACTGCACTTGGAATTTCTGCAAAACTTCACGAAAAACTAAATTTTCATTTTAGAAACCGATTTAATAAAGGCGGCGAGGTGCAATCTTTAGATCAACTTGGCAGCAATATAGAACTAGCTTATATAGACATCAATGCTAGTCCGAACCTTAATATTATAATAGGGAAAACATATGCGTTTTATGGAGGCTATGAATATGAGTTCCAAGCTTTAGATGTTTTGGAATATAATGATATTCAAAGCAATGCTCTTGCATTTGTTACTGGTGCCGGAATTACTTACCAAAATTCTAAAAAGCATAAGTTTGGATTTCAGATCTTAAACTCTCGAACGATGCATTATGAAGATCTTTATGGGGATATAGTTACAGACAACATCCAAGAACCTGATTGGCCGGTGGCACTTGTTACAAACTGGCGGGGAAACTTTTTCGATAAAAAATTCCAAACCATTTATAGTCTTAGTTATTCAAATCAGGTAAAGAGTAAAGGGACCTATTTTTTTACTTTAGGTAACAAATACCAAAACAATAATCTCACACTTATGTATGATTTTAATTATAGTTATGAGGAGGTTGATACGAAGGGAATAGTAACAAATATTCTTGCTAGTGAAACGGTCGCTGAAGATGCTATGTATATAGAAAATTGGTTACGAGCTGAATATCGCTTTAGCCCAAGATTCACAGGATTAATAAGCCTTATGACCAGCAATGCGTATGGTAATTTGGCAAGCGAGCCTAAACGTTTAAGAACAAGCTATGGAATAGTTCCTACTGTTTATTATATTCCATTTAAAAATATTGATGTCCGCTTTTTCTTTGCTTATATAGGCAGGTACTTTGATCATACCAATTATGCTATAGAAAATTTTGGTGCAGCGAATTATAACCGAAATGAAGTAAGGCTGGGCTTTATTGCTCCCTTATTGTTGTTATAAGATTATAGTAAAGTAGACCTGAGCCTGCACATCTCTTTAATAATTTACTTCTCCAATTAATCAATTCTAATCCGACAATCCTGACCGCTTTTGGGATGAATAATTACTTTTGACCTTATTCTGTAGTCAATAGTCTAATAGCAAATAAAAAATCATAAATTCAAAAATGGAAATTGACAAAATAGCCTTGATAAAGATCAAAGACGGCCAAGTTCTAAGCACTAAATCCAAAGGGAAAAACAAGTATTATTTCCCTGGAGGAAAAAGAGAACTCGGAGAATCTGATGAACAAACATTGATCAGGGAGATACGAGAAGAACTGAGTGTTGAAATTATCCCAAACTCTTATAAATATATCGGTACTTTTAAAGCGCAATCGGACGGAATGAAAGATGGGATAATAGTTAAAATGACTTGTTACTCTGCCGACTTTAATGGAGTTCTAAAACCGAATAATGAAATTGAGGAAATAAAATGGCTGAATTTCACCGATATAGATACAGTTTCTGCGGTTGATAAAATAATATTTGACTTCCTTAAAGATAAAGGAGAGTTAAAATGATATTTAAAGTCCATTTAAATTTAGTGCTTTAGATGTAAATTAAAAAAAATGGTGTTAGATAAGCATACATCTTATCTCACACCATTAAGCTAATTATGATCGTAAGCAAATTGTTATTTAATATTTTGCTCGGTATTCCACTTAAATTCCAGATTTAACAGGAGCTGTAGTGGTACTCATATCTCTTACACAAACATATTTGCCATCTCGTTTTTGGAAATAAGACATGTAATTACCATTCTCCAATTCTTTACCCGAAGCATCGAATTCTGTCCATGATCCAATCTCAACGGCAGTATTCCCTTCAGCAAATAAGTCTACTATTTTGTAGACATTATAATTCCCTGTGGTATCATTTGCCATATTATTTGCAATGTTCTCCTTTATAGCTGCTTTGCCTGAAATAGGTTGTTTGTTTCTGCTATAAGTCATGGCATCGTCGCTATAATAGGCTGCTACAGCATCGACATCCTTAGCTTTTTCACCAGCCGAATAGGCATCTTCCATCGCTTGGATTTCACTTTTTACCGCTTCCATATTAAGGACTTCTTTTTCTTGTACTTCTTCTTTCTCTTTATTTGCGCAGGCCGAAACAATTAAAGTCATAAATGCTAAAACCGTGAATAATCTGATGTTTTTTCTCATAATTGTTTTGTATTGGTTTGATTATCAAGGTACAACTAAAGCTTAGAACTACAAAGGACTGCATTTTAAGTAATTTTGCTGTTAAGAAACTATACTCCTAAAAAGTGAATTGCTAAATAATTCATTTTTGATTTAGATTAAAAATTTTGTATGTACCAATTCTGGTTAGATGGTTTTTGTACACAGATTTAGATTGGAGTTGTCTATCAATCGCAGGATACATAAAGATCGAGGCTTGCCAATTTTATAATTTAATTAAAAGCTATTTCAATTAAAACTGAACTATATATTCTCCAAGGATAATGGCTTCAGTTTCATATTTACAACTTCATACTTATTCCATTTCCTTTAAGATCAATACTGGCACTTTTGGATTAAAATCTATGTCTTCCTTAATTCGCTGTGAAAAGAGTTTTCTAAAAAATCCCTGCTTTCGTTTATAAAGCGCTAGAAAATTACTATCCCTACTTTCAATAAATAAATGAACTCCCATAGTAAGGGTAGTTTGCGTGAGTTTATGAAAGCTGAATTTAACTTTAGCAAAATAGGTTTTCAGCGTTTCTCTGTTTTGTTCTTGCGCTTTAGTTAGAGGTCTGTTATCGCTATCTATATACAAGATCCTAATGCTTGCATTCAGAAAATTGGACATATCTATAAGCGCTACCATTTCTTTATCTTTAAATGGAAATTTAAAAGTGGTAGGGAACACTATTTCTCTATTAGATTTTGGTAATTCTTTCATTAGTTCGGGTAGAACCAGAAAAGGGCAATTTTCTACCTTTTCGGTCACTTCTGAAATTTCGTTATTAACAGCGGTATTTATCGAAATATTATCGCCTCGGGAAACCATTAAGATAAGATCTATTTTATACGTGTCTACACATTCCTGCATGGCTACGGCAAGATCTTTATTGCTTGATATCGTTTCAAACTGATGCTTCTTGTTTTCTTGTCTGAAATTTAAACCTTGTCGAATTTTATGTAATCCTTCTTCAGATTCAGTCTTTGCGGTTTCCAGCTCAGAATTATTATTCTTTCCTAGGGAAATCCTTGTAGGGGCATCATAAACATTTAAAATATAAAAAATACAGGGAATATCTTTGTAAAGATTTAAAGCATAAACCAAGTTATTCCAGGCATGTTTAGTAAAATTGGTAGGAATAAGAATTTTCTTCTCCATAGAATGAGTTGATTAATTAGGGATTTATGTAAATATACTAAAACTAATTTCCCAATATTTTTATTTTCCTACTGAAAATCTTATTTAAACAATGAATATTAGAAATCCACACGTGATTAAATTCAGGAATCACCTTGTGGTTCTTGAATTGAAAATTACCAATAAGCTGCAATTATATTAATTGTAAGAGTTTCAGTTATTCTACTTTTTAACCCTAGCAACAGATATTTATATTTTTCAACTTCTCGCGAAATTTTTGAGATTCGAATAAGTAAGATTTTAAATTAATAAAGCAAAAAAAGCAGCAACTTTATAATAGTTTCTGCTTCATAAAAATTGAAATACAAATATTATATTTTCTAATATATAATTCCATGTTTTATAAAAAGTTAATCCAATGTGTTTCGCTATCTTTCAGTAACACTAAAGTTAAAGATATTTATATTTTTATATAATCTTGTTGTAATTTTTAGACAGAAAAATAAGTAAAAAAAATAAAAATGTGGTGGCAATATGTATTAGTTTTTTTAGGTGCCTTATTGTTTGACATAGTTCCTTTTCCTTTTCCACCTGCATTTACTATAATGATGTTTATTCAGATCATTTTTGGATTGAATGTGTGGGCAGTAATTATAATAGGTGTAGCGGGATCTGTTTTAGGCAGATACATTTTGCTATTATATGCGCCATTATTAGCGAATAAGTATTTAAAAGAATCCAAGAATAATGACATTCAATTCTTTGGGGCTAAAATGAGAGATAATAAATGGAAGGGTCAAGCAATTGTGCTGGCATATTCTTTATTACCACTTCCTACCACACCGCTTTTTTTATGGGCTGGAATTTCAAAATTAAAACCCATATATATTATTCCCGCATTTATCATTGGGAAATTCACAAGTGACACGATCGCACTACATTTGGGTAAATACGCATCTGAAAATATTGAAAGTCTTATAGAGAACATATTCTCTTGGCAATCAATCGCAAGCTTAGTATTAAGCATAGTTTTTCTTTTCTGCCTATTCTTTATAGATTGGCGAAATCTAATTCAAACTAAGAAGCTTGTGATCAATTATAAAATTTGGAAGTAGGGATAGCTATAAATCAATTCGGGTTAACATCGGGATAATATAAATTATTAATGATTTTATATCCTTACTAAATGTATAGGGTTATTTGATTATTGAGTTATAGATGACCTTTAATTACATAATGGAAAGTTCCTTGTAAGATATAAAGTTCATTCAGATTCTATTTCAAAGTTTATTTATATAAGGCAATCATTTATTTTTAGAACTATAAATAGCTAACTGAGATTATATTTTAGCAGAATTAGTATGCCCACTTTCATAATCCACTGCAGATCACTTTGATCAACATATTCAGTGATAATCCAGCCTAGATTCATTATCAGTTACTTAAATAAATATGCGGATAAAAGGATGTTGTTAAATAATAGATACACTTATGTTTTACTTTCTATTATTAATGAAAAAAATGTTTTAAATTTAGATATTCGAAAGTATATCCTACAACTTTTGAACTGTTCTAATTTCTGAAGAACAGTGAATTTCTTTCCCCCTAGAATTATAAGTTTTCAAATAGATGTTTCAATTAATTGATGTCTGTTAAAATTTCATTTTAAAGTGTATGCTTAAAACACATTCAAAATTTGAAAAGTCTATTTCAAGTTTTGGAAATTTGAGCGAAAAAATGATGAATGCAAATGTTTGCAGCTATTATATAAGAGAAAATAATTTAAAAGGTTTATAAAATGAAAAATATTAAAATCTTATTAGTATTTCTAATTGTATTGGCATCAGTACAAACAAATCAGGCTCAAATTTTAAAAAAACTTGGAAAGCGTGTGGAAAATGCAGCTGAAAATGCAGTGCTTAGAAAATCTGAACAGAAAGTTAGTCGTGAGACAGGAAAAGTGATGGATACCATTTTAGATGGTAAAAAAGGTGAAAAAGGGAATAAAAGTATATCTAACAGACAAGACAAGAAATCCAGTGCTGAAAGGATTGAACATACTAATGTAGAGCAAAACGGATTTGGGGTATATTCTGATTTCACTTTTGTTCCGGGAAATAAGCTCTTATTTTATGATGATTTTGCGACAGACGCAACAGGTGATTTCCCAGCAAATTGGGAAACTGGTGGCTCTGGGGAGATTGTTACGATAAGCGGATCAGACGCCAAATGGCTTTCCTTGGTTAGACGATCTGGGTACATGCCAACTTTAGAAAATACGCTCCCCGAAAATTATACTATTGAATTCGATTTGGCTAATAATGGTTATGGTAGTGGAAAACCTATCAGTAAATTATATATAGCATTCTTATCTAAGAAGGCATATTCTATGGGTGCTGGAGGAACTTTAGCTGACATAGAAATTTTACTTTCTAACAATGGTTTTAATGTGAGAAATGTTGAAAATTTTGGGGGTGAAGTTGAAGTTAAAATTGGAAATGAGATTGATAGGGAAATACCAGAATATCTAAATAATCAGGTTCATATTTCTATCGCCGTAAATAATAAACGCCTACGAATGTGGGTGAATGAAGAAAAGATGGTGGATTCACCAAATTTATTGCAAGCTAATATTGGTAAATATTTTATAATTGAAGCAAGAGATATTTTACCTGAAAAAGGACATTTTGTTGGGGTATCTAATTTTCGTATTTCCGAAGCTACTGAAGATTTAAGATCATTACTCCTTAAGAACGGAAAATTTAGTACTACTGGAATTTACTTCGAAACTGACTCGTGGATAGTAAAAAAGGAATCGTATGGTATTCTATTGGATATCGCTAATATGCTTCGCGACAATGATGATATTACTTTACAAATAGTTGGACATACCGATAATAGAGGTGAGCAGGATTACAATCTCAATCTTTCTGAAAATAGGGCAGAGACCGTAAAGCAGATTTTTGTAGAAGAATTCGGGATACGTGAAGATAGATTACAATTTATGGGCAAAGGTGAAACGGAAGCTTTAGATGATAATAATACTGAAAAAGGCAGAGCAAATAACAGAAGAGTAGAGTTTGTTAAGCTTTAGAAACATAATAAAATTTTTAGAATCATTCATGCTAATTCTTATGACAACAACAAAAAATAATATCCTAGTTATTGTGATAACTATCTTATTTGGTTTTTCAAGCAATGCTCAAGAATCCATTACCGGCACCATTTCAAATTATTCTATGGGTGAGGGAATAATTAATTCCTATGATATGCTAGCAAGAGATAGAATCCAAATTGGGGAAATAAATGCTAAAGGTGATTTCAACATTCCACTGGACAAGGATTATTTAACAACAATCAAAGTACAGGCAGAAAAAGCAGGAGAGAATGCGTCCTCGGGTTGGGAAATTAGCTTTAATACTGTAGGTACAACTTTTGAATGCTTTGGTGCTGAAATGGAATATGAAAATAGGGAAGCATTTTTAATAGGTGTCCCCAATCCAGAAATTAGTGATAAGGACGGCAAAAATGAGGGTGGTGTAATGTACGCGGTAAGTCAACCTGAGATTGCAGAATGGTTACATTCTTATGAGCAAGAAAACATTGTAAAAGGCTATTATTTACGATGGTTTTTTGCAGAAGAAGCTGCATCTGTAAATGGAGAATGTATAATCCCGGCATATACAGGTAGTGGAGAAGAGAATTATAAAAATAGTACCCTAACGAATTTAGAACTTCAAAAGGGTTGGAATATAGTTAAATATATGATTACTGAAATTTTCACAGATTCAAATGGAAAAGTGGTTCCCTCTAAAACCGAAATAAGTTCAATTAAGACTCTTCCAGAAGATATTATGTGGGTACAATTAAAGATTTGAAAAAAGATAATAATTGAAAGAATTAATTAATAATACCATCCTTCTAATATTACTTTCTTCACTAATTCTAGAAAATTGAGTCGTCAGTGACTTACTTAAGCTGAAATCTTGAAAGGATTTATATATCCAGAATCGTATACTTAAAAGTGACCTTACTCTTGAAGTTTTAGTTTATCCAGACCCTTGATTTTTACATGATTCTCTTAAGATGAGTTTACTTGCCAATACAGAAGTTGTCTTTCCATAAAACACAGGTAGCTTCAGAGTTTGGGGTGTAATATAGCTACAAAAGGGCCAGGAAAGTAACACATCAATCACCAATAGTCACTATTTTTTAAATTTACAATTACACCATTTAATTCTTTAAAAATTATATATCATGGTTTATTCATTAAAGACATCCAATTTGTCATGTTAGCTTGATTCCTTAATAGTTCGTTTATAGTTCTAATTTCAATTCTTTGGTTAGGAAAATATTGAAGCTGATTTAAATGCCGGAAAGTAAAAAAAGATCTATTTCTTAGAAGATCATCGTCATTTCTATCCTCAGCCATCCTTATTTCCTCAATAATCAAATTAACATTCCGCTCGAATTCCGCTCTGGTTTTCGGTGGGGGCATTCCATATTTACTCTTTTTTCTCATATTCATCATTGTCAAACTGTGCGGAAGTGTTTGCTAGTAATCTTAGCATTTCGTTTACCGTATTAAAATCAAATCTTTTGTTAGGTAATCCTCTAGCTCTAAGTAAACTGATTTCTGTTTTATGAATACCTTCAATTCCTCGGCTAAAATGAATTTTTCCCTCTCGCATCCTCTCTATAAGAATATTTAAATTTCTTTCAAATTCTTTTCTAGATTCTATATGGGCTCTCTTTGCTTTCATTTAATTATTGATTATATCATATATTTCATCTAAATTTTCAAGATTAACAATAGCCATTATTGATTTATTTAAAATTTCAAGTGTCCGTTCTCTATAAAAGTCGGGGATAACTTTAGATTGCGGAAAGCTTTGTCTTGTATATTTATTTTGCTTTTGAAGCAAAATGATTTCTTTTCGAGTTAAAAGTCTATCTGCTTTATGTGAAAGCTCCTTACATAATTTAGGATGTAAATAATTCTTATCACTCAATAATTCTAATTCAAAATTTATGACTTCAAATCTTTTGTCATCAAAATAAATATCTCCTCCTTTATAAATTTCCGAATTGAACTCATTCGTGATTTTTTTCTGGAGTAGTTTTTCATAATCTTTATCCTCTATAAGATTGAAGACGTCTTTTAAGGTTTTAATATAGATTAAATCAGAATCTTTAATGGCAAATATTAATTGATCAACAATTTTCCCGATTTTAAAATTCTTAATTTTATCTTCTTGAAAACTCTCCACAATTATTTTTGAGCATAAAACCCTTAGTTCAAGAGGCTCTGTACTTTTAACAGTTTGAAAAAGACTAGGTATATAAATTTCTGGCACATATTTAGTGAGAATTGATAGGCTTTTATATGCTTTGAATCTAATGCTTTCTTCAGGAAAAATTAAAAACCATTGGAGTAATTCAAAAACTAAAGAATTACTTTCTTCTAAATTATTTTCAGGATAATTTTCCAGTTTGAGCCAATTATATTTATCACTGACAGTTTTATTTCTGTAAGTAATTAAGCTTATATGTTCTTGGACCAATTTGTTTATTGATAGAACTTCCTCCGAATTGAAAATTCTCTCACCAAAATTCAATATTTCATCTGCTATCACCCACGATTCTTCTTCTTGGTTTAGAATAGACTCTCCTAAGTGGGCTAGTAAGTCATTAGAATCTTTTAGGGCGTCCTTAATAAGTTCTTTAGTCTTTATTGAGGTTGTTGACCATCTTCTCATCCATATGCTTACTCTTTCTTCATCGAAAGTTTTAATAGCTTTAGATATGAATTCGTTATTTTTAAAGGTTTTTAATTTATTATTCAGATTGCCAAAAGCATCATTTTCATTAGTCTCTTTTTCAACATCTTTAACCTCATTTAAATTTAATTGTACAGCTAAACTTTTTTTCTTAAAATGATTATTAATTTTAGTTTTTGTTGAGATATTTACACCCTTATTTAGCGCGGCCGTAAGAATTCTTTCTTCGCCTTTTATCTCATTAGAATTGTAGATCTCCTCTAATAAGTCAAATAAGACAATTTTTAAATTGGAATCATTGATTTCATTGAGATTATAAGCAATAATTTCTGAGAAATCAGGATTAAACCTAAAAACCTCATCCCTTAAAATGAAGATGTAGGAGAATATTATTTTTATTTCAGGACTTAATTTGGTGTTTTTTATTAGCTGTAATATTCCACCTTCTGGCCTAATATTTAAAGCACCTCGATTATAACTTTCACCTTCTTCCAATTGATCAAAGTTATAGAATTCGGCATTTTTAATTAACATTTCTTTTGGTGGAAGGATTTCAAATTTATAATAATCAATTGCAGCCTTAACCATTTTTTTCTTGGTTAAATTGCCAATAAAACTTTCTTTTTCAACTCGAACGTACCTTTGAAATGTCATTTCTCCCGAAGCTTCATCTAAAAGAAAAGCAATTTTATCGGCATTCTTAACAAAATTAGAAGTATCAGGAAGGCTTAAAACTCTATTAAGTATTTCGTATTGAGCTTCTTTATACCAAGATGGTCCCATCGAAGTTTTTAATACATCCTGAAAGGTTTGTAAAGCTCGATCCCGGTCACCGGCATAATTGTAGTATTCGCAAATAGAAAGTGATTCAGGAGTTCTTTCCCATCTATTTTCTAAATTATTCTTTACAAATTCATTTAAATTAGTAATTAAAATTTTGGTTAAGGAAAAGTCTTCATTTTCTTTTAAAAGATTTTCAATGATTCGAGATAAGACTTTTCTGTATCCCTCATTATATAGCCCTAATTGGGTAAAATGGTTTTTCGTTAGGAAACTAGATAATTGGTTTAATTCTTCTGGAAAAAAGGATATGTATAGATTAGTTATTTTAGAATAAATTTCAGGAAGTATTAATTCAGGAATAAAGTAAGATCTATCCCAATAAGCTCTTTCAGCAAGATTAAAATCTAATAGATTTAAAATATTTTTTAAATAGGTTTTACATGTGATGAGTTGGTATGTAGAATCATGATTAGATTTTCTGACCAGGACCCCTTCTAAGAAATGAACTTTTTCTATAACTTCCATTAGAAAATACTCCCAACTCTTCCGCCTTGAACTAATATTAGGTAAGTTAGGAAGCTCTGATTTATTGTAAATAAAACCATTGCAGAGGGCCGTAAATTCAATATTAATTACCTTAGAAAATTCGGGATCCACTCCATTCTCTGCTTTAATGGTCGTTATATTTTCTAGATCTAATGCTTTTATATTTTCAATTAAATTCTCAAGAATGTCTGTCCTGTAAGAATCATAAAATAAAGCTTTAAAAATAACTTTTAAAGAGAGTAAATTCTGCTCCAAACCATAGGTGTCAATTACATATTCAATATCTTTTATATAACTTTTGTAATTATCTGTCTTTTCCAGATATAATCCAGTATCATAGTTATTAAAATCATCAAAGAACACTAGTGTTAAGGCTATTAATTTTGCCCAGGTATTGTCTAATTCTATTGGAGTCATTTTCTCCAATTTATCAATGGAAATATATAAGTCAGAATATCGAAGGGTATAAGCGTTAAAATAAGCTACACCTGTTTCTCTTAAGTCTGCAAAAGCTTTAGCAGCGTCATCAGCACCATCTTTTATTGCACTGTCTTGAAATCTTTTCAAATGGCTCTGTAGTCTCATACATTCTTTAATACCTTCTTCGCCTTTTGAGTAAATTGATAAGGCATGAGCATGCATTATTATTAACCATGGTTTAATTGAAAAAAATTCATCCTCTTTTGGCTTGGTAAATTCGTTTTCAATATATTTTCTAAAGTTTGATTCTAATACTTCTAAAAGAATATTTGCCTCAGAAGTAGCTTCGGATTCATAAAATTGCTGCAGAAAATGAAGTGCGTCGGAATCTGAAACTAGTAACTGATTATCCCTTATGAGATAATTTAAAGCACCCTCATAATTACCAAATGAGATCATTGATTTACAAAGTTCAAAGCTATTATCTGCAAAAACACTATCGTATCTAAATTCAATTCTTTGCAGTAACAATAGAATTCTTATTGTATTATTAATATCGGAATTACTAATTGAGATTGATAGTGCCTTCCTAATATCTTCAATAACCAGATCAGGAGAAATATTCATTAAGCAAGAATCGTCAGCCCATGTCTGTTCACAAGAATCGACGGCTCTTTTAGAATTAGAGCTTTGTAAATAATGATAAAGCCAGTTCTCGATTTGATAAGTTTGATTCTTATTTGATTCACAAAATTTATAAATATTATCATGTATTACTGGTAATATCTCAGGAACCTTAGATGTAATAAAGTCCTTGAAGGATTGATGGTATAATTCAATTCTTTCTTGGCCTGCCGTTAAATATTCAATCGAACTATATTCTGAATAGAAGGCAAATTTTATCTCATCAGGTAAAGAATTAATTAGAATTTTTTTTTCAATTGGTTTCCTAAATTGGGATATAGTAGAAATTATCCATAAACGTTCTTTGGACTTAAAAAAATTATTCCAAAGGCTTTGGTAGTATAAGGAGATATCTCCCTCAATTTTTGGATTACTTTCAATCCAGTCTTCTACCTGATTCGTTCCCAGATTCAAACTTAAAAGAGAGTTTACAAGATAATTTAGATATAGTGGATGGCCTTCTGATTTAATGGCTAATTTTTGGACTGCATCAATACTTAGTTCATAATCCTTTAGTTTGGATTGAATAAAATTTTCACAGAGTTCAATTTTTAAAGATTTCAATTTGACCTCAAAATCGGACTGAATAGTTCTTTTTAAAAAGTGAGGTAAAATTTCTTTGTCTATACAAAAAAGAATGATTTTAATATTTGAAGGAAGTTCTGCGGGGAAAATCCCAAGAAAAGAATCGATATTCTTAACTTCATCTAAACCATCTATGAGAAATATAAAATTAGATAAATTATCGGACAGTGATAACTGAAGAAGTAAATTTCCAATTCTTGAAATGCGATCTTCCAATTTTTCGATTTGATCAATATGAATATTTAATTGCTGGGATATTTGAACTTCCATCCACCTTATTAGCGATCTTGTCGAAGTTCTTACTTCAAGAGGTTGATCATCATGAGGTATTTTAATGAAGTATTTTCCACAAATTATATTCTTTTTTTCAGATGGTTCAAAATTACTAGCACAAAAAGTTTTACCAGAACCAGGGGACCCTGTGCATATTATCCAAGATACATTTTGAGATAATATGTTATTTAATTCGTTTTCTGTTGGAGTATTGTCTATGGAGTATTCACCGGTATTTTTCAAACCGTGAGGTATTTGATCTAAAGATGGATCATCTACCACAACGATTTCATTAGAATTGAGGAAGTAGCTTGCTTTTTTAAATGAAACTATACCTATTTCATTTCCATTCTGCGATCTTGACATTCCTATTAATTTCCCATTAGATACAACAGGACCGCCTGAAAGCCCACTATAGTCAATATCCTCAATTCCGTTCATAAGAATACTTATGTCAAATGGAGAGTTTGTTGCTATCTTATGAACATTACCAGTTAAATGATCCCCATTAGTTTGTGAATAAGTAGGAAAACCAAATAGAGTACAAGTTTGTTTATAAAATAATTTCGTTATTATTAAAGAAAATATTGGGGCTGAAAAATCAACTTCAATTAAGCACATATCTAATGATTTGTCCTCCGCAATAATATTAGTAAGCCCATATTCTTTATCAAAGATTTTAATCGGTTCCCCTTCTTCCAAACATTCAAGCAAATTATGACGTGCCGTTAGAAGTATATTTTCTTTAACGAAGAAACTTGAGCCATTTGAATCTCCGCAAGTTAGAGGAATTGTAATCTTTTCAATCTGCTCTTGGCTAATAATATTTTGCATTATAATTCTATTAATATTGGGTTAATACCATCACCTTCAATGACTTCGAAATTATATGATTTTTCTTTTTTTAATTTTACAAGTTGTTGACTCTGAGTAAGGGGGTAATTAAAAATAAATTTAACTACAGTATCATTTTTATCAATGAAGTGAGCAACAGTTTCTCTATCAGGATGATTATTTTTTGAACCATTTGTTGAGAATATTAATTTATCTGCATTAAGCATCGAAATTAAGTCTGGATCGTTATTTGGGAAACTACCGTGGTGAGCAACTTTAATTAAATTGAAATTTAGCTTATCTTGATTACCATAATAAGATTTAAGCGACTCTTTTATAACAGAGGAGTGCGCATCTCCAAGAAAAAGTAATTTTTTTTCTTCAAATTCTATTACAAATGCAATTGAAGAACCATTAGAAGCAGAATTATCTTCAGTAAACGGTTTTGATAATAGTTCTTTTATTTCATAGTAATTTCCAGATATATTTTTAGTCTTATCCCTTTTTTTTAGCTTCTGTTTTGAAATCATAATTTCAAAGGCATCATCGAATATTTTATCTTCTGTTATTTCATCTATAAACCCCACTTTTAGAAGTTCTTTTCGCCAATAAAGATTTAAACTTCGGATTTGTTTCTTTGAAGGTGACAATAATATAAGCCGAACTTTATTACTTAAATTAATAACCCTATTATTTTCTGTACAAATTGCTTTATTACTGAATTGCTCGTTCCAATTGTAATTTCCTTCACTAATTAATCCCGCTAGTGTTGAACCCTGAGTAGCACTAATATTATGTTCTCCTTTATTAAATTCTTTTAAATAGTTTTGCTTTGATATAGATTCTAAAATTGGATTTCTAGATTGAGTGTTTTTAACCCTCTTAGCTTGAATATGTTTAAGAGAGTTATGCCAGATATTATTAATTTGGATAAACTTACTTTTATTGTTTTCTTCGATTAGTTTTACTATTCCAGAAATATGATCCTGATCGATATGGGTGACTATTAAATAATCCAAAGCTTGACCATTTTTGGATAGTTCAATTAAGTCTTTTTTAATATTTTGACGATATGTATTTACATATCCCCCATCAATTAAAATATTTAAATTATCAACCGAAAGCATAAGACTATCCCCGTCATTAGCAGGATAAACTTTTAAATAGTTTTTAGCCATTAATAAATTTTAAATTTTCTTATATTAAATTTTTCCATACTTACAACCTTTAATATTTCAATCTCTCTTTCTTTGGTAGGATCCATCCTATCTGCTTTTTCTCTTTCCCACTTGATGAGATCATGCCTCTACTTTGAATATCCTTTACATTTCAGCATTTCAAGATAGATGATCGATATATGATCGTAATTTTTGTGCCCTATCCCATTGTTCTAATTGATCTATAAAATCAACTAGGTTTAATTATTGGGTCAACTAAATTTGGAAATTCCAAAATGCAGGAAGAAGGGTTGAAATTTCAGCCTAAATTAATTAAATTGTGAATTTATTAATGTTGCTAGAATTATTCAATTCTCTTGTTGACACACATTAATTTAAACTCTTTTTAATCCTCTATTCCCCACTTTTTAATTATGTTTTCAAGTGCTTTAGATTGTTTATTACTTAGTTTTCCGTTCCGTTCACAACTTTTCTTCAAAGAATTTATAAATGTTTTATCAAAAGCTTCATTGCTTTCACCCCAATTTAGAACTAAATTTATTCGAGAAAGCGATGCATTCGCATCATAGCTTGTGAAATTTATAAGCTTTTTATTTATCCTTTTCCGAATCTCCATTTGTTTAGATGACATTTTTCTTTTACTGATTGTATCTGAATAAAATTTATTCTCAAAATCCGTAATCACTTTTTTCCTAAATAAATAATCAAGTACTTCAGGACTCATACTTTTTTCAGGATCCATTTTTAATCTTTTAATGGAAACGAAAATTTTATTACCGTCTTTAATACCTAGAAACTTATTCACACAACAATTACCGACTTCTGTGGTGTTTTTGTTTATAGTGTTTTCTATTACACAAATATTCTTGATAGGATAATGTCCACAAAGGCAAGTTTGTAAATCTTCACTCTGGTAAGCATATTCAAAATTCCATTCATTTTTGGCACTATTCCATATACTGGATTCACTTATTTTAATTATTTCATCGGTTAATTTATAGTGCATAAATAAATGGATTTTTATAATCTAATGGTAGTGTTAGGAAATTTGTTTAATTAGAATATTTATTCAAGTAAGCTAATTAATAGGTAATCAATCGGTTGGTATTAGAATTTATTCTCCATCCAAATTCTATTTATGCCTGAGTGTATCTCTGTCAAAATCCATTAACAATTCCACTTCTTTCTCAATGAATGGATCATACCAGTCCGCTTTTTCTTTCGCCCAGGCAATCCAATTCCTTTTTTGATCATCTAACATATTACTGGAGATTGAATGCTGTTCAAATTCTTTAATGTAGTTTCTTAGGTATTGAGATTTATTCCATCTGGTGGCAGTTTCAAAAAGTTGTTTGAAATTTTGAAGTTCTAATGCAACTCTTTCATCTTTTTCTTTTTTTATATTCTGTTCTATTTCATTTCTTCTATACCATTCATCCCGCTCTCTTCGTTCTTTCTTTTCCTGTTGTGCTAATTGTTCAAGCTTATCCAATATACTTGGGAGTAGATCTTCTATAGTTTTGCTTTTCTGATCTCTCCATTCTCTCTGATTATAACCTTGGTGTATCTTTATAGATAAAATTCCAGAACCTATATTTTCCTTGTGCTCCCATCTAGAATCTTGTACTTTTACACGTTTTAAAATCTCTCTTACCCTAATTGTAAAGTCTTCTCCCAAAATAAGAAATTCAGAATCTTTTACTTCTGAAATCTTATGACCTCGAAGCAATAATATCTTAATGAAAGTATCCCATATTAGTAAAGCTCTAGGAATATTATCCCTAGTAACTTCGGTAGATATACATTTTCCTCCGGAATAAATGATGTCTTTCCCTTTTCCATACCATCCCGCCTTTTGATTTTTTAAAACTTCTTTTGCTTTTTTGACAAGTGGATGTGGGTTAGATAATTTCTCAGGAACTTTGAAATTCAAATTTGATTGATGGAATATTGAATTATACTTATCTAGAGTGACTTCTTTCTTATTTTTAGAATTAAGTTTGATTACTTCGCTTTCTCCTTTGGGAAGTGGCTTTATCGGTGATTCTTTACCATGCTTAAGTTTCATCCAATGACCCCCAGTAGGAGTGGGAATATTATGTTTTAGGCAGATTTCTTTTAAATTAACATAAGTGCAACCAATTTCGTTGACAATTTTAGTTAATGGCTTAGACCATATTAAGTCATAGAGCCCTTTTCTTGTAAAGTCTGATTTGAAGTTTTTAGTTTCCAGCTTTTAAGCATTTTAGGTTAGTTTGATTGAATGCCACAGTAAGGACAAAAGTCGAACCTTTCTTCAATTTTAGATTCACAACTATTACATAGTTTTACTGTTTCAACTATCGTAGTGAGTGATTTTCCGAGTTTATGTATTAATGTTTCTGGTATTTCATTCAGAAAGCGAGATTCATTTCCTTTTTCTGTAATAAGGTATAAATCATTTTGTGCTCTTGTAAGAGCTACGTAAAAAAGTCTTCTTTCTTCCTCAAGTAGTTTATCGTGCTCAGATTCTTTTAAAACTTGAAAAAGTCTATCACTTAGCCAAACATCTGGAAAACCACCAGATCCGTCAGTTAATCCTACTATAAAAACTGCTTTTGCTTCTAAACCTTTTGAAGCATGAATAGTTTTTGCAGAAACTTTAATTCCCTCATTCTTGAACCTTTTTTTGTATTCGTAATACATGCTAGTTCTTCTATATAAAAAGAGTATATCCTCTTTCGAGTAATTTTTTTCCTCCTTCAAAAGTTTAACCTGATCCACAGCAAAATCTACATTTTCCATTTCCGTAATTCCTTTGTGAACGTAGACTTTACTTCCAGATTTGTTAGAGGCTTGAACGTCTTTTTTTATTTGGAATTTGTTATGCCTAATTACTTCATTACTTGCTCCAACGATATTTTCGCTACTTCTATAATTTAGATTAAGTTTAATAATCTTAGAATTATGGAAATGATCTTCAAAGTTTACTATAAAATCAACATTAGAGCCCCTAAAGCCATAAATACTTTGCCAATCATCTCCAACACAGAACAATTGACTTTCTTCCTTTAAAAGCAGCCTAATTAGGTCTACTTGGAGGTTATTAACATCCTGAAACTCGTCAACAAGTAAATATTTAAATTGATCACGAAATCTGTCCTTAATTGCGCAATTATTTTCAAAAAGAGATATAGTCTTAGTAATTAAATCATTGAAATCTAAATATGATTTATTCGTGCAATATGCTTTGTAGTCAGAAATTAAAGGTAAAGCAAGTCTATAAAATTCTCTCACTCTTTCATGTTGGTCTTCCTTAGCTTGCTTATTAACAAATTCAATAGATAAGTTTTCAACTTTAATCATATCAACCACCTTCAAAGTATCAAAAAGAAATTTTGCTATATTTTTCTTATAAAAATTAAACTCTTCTTCAAAAGAAAGATTTTGAGTATATTGATAATCAGTAGGCAACCTATTTTTAATTGCATTTTCTAAATACTGATTGAAAGTGGCAGAATTTCTGGTCTGTTCTTCATGAGTTTTTACTAAAGTTAGGTTTCCTTTTTTGAATTGTTCTTCCTTTGCCTTAGTTGGATAACTTCTATTACTAATGTGTTCTATGTAAATATTAGCAGACGGTAAGTAGAAATCTGGTTTAAATGAGAAATCTCCAAAGTTAACTACAGGTTCATATTCAAAAGGTATACTATGTCTATATAGCCAGTCTGAAATAAATTGTTCAGATTTAGATCTTACTTTAGTTCCATTTAAAGTAGTGAAATATTTGCCTTTTGGATATAACTTTAGATTATCCTCTTTTTGATGAATTTTATCTACAAGATAATCCAGCACATATTTTTTTAAGTCCAATAGATAACCCCTGTCTTGCTTACATCTTTCAATTATACATTTATTTAAAGCCTCGAAAGTAGTTTCATCAGCAGAATTTGAAGATTGATCAGAGTCTTGTTTATTATCTGCAATTAAACGGAATTGATTGTCGAATTCTGTAACACCATATTCCCTTAAAATTCCATAACAAAGACTATGAAATGTTTTGATAGTTAAATTATTGATCCAATTAAACTTTTTGGTAAAAAGAACTCTTTCTTGATCAATTTGAACTTTGGTTATTGATTTGTCGGAGATGATTTTTTTATAGGAACCACTTTCATCTGCGCTGATTATTAACCTATCAATCATCTCATTAGATGCATTCTTTGTAAATGTTATTCCCAGTATACTATTTGAGTTTGCACTTTTTTCCTCAATGAGATACATGATTTTTTGAAGCAATGTTTTAGTTTTCCCTGAACCCGCTCCAGCTAGAACCAATAATCTTTTGGATTCACTAGTAACTGCTTCTTTTTGCTTATCATTTAACTGACTTAATAAACTATTCTGAATTTCCTGCATAATTATTTTTTTCTTCCATAATCCGCTGGAATTTCACCCCAAGCTTTTGTTTCCCATTTGAGAATTTGATTATCGTAGTTGTTTTCCGCTAACCATTTTAAGGCTCTTGCTATAAGTTTAAACGTTTCTTTATTATTTTCAGTTTCCTCTAAATTGGTATTGCAAATACCTTTTTTGACCCAACCCATCGCAACTTTACTATCTGAGTATATGGGTCTTTTATCGTTTCGCCTTTTTAATTCAGCCAGTGCATGAACTATAGCCAAAAACTCTCCCATATTTACGGTGGAATATTCAAATGGTCCTTGCTTGAATATTACCTCTTTGGTTTCGGTAAATACTCCTTGATATTCAAGCCTCCCTGGATTACCGCTGCAAGCTGCATCAACAGAAATGCTGTCCAGTACGGGTTGACCAATTAGTAATAACTGTTCTTTAGAAAACTCAGGAATAAACTTTTCTTTTACATCCTTTCCTGCATAGTCCCAGTAACTTTCCGAATAGGCTTTTTCTGCAGCATCTAACGTCAGGAAAGATTTGAATTTAGCTTGAGGATATCCTTTGGTATTTGCCAAACATTCATTCCAAGTATGGAAAATACCAGTTTCAACTCCTTCCCAAATAACATAAAATTTTTTCTTCTTCTTCTTGCTCATTTTATACTTGAGTTTTCTCTACATTTTGTTTTAGTATAATAAGTAGTATTTTCGATATCATTACTATACTACAGTCACTTCCTTGTTCCCTATTTATTTTAACTTAATTAGCTATATTTCGAATTAAGGAATCAATCCCCCTCAAAGAAATCATTATCCACTTCCTTTACTTCATAAACAGTCTTTATTTGAATACCAACATTGTATTGATGCATTAGGTCTACTAACTTAGCCCCATCTACCAAAATAATCGAGTGATGGGCTTCTTTTGCCTTTCTAATTGCTGCATCATCAAAGCTTGAAGTAGTTATAAAAACACCCTTGCTGGTATCTCCGCTCATCGCGCCAATGAAATTTCGGATATCTCTCTCACGCACTTTATTTTCATTATATCGTTTCGCCTGAGTATAAATTTTTTCAAGACCTAATTTATCCTCGTTAATGATACCATCAATTCCACCATCGCCAGATTTTGACGTTTCTACAAAATCCCCATATCCCATTTTTTTAAGAAGAATAAGAATTACTTTTTCAAAATAGTATGGATCGATATCTTTAAGCTTTTCAAGAAGTTCAGTTTTAACTTCAGTTTCCATAGTCGAGAAGCCAGAATCAATTAGATCCTGAGGTGAAGCATTTTTAACATTCACATTCTTTATTTCCTCCTCATTCACTTTTTTATTATCTACCGACTCTCTATGCTTAATATAGTCTGGATCGTTTTGAAGCTCTTCTACTGTTATATGACCTTTTTCCAGTACTCTCCTGCCTTTGTCATTTATTTGAACCATTCCTCTTTTGGGATAAGAAGCAAATTTTGCCATTTTTAGATAAGATTTTCCCCAAAGAATTCTGTCGACTAAAGTATTTGCACCAGAACTTGTTTTCTGGTTTAATAAATTCTCAGGCAAGTGAGAGTAATATTTATCTCGTACCTTAATGGCTAAGTCCCTACTATTAATAGGTTCACCAGAACTTAAGATTTCTAAAAGAGGAATAAAGGATTCATGATATTTTGGTAATTCCATAATTTATTTTTTAATGGGTACGGAAAGTATTGTGTTTGGTATTATAATTTACTGAAACAAAAACTTCAAATAGATAAAGCATTATTTCTTCCTTGTGCTGATGCATATTATTTTTACTATGTTCCTCCTTATTTTGATCATAGAATTTTATTAAAGAAACATCACAAGCCATTAATGCATTACGCTCTGAATCAAAAGCTTCGAGATATTTTTCTTCCGTTGAATCCTTGCTATAACCTTTAGCAATTCTATGAGCTAATGTGGCCATGGAACTGGTAGGACCTTTTTGGTGATCTAAAATTCTTTTAATTACATTTCTTGAAATACCGCAATAAAACGGTTTGCCATTTTTTGAAAATAGATAAAGTCCTGCAAAATCTTGATTTATATCAATATGCTTCATTTCACCATAATCAAATATATTAGTTCTCAATTTTTCTATAGCAGTTGCAGGGCCTATACCTGTTAATGTTCCTTCATTATTCGCAAAAGTTTTGAAAGGGATTTTATTTTCAATAGGACTCCATTTTTCGCAAAGCACTTGAAGATCCCTAAAATATCTAATGAGGTTTTCTGAGTCTAATCTTCCCAAAATTATTATTTAACTATTCTCTACAATTTCAATTTCTTCATTAGTTAAGCCATATAGATCATATGCCATATTCTATCTTTCTATTGGTTGCGGCTATTTTTAGCTGAAGTTTTGTGCCCTTTTTTATTCTCCTCTAACCGTTCGATTTACTCGAACTCGACTTATTTAGTCAATTCCATTACCGGTACTGGGTCTCCTTTATCTCGTTCGAGGTTGATCTTTTTTACAGCTTTGTTAAACAACTTGATAATTACCTTGATATAATGATCAATCTCATTTAATTAAAAATAGGTTATAATAGAAATTCTGTTAGTCTATTTCACCCTACCCTAATGTAAAACCTCTTGAAAATAGATAATTTATCAGCTCGTTATTATTTATCCGTCTATCATAAATCTCATATCCAGGTCTTGTATTTGAAGTTGAAAGAGTATCTAAAAATTCTGGAATATTATCTTCTGTGAAATAAATTCGTAGTTCTATTCCCCATTTATTTGCTTCGGGTCCTAACACGAAATAAGGTTTTGAATTAGTATCAATTGGTAAAGGTTGATTGCCAGTATATTCAGCATAATCCCTTTCAAATCTATTAAGTGATGAATTAGCTACTTCCGCTTCAATATAGGTTTGAACATTTGGTTGGGTGAAATATTCATATGCTTGATTCAATTCTTGAGTTGTCATAAACTTTTTAATTTTATATTTAAATTATTGATTTTTAGGTATGTACGATGACAAACAGTTTTTACATCATCTGATAATTAATATTTCTTAATATTTAATTTTATTTCCAAATATAGTGATGTCACAATACTATAGTTTTTTTAATCTACGGCATTTGGTTTTTTATTATTTTTATTTCATTCTTATTTAATCCATATATCTCAAATATTAAGTTATCTATAGAATGTTGAATTTCAACGATTTCTTTTTTTATGTTCAAAATCTCTTTCGATTTTGTGTTGAAAACACCGAACCAATCTAGCTCTTGCTCTTTGGACAGTTTTTCTCGATTATTTCTCTTAAGTATTGAATTAATTTTTTTTATAAATTTTTTGAAATCATTGTTTGAATTTCCAACAATCCCTTTCTGAGAAACTAAATCGAGTGTTGTCATAATAAAATTATCAATAATCCCTTCCAACTCACACATTTTGGTAATTTGCTTTTTCAATTTGATTCCTAAACTATCAATTTCTTTACTAATTTGAATTGGAACAGGGGGTAGCGGGATTCTCGATGTCACTGCATTGTCAAAATGCATTGTTCTTATCGCTTTTCCATATATAAAACGAAAAGCATACCAATTTATAAGGCTAGAATTTAGTAAATTTTCTATTTGAATGTTACTGTAATTAGTATTATCAATAGTGATTTGATTAATAGTATCTAGAATTGCATACCGGTCTAAATCTTCGTCTACTATGCAAGCTGTTATTTTAATGTGTTCAACTGGGTTGTTAATATGAGAAACAATGTTCTGTACTAATACTGAATTAGTATTAAGTAGGTTTTTAGTATCCTCATGGACTTTATTTTTAGCTGCCATGCCTTTAAATCCCTTGACGCCTTCTCTTTGAATATTTGCTCCGCCAAGCACAAAAAATTCCCCAGTTAAACCGATATCACGTTGTATAGAACCACCTCTTTGATTAATGGAAATGTCGTTCAGGAAGATATTATTCGAATGTATTTTTTGGCCTATTTCAAGTTCCTTTTGCGATATACCATTTAATATTAGATCATATTTTCTAAAAGTGTTTTTATCAATTTCACATAAGCTGGTAATGTCACTATTAACCCTAATTGATGACTTATAAGTAGGAGATGATTTGGATTTCGAAAAATTTATAATTATTTGCTCGAGCTTCACATCATTCCAAACCTTGCCGCAATCAACTATTTCAACTATTTCATCAATTAGAAATTCTCTAATACTTCTATAATTTGAAGAAAATGAGAAAGATTTAGGTATAATAAAACCTAGTTGGCCATTATGAATTAATAATTCGTGAGACAATTTTAGAAAAGATATTACAGATTCAGAACCACCTTGAATATATCTTTCATTCAAATATTTTTGTGAAGGCTTGTCTAACTTAGCTCCGTAAGGTGGATTCCCAATCACCACATCGAAACCATTTCCTGATCTTGTCGAAGGATCAAAAACTTCGGGAAATTCCTTTTTCCATTTAAAAGCTTTATCGCCCGCTACATTTTTATCTTCTATTAAAGAATTCCCACATTTTATGTTATTACTTAGATCATTTAGTTTTCGGCGTGGTTGTGCGGTGCGTAACCACAGGGAAAGTTTGGCAATCTCCACACTCTCTTCGTTAATATCTACCCCGTAAATATTATTCTCCAGAATGGTATTTTCGATATCGCTAAAAACAAGTCCGCCACCCAATAACTTGGCTTTCATTTCATCTATATAGTGATGTTCTTTAATTAGAAAATCTAAGGCTTGGTTTAAAAATGCACCAGAGCCACAAGCAGGATCGCAAATGGTGAGTTTTAGCAACCAGGCTCTATAATCATCTAAGATCTTTAAAAGTGCTTCTAAAGTTTCTTTTTGTCTGCGTTTTCTACCACGATAATATTCTTCTTCCTTAAACCCAAGCTCGGTTTTCTTTTCTTCACATAGTTTACCTACCGTATTTTCTACAATGTATTTGGTGATGTATTTAGGCGTGTAAAAAACGCCATCTTTTTTACGTTTGCTTTTTTGTTTGTCAAAATCGCCACCTTCAATTTCTGCATTTACGCTTTCAATTTCATTGAGAGAATTTTCAAAAATATGCCCAAGGATATTCACATCTACTTGGCTTTCAAAATCGTATTTAGCAAGTTGTGCGGTGTGTTTATTTAGTAATTCATCATCTATCTCCAAAACATCCAGTATAGCATCGGGTTTAAAAAGTCCTCCGTTATAAGCAAAGATCTCTGCTGCAGTTTCGCTTCCTTTTCTGCCGGTATCTAAGTAATTAAAGTATAATTTAAACCGATCATATAAAGGAACGTGAGCATCCAGTTCTTTTAATTTATTCCAGTCGGCCAAAATTTTATGTATGGAATTTGGAGGAAGTAAGCCACGATCTTCAGCAAAAAATATGAACAGAAACCGGTCTATTAACTTTTGTGACTTTTTAAACAAATTAAGCTTGACATTTTTTTCTAATCTATTTACATCATTTTGAAGCTCAAGATGATCTAAAGATTCTGAAGCAATTTCAGAAGAACGGAACGTTTTTAGATTTTTGGCATTTCTGCGCACCAGATCTCTATAAAGCTCTCTTTTAAAAACAGAATAATCTTTATAAAACTCTTTAGTAATAGCTTCTTCCACGAATAAAGAATCTTCTTTGATTTTTAAAGGAAGTCCGTTAATAACATTCTCTTTCTGAAGGCATAACCATAGTAACGAAAAATCATAAGGGTTAAGCTCAAAAAGATCGAATTCTAAAAATTCTGTAGCATCATTTATATAAAACCTAAGCTTTTCAAAATTGGAGGTTATTACATACACACATCCTTTTTGATTGGCTTTATAATCAAAAGCCTGTTGCCTTATCCCTTCTAAATGCTTCGTATTGGTGCCTTTTAGTTCTATTACGCCAATGGCAGTTTCCCCATTTAAGATTGCACCATCTGCCTTACGTGCATTTTTTTCATTTTTATATTCGGTAGTAAGATTATAGCTGGGATTTGGATTCATAGTATAACCTAGAATCTTTACAAAAAGTTCATTTAAAAAAGTTGACTGAAACTGCTCCTCTTTAGAACTTCTTATGTTTTCCTGAATTTCAGGATGCTGAAAATAATTGGTGAATTTTTTATAAGCTTTGTCAATAACTTGGTCATCTTGAAGCTTTAGGTATTTCTTTAAAACAGAAACCTGAAATAAGGCCATAAATTGATTTGTTAGTATTACAAACTGCGTTACTAACTAATAGGGTAGGAGTAGTAGCAGATTAACGGGAAGTAAAGCTACTAAAATATCTTAAAATTTTAAGATTTGAGATAAATTAATCTTATTCTCTTCAATGGTTTGATTTTTTAATTCAAAATTTTAGATTTTGTTGGATTCAATAATAAATCGAAGTAAGGATAATTTAATACAAACTTCTTAAAACAGATTTTCTAATATATAAAAAAGGAGAGTGGTCTATTTCCCATTTTTTTTCTCCAACATATTTTACTTTATCTTCGGTAAAAAGGTTATTATTTATAATAACTCTTAAGTTCCAATTACAATTGACAGGATGAAGAATTGGATTAAGATTATTCTTAATCTCCCAAATCCAGATAGGAGGATACTTATTTTTTTCATAAGGGTCACAATTCCAGAGTTCGATTCTATTCGAAAAACTGGACTCACTAACCGGTTCTAAACATGATATTAGTGGTTTGTAGAAGGTGAGATCAGATATACTATAACCTCTTTCTGGGAATTTGATAAAACCTAATTTTCTCCAGAAATTTTCCGATTCTCTTGGTTCGCAAAATAACTTTAAGGCCGTAAAGCCGGCTTCTTTGAAATGTAAATTAATATAACTTTCAAAAGTTCTTCCGATTCCTTGATGCCGTAAATGAGGAGCTATTTCCATGATATCAATGTCAATATGTACCTCTCCAGCACGCCAAACTACGAAACCAACTGCTTTATTATAAGATTGAAAAGTTATTAATCTATCTTTTTCAAAAGCTTCAACTATAATAGGCCAATTACAATAGAAACCCTGATGTGTTTTATTATACTCCTCTTTTAACCAAAAATGAATTTCATCTAGTTGTATTTTAGTAGGTTGTATTAGTATATTAGAATTTGACATCATAATGTAATTTAGAGTATTTATATTTCAGTGCCCCATATCTACCATAACTTGCCTGCGCGTGGATCCTGTGCTGTTTTTATAGCGTACGGGAAGTTAAGCGTTAAATAAAAACAGCATAGGGCGCAAACTACTTTTGATGCATTAGTTACAGTAAATAATAACCATTTTACTGGAGGTTTCAAGCCATTTACTGTAAAATTAGGATAATTTGCGTCAAGGTTAATTGTCATGACAAATCCTACTTTTTTCCTTCCAACCACTGGCTATAATCTTCTTTAATTTCAGGATTTATAGAAAGATATTGCTGATAGAGATCATTCTCTGATTCCATAATAATTCGGTAGATTTCAAACTTTTCCTTCTCTAATACTTTGACTGTGTATCCGAAATAACCTAGCAATCCTAATGTGATTATTCCAAGTGTTCCGAATAGGATCAAAAGGTAATTCGGAATTATTCTGGAGTGCTTTAGCTTCCTTTCTATTTCCTTGAGAATTTCATCTTTTAGCCTGTTTTCTTCTTCCTGTTTTTCTAAGAAGATGTTCAAGCGTTTTTCGAGTGCTTCCGTAGTAATTGGAATGCTTAAATTGACCAGTTGTTTTGAAAGCAGTTCAAGTTTTAAAATTGCTGCTTGAAAGTCCGCCATCTCATCGGTCATGAGCTCCATAATTTCATCTAGCTTTTTCATCCTTTTAATTATTTAAAATCCTATTCCTGTATCCAAGCTTCTTTTTATTACTTGCTTCACTAAGCCTTTGGCTATACTAGCTGCCATATTAGTGCTGACTTGAACTGTTTTATCCATCAATTTCAAACTGGTGGGTACTTCGTTCATTCTTGTATATGCTGAATTTCTAGTGATTTCTCCTATGAGTTTACCACCCGTCATTGATCGGTGCACATCACTTCCTTTTAAATTCACTCCTTTATATTCAAATCGGAAGCCTTGTATTTGATTTGATTTATTGATGCTTGGAATCACTGTTACCTGTTGCGCTTTCATTTTATTGATATATTGATCTATTGATTTGGGTCTGGTTTCCAATACCTTGTCATGGATCTGTTTTATTGCCAATCGCTGCGGATTCAATTCCTGTAATTTTTCTTGTTGTACTTCTCGAACTCTGGTAAGGCCAAGCTCTTTTGCTACATTATCTGCTGCTAGCTGACTTCTTTTGCCAATAAAGCTGTCATTATAGGCTTTCCCATCAAAGCCAATTCGGTTGGTGTAAATATGAACATGAGTATGTTCTTTATCCCTGTGAACAAATCCAATGGATTGGTTATTTTGCAAATTCATTTCCTTTAAAAACTTTTTAGAAATTTCCTCCAAGTCTTTTACGCTTAAGTCCTTTCCATCTTCAATGGTAGGACTTAAGATAAAACTCAGGGTATTGTTAATGCATCGCTCATTTTGAGACTGGATGATTTTAAACTCTTCCGTTATCTCCTGCGGATTATCTCCGGCCAGAAATTCTTTAAGGACTACTTCGGCATCTTTTTCCTGATTCCATCCATAACCTATAGATGCTCCCGTTCTTGATATGGAATGCCCCTTGCCAATCATTTTCTGAAATTTTTAAGGTGATTTCTTATTTCTTCTGCCAAATGTTTTACTTCCTCGGCAAGTTTTGGATTACTTTTTTTAAACATATTGCTGATTCGGCTGAAGTTGTTTTTGTATTGTACGAGTTGCTGATAACATTCTAACTGCTCCTGGGTAATCCTTTCTATAATATTTTTCTGAAAAGCAGTGGATCGCAAATATTCAGAAAGGGAAATACCTGCTTTGGCCGCTCTATTTTTGAGTAGCTTTTTCTCGTAGATCGAGCAGCGTATCTGGATATATTCCCTCTTCATTTTTATTTAAACTTTGCAACCTCCGGGAGCAAAGCAAGATTGTCATGACAATGACACATCTTGCTTTGCTATCCCAAAAGGAATCTCCCTTGTGGCTTTTACCTTTCTAATTGTAGGTCTCATTCAACTTTTCTCTTTGTTCGTATTGAAATTAATTTTTCATTCAAGTCTTGATAATCTTTATAAGAATCACTTTTATCAATCACGTTCTTATGTTTTTGGATCAGCTCTTCTGCATTTTTAATTCCGGCTGTATCATTATCCAAATACAGATCAACCTCATTATAATTTTTAAACAAATTGGAAACTGGTTTTAGAAAAGAAAGCGAGTTTAAAACAATGACATCTGAATTTATAAGTTCAAGGGGAAACAGTTCAGCTATAGATAACAGGTCGAACATCCCTTCTAAAATTATCAAGCGATCTGAATGATTGTTCAAGTAGCTATAGGCTTTTGGAGAGCTGGAGTTTTTAAAATATTTGTTTCGAAGTTCCCATCCCTCTAGATGATTTTTAAGCCCTAGGGCAAAGTACTTTTTCCCTTTAAATCTGTACCAAATTTCGTTACAGTACAATTGAGCCATTTCTAACCTTATTTTCCTTAAAACCAAATACTGAATTAAAGCCTGATGTTGTATTGGCTGAACTTTGATAACTTCAATTTTTGGAGTAATTTCATTGTTTAAAATTGGCTGCTGAAAAGAAAAAAGATCACTTTCGTTGCTTAGAAGTTCCAAGGCTTCTTTACCCGAACAATTATTCATGCCCACAATTAAATCAAGCACGTTTCCGCCCTTACCCAATCCATGGTCATACCATCTGTTCAAAATCAAAGAAACCTTGAAAGAGGCCTGCGTTTCTGACCGAAGGGGACTCAGAAACCAGGCTTCTTTCTCCGATGTCCTGCTTGGAAAGTGCCCGAAGCTGGCCAGCGTTTTTACGATGGAAAGAGTTCGGGCTCTTTCGCAGGTTAGTCTTTTTATTTTCATCTGTAAATCTTTTAAAAATTCCCAAATCCACTTACCATCTTACCTAATACAGTAATGGCGAAGTGTTTGATTAAAATTCTTCATTTTTTCATCTTACCTAACCCATCCTAAAAGGGTAACTTATATTAAGTTAGGGTAGGAACATATAATTTATCTTACCCCCTCAACACTCCCTATTCTAATAGGATTAGAGATATATGGGTAGAATGGTAAGTCATTTTATATTTTTTCTTTCATTAGCTCAATTCCCAAGGAGAACTTTTAAATCTTTTCTTTACTAAATAACCATAAACCTTTCTTTTCTTATCTTTCAATCTTTCATATCCAAAGCCCGAGAGTGCCCTTCCAATATTTATCTGACTAAGACGAAGATTTAGACAGGAGAGGCTAAGCATAATATCTGAGGCCGTCATAAAATTGTCTGGATTTTTTGAGGGTTTAAAATATTTAGCAACCAATTCCTGTTCTGTGGTTAATTTGGTATATTTTAAATTTCTGGTTTCATTCTCATTAATATCTTGCACCGTTAACTCTGGATTAAAATTTGGATCACTGTAGGCCAAATGATAAGCCTGAATCCAAACAGATTTTATATTGATCTCTTTTGAGTAATTAAAATTGATAGATCCAGTAAGTTCAAAACACAACCATCTTACAGAACCAGTTTCGTCATTAAGAAAAGATGACATATTGGTGGATCCGATAAATGAACAAATCCGGGGAAGTGTAGTATTTTTTCGATCATAGGGTAGGCGCTCGTTTATAAAAGTTTTAGAGAAAAAAGCTTTTAATGCGTTAACATCATTTTTTGAAAGCACAGCTAGTTCATCTAGGTTATACAGAAAATTTCTACATAATTGGATACGGGCATCTTTATCATTACTAATATCTTCCGCCATATATTCTGCGAGCTCAGGGGGGCATAAAAATCGACACCAAGTAGATTTTTCAGAACTCTGCCCACTATGACTAATAATAAGCGCTTGTTTATTAAAATATGATTTCTCTAGGGCACATTTAATAGATCTTACCAGCCATTTCTTAAAATGATATAGAAAAACATCTTCTTCATATACTGGAAGATAGGCCGCTAGTTTAGCAATATGATCTATTCCATCCCATTTGGGAAGTGAAATGAAATACTCTTTAATTGGATTGTATTTTTCAATGAGTTCAGATTTGATAAGAATTTCGAGTTTGGCAGAACTGATCTCAATACCTGCAGAAGTAAGTTCAATAATTAGAGAATTGACATTCAGATATCGCCAATCCTTTTGATCTTTAAAGGAAACTTGAAAATCATGGGAGATTTCATTATATAGAATATCATACTTTTCCAATAAATAATCCAATGCATAGTCAAAGATGGTTTTCTTCTTTGGGTTTTCAGCACGGTAAAAATTTGAACTTTTATTCTCCATGATAATGTAAAATTAATGGCGTTTGTTTCTAAAAGTATAATTCAGGGCTTCCCTGTTTATTTCTTCTCTTGATTTACTTGGACTGGCCAACAACCAGGCATCCAGTCTTTCTTTTGAGAAAAAGATCATTTTACCTCTAGGTTTGGAAAAGGGAATTTCATTTTTTGCGGTCAACTTATATAGGTAGCTTTTGGAAATACCGGTGTATTCCGCTGCTTCTTCTAATGAAAGAACATTCTTATTAGTTCTTACTGTTCTTTCAATTCGGTCTAACTGTTCTTGAAGTTCGTAAAGATTCATGTTTTTAGATTTTAGTTAATAAAAGACAAGTTCATATAGTGCTTGTCATATGATTTCTAACACGAATCTAATAAGGGAGAGAAATGGAAAATGATACTGTGATTACTTGGTAACGACTTTTAAGGAAAATGTATCAGTATTTATGGGATTGTAAATTACAACTGAGGGAAAAACTGTAGATAAAAATATGGAGTCTAGGTGAATTTTGAAAAAACCTTTGAAAGATCAGAAGTTCGCTTTGAAAATTCGGTTTTGCTTCCTGCATTTTTAATAGTGTTATACATATATCTTTTTCCATCCGGGCGGATAATTAGTCTGGAAGTTTCAAAAAACTTTTTAAGTGTCAGGGAATTATTAGGAAATGTCTTTGAAAATAGTTCATAAAATTCTCTAGAACTGGGACCATCCAAATCAAAATAAACTTTTGATCCATGACTATCCCAATCCTCTAGAAATACTTTTATAAAATCTTTGGAATCAGTTTTTGTTTCATCTACCATATCATATCGAACCAGTTCTTTGTATAGGGTATTGAGCTGATCCTTTGAAATAGCAATGTTAAAATTATTTTCTGATGGCTTTTTCTTATTATTTTTTGGAGGATTAAAATGATTCTTGAATTTAGATGTCCAGGTGTAATGCACAAGTGTAAATGCCAAAACAAAAGTGGTGATGCGAATTAGAGATAGTAAAAAATGGAGTTCTGTCGCTGGACTCTCAAACGAATACATTAAAAACATAAAGCCTCCACAAAAAAGGTATATCAATAAACGGGGCTTTTCAATTTTGCTATTCCATACGGAAGGAGAATTGACCATGAAATGGATGAACATAAAATTATAATGAAGAAAAAGTCTAACTCCTAGATAGAGAAAGGCAAGCGTGGCTAGATATTGGAAAACATCAAAACTCATAATCCATTTCAAGCTCCGGTAATAAATAGGCAGCTTCTTTCTTTTTCTTATCTACTATCTTTGCATAAACCTGAGTGGTTCGTATTTCTTTATGTCCTAAAACTTTTGAAACCGTATAAATGTCCGCTCCATTTTCAAGTAGAAGTACGGCATGAGTATGCCTGGCACTATGAAATGTTATGTGTTTTGTGATTCCAGCACGCATGCACCACCTAAGGATCTCTGCATTAAAATGAGCTCCATATTTTAAACCTTGAAATACACGATCATTTTCCTTTCTTCTTTTACCTAATATTTTCCTTGCTTGATTTGAAATGTACTGATATTCCTGCCCAGCTGTTTTTTTCTGCTGAAACACTAGTCTGGTTTCATTTTCCTCATCGCGTACCTCAGACCAAATAAGTTTATTAATGTCGCTCCATCTAAGTCCAGTAAGGCAACTAAACATAAAGGCAGATTTAAGTATAACATGCTTACATTTGGCTTTGGCCATCTCCTGTAATTCCTCCTGGGTTAGATGTTCCCTTGTTGTTTCACCTTGCGTAAATCCTTTGACACAGGTTGCAAAATTTCTACTGGTATAGCCATCTTCAAAAGCTTGTCTTAGGGCAGCTTTAAATTTATTGTAGTAAGTATATTTGGAATTCTGAGATAGTAGAGTATTTGATTTAGTCCTTGAATTCTTGTTCAAAAATTTTTTAAATCCCAATACAAACTCTTCATCGATATCTTCAAAAGTTATTTGTTTCTTTTTGCAGTAGTCTTCAATATGATTTTGAGCTGCATCCCAATTGTCATAATTCCCTTTACTCTCATAGCGTTCTTCTTTTAGCTTTTCATAATAGGTAAGGAACAGAAATTTATTTTTTGACCTGTCCTTAATGCCATACTTCCCTTGTGCATATTCTGCTCTTCGTATTGATAAGATCTGTTCAGCTCTTAGAAGGGTTTCTTCATTTTCTCTTTTTTCTGAAGGTGTTTTAGGTGAAATGTATAGGTACTCTCGTAAATACTCGAACTCCCTATTATTTTTAGATTTTCCGCTATCATCGATAATTTTTCCTTTGTAATAATCTATATATAGACTGTACTTTCCAGTTGTCAATTTCTTTTTTCTAAGATTGATTTTCATATCTAGATCTTTTATATAAAGATAAGAGAAAAAAATCAACAAGGTGCACAAAGTGCATCTTGTCTATAAAATTTAACAACGGGGTGCACTTTAGGTGCAAAATGAGGTGCACAATAGGTTAATATAAGAAAATGAACTGAATAATAAAGGGGCTATTAAGCCCCTGTTTAAAACGATTTATATTCATTTGGTGTCAAATGAATACAAATAATATTTACTGTTTATTTTCCAATACAGAAATTAGCAAATATATTCCCCAAAAGATCATCGTTGGTGATTTCTCCAGTGATCTCACCAAAATGATATAAAGCCTGACGAATATCTATTGCCATTAGGTCTCCTGAGAGATTATCATTTAATCCTTGTTGCACCTTGTTTATTTCTTCTAAAGCGCTTAGCAACGCATTATAATGTCTACTATTGGTAACTATAGTATTATTGTTTCTTAATTCGCCAGTATTTACGAATTGTAATAATTTTTCCTGAAGTTCTTCTACGCCCATTCCTGTTTTAGCAGAAAGCAATAGATATTGAGATTTTTCTACTCCGCGGGAAATAACTTCTAATTCCTGTTGTAATTTTTCTAATTCTGTTGGCTCAAGAGTATCCACCTTATTTACAATTATAAGTAATGGCTTTTGTGGAAACTGATTATGGATCTTTTGTAGTTCTACTTGGAATTTTGAATTCTGAATTTTGAATTTATCTGCACTTAACAGATAAATAACCACCTGCGCCTGACTTATTTTCTCAAAGGTCTTTTTTATACCAAGGCCTTCAATGACGTCCTGAGTTTCCCGAATTCCAGCAGTATCTATAAATCTAAATCCAATGCCGCCAATACTTATTTCATCTTCAATGGTGTCCCTGGTTGTTCCTGCAATCTCTGAAACGATGGCGCGCTCTTCATTTAGCAGTGCGTTTAGCAAGGTAGATTTCCCCACATTAGGTTCTCCAACAATCGCCACAGGAATTCCGTTTTTCAACACATTTCCAACGGCAAAGGAATCGATCAATTTTTTAAGTACTTGTTGAATACGAGTTACTAAATCCTGAAATTCATCTCGATTTGCAAATTCTACATCCTCTTCAGCAAAATCTAGCTCCAATTCTATAAGAGATGCAAAATTTAAAAGTTCCTGACGGAGCTTCTGTATTTCATTAGAAAAACCTCCACGCATTTGCTGCATTGCTATTTGGTGAGAAGCCGAGTTTTCAGAAGAAATTAGATCCGCAACTGCTTCCGCCTGACTTAGATCCATTTTTCCATTAAGAAAAGCTCGTAAGGTAAATTCCCCTGCTTCAGCAGATCTGCAACCATTCCGTATTAATAACTGAATGATCTCCTGCTGTATATATTGACTTCCATGACAGGAGATCTCGATTGTATGTTCTCCGGTATAACTCTTTGGGCCTTGAAATATAGATACCAAGACTTCATCTATAATTCGTGCTCCATCAATAATATTTCCTAAATGGAGGGTATGCGTGGTCTGCTTTTTTAATTCTTTTTTAGACTTGGCTATAAAGAGAGGCGAAACTATATTCATTGCTTCTGCACCAGAAACTCGTATTACTGCAATCGCCCCTGCACCAGATGGGGTAGCTAAAGCTACTATGGTATCGTTTAAAATCATGCGGCAAAGATAGTAAAGAATTGAGAGCTTGTTTAATCCTTAGCATGTAACATATTCCTTAAATTCACTACTTATAGTATACAATCATCAATCAAACAATCATCATGAGAGAAGACAATCAATTATTAGTATTAACACATTTAAGTCAGTTATTGGATCTAGTTACTGGAATTGGAGGGTTTGTAGTTCCCTTAGTGATCTGGCTTACGCAAAAAGACAAGGTTTTTGGCATGGATGCTCACGGGAAGATGATCCTGAATTTTCAGATCAGTCTGTTTATTTATTCCATCATCTGCATCCCATTGATATTTTTATTCGGTTTAGGGGTACTGTTATTAATTGGAATAGGTATCGTGGCTATCGTTTTTCCGATTTTAAATGCTATTAAGGTGAGCAATGGAGAAGTTCCTAATTATCCTTTGTCTATTGAGTTTATAAAGTAATTTTTTTAGAATTATAATAGAATTAAAAGGACAGTTTCCTAAAATATTAAAGCGTCAACCTATCCCGATACTTCGGGACAGGATGACTAAATTAAAACGTTTAATAAATATCCGAACATCACCCTGAATTTGTCGAAGGGTGCTCAGGACCTCATAATATGCTTAGATAAGCTCAGCCTGACAAAAGCGTTCTTAAGAATTCCTCATTCTAAAACAATATTGATAAATATCGGAATATTGGGAAGGAAAAAATTGAATTCGAGTATTAAAACAAAAAAGCGCAAACTATAATAGTCTGCGCTTTTTTTATTTTTAAATCCTTCCGAAGAAGATCTACTTTTTAACTATTCAACATAACCGGCATTACAAGCATAGTAATCTTTTCGCCTTCATCCAATCCATCTACCGGAGTTAAGATCCCTGCACGATTTGGTAAGCTCATTTCTAACTGAACTTCATTTGCATTTAGGTTATTTAACATCTCTGTTAAGAAACGAGAATTAAAACCAATTTGCATATCGTCACCTTGGTAAGAACACGTTAAGCGTTCTTCTGCCTTGTTACTGTAATCTATATCTTCTGCTGAAATGTTCAACTCGGCACCAGCGATTTTTAAACGAACTTGGTGTGTGGTTTTATTAGAGAAAATAGATACCCTTCTTACAGAGCTTAAGAACTGACTTCTATCTATTACCAATTTATTAGGATTCTCTTTTGGAATAACCGCTTCATAATTTGGATATTTCCCATCGATCAATCTACAGATCAACTGAGTGTCTTCAAAAATAAATTTTGCATTAGACTCATTATATTCAATAAGCACATCGGTTTCACTTCCTGCTAAAATTCCTTTTAAAAGGTTCAAAGGTTTTTTAGGCATAATAAATTCTGCTGCCTGAGAAGCGGTTACATCTTCTCTAGAATATTTCACTAATTTATGAGCATCTGTAGCTACAAAAGTTAAACCCTCTGTAGAAAACTGAAAGAACACTCCGCTCATTACTGGTCTAAGATCATCATTACCAGACGCAAAAATGGTTTTGCTAATTGCCATAGCTAGTACATCTCCTTGGATAATAGTACTACTAGGATCGCTCAATTCTACTGCGTTTGGAAATTCTTCTCCATTAGCATACGCCAATGCATATTTTCCATGATTAGAACTTAACTCTATGGTATTATTATCTTCCACTACAAAAGTAAGTGGTTGTTCTGGGAACGTTTTTAAGGTTTCCAATAACAATCTTGCAGGAACAGCGATAGAACCTTCAGAATCTGATTCTACTTTCAATTTAGCAGACATGGTAGTCTCTAAATCTGAAGCAGAAACCGTTAATTCGTCTTTTTTCAATTCGAATAAAAAGTTATCTAAAATAGGTAGGGTGTTGTTATTGTTAATAACGCCTCCTAAAATTTGAAGCTGTTTTAATAAATACGTACTGGATACTATAAATTTCATGGATCTAACAGTTATTTAATCATTACAAATATATCTTAATCCTTTAAAAACCGAAGTGTAATAGGTGATATTTTATTAACAGAAAATATGAAATTAATTATATTAACTCCTTGAAATTAAAGGCTTCCTGAAAATATAGTTTGGAAATTTGTTAATATTTAATCTTGACGAATAGTTATTAACTAAAAGTCTAATTTTTTAAATAGCGTTTTTTTCTGAAGTAGGTGAAGATAAATGCCCCAATTCCCAACAATAGCAGTGGTATAACAAGATTTAAAAATTGCCATTTTTCACGTTCTTCAGCCGTCTTTTTAGAATCTAAAAAGGCGATGCTTATTTCTTTAGATCTAATATTTATTAATCCTGAATCGTCCAATAGATAATTTACGGAATTCAGCAAAAACTCTTTATTTCCATAGGTGTTTCCAGTAAATCTATCGAAGCCTAGCTCTAATGGCTGCCCCTTTTGAAGCTGATTTTTTATAACATCCCCATCGGAGATCACAATCATTTTCGTGGATTTTCCATTATCATTAGCTTCATCTACTTCAAAAGGTTTTACCCTGTTTTTATATACAGATTTAAATTCACCTTCTAATAATACAGCCATAGGTAATTCTCCTGCCGTGTACGTGGAAAGATCTGGACGAGAATTTAATAAATTCAAGCTGATTTCTCGTGGAGTTCCTTCTATCTTGGATTGAGGAGAACTAGAAAGGAGTACCGTTTTCTTTATATTATTATCTAAAATATCTATAGGATTGGCCCATTCAAATTTTACTGCTTCTATATTATTAATAATTGGGTGTGAGTTAGGGGAAGTAGTTAAAGGGCTGTAAAACCAAGGGTAAGGAGAAAACTGGGTATCATTTCCATTTCCACTTGCTAAAACGATGGGTGCCGAATAAATGTCATTTACCAGAGTAGGATTAATACGTAAACCGTATGAGAAAAAGAAGTCATTTAAATTTAAATCTCTTGGTAAGGCAATGGCGCTTCCAGTTGTATTGAACAAACTATCGCTTTCCATACTTGTTTTCTCCACTAGCCATAGGGATTTCCCTCCACTCATTAAGTATTGATCCAAGACTAGCTTCTCTTTTTCTGAATATGCCTGGGTGGGTTTAGCTTCTATTATTAGATCGAATTCTTTTAGATCTTCCAATGTTTTATTTGGATAATTGGCAACAGAATCTAATGTAAAAGGTGCTACAAAATAATACTGTCGAATGGTTTTAATGAAATCGGCGATATAAGCATCTCCCAATTCTCCATTTCCGCGCATAATGGCGATTTTTTTCTTTTTAGGCTGAACTAACTGTCCTAAAGCATCTGCAAAGGAATATTCCATCTGCTGCACCGAGTTATTTACCCGCTCTTCATCTGTTGTTCCTAACTTATTTTTAAGCAATGGGATCTTTACCGTCTTGTTATTAAAATTAGCAATTGCCCAGGGAAATATAATAGATTCGCTTGCTTTTCCATTTTCCATCACGCTAATACGTGCTGGAGTCATTCCTAATTCGTAAAATTCCTGAGCCACAGCATTCGCATCATCACCTTCAGCTAAAGGATCTATAAAGTTGAATTTTACATTAGAATTATAAGCAGACATTTCCTCAAGAAATTGCCTAGTTTCATTTTGCAATCGCCTAAATTCCGGAGGAAATGCACCTTTTAAGAAGACATCTATTATGATAGGAGATTCAATCTTATCTATAATAGTTTTTGCAGCCGGAGATAGGGTGTATCTATGATCCTGAGTAAGATCGAACCTGAAGTGAATTTTGGAGGCAATTATATTTACAAACAGCAATCCTAAGATCACTAAGAATATCCATTTATATTTTGTCAAATTCTTCAAGAGCTAGGATTTAATTTTGGTTGAATAGATCTTGAAATAGCTAAATGAGATAAATAGAAGTATCAGGCTTATAAAATAAATGATATCTCTAGTATCTATTACTCCACGACTCATACTTTTATAATGATAGTTCATTCCAAAATACTCTATCCCATAAGTGGAATCTCCAAATATTTTAAAATCCGCAACTCCTTCAAAAGCAAAATATAATAGGAAGCATAGAAAAATAGCGACTATAAAAGCAGTGATCTGATTGTTTGTAAAGGCTGAAGCAAACACACCTATTGATGTATAGGTTGCAGCTAATAAAAACAACCCAAAATAAGAGCCTAAAGTTGCGCCGATGTCTAAGTTACCAGATGGATCACCAAGCTTATAAATAGTAAACACATATAATAGAGAAGGAAGAATGGCGATACAAGTTACTAAGAAAGCGCCAAAAAATTTTCCAATCACTAGACTCCAAGTACCAATTGGTTTGGTAAGTAATAATTCCATGGTGCCTTGCTTGTTTTCTTCAGCAAAACTTTTCATTGTAATAGCTGGGATTAGAAAAAGAAAGATCCAAGGTGCGAGATCAAAAAATGGTTTGAGATCTGCAAATCCATTATCCAAAATATTATAAGAACCAGTAAAAACAAATAGGAATAAGCTACAAAGCGTCAGGAATATTCCAACTACCAAATAACCTGTTGGAGCCGAAAAAAAAGATCGTATTTCTTTGTTGAGAATTGCTATCAATGCTATTTATATGTTTTTCTAACCTATATTCTTAGTCTAGACTTACTAACTTGTCTAAACTCCAGGCTTCTGGTTTCTGATTGAAATATTGTTTGGTGTTTTCCCAGACTCCTTTAAAAAGATCTGAATTTCGATAATTCTCTAGAGCTTCTTCATCCTCCCAATAACTATACGTAAAAAACAGATTTGTATTGCTTTTGTCTCTATAAAGCTCTAAAAAAAGACAACCTTCAAATCCTCTTACCTTGGATTTTACAATTTCAAAATCATTTAAAAAAGTTTCTACTTTTTCTGGGACAAAGCCCATTTTCACAATTCGTACAAACATCTTTTATTCAAATTTTATAGTTACTGTGTCCCTGAGCTCTAGTCCAAATAGAGTAGAGGCACTGCCAACCGTGCTAGGATTACTTTTATAAATAGCTAGTTCTATATATCCTGCAGAATTAAAGATGGCTAACTTTTTACCATCTTCTTCGCGTTTATCTTTATCCTGTTTAAAATCTATCGCATCACTATAAGTAGTATAAATATTAGAGAATTTTGCAGTTCGTGCCGTAATCTTAAACTTTCTGCCTTTACCAACATTTTCAAATATTTTCCTTGTAATATTGGTAACAACATTCCCATAATTATCTATATAAAGAACATGGCCCACAATCTGATTTTTTTCAGAATTTATATAAGGCTCTATTTCTTTTAAATATTTAATGCTTTCTATAGTCTTTCCAATAACTTCCAAGGTTCCCCCACGAGCGATATGGCAAGCCACTCTCACAAAAACATCCAGAACAGGGAAGTTGGTCTCTACCGTATTATGGATATTGATCTCAACAATCTTTTCAGGCTTAATTTCTGAAGCTATCAACGAAAGGATCCCATTATTTGCACATATAAAATAATGATCGTCCAATAGAATTGTAACATGTTTATTTTCTGGAGTCAATTCTGAATCTATCCCGATTATATGAATACTTCCCTTGGGGAAACATCTGTATGCATTCTTAATAATATAAGACGCCTCGGTAATATGAAAAGGAGAGATTGAATGTGAAATATCCACAATCCGTACATCATCCATTTCTGAATAGATAGTACCCTTAACGGCTCCAGCGAAGTGATCTTTTTCCCCAAAATCTGTCGTTAAAGTGATGATAGCCATAGGCAATTGTTGATATTTTTTTAAAGGTGAAGCTTGTTATTTATTGTAAGTTTGTAATACAGGCGAAGATAAATTTATTTCATCCAATTCCTGAAATAATTTATATAAAAATTGACGATTTTATATAAGTAAATCATACATTGTTACTAGAGTAAAAATTATTAATGAATTAAAATCTAACTTTAAACCTACTGCTTTTGAACGAACTCATTATCGAACTTTCCGAAATTAGTCCAAGAGATTTCTTTGGACAACAAAATGAACACATTGAACTTCTTAAAAAATATTATCCAAAATTAAAGATCGTAGCTCGTGGAAGCAAGATCATGGTTTATGGAGATGAAGATATGCTGGAGGAGTTTGATAGACGATTTACAATGTTAATGGATCATTTTGTGAAGTATAATACACTTGATGAAAATGTAATAGAGCGTGTTCTTTCCAGTAATGGAAAGGATGATTATTCAACTTCTACAGAAAGTGGACAAACCTTGGTTCATGGAGTAGGAGGTAAGTTGGTGAAAGCTCAAACTGCCAATCAGCGTAAATTGGTAGAATTAGCCATGAAGAATGATATGATCTTTGCAATTGGTCCCGCAGGAACAGGAAAGACATATGTTGGAGTAGCACTTGCAGTTAAAGCATTAAAGGAAAAACAGGTAAAACGTATTATCCTAACAAGACCTGCAGTTGAAGCTGGAGAAAACCTTGGATTTCTACCGGGTGATCTTAAAGAAAAATTAGACCCATATATGCAGCCTCTTTATGATGCGCTTAGGGATATGATTCCACATGAAAAATTGGAGGTGTTTATTGAAAAAGGAATTATTCAAATAGCTCCTTTGGCATTTATGCGGGGAAGAACCTTAGATAATGCCTTCGTGATCTTGGATGAAGGTCAAAACACAACTCATGCGCAAATGAAAATGTTTCTTACCAGAATGGGTAAGAATGCAAAATTTATGATTACAGGAGATCCAGGACAAATAGATTTACCAAGAAGAACAGTTTCTGGATTAAAAGAAGCCTTACTTGTGCTTAAAGATACCAAAGGTATTGGAATGGTGTATTTAGATGATAAGGATGTTGTAAGACATAAGCTGGTTAAAAGCATCATTGCCGCATACAAGAAAATAGAACACGCTGAAAATTAATAGCAGAATTCAATTTAATTGAATAAAATAATAAAACGATCTCTTTATTGAGATATTTAATATTTATGAAGAATACCATTATAGATACCAATTTCGATTTTCCAGGACAAATTCAAGTTTATAAAGGAAAAGTTAGAGAAGTATATTATTTAGAAAATGATCTTTTAGTTATGGTTGCCACAGATAGGCTTTCTGCTTTTGATGTAGTGATGCCTAAGGGAATCCCTTATAAAGGGCAGATCTTGAATCAGATTGCAACACAAATGATGGCTGCAACACAAGATATAGTTCCTAATTGGTTAGAATCAACACCAGATCCTAATGTGGCGGTTGGAAAAAAATGCGATCCGTTTAAAGTAGAAATGGTAATACGCGGGTATTTATCTGGCCATGCAGCAAGAGAATACAAGGCAGGAAAACGTATGCTTTGCGGAGTTTCTATGCCAGAAGGAATGAAAGAAAATGATAAATTCCCCCACCCTATAATAACTCCAGCTACCAAAGCTGAAATGGGAGATCATGATGAGGATATATCTAAGGAAGATATTCTAAAGCGGCAGATAGTTACTAAAGAAGATTATGCGTTTCTTGAAGATTATACCAAAAAACTATTTCAAAGAGGAACTGAAATAGCTGCTTCCCGAGGATTAATTCTTGTAGATACGAAATATGAATTTGGGAAAACCGCTGGAGGAGAGATTGTATTGATAGATGAAATACATACTCCAGATTCTTCTCGTTATTTTTATGATGAAGGATATGAAGAGCGCCAGAAAAATGGAGAAGTCCAAAAACAGTTATCCAAAGAATTTGTGAGACAATGGCTTATCCAAAATAATTTTCAAGGATTAGAAGGACAGACAGTTCCAGAAATGAGTGATGCTTACATAGATTCAGTTTCAGAAAGGTATATAGAACTTTACGAAAAGATCACAGGATTGCCATTTGAGAAAGCTGAAGTTTCCAATATAGAAAAACGTATAGAAAGCAATGTTTTGGAATACCTGAAACACAGGAAGGCGTAGTTTTAATTTCTACTTATAATATCTAACATAATCTACATAGAAACGGGCTGGAAAAATTGAATCATCTATTTCTCCGGCCCATTTTCCGCCAAGAGCTAAATTTATTATTAAATAAAATGGTTTTTGAAAAATATTCTCTCTTCCATCTCTTTCAGCATCTTCTATGGTAAAGCTATGAAACAGCTTCTCATCTATAAAATAGTTGATGCTTTTTTCGTCCCATTCAATAGCATAGGTATAAAAACCATCTTTAGAAAAAGGCATTTTTGAAGTTTTGGCTGAAGAATTCAATTTCTTATTATCCAATTCTGGATAATGAATGGCTCCGTGAATTTCGGTTGGAGATTTCCCTACATGTTCCATAATGTCTATTTCGCCACATTCGGGATAACCATCTCTTTGCCTATTTTCACCTAACATCCATATTGCCGGCCAGGTTCCATTTCCTTCAGGTAGTTTCGCTCTAATTTCAATTCTGCCATATTTAAAGAGTTTTTTCCCGAGGGTATTTATTCTAGCAGAAGTATATTTAGATTCCTTATATTTTTCCTTTCTAGCTTCAATAACTAGCAAACCATTCTCAATCCGGAGGTTTTTAGAGCTAGAAGTATAATATTGTTTTTCATTGTTATGTCCTAGACCTTTTTTAAAATTCCACGTATCGGTATCGATCTTTTTTCCATCGAATTCTTCTGCCCAAACTAGGCTACGATCTTGAGATTGCATTTTTGGTGATATTAGAATGAGTAAGATTATTAATTTCAGCATAAGTAATTATCAAATTCAATCTTTGCTAAAAGTATGCCATCCAAATATTTTACTAACTATAAATTTTAATCTATGAGGGAGTTTCATTCAAATTTATTTGATATTCACCAATCATATTTAGTATTATTTTCTCTGAACTTGAAAGTGAGATGTTATTGTCTTTATCTATATTTTTCACTTTTTCGAAATATGGAACAATACCTCCATTTTCATAATTTTCTGTAATAAAAGGATGTACATAATAGCTTCTACAAACAGCTCGAGTATTACCCAAACCATCTGCCGCCGCATCTATAGCTTCTAATATTGCTTTGGCATTTTCCTTTTCATCCTCCTTATATCCAATTCCATGTAAGGTTTCAAAGTATATTTTGGAAGCCGCCCACGTCCTAAAATCTTTCGCAGTAAAGCTTTCTCCGCTTATTTCCTGAATATAATTATTGATCATGGCACTATCTACAGTCTGTTTTGCGCCATTTTCGTCATAAAACTTAAACAATTCCCAACCAGGAATTTCTTCACATTGATTTACTAATTTGATAAGTTTTTTATTGGTGATACTAATGGAATGTTCCTTACCTTTTTTTCCGACAAATTCAAATTTCATCGTGCTTTTGGAAGTTTTTACATGTCGAGTTCTTAATGTGCTTAATCCGTAAGTCTTATTTTGTTTAGCATAATATTCATTTCCAACCCTAATATGGGTTTCTTCCATTAAGCGAATTACCAATGCTAATATCTTGCGCTCATTCATTATCTTTTGATCCAAATCTTCGTCTACCTTTTTTCTAATCTTCGGCAAGGCTTTACCAAAAGTGATCATTTTAAAGAATTTGGTTTTATTCCGTAATTCAGACCAAGTAGGATGATACATATATTGCTTTCTACTTTTTTCGTCTAAACCAACTACTTGTAGATGACCATTTACAAGATGAGAGATTCTTACATTTCTCCATGCCGGAGGTATTACAAGACTTTTATATCTATCTAATTCTCTGCCGGTCATAATCTTCTTTCCCTCCCTATTATAGGAATATCCTCGTCCACATTTCTTTCTGGTTACACTAAGATTGGCTTCAGAAATATAAATAAGATTTGCAATGCTTGCCGCCTGCTCAGGATCGTGTATTAGATCGTCAATTTCATCACTAGTTAGAGTCATCGCTTTTTTATTTAAATATAAAACGAATCATAACAAACAGATTATAATTATTTGTGAAAGTTTGGAAAGGAAAAAACGGTTACTTCATTATAAATGAGGCAACCGTTTTAATCTTTTTAAAACTAAATAGTTTTTATTCGAAATAGCTGAAAGTTTCTCCGTCTTTAATATTCAGTAGACTTTCATAGATCAATTTAATCACATTTTCTACATCATCTTTATGTACCATTTCTACGGTAGTATGCATATAGCGTAAGGGTAAAGAGATAAGTGCAGATGCTACACCTCCATTGCTGTAGGCAAAAGCATCAGTATCTGTGCCTGTGGCACGAGAAGAAGCATTTCTTTGAAATGGAATTTCCTTTTTCTCCGCTGTGTCAATTATTAATTCCCTTAGTTTGTTCTGAACTGCGGGAGCATATGTGATAACAGGGCCAGATCCAATTTTCGCAAAACCATTGGTTTTCTTTTCGATCATAGGAGTGGTAGTATCATGCGTAACATCGGTCACAATAGCAACGTTTGGTTTTATACGCTGAGTGATCATCTCTGCTCCTCGCAAACCAATTTCTTCTTGTACGGAATTAGTGATGTATAAACCAAATGGTAATTTATTCTTATTCTCTTTTAATAAGCGAGCAACTTGAGCGATCATAAAACCGCCAATTCTATTATCTAATGCTCGGCAAACAAATTTATTCTCATTCAATATAAAGAATTCATCTGGATAGGTGATTACACAACCTACATGAACTCCTAATTCTTCAACCTCCGTTTTAGAAGTGCAACCAATATCTATGGTGATATTATCTAATTTCGGAGTTTCCTCTTTCTCTTTATTTCTAGTGTGTATTGCTGGCCATCCAAATACGCCATTTACAATACCATTCTTTGTGTGAATATTTACTCTTTTAGAGGGAGCTATTTGATGATCACTTCCTCCATTTCTAATTACATAGATAAGACCATCATCGTTTATATAGTTTACGTACCAAGAAATTTCATCTGCATGGCCCTCTATAACTACTTTAAATTTTGCTTTCGGATTAATCACCCCAACTGCAGTTCCATAGGTATCAGTTATAAATTCATCTACATATGGTTTTAGGTAATCCATCCAAATTTTCTGTCCTTCCCATTCGTAACCTGTAGGGGAGGCATTGTTTAAATATTTCTCAAGGAATACCATAGAATTCTCATCAAGCAAATCTTTTTGTGTCATAGTATGTTTTATTATTTCTTTTAAATTACTGTTTCCAAAAATAGTATAGAAACCTGTATCCTTCCATTATAAGCTAAAAAGACCTAGAATACCTAATATTTAGCACGAATTTAATAAGAATTAAATTTTATACAAGGGCATTAATTGTAAATTTGGAATGGTTTTAGTAAATGATATTCAAAATTAAAAAGTTTGCGATTTGAAATTTAAGCTAACATATATATTCTTTTTCTTTTTTCTATTAAATGCATGGAGTCAAACTAACGATCCAGAGCAAGATACAATTCAAACGGAATACTTTATTGTAATGGGGGATACTGTAGTTCGGGAAACAATAGATTTAGATGAGGTACTTATTCTTGGAAAAATAAAGTTTGATTCAGATAAAGCAAGAAGACGTTACCTTATATTAAGGAGAAAAACTAGAAAAGTTTATCCCTATGCAAAATTAGCTTCAGAACGTTTGTTGGAGCTGGAGTCTAGATTAGATCAGATCAAATCTAAACGAGATAGAAAGAGATATACTAAAATAGTGCAGAACTATATAGATGATCAATTTTCTGCTGAATTAAAAAAGTTGACCCATACAGAAGGTCAAATTCTTGTAAAGCTTATTCATAGACAAACGGGAGTAACAGCATATAGTCTTATTAAAGAACTAAAAAGTGGTTGGCGGGCATTTTGGTATAATTCTACTGCAGGTTTTTTCGACATATCATTAAAAGAAGAGTATCATCCAGAATCTAATCAAGAAGACTATTTAATAGAAGACATACTTCAACGCTCATTTCAATCTAAAATATTAGAGCCACAACCTAGTGTTTTGAATTTTAATTTTCATGAGCTTACCAATAAATGGACATCTGGTAGCTAATAAATTTTTTTTTCGTTTTTCTTGGGCGTTTCCCCTCGCAAAACACGGGGCCGGGCTTTTCGCTTGTAGTCCCAATTGCACGAAGTTTCATTGGGAGCTACCGCTTCAATCCCTAACGCACCGTCACTGACGGTCTTATTATTTGAACAAAATGGAATCTCCATAAAAAATAATTCAGTAGTAACTCACGTAATATTAAAGCATTAAGAAAAGATTAAAATTATTTTAAGAAATACTTGATTAAAAGCTTGTGGTAAAGAAAAAAGACGGTGTATATTTGCACCCGCTAAGGAATGAGCCATAGGGTT
>NZ_APHJ01000024.1 GCF_000403785.1 Gillisia sp. CAL575
AAATTGTGGCTGCCACAATTTGAGGGATCACTATAAAGAAATTAAAAACTCCCATATAATATCCCATTTTATTAGAAGGTAATGAACCTGATAACATAGCATAAGGAATAGATAGAATACTCGCCCAAGCGATCCCTACTCCTACCATTGCTAATAATAATCCTGTTTTATCTGAAAGAAAATAAATAGATATTAATCCAATTCCTCCAGCGCAAAGTGCTAATAAATGGGTGAATTTGTTACTTGTTCTTCTCGCCAGTACTGGTAATAGAAATGCAACTGCTGCTGCAACCCCATTATATACAGTAAACATCACCGTTACCCAATCTGCTGCATCATTATAAAGTACAGAAGTAGTGTCTGATGTTCCAAATACATGTCCTGTTACTGCTTGAGTTGTATAGATCCACATAGAAAATAATGCGAACCAGGAGAAAAATTGAACCCATGCTAGTTGCTTCATTGCCCTAGGCATGTTAAGCATATCTGTAATTATTATGGTAAAACCATTACGAACTTGCTGTTTTCGTAATTGAGATACTATTATAAAAAGTACACCTGCGACTAATAGACCTATAAAAAGTATATATAACTCTTTCGTTAAATCCCTAAAAAAGATAATTCCAGCGAACAAGGCTCCAACTGCAGCCATACTAATACCAGCAGTAAATTGAGATTTAATGTTTTTTTGTTTGTCTACAATCTCGTCATTTACTCTTGAAATTTCTTTATCTGCCTTATCAAAAGCAGCTAATTCTGCTGGTGAGTATTCTTTAGACTTAAAAACTGTCCAGAGAACTGCTAGTAAGAAAACCACACCACCAACATAGAACGACCATTTTACAGAGTCGGGAATAACTCCTTCTGCTGCAGTATTGCTAACTCCAAACCAGTTGGTAAACATATAGGGTAATAATGAACCAACAACGGCGCCAATTCCAATAAAAAAACTTTGCATTGAGAAGCCTAAGGTGCGTTGCCTTTCTGGAAGATTATCTCCAACGAATGCCCTAAAAGGTTCCATAGAAATATTAATGGATGCATCCATGATCCATAAAGTTCCTGCTGCCACCCAAAGAGTAGGCGAATTAGGCATAATGAATAAGGCTAAAGAGGAAAGAATAGCTCCTATTAAAAAGTAGGGCCGTCTTCGTCCTAGTTTTGTCCAGGTTCTATCACTAAAATAACCTATTATTGGCTGAACTACTAGTCCAGTAACTGGGGCAGCTATCCATAGAATTGGAATATCCTCTACTTGTGCTCCAAGAGTTTCAAAGATCCTCGAGGTATTAGCATTTTGTAAAGCAAATCCAAATTGAATTCCTAAGAATCCAAAACTCATGTTCCAGATCTCCCAGAAACTAAGATTGCGTTTTTGCATATCGTAAGATTAAATTTCTACTACGACAAGCACTATGACTCGTCAAAACGTATTTACGGAAGTGAAAATATCAGTTTTGACTAAAATTATAAGTTGGTAAAGATATATAAAATTTTAAATGCTCAAAGAGAAATTATCGTTTTGTAGAATTACGCTCTACTAAACCGGTTTCAATAATTATCGTTTCAAAGGGCTCATCCTCAGATTCATCGTTCTCTAATTTTCTAATAAGCAAGCGGGCTGCCTGTGCGCCCATCTCTTCTCCATGCTGATTTATAGTGGTTAAACTTGGGATAAATCTTTTTGAAAGTTCTCCATCTGTAAAGGCGATTACAGAAACATCCTTTGGCACATCTAAGCCTTGTTCTTTAAAAGCTTTAATTGCGTAAATCGCAAAATGCTCATTCACGGCAAAGACCGCATCCATAGCTTTATCACTTAAAAATTTGCTTATTTCTATTTCACTTTGGTCAAAATCATCCACTTTTAAGATCAAGGATTCATTTAACTCTATATTATTTTCAGATAATGCTTCTAAATACCCTTGAGTTCTAAGTTTTCCAACACTTACATAATCTATGGTACTTATTAGCCCTATGTTTTTACAACCTATATTTATTAAATGTTGCACTGCTTTTTTTGCACCCAAAGTATCATCAATAATTACCTTATCGCAATTAATCTCTTCTATAACCCTATCAAACATCACCAAAGGCATCCCCTGTTCTATCACCTCTGTTAAATGATGATAATCTCTTTTTTGCTGAGTCTCCTTAGCTACTGAAAGAATGAACCCATCTGTACTTCCATTCGCCAAGATCTCCATATTTATTACTTCTTTATCAAAAGAGTTGTTGGAGGTACATATTATTACATGATAACCCTTTTCGTTAGCCACCTTTTCTATTCCGCTTATCACGGTTGTAAAGTAATGATGAACGATCTCTGGAATGATTACACCAATAGTCTTGGATTTTCTGTTCTTTAGACTAAGAGCAATATTGTTAGGCTTGTAATTATATAGCTTAGCGAAGGCTTTTATTTTTTGACGAGTGTCTTCACTAATTTCAGCACTATCACGCAAAGCTTTAGATACAGTAGAAACAGAAACATCTAATTCTTTAGCTATCAATTTAAGGGTTAATCTTTTCTTCATAGGATATTAAAAGTAGGCAGTAAGTAGTTTGTTGTAAGCTACAACAAAATTACAAAAAAACGCTTATAAGAATTAAATACGAAAGTTGTCAACACGAAAACGTTTTCGTAGTGTCCGTAAGGCAAATGCGCAAGAAATTAACTTTTAGTTTACATACATTTAACCTCAGGAAGTGAAAATATACAGTTAAATTTTATTCAAATTAATCAAAATTATTTATGGAAAAATTTTTTAAAAGTTCGTTGATTCTGCTGTTAATGCTACCGATGAGCTTTTTTGCCCAACAAAGCTTAAGCGGTACTGTTACTGAAAGCGCTACCGGATTACCGGTTCCTGGGGTAAATATTATAGTAAAGGGTACAAGTAATGGAACAATTACCGATTTTGATGGTAATTACACTTTAACTAAGCTTGAGAACGAAAACGTTTTAGTATTCTCCTTTTTAGGATTTAATACCAAAGAAGTAATCTATTCTGGTCAAGCAACTTTAGATATTCTATTTGAGGAAAGCCAGAATGCTTTAGAGGAAATAGTAGTTATTGGATATGGATCTGTTAGAAAAAAGGATGCAACTGGTGCAGTGAACCAAGTTTCTACCGAAGAATTTAACAAAGGTCAAATAAGTACCGCCGGGGAATTAATAACCGGTAAGATTGCCGGAGTTAATGTTACCTCTGGAGGTGGTGCACCTGGTGAAGGTCAAAATATTGTAATTCGTGGTCAGGGATCTTTATCTTTAAATAGTTCTCCTTTAATAGTTGTTGATGGAGTTCCGATAAGTGATCTTAATGTAGGAGGATCAAGAAATGCTCTAGATTTCATTAATCCAAATGATATTGAAACCATGACCGTTTTAAAAGATGCGTCTTCTACAGCCATTTACGGTGCTAGAGCTGCAAACGGAGTGATCTTGATCACTACTAAAAGAGGAACCGGACAAGAATTTTCATTTAACTATTCTGGATCTACCAGTATTTTTCGTCCAACAGATTATGTAGACGTTTTAGATAGTGAGCAGTTTAAAACCTTAATCAATGAAGTTGGAACTCCAGAGGCTATAGAAAAACTTGGTACAAGTAGCACGAACTGGCAGAAAGAAATTTATAAAGAAGCAATTGGTTACAATCATGATTTAAGCACGATGGGTAACATTGGAGGTTTTATGCCAACAAGAGCCAGTATAGGTTATACAGATCAAGATGGTATTCTACAAGGAGACAACTTCTCTAGAACTACTGCATCTGTGAGTTTACGTCCAACTTTTTTAGATGGTCATATTAAAGTAGAAGTAAATGGTCGTGGAATGTATACTGAAAATACTTTCGCAAATAGAGATGCCATTGGAAGCTCAGTAGATTTTGATCCAACTCAGTCTATTTTTGATGCTAACTCTCCTTATGGAGGTTATTTTACCTGGTTAAATAATGAAGGAGTTCAAAATAATTTAGCTCCAACCAACCCAGTTGCATTGATTAATCTTAAAGATGATACTGCAGAAGTTAGAAGATTAATTGGAAATGCTAAAGTAGATTACAAATTGCATTTCTTTCCAGACCTAACCGCAACAGTAAATATTGGATATGATAAATCAAATAGTCACGGTAGAAATATAGTGTCAGACCAAATGCCTTCTTCCTCTTTAGACTGGAATGGTTCTTATTCAAATTACGTTAATAACGCGACGAATCAGTTATTCGATGCCTATGCAACCTATTCTAAAGACATAAATCAACATTCAATTTCGGCAGTTGCAGGATACTCTTACCAGAAATTTGAAAATGATGAGTACAGCTTTGATAGCGAAGCTCAAGAAGATGGTAATGATTTTGAATTCATAAATAAATGGAGAAGCACGTTACTTTCTTACTTCGGGAGAGCTAATTATAATTTTGATGACAGATATTTAGTAACTGCAACCCTTAGAGCAGATGCATCCTCAAAATTAAACCCAAACGATCGTTGGGGATATTTCCCATCATTTGCAGTAGCTTGGAATGTTTTTAATGAAGATTTCTTTAATTCTAACACAATAGACCAGTTAAAATTGAGAGTTGGGTATGGAGAGATTGGAAACGTTAACGGATTGGGAGATTATAATTTCTTAACTAGATACACAGGTAGTAGATCTAATGCTAATTATCAATTTGGATCTGGATATTTTCAAACCTACCGTCCAGAAGGAATTAATGAGGATTTAAGATGGGAAATTGGTAAAACTTTAAATGTCGGGATAGACTACTCTCTTTTTAATAGTAGAGTTTCTGGTTCTGTTAATGCTTATCTTAAGAAAACTGAAGACCTTATTAGCTTTGTAACTATAGATCCTTTTACCAATTTCTCTAACGGAATTGATAAGAATATTGGTGATATGGAGAATAAAGGAATAGAGTTTGAAATTAACGTAGTACCTGTACAATCAGATAATTTAAAATGGAGTATTGGTTATAATATTTCATACAATAAAAATGAAATAACAAACCTTCCAGTTCAAGTTGAAAAAGGTGGTATTAATGGTGGTACTGGTAACAATGTACAGCTTCATAAAGAAGGTTATTCTCCACTTAGTTACTGGGTTTACAAACAAGTTTACAATGAAGCTGGAAGACCAGTAGAAGGAGCTTATGTAGATAGAAATGGTGATAACCAAATTAACGAGCTGGATAAATACCTATACAAAGATCCTTATGCAGATATTATAATGGGATTAAATACTAATGTTAACTTTAAGGGATGGGATTTAGCGATAGTCTCTAGAGCTAATTTAGGTAACTACGCTTATAATAACATGGCATCCAGTAAAGCGCATGAAGATAGAGCCACTGCTAATAGCATCCTTACTAACTTACATACAGATTATTTTAATGCCGGTTTCCAAACAATTACAGAAACTAATCTTCAAAGTGACTACTACGTGCAGGATGCATCATTCTTTAAATTGGACAATATAACTTTAGGACACACTTTTGCAAATATCTCTGAAGACTCAAATCTTAGAGTGTATGGATCTGTACAAAATGTATTGACCATTACAGATTACGAAGGACTTGACCCTGAAATAGGTGGAGGTATTGATAATAGTTTCTACCCTAGACCTAGAACCTTTACTGTTGGTGTAAATCTGAACTTCTAATAATAGAAATATGAAAATGAATTATATAAAAAGATTAATATTAATCATTCCGGCACTTATAATAGTGTCGTGTCATGCCGATCTAGATCAAACACCTATAGATCCAGATAGTTTTACTGAAGCTGATGTGTTTGTGAATGCTGAAGAAGCTAAAGGAGCTTTAGCTAAATTATATGCTAGTTTGGCCCTAACAGGACAGGAAGGTCCATCTGGTCAAGCTGATATTTCTGGAATTGATGAAGGAACTTCTCAATATTCTAGAATGTTATTCAGCTTAAACGAACTTACTACAGACAATGCAGTTGTTGGTTGGGGTGACCCAGGTCTTCCAAATTTACATGCAATGAGTTGGGGAGCAAGTAATGACTTTACTACAGCAATGTATTATCGTTTAGCTCAAGAAGTTTCATTTTGCAACTCATTTATCTCTAATGCAGAATCATTAAATGATAATGCTGAAGTTAATGCTTACATCGCTGAAGCTAGATTCTTAAGAGCTTTTGCTTACTACAACTTAGTAGATCTATATGCAAATGTTCCTTTAGTAGACAAAGTTTCTACAGATTTACCAACTCAGTCTAGTCGTACAGATGTTTTTAACTATGTAGAGTCTGAACTTCTGGAAATTCAGGATCTATTGAAAGATAGTGGATCAAATGAGTATGGTCGTGTAGATAAAGTGGCTGCTTGGGCACTATTATCTAAACTTTATCTTAATGCTGAAGTTTATATAGGAGAGCCTCGTTATTCCGAGTCGGTTACATTTGCATCAAAAGCAATAAACTCTAGTTATTCTATTAATACTACAGACGCTAATGGAAATGGTTCGGCATATGACGAATTGTTCCTTGCAGATAACAATACGAATGGAGCTCAAAAAGAATTTATTTTCGCAATAAATTTTGATGGAGATCAATCTAGAACCTACGGAGGAACTACTTTCCTTGTTCACGCATCTATTGGAGGTACTATGAAACCTTCCGATTTTGGTGTAAATGGTGGATGGGAAGGTCTTAGAACTACAAAAGCTTTGGTAAACAAATTTGATTATGCAGTTACAGCTAAGGACGATGATGAAAATCCAACATCTTGGGCAGATGGAAGAGCAATGTTTCATAGTGATGGTCAAAATTTAGAGATCAATAAAATTGCAAATACATTTACAGATGGTTATGCCGTAACAAAGTTCAAGAATATAAAATCTAATGGAGAACAAGGAAGTGATGCTGGTGGAGATTTTGTAGATACAGATCTTCCTTTAATACGTTTGGCCGAAATTTATCTTACTTATGCAGAAGCTGTTTTAAGAGGTGGTTCTGGCGGTGATCAGCAGACTGCCGTGGGTTATATTAATGAGCTAAGAGAAAGAGCTTTTGGTGATAATACCGGAAACATCAACAGTGGTGATCTTACACTAGATTTCATCATAGATGAAAGAGCAAGAGAACTTTATTGGGAAGGTCAAAGAAGAACAGATCTTATACGTTTTAATGATTTTACATCTGGTAACTACCTATGGCCTTTTAAAGGCGGTGCAAAATCTGGAACGTCTGTAGAATCATTTAGAGCATTATTCCCTCTACCAAGCAATATAATTTTAATTAATACTAATCTTCAGCAAAATCCTGGCTACTAATAAATAAAAAACACAATGAAAAAAATAACAAACTTATTCATAGCGTTTATCGCAATCATTAGCTTAAATGCGTGTTCAGAGGACGATGAATTTACATTTACCGCTACACCAGATCCAGAAGGAATCTCGTTTACAAACTCTACATTAGAAGTTTATACGCTTAAAGCCGCGAATGCCGATAATTTAGCGGAGAGATTTGTATGGAATGCGGTAGATTTTGATGTTCAGACACCTATTAATTATGAGCTTCAAGGTTCTGCTTCAGAATCATTCGAAAGTTATTCAGTTTTAGGAGATGTTACTGCAACTAATCTTTCTGTAACTGTAGCTTCTATGTTAGACCTTGCTGCAGAGGCAGGTTTAGATAATGACCCTGAAACAGACCTTCCTAACACAGGTAATCTATATTTTAAAGTTAGAGCTTATGCTGGTAGTGATACCGGAAATGTTGTAGAACAATCTTCAGAAGTTTTATCTCTTGCAGTAATTTTACCTGAGGCATCTTTAGAAGAAGGTCCTTCTTTTAAAGAATTCTATTTAGTTGGAGATGCAACTGCTGCAGGATGGAGCAACGATAATAATAACACTCCATTATTTAGAGATGCAACAAATGAGAATATCTATTACTATACTGGAAGATTTGCTGGTGGAGATGAAATAGAAGGATTTAAATTGCTTGAAACATTAGGTGATTGGGATTCTCAATGGGGTGTAGATGGAGATTCTTTTACAAGCAAAGCTATTTTAGGAAATGATCCTTCTGCATTTGCTGTAGATTCAGACCAATACTATTCTTTAACCGTTAACAGAGAAGCGTTTACTTACTCTTTTACCGCTTTTGATGCTAGCGCAGCTGCTACTTATGATGTTGTAGGTATCGTCGGAGCCGGAACTTCTGTAGGATGGCCAAGTGACGATAATCCAACTCCAGATATCAAAATGACTAATTCAGATTTTGATAAACATATCTGGCAAGCAAATGATGTTGTTCTTACAGATGGCCCAGTAAAGTTTAGAGCTAATCTAGCCTGGGATGTTAATTGGGGAGGTGGAGAGAACTTCCCTAGCGGAATAGCAAATGGTGATGATATCATGGCTTCAGCGGGAACATATACTGTTTGGTTTAATGATATTACTGGACGTTATACTTTTATTCCGGTAGTAACTGAATAAATTTTAGATTTTAATTACACTAAAGCTGTCTAAAGATTAAGGCTTAACCTATTTCTAATTATTAGAAGTTAAGTTAAATCTTAATAATCCTTAGGCAGCTTTATTCATTTTAAACAATTACAAATGATAAAAAAAATAATATTTGGTGCTGCCGTTTCCGTCTTGATATTCGGGACATCATGTTCTACAGATAATGATCCTGTAGATCCTACAGACGATGTTGTTGGTGGTGGAGAAACACCAGAACAAGTAACAGCTAAACCTTTAAATTTATCCAGCTACGATAATGGTTCTGGAGTAATGATGCAGACTTTTTACTGGGATGTAGAACCAAGACATGAATGGTGGAAAATTCTTAACGATAAAGTTGCAGGATGGGCAGATGCCGGAGTAAACAAGATTTGGTTACCAGTAGCCACAAAAGGACAATCCGGTGGATATTCTATGGGATACGATCCTTCAGATTATTTCGATTTTGGTGAATATTTCCAACAGGGCACCCTTCCTACCAGGTTTGGAACTCGTGAAGAATTGGAAACCTTAATAGCTAGTGCACACAGTGCAGATCTAGAAGTGATAGCAGATATCGTGCTTAATCATAATTCTGGAGGTGGTGAGGAATTTAATCCCTTCAGAAATAAGAACACCTATACTTTATTTGACGAAACTCATGGGAATGCCTCTGGAATGTTCAATAGAAGTTATAAAGATTACCATCCAAATGATATTCATGAGAGAGATGCAGGAGATCTTTTCTATTCAGAGCAAGATGTGTGTCATGATCAAGAATATGTGCAGCAGTGGTTTTGGAAAAAAGAGAATTCGGTTGCCAAATATTACAAAAATGTAATGGGATTTGACGGGTGGAGATTTGATTATGTAAAAGGATTTGAACCTTGGGTAGTTAAAGCCTGGGTAGATGAAATTGGTGGTTTTGCCGTAGGTGAGAATTACGATGGAAATAGTGCGGTACTTGAGGAATGGGTAGAAGCTTCTGAAGCATCTGCGTTTGATTTTGCATGTTTTTATAAAATGGAGGAAGCTTTTGATAGAAATAATGATCTTACTTATTTAGGAAAAGATATGTTACGTAAAACATATCCAGATAAGGCGGTTACTTTTGTTGCCAATCATGATACAGAAAAAGATGATAACGAGGATAACCGCATAGATGAGGCTAATAAGATGAAAGCCTATGCTTATATTTTAACTCACGATGGGTATCCAACAATTTTCTATTCAGATTACGAAAATGCTGATTTTAAAGAGGAGATAAAAAACATGATTTTATTGCACAACACCTTAGCAACTGGAGATGTAGAAGTGCTTTATAATGACAATGATGAATATATAATGAGAAGAGCTGGAAGCACAAATAATCCAGGTTTAGTATTATATATAAACACCAGCGGAAATACTAAAAGACGTGAAATAGTAACTAATTGGACCTCCAAAAAGTTAATGGATTATGGAAATAATTCTTCATATTCTCCAACTACTGGAGGAGATGGTGTAGTGAGTATAGAAGCTCCAGCAAATTCTTATAGTATCTACTCTATTATGGAGTAAGAGTTTCAATTATTTAATAAAAAAAAGGTCGGATGATAACTCATTCGGGCTTTTTTTTGTTGAATTAATCTTTAACTACATTGAATTTATAGGAGATCTTATTTGTATAGGTATCCCCTGCATTTAGAATTGCAGAAGGAAAATTTGAATGATTAGGAGCATCAGGATAATTTTGTGCCTCTAAACAAATAGATGGAAATTGCTTACTAACTCTTGTATTGTAATTCCAATGATGAGGTAAATTCTTCGGAATAAAAATCACCACCGCTGGCTGATTGGTTTTCAAAATAAGCTCTATCTTAGTTTTTGCTGAGTAAACTCTTGCATCTGTTTCATCTAATTTATCCAAAACAAAAGTATCATCTACTTGAATATTTTCTATCTTTTTAGAAACCGAAAAGTTCTTTTCAGTTTCTAAATTCAGGGTTCTTAGAATTCCAATTGGTCTTAACTTAGCATCTACTTCCAGATTTTTAGCTGCATTAATTTGTAATTCATGACCACTAACACTCCCCTCTCCATTTAAATTGAAATATGTATGATTGGTAAGATTCACTATGGTTTTTTTGTCACTTTTTGCAGTGTACTCTATTTTTAATTCATTCTCTTCAGTAAGAGTATAGCAAACCTCAACTTTTAAATTACCAGGATACCCCTCTTCTCCATCTTCAGAAAAACAACTAAGAGACATAGAAGGATTTTCACCAAATGTTTGAGAATTCATATTCCATATTTTATGTTGAAGTCCTCTAATTCCTCCATGTAAATGCACCCCGTCATTTTGAAAAAGCTTATAATTAGTTTCATCTAATTTAAATTCACCATCAGAAATTCTTCCTGCATAGCGACCAATAGAGGCACCAAAACACATGTTTTCTTGTAAATATTCTTCTGTTATGTAATCTTCTTTCTTTTCAGGGCCAACTACAATATTTATTAAATTTCCTTCTATATCATTTATTTTTAGGCTGAAGACCGAAGCGCCTAAATTCAAAATTTCTAAAGTAGTTTCAGCTGTATTTGTAAGTTTATATATTTGAAGATTGTTTGTAGTCATGAAAATTATAGTTAAGTCCGGTTAAAATTTAAACGAACTTCAAAGGTCGTAATTATTTATTTCTGAACATTTCACTTTTATAATCTTATCTACTTCATTATATATTACTTAAAAAAACCCCAAGTGAAAGTTCACTCAGGGTTAATTGAAATATTTATTTTAAAATTAAAAATCCCGAAGAATTAAAATCTTCACTGAAGAGGAGCAATTAAATTCTTGGTAGATCTCCTTCTCCTTTAAGAGGCAGATCTGAAGAACCCATTAAATATTCATCTACATAATAAGCAGCTTGACGCCCTTCTGAAATTGCCCAAACTATCAATGACTGACCACGTCTCATATCTCCAGCTACAAAAATTCCGGGCACATTACTTTTATAGTCTTCAATAGAAGCCTGAATATTTGTTCTAGCATCCATCTTTAAACCAAGCTGTTCCGCCAAAGTTGTTTCACTCCCTGTAAAACCTAAGGCTAGCAACGCGAGATCACAATCCCATCGTTTATCTGTCCCAGGAATTTCTTCTAACAGAGGTCTTTCTCCTAATTTATGTGTCCATTCTACCTCTGTAGTGATCAAGCCAATAAGATTTCCCTGTGCATCCCCCAAAAACTCTTTTGTAGAAATACTCCATTCCCTGTCTGCACCTTCTTCATGAGAAGAAGTTGTTTTAAGCTTCATCGGCCAATAAGGCCAAGGCTGATCTGCTGCACGATCTACCGAGGCCTTTTTCAAAATCTCAAAATTTAGTACACTTTCTGCTCCTTGTCTAAATGATGTTCCAATACAATCACTTCCTGTATCTCCTCCCCCAATTACCACTACATTTTTTCCTTTAGCTGAAATTTCATTTCCAGAAAATTCTAGTCCATCTACTCTTCTATTATTTTGTCCAAGAAAATCCATGGCTTGATGTACTCCTTTTAAATGCGCACCTTTAATAGGCAATTGTCTGTTAACTGTGGCTCCTCCACAAAGCACAATTGCATCATGATTTAGTTTCACTTCTTCAATGGCAATATTTTTCCCTACATGAGCATTTGTAATAAATTTGATGCCTTCCTGTTCTAAAACTTCCAATCTTCGATCAATAACATTTTTCTCCATTTTAAAATCTGGAATTCCATAACGAAGTAATCCTCCAATTTTCTCATCCCTTTCATAAACAGTTACCTCATGCCCAGCTCTATTTAATTGTTGTGCTGCAGCTAATCCAGCCGGTCCAGAACCAATAACTGCAACTTTTTTATCAGTTCTATGCTCCGGAATTTGAGGTTTCACCCAGCCATTTTTAAAAGCTTCTTCGGCAATGTTCTTCTCTATATTTTCTATGGTTACCGGATCTTCATTGATATTAAGCACACAGGCTTCTTCACATGGGGCAGGACATAACCTTCCTGTAAACTCTGGAAAATTATTAGTGCCATGTAAAATTTCAGCTGCTTTTTGCCACTTTCCTTGGTAAACGGCATCATTAAAATCTGGGATAAGATTCCCTAAAGGACAACCACTATGGCAAAAAGGAATACCACAATCCATACATCTAGCGCCTTGATCTTCTAATTCAGATTCTTTTAGCTTTACTGTAAATTCATTATAATTATCAAGTCTATTTTCAACCGGTGCGTAATCTTCTGTCTTTCTTTTGAATTCCAAGAATCCTGTTACCTTTCCCATTTTCTTACTCCGTTATATCTGTTAATTTTTCTTCTTCTAATCTTATCAATGCCAGTCTATATTCTTCAGGAAGTACTTTCACGAATTTATTCAGACTAGTTTCCCAGTTTTCTAAAATCCTTTGAGCGTGCCTGCTTTGTGTATAATTATAATGATTAGTAATTAATTGATGTAATTGCTCCTGATCTTCACTTTCCGTAACTGGTTCTAGGTTTAGATCACTTGTATTGCAATTCTTTTTAAACGAATCATTTTCATCAAAAACATATGCTATTCCTCCACTCATTCCTGCGCCAAAGTTTCTTCCTGTTTCTCCTAGAATAACAGCTACTCCTCCAGTCATATATTCACAACCATGATCGCCAATTCCTTCAACCACAGCCTGCGCTCCACTATTTCTTACACAAAAACGCTCTCCTGCAATTCCATTAAAATAGGCTTCCCCCTCTATGGCGCCGTATAAAGCTACATTTCCTATAATGATATTTTTCTCTGCCTCTAATGTAGATTCTTCTGGTATCTTTACAATTATTCTACCTCCAGATAGCCCTTTCCCTACATAATCATTTGCATTTCCATCTATCTTTAAAGTTAAACCTCGGGTTGCAAAAGCTCCAAAACTCTGACCTGCAGCTCCTTTAAAATTGACCTTTAAAGTATTGTCTGGCAAGCCTTGTTCTCCATAGATCTTAGAAATTTCATTGCTTAAGATTGCTCCTACTGCTCTGTCTGTATTGTGGATCTTAAGATCTAACACGGTCTTTTCCTTTCTAAAAAGTGCTGTGTGTGCCAATTCTATAATTTCAAAATCTATAGATTTTTCCAGATGATGGTCTTGAGAGGCTGTATTGTAAATATCTACACCTTCTGGCGTTTCAATTTTATGAAGTATTGGAGAAAGATCTATTCCCGCTGCTTTAAAATGATCGATAGCTTTATTTCTATTCAATTTATGAACCTGACCCACCATTTCATCAACGGTTCTAAAACCTAATTGCGCCATGATCTCTCTTAATTCTTCAGCAATAAAATACATGTAGTTCACCACATGCTCTGGCTTGCCCTTAAATTTCTTTCTTAAATCTGGATTCTGAGTAGCAATACCAACTGGGCATGTATTTAAATGACAAACACGCATCATTATACAACCCGACGCTACCAAAGGCGCTGTGGCGAAACCGAATTCTTCTGCACCTAAAAGACAAGCTACTGCTACATCTCTACCGGTTTTTAACTGTCCGTCACACTCCAACCTTATTCTACTTCTAAGATCATTTAAAACCAAAGTTTGCTGAGCTTCAGCAATTCCTAGTTCCCATGGTAAACCTGCGTGTCTAAGCGATGTTAGCGGGGAAGCTCCCGTCCCACCATCATATCCAGAAATTAAAATCACATCTGCCTTGGCTTTAGCAACTCCAGCAGCGACGGTTCCAACCCCAACTTCAGAAACCAGTTTTACATTTATTCTAGCTGCTCTGTTAGCAGATTTTAGATCATATATTAACTGCGCCAGATCTTCAATAGAATAAATATCGTGATGTGGTGGCGGAGAAATAAGACCTACGTACGGTGTGCTATTTCTTGTTTTAGCTATAAATTTATTCACTTTAGATCCTGGCAAATGTCCGCCTTCTCCTGGCTTAGCACCTTGAGCCATCTTTATCTGAATTTCGGTAGCATTAGTAAGATAATTACTCGAAACTCCAAATCTTCCTGAAGCCACTTGTTTTATCGCGCTATTTGCCCAATCTCCATTGGCATTCTTATAATATCTGTTAGAATCTTCTCCTCCTTCTCCACTATTGCTCTTTCCGCCTATTCTATTCATTGCAATGGCAAGATTCTCATGAGCTTCTTTACTTATAGAACCATAAGACATAGCCCCGGTTTTAAATCTTTTCACGATCTCTGTCCAAGGTTCCACTTCAGCTAAAGGAATAGGATCAAAATTAGAAAATTCGAACATTCCTCTAATAGTCATTAACTGTTTAGACTGCTCATTAACCAACGCTGCGTATTCTTTATAAGTCGCAGGATTATTGGTTCTTACAGACTCCTGTAATTTTGCAATGGTCACTGGATTAAACATATGCTTTTCTCCATTTCTTCTCCAGCGATAATCCCCTCCAATCTCCATTCCTATAGACCCAGGAATATTTCTCTCCTTAAAAGTTCTTAAATGTCTTTTTGCAACCTCTTTTTCTACTTCATATAGGCCAATACCTTCAATTCTACTTGGGGTATTTGGAAAGTATTTATCTATAAGTGCAGAGTTGAGTCCCAAAGCTTCAAATAATTGAGAACCTCTGTAAGAATTAAGGGTGGAGATACCTATTTTATTCATAATCTTCACTACCCCTTTCCCAACAGCTTTGTTATAATTATACACCGCATCAACAAAACCTATATTATTAAGGTTCTTTTCTTCAATTTGTTCATTTATAATCTCATTCACTAAATATGGATTAATAGCACTCGCTCCATAACCAAATAGTAAAGCGAAATGATGAACTTCCCGAGGCTCAGCAGATTCTATTATAAAGCTCATTTTAGACCTTTTACCTATTTTAAATAAACCGTTATTTAAATAAGAACATGCAAGTAATGCAGGTATTGGAGCCATATCTTTATCTACACCTCTATCCGAAAGGATCAAAATGGTATATCCTTCGTCTATTTTCTTCGAGGCAGTTTTCAACATAACTTCAAGCGCCTCTTCCAATCCATTTAATCCTTTTACAGCACTATATAAAATAGGAATGCTTACCGACTTGAAATCTGGATGTTCAAAATTTTTGATCTTATCTAGGTCTTCTTTAGAAATAACTGGATTTTGAATCATGATCTTTTTGCAGTAATCTGGTGATATCTGCATTAAATTTGAATCTGTTCCCAGAGTAAGACTGAGATCTGTGATTAACTCTTCACGAATTCCATCTAAGGGCGGATTAGTTACTTGGGCGAACATTTGTTTAAAGTAATTGTACATCAACTGAGGCCTTTGGGATAATACCGCCAATGGAGTATCTGTACCCATAGATCCAATTGGCTCTTTACCTTGACCGGCCATTGGTAAGATGATGGTTTCTATATCTTCATTTGTATAACCAAAAATATTCTTTCTTAAGTTGATTGGAGTTTTTTCCAATTCTAAAGGCTCATGTCTGTAAGGAATCTCTTTTAATGGAATTCTATTTTGTGAAAGCCATTTTTTATAATCATGATTTCCAGCTATTTTTTCTTTTATCTCTTCATCATTGATAATTCGGCCTTCTTTCATATTTACAAGGAACATACGTCCAGGCTGCAGTCTGCCGTGATATGCTATATTCTCAGGCTGTAAATCTAAAACTCCCGTTTCTGAAGACATGATTACATAATCATCTTTAGTTACAGAATATCTAGAAGGTCTTAGTCCGTTTCTATCTAATACTGCACCTATATAATCTCCATCTGTAAATGGTACAGAAGCGGGCCCGTCCCAAGGTTCCATGATGCAACTATTAAATTCATAGAAGGATTTTTTAGTTTCACTCATTTCCTTATGCTTCTCCCATGCTTCAGGAATCAACATCATCATAATTTCCGGAAGTGACCTGCCAGACATTAATAATAATTCTACAACCATATCCATAGATGCAGAATCTGACTTACCTTTTAATATAATTGGAAATAATTCTTTTAGATCATCATCAAAAAGATCACTTTTCAATAACTCCTCTCTACTCCTCATTCGGGCAATATTTCCTCTTAAAGTATTGATCTCACCATTATGGCACATATATCTAAAAGGTTGTGCGAGATCCCAAGTTGGGAAGGTATTGGTTGAAAATCTTTGGTGTACCAGCGCGAGTCTAGTAACAACCTTTGGATCTAAAAGATCTTTATAATAGAACTTAATATCTTCGGGCATTAAAAGCCCTTTGAAAATAAGAGTTTTAGTTGAAAGACTTGGCAAGTAAAAATAAGCTCTTTCAGATAATTTAGATTTTAAAATAATATGTTCTGTTACCTTTCTGGCTGCAAAAAGCTGGATCTGGAATTTCTGATCATTCATTCCTTCTTCAGGTTTGCCTATAAATATTTGCTCTATAAAAGGCTCTACTTCTGCTGCTATAGCTCCCAAATGTTCATTATCTACCGGAACATTACGCCAACCTAATAAAACCAATCCTTTAAGTTTAATTTGCTCCTCAAAGATCCGTTTACAATATTCTCGCTGATTTAATTTTCTGGGCAAAAACACATTACCCATGGCGTATTCGCGAGCTTCCGGAATTTCAAAATCACAATTTTCCACAAAAAAGTCATGCGGTATATCTATCAAAATTCCCGCTCCATCTCCGGTCTTTCCATCGCTACTTACAGCACCTCGATGCTCCAATTTTTCTAAGATCTCTAAAGCTTTATGTATAATATCATTAGATTTCTTTCCTTTTAGATTGCATATAAACCCTGCTCCGCAATTTTCATGTTCAAATTCGGGTGAATATAAGCCTTGTTTCTCTTTCATCTTTTAATCAATTTTTCATCTTATTCTTTCCTAAAGTAGAGAATAAACTCAATATTGAATAATAATTAATAAACTGATTTTTACATTTAATAATTTCTCAAAAAATCAATATTTTATTTTGAATTTGATAATTAAATCCGGTTTAATTATCAGATTAGTAATAAATTTTTACTTCATATTTTATAAAAACGAAGATTCTACAACTTTTATATAAGATTGAAAATCAGAATCTGACGTTTTAATCGATTTTTAAGGGTGTTTTTCCACTCTTATTCTTATAAATAAGTAAAATTTCATCAAGAATATAACAATTTACAATACATTAAGCATAAAAATATTATCACCCCCTAAATTTTAGGGGGTGATAATTCATAATTCACTAAATTTAAACACTTACCCCTATTAATTTTAAGGTTTAGTTCAAAATATATTTAGTTTAGTAGCCAACAAATTAAATGTATATCAATATGAAAAAAATCTATCTACCTCTTGTTATGCTTTTTGCTCTCAATTCTTATGCACAAGAAGAAGACGCTCCAACAAAAAGTTTCCAAATATCAGGTTCAGCTGACGTATATGCACGTTTCAATTTAAATTCCTTTAATAGGAATTATGACGATATGGATGCACCTTCTCCTGCGACTTCTTTCGCCAATGACCCGGGATTTGCAATAGGTATGGCCAACGTAATAGCGAGTTATGAATTTGGAAAAGTAGGTGCAGTTGCAGACCTTGTATTTGGACCTAGGGGAGAAGATGCAGTTTTTAATTCCACGGGGAGTTCTAATATAGTAAATCAACTTTATGTTTACTGGAACGTTAATGATAAAGTTAGCTTAACGCTTGGTAACTGGAATACCTATTTGGGTTATGAAGTTATTTCTCCAACTGCAAACTTTAATTATTCTACTTCTTACATGTTCTCTTATGGACCTTTCTCTCATACGGGACTAAAAGCAGATTTTGTTTTAAGCGATGAGTTTAGCGCTATGGTAGCGATTATGAATCCTACAGATTTTACTGAATTTAATCCTGCAGGCACCTATACTCTTGGAGCACAACTTGGATATGCTAAGGATGCAGGAAGTGCATATTTAAATTTTCTTTACGGAGATCAAGACGGAAAACTTGATGGAAATGGGAATAATGGCGGAGATGATTCTTCGGGATCAACCTTTCAGGTAGACCTAACTGCAGGTGTAGATCTATCCGATGACTTTTACTTAGGCTTTAATACTACTTACAACACTACCTCTACTGGAGAAGCCTATACAGATACTGGCATACGAGATGTGGATGGAGACGATTTCGGGTTTTATGGTGCCGCAATATATCTTCAGTATAGCTTAAGTGACAGTTTTGCAATTGGTACAAGAGGAGAATATTTCCAGGAATTTAATGGCGGTGCTGGAGCTTTAGGTGTATATGATGCAGATGGCGATGCTGGAGTATTTGCTGTAACCGTTTCAGGAAATATTGCAATAGGAGATCTAATGTTAATTCCAGAGATACGCCTTGATTCCGCAGACCAAGATATATTCACTAATAAAGAAATAGATGGAACCCAAAAAAGTCTGGCATCCCTTCTTCTAGCAGCAGTTTATAAATTCTAATCTAAACATATAAAAATGAAAAAAATAGAAGCCATCATCAGGAAAGCAAAATTTTCTGCAGTTAAAAAGGCCTTACATGAAAAAGGCATCAACTTCTTTTCCTACTGGGATGTTACCGGTTTGGGAAATGAAACACAAGGAAGTGTTTATCGAGGAGTGTCCTATAGCACAAGCGATATTCAGCGTAGATATTTATCTATCGTGGTAGACGATTCTTATGAGGAATCCACTATCGAAGCTATTCTTAAAGCAGGCCGCACAGGAGAAGTGGGAGATGGAAAAATATTTGTTTCCGAAATCAGTGAAGCATATAGAATTCGTACTGGGGATAAAGGAAAAGAAACTCTAAACTAATTATTAAAGCTTAAAATGTTAATATATGGACTCAGGATTATTTACAATAAACAATGTATGGATGATGATATGTACCGGACTGGTATTTTTCATGCATCTCGGTTTTTCATTGCTCGAAATTGGACTAACAAGGCAAAAGAATACCATAAATATACTCTTCAAAAATCTATTTATTATTTGTGCAGGTTTACTTATGTACTATATAGGAGGTTTCAATTTAATGTATCCCGGATTTGAAGAAGGATCTGCAGGGATTTTAAAATTTGCAGGATTTGGAATATCGGCACCAGAAAATGGAATGCTTGCTGAGTATGCCAGCGGAGGTTATACTTGGTGGACAGATTTTCTTTTTCAAGGAATGTTTGCAGCTACTGCAGCAACTATAGTATCTGGGGCTGTTGCAGAACGTATTAAGATTGGAGGATTTATGATATTTGTTGTTATTTACGTAGGACTTATTTATCCAATAGTTGGCTCGTGGAAATGGGGTGGTGGATTTCTTGATGCAATGAATTTTTATGACTTTGCAGGATCAACCCTAGTTCACTCTGTTGGAGGATGGGCCGCGTTAGTAGCTATATTTATATTAGGACCTCGTATTGGTAAATTCAATGAAAATAACAAACCGCAACCAATTCCTGGGCATAATATTCCGTTTGCAGCGGCAGGAGTACTAATTTTATGGTTAGGATGGTTTGGTTTTAACGGAGGATCTGTACTTTCTGCCGATCCTGCAATTACTTCTTTGGTACTTGTAACAACTTCTTTGGCAGCAGCAGCTGGTGGAATTTCAGCTTTTTTAACATCTACTTTAATGTATAAAAACTATGACCTCACTATGTTCTTAAACGGAATATTAGGAGGACTTGTGGGTATTACCGCCGGAGCCGATTTAATGTCTCCAAATGAAGCTGTAGTAATTGGATTAATTGCGGGTGTTGTTATAGTATTTGGAGTAGCGCTTATAGATAAATTAAAACTTGATGATCCTGTAGGTGCAGTTGCTGTACATTTAATATGTGGAATTTGGGGTACACTCGCCGTAGGAATATTTGGAAGCATGGCAGGAATAGATCAGTTCTTTATTCAATTAGCTGGTGTTGGAATTGTAGGTGCCTTTTGTGTAATTAGTACTTTCATAATTCTTAAAACAATTAAAGCTGTAGCTGGATTAAGAGTTTCTGAAATAGAAGAATTAGAAGGTTTAGATAGACATGAGCATGGAATGGATGCATATCCAGATTTTAGATCTAATGAGCATTAAGAAATAATAAAGTTCCTCGATGCAAGCATATAAGATATTTAGTAGAAGAAAGCTTTCTCGATGAAAACCTTAGGTTTTCCAACTTTCTTCTTCGTATAATGTAAGCATCGGGGAATTAAACTCTAGGAGATTAATATCGCAATTTTTCCGCTTGCTCATAAAAATGTTTATTTTTGCAATATGGGATTAACAAATAACGACACATTTAAAAAACTAAGAGTTGCGTTAAAATTACGCGATGATGATATAGTACAAATTTGTGCACTGGTAGATTTTAAAGTTACCAAAAGTGAGCTAGGTGCGATCTTTAGAAATGAAGATCATCCAAAATATGTGGAATGTGGAGATCAATTCTTAAGAAATTTTCTGAATGGGTTGGTGATTCATATGCGCGGACCAATGCCTAAGAAAAACAAACCAGAAATAGAAAACAAGAGCTAGAAATCTCAGGAATTATATTCCTGAGATTTAATTATTTTCGCTATCAGTTTTAGATTCAGATTGTTTTTTAGCTTTTTTAGATATGGCGCTTTGATGCAATTCTCCCTTTAACTTTTTACCTTCTTGAGCTTCCTTCAAATCATGTGCATTCTGAATTTCTACATGTGTTGGAAATGGTAAATCTATACCTGCATCATTCATTGCCTGTTGAGTTTGTAATAAAACTTTTGACCAAATTTGGACAACACTTGCGCGATCGCTTTTCGTCCACCATCGAACACGAATAGTCAACCAACTATCTGCCTGATCCCAAACTAAGGTTTCTACAGGTTTTTCTGAACTTACACCCTCCACTTTTTGTACCGTCTGTTTTAGAATTTTCATGGCTTCCAAATAATCTTCATCATAACCCACACCAACATCATATTGGGAACGTATAAGTTCATGCGCAGTTATTACCTTGACTGAGTTATTATAAACTGTATTATTTGGAATAACCACTCGTTGACCGTCGTAGGTGGTAATTATCGTAGATCTTATTTGCACCATTTCTACTGTACCTTCAAATTCATTTACAACAATCTGATCTCCAATTTTAAATGGTTGCCTAAGTAATATTAGAATTCCTGCCAACCAATTTTGTAAAATATCCTGAAAAGCAAAACCAATAGCCACCGAAGATACCCCAAGACTAGCAATTAAATCGGCTGGACTTAAACCTGGTGCCATTATAGTAAGAGATAGTGCTATCCCAGCAATTACAATTATGTAGCGAGTAAAAGCACCAAGAAGATCACCAAAGTTCTCGCGCCCTCTTTTATTCATCAAACGATTAACGACTTTACCTAACCAACGTCCTAAATATAAGAATGCAATAAAAACAGCTATTCCAATAAGTATGTTCGGTAATGCTCTGATAGTTCCATCAACCCAACTATCTAATTTTTCTATTATAGACTGTGGATTTACATCAATTTCGCCTGTTTTATCTTTTGGGGTATCTTGGAGAGTAAAAAATAAGGGAATCTTCATAAATTTATTTTAAATGGTCAAAATACATTTTTTTGCATTTAAAATATCATAATGGAAACCTAAATCAACTTGTATCGCCAATTTATTATCACCAAATCATAGTGATTTGAATTGAGAAGAATACACGAATAATCGTGATTAGCTACAAAGATGGCTCTCAAGAATTAATGCTTAAATATAAATTTAACGTAAGTAACCTTAGGCCAAATATTTTTAATATTTTTTTAATACCCTACGATTAGCCCTACCCTAACAAAAAAGGTCCCAAGAAATATCTCGGGACCTTTTTTAATAAACTATTGAAAAGTTTAAGCTAAAACAGCCTGAACTTTATCTGCAGCTTCTTGGAATTCTATTGCACTTTGTACATCCAATCCGCTATTATCTATAATTTCTTTTGCTATATCTGCATTAGTACCTTGTAAACGAACAATAATAGGCACATTTATGTTCCCCATGTTCTTATATGCATCTACAATTCCTTGTGCAACACGATCACATCTTACAATACCACCAAAGATATTAATAAGGATCGCTTTTACATTTTCATCCTTTAAGATAAGTCTAAATGCCTCTTCTACTCTCTTTGCATCAGCAGTTCCACCAACATCTAAAAAGTTAGCTGGTTCACCACCTGCTTGTTTAATAAGATCCATTGTTGCCATTGCAAGTCCGGCTCCATTCACCATACACCCAACGTTTCCGTCGAGATCTACATAGTTAAGTCCAACTTCTCTCGCTTCAACTTCAACAGCATTTTCCTCACGAATATCACGCATAGCTGCATAATCTTTGTGTCTAAATAATGCGTTATCGTCTAAAGTTACTTTAGCATCTACCGCCATTATTTTATCGTCACTTGTTTTAAGAACAGGATTGATTTCAAATAAAGCAGAATCAGATTCTACATAAGCAGTATAAAGAGCAGTAACGAATTTAGTCATTTCTTTAAATCCATTTCCACTAAGTCCTAAGTTAAAAGCGATTCTTCTAGCTTGAAAACCTTGTAATCCAACTGAAGGATCAATTTCTTCAGTAAAAATTAAATGCGGAGTTTCTTCTGCAACAGTTTCTATATCCATTCCACCTTCCGTAGAATACATAATCATATTACGGCCTGTCGTTCTATTTAGAAGAACAGACATATAATACTCTTCTGGCTCACTATCTCCAGGATAATAAACATCTTCTGTAACTAATACTTGGTGAACTTTCTTACCTTCAGCAGAGGTTTGAGGAGTAACCAGATTCATCCCGATTATTTGTCCTGCAATTTCTTCTACTTCTTTAAGATTCTTAGCAAGTTTTACCCCACCACCTTTACCACGACCCCCGGCATGCACCTGAGCTTTTATTACGTGCCAACCAGTTCCGGTTAATTCAGTAAGTTCTTTTGCAGCCTCAACTGCTTCTTTTGGGGTACTGGCAACAATACCACGCTGAATGCGCACTCCAAAGCTATTTAAAATTTCTTTTCCTTGATATTCGTGTATGTTCATAATCTGCTTTTCTTCAGTATTAATTACGGAACGCAAAAGTAACAAATGTAAAAGTATTGTACCAATCTTTTTTGGGTTATAACTCTCTTCTCCTCAAAAGCTTTATAAAGCATATCTAATAATAACAATTTGTATCCCGAATTCACTAAATCGTTATAGCGTTTTCCCTTGATAATATTACATAAAACAAGAATTCTATCTTATTTTTGTAGATTAATTTTTTTAGATGAATAAAGGATTATTAGCTTTAGCAATAGGTGGTTTTGGGATAGGAATGACAGAGTTTGTGATGATGGGAATTTTACCAGATGTTGCCGGTGCTTTGGATATAAGTATTCCAAAAGCAGGACATTTTATTTCTGCCTATGCGTTAGGGGTGGTGGTTGGCGCTCCTTTAATTACAGCTATTGGTGGAAAATGGCCAGCACATAAGGTCTTACTATTATTAATGCTTTGGTTCACAGTCTTCAACACACTCTCTGCTTTTGCTGGAAGTTATGAAATGTTACTCGCTGCTAGGTTTTTGTCTGGTTTACCTCATGGAGCTTTTTTCGGAATTGGAGCCGTGGTAGCTGGGAAACTAGCTAAACCAGGAAAATCTGCTCAGGCCATTGCAACTATGTTTACTGGTTTAACTTTAGCCAACGTTTTAGGTGTTCCTCTTGGCACCTATTTGGGACATCAGTATAATTGGGGGATTTCATTTTTAATGGTTGGTGTTATAGGTATTCTTGCCATGTTGGGAATTAAATTTTGGATGCCAGATCTGGATAAATCTTCTCCAGACGGATTTAAAAAAGATTTAAAGGTTCTTAAAAAACCCGAGCTTTGGATGGTGATTTTACTTACTACTGTTGGGACAGGAGGGTTTTTTGCTTGGTATAGTTATATAGCCCCATTAATAACTAATGTGGCAGGACATGATGAAAGTGTGGTGAGTTATGCTATGATCCTTGCTGGAGTTGGAATGGTCGTTGGAAACATCTTAGGTGCAAAATTGGCAGAAATGTTTAGCCCTATATATGCAGTTATTCTTACTCTAATCACAATGTCAATTCTATTAGTTGCCAATTCTTATCTGGCTCATGATCCAGTTTTCATTTTAATTATGACCTTCCTTATAGGTATGGTTGCATTCTGCATCTCTACTCCTATTCAAATGGCAGTTATAAATTCATCTAAAGGTTCAGAGATGTTAGGTTCTTCTTTAAATCAAAGCGCATTTAATATGGGAAATGCCTCTGGAGCATATTTGGCGGGATTACCAATTGCCATGGGATATGGTTTTACCTCTGCAACATTGGTAGGTGCTGCTATGGCAGGAAGTGGAGTTTTAATAGCTATTGCAGTTATTTTGATAAGAAAAAGACATTCAGAAAGAATTCCTGTCCCCGTGGAGAATTAGTGATCGCCATCTGCCACGAAAGACGAAATATCATTTATTATGATTAAATTCATAAAATTTAAATATTATAAAATGCACAAATTGTTAGAATGTGTTATATTTTTATAAAATTTATAGTCTACAAATAATCTAGAGTATTTTTGCCCGCAATTTAATTTCCATATGAATAATCAAGACCTTTTAAACATAGCTGCAGAGTATGGCAGCCCAGTATATGTGTATGATGCTGAAAAAATTGAGTCTCAATATAATAGACTTACTTCCGCATTTAAACAAGTGGATAGCCTTAAAATTAATTATGCAGTAAAAGCCTTATCAAATATTTCTATTCTGAAGTTATTTAAAAAATTTGGAGCGGGATTAGATACCGTTTCTATTCAGGAAGTTAAATTAGGTTTGAAAGCGGGGTTTGAGCCTTCAAAAATCATATATACTCCCAATGGAGTTTCTTTGGAAGAAATTGAAGAAGCAACCACTTTGGGAGTACAAATAAATATAGACAACCTTTCCATTTTAGAACAATTTGGAACCAGACATCCTAAAATTCCTGTATGCATCAGGATCAATCCTCATGTAATGGCTGGCGGAAATAGTAATATTTCTGTAGGCCATATAGATTCTAAATTCGGAATTTCCATTCATCAAATTCCGCATTTATTAAGAATTATAGAAAATACGGGGATGCATATAAATGGGATCCATATGCATACAGGAAGTGACATTTTGGATATTGAAGTGTTCTTATATGCATCTGAGATCTTATTTGAAACGGCTAAGCACTTTCCAGATCTCGATTTTATAGACTTTGGAAGCGGATTCAAAGTTCCCTACAAACCTGGTGATATTGAAACCAATATAGAAGAATTAGGCGAAAAATTAAGCGAGCGCTTTATAAAATTCTGTAAAGAATATGGCAGAGATCTTACTCTTGCTTTCGAACCTGGAAAATTCTTGGTTAGTGAAGCTGGGAAATTTGTTGCAAAGGTAAATGTGATTAAACAAACTACCTCTACAGTTTTTGCTGGGATAGATTCAGGTTTTAATCATTTAATACGGCCGATGCTTTATGGATCTCGACATGAAATAAGCAATATTTCTCACCCAGATGGGAAAGAGCGATTCTACTCTGTAGTAGGATATATCTGCGAAACAGACACTTTTGCTACCAATAAACGTATTCCTGAAATTAAAGAAGGAGACCTTCTAAGTTTTAGCAATGCCGGTGCTTATTGTTTTAGCATGGCCAGTAATTACAATTCTAGATATCGCCCAGCTGAAGTCTTATGGTATAATGGCGAAGCTCATCTTATAAGAAAAAGAGAGGTATTTGAAGACTTGGTTTATAATCAAGTTGAATTAGAATTTTAATTTTTATCCTTTAATTGGGGTTTTCTGCAGTAAGACTATTTTAAAAAAATAATGAGTTCTTGGAAATCCCCAACTTTTGGTTAAATCTAAACTGAAAGTTCTCAAAAGTGATATCTTGCAGCGTAATCGCAGCTATCCAACTATGTTTTATCTAGTTCATCATCCAGACGATTTTGAGAAAATTACAGAGACTGTAATTCCGTTTTTCGAAAAATCTAATTTTACTCTTCTTACACTTCCTATATCAAATCAGTTTTCACCAGAAGAGGATTCGGTATTAGTCACTTACCTCTCCGATTTAAATTTTAAAGACTTATTACTTAAGACTACTAAACATAATTGGAATTTGGCGGTCCTACCACATCCCGAGGGTCAAAAAGCAATAAAATTATTGGGGATCACTGGCAAAATGGAAGAGATTACGATGGAAATCTTGGATGGAGAAGAAGTGAATGAATTGGATTTGCTTTATTGTAATGAGATTCCTGTATTACAATCTGTAAATGTAGGAGATGTTCTTATTTTTTCTGAACAAAAAGGAGCACAAGGTTTTATTTCTGAAGTATATCAATTTATAAAAAACATCAGAAGGTTGCCAGGGTTAATTCATAAATCATTTCTCTTAACTGCAGACGAAGAACAAATTATTCACACTTCGGCTTTAGGAATTATTGCGGTGGAACATCCTTCGGCTTCAGTGATCTCTAAAAGATTGCTAGAAAACATAGTGTTGAATGATGGGAAATTTCAGGTACTCATACTTTCGCCACAAAGCATTTTTCAGCTATTAACTTTTCTATTCAAAAGTTTACTACCCAACCCTACTTTCAAGGCACAATTACCCTCATTTATAGGATATATTAAAACAACAAATCTAAAGATCGAGAATGGGGAGCCAATAGATTTCTCTATAGATGGGGAAAAATTAACGGCGAAAGAAATAAACTTAAACGTACACAACCGGGAAATAAAACTTCATCAAAAAAGCGAATATGCATCAAAAAATGAAGGTGTAGACGAAAAAAAGAATCTCAAAATAGACAAATTACCCACGGGAGAAAAAAGGGAAGAGCTTACACAAAGAAAAATGCCTTTTTTACCCAGAGCTACCACAGAGGAATTTCAGGAATTATTCAAAGTTTTAAAAGAGAATGCAAAGCTTAGCTCTTCATTTTTAGTGATGATGATCCTCGCGACCTTAATTGCCACATTTGGATTATTTGGAGATTCATCTCCAGTAATTATTGGCGCTATGATACTTGCTCCCATCATCGCTCCTATTGTTTCATTTTCTATGGGAATGGTGCGATATGATACTAATATGCTTAAAACAGGAATAGTTACCATCTTAATTGGAACTATTGTGGCATTAATATTTGCAGCCGGAGTAAGTATGATTATACCTCTTAAAGTGCTGACCTCAGAAATTGATGCACGTCTCACTCCTACCCTTTTAGATATGGGAATAGCGGTAGCCTCTGGGATTGCAGCAGCATATGCGCATGCAAAAGAAGGTATTGCGAAAAGTTTGGCTGGGGTAGCAATTGCCGTTGCCTTGGTACCTCCATTGGCTGTAGCAGGAATAGGTATTGGTTGGTGGGACTGGGATGTGTTTTCTGGTGCTTTTCTTCTTTATTTAACCAATCTTGCAGGAATTATCATGTTTGCGGGTCTCACATTTCTACTTTTAGGTTTTGCACCTTTTAGACGCGCAAGAATGGGATTAGTTTATACGCTTATAACCATTAGTATTGTTATGATTCCTCTTTCCCTCTCTTTTAATAGAATTAAGCAAGAAGCCAATATAACCTCAAAATTGGAGGGAACAAATTTTGATAAGATTTATCTTAGAGATGTAAAAGTTAGAACAGGAAAACCGATCATGGTTTCTTTAAAATTAGTGAGTCCGGAAGCAATAGATTCTAAAGAAATGGAAACTATTAAGGAACAAATTGAAGAAAAAATTGGAGAACCAATAATTTTAGAAGTTATTTCTGCTATTGAATTTTAACCCAAATTAAAGGATTTATACTTTTTTATCTTGCCAGTATTTATGGAGCTTTGCCTAAACATTTTTGTTTTAATAGCTATCGAAAAAATTTAAAGTAAAATGTTCTAAGGATCTTGATTCAATAAAAATATTACAGCATAAAAAGCCTACATCAAAGATGAAAAAATTGGATTTGAAAAATTGGAATAGAAGAGAGCATTTTGAATTTTTCTCAAGCTTCGATGAACCTTTTTTCGGGATAGTTTCTGAAGTTGATTGTACAAAAGCCTATAAATTCTGTAAAAATAATAATCGTTCCTTTTTTGCGCATTATTTGCATAAGGCATTAACCGCGGTTAACGAGGTTCCAGAATTTAAGTATAGAATCTTGAATAACGAAGTAGTGGTGTATGAGGAAGTGCACTCTGCCGCGACCATTGCCAGACCAGATGGTACTTTCGCTTTTTCATTTGCTGAGTTCGATTCAGATTTCTCAGTTTTTCAAGAAAGATTGAATAAAGAAATTGAGGAGGTTCAAAATACAACAGGATTAAGACTCAGCGATGCTTCACAACGTTTAGATGCAATCCATATTTCATCATTTCCTTGGCATAAACTTACAGGCCTAACTCACTCTCGAAATTTTAAATATCCAGACAGTGTTCCAAAAATAACCTTTGGTAAAATGTATGCAATGGGAAATGAGAATAAATTACCAGTTGCTATTAACGTTCATCATGGATTAATGGATGGTTTTCATGTGGCTAAATTCCTTGAAGTATTTCAAAAATTATTAGATTCAGAATAAACTATAAGAATTTCATAATTTAAATTTCTGCTTTAAAGCAGTGTTTACATTTCCTATATTTACCCTCAAAAAAATAACTATGAAATATCCCCTATTAGCATTTGTATTTATCTTATTTCTATCCTGTGATAATAATGATAAGGAGAATGTAGATTATAAAGTTCAGAACGAAAAAGAAATTGCTGAATACATCAGCGAAAATAATTTAAATGCTCAAAAAAGCAATTCCGGATTGTACTATGTTATAGAGGAAGAAGGAGCTGGTGTGCAACCTACTTCAAATTCAGATGTTACCGTTGCCTATAAAGGATATTTTTTAAATGGATCTGTATTCGATCAAAGTAATTCTAACGGGATAAGTCTCAACTTACAACAAGTTATAAAAGGTTGGACAGAGGGAATCACTTATTTTAAAGAAGGGGGATCAGGGCTTTTACTAGTTCCAGCGCATCTTGGATATGGAAATAATAACTCCAATGGAATTCCCGGGGGTTCAGTACTTATTTTTGAGATTGATTTGATTTCTGTTAATTAGAAAGTCATTAGTTGTAATAGGATAGTTTTCTGAGGACTATTATTTACTAAAAAGTTGGTAACTATATACTTGAATATGAGTTAATTCTAAGACTTTTAAGTTTACACTGAATAATCTAACTGAATAAAAAAGCTTCAAAATTAAAACTTTTGAAGCTTTTTTATTTTACATCTTTAGATCGCCTATTTACACATTCATATAAAACTTAGAAAAAGATCACAATTCAAATATTTGTAACCTGTTTAAAACAAGCATTTTCCGTTTTAATCTTTTATAAGTAGATTTTATCTAAAAAGCCACCATTACGCTCACAATCTATTGCCTATCAGTCGATTAGACCCCACGATTAAATTTTACCTATATTCGTTCCTTGGTTCCAAGGATATTCATCCTTAATTATTCAAAAAATAGTGAGTTGAAAATTGACTCATTAATCTTTATAATTTTCCTAAAACTATAATTAATAGAGAATAGGAAATCACCCTTTTTTGAAAACCCAAAATTTTAGTTCACATAATTCTTATCTGATCTCGGTTATTCTACCCTATCAGTGTCCTCCCAATATTTTAAATGAAATCCAGATTTGGAGTTTCACAATTCACATGTGTTGAAAATCAACATATATTTCAATTAAATATTTAATGAAATGAGAAAAGATTACTCAAAAAGATCATTACCCAACTTATTAAAATCACAAAGCAAAATGCCATTGGCCCTAAAATATAGCCTTTTCATTTTCGCTCTCTGTACATTTCCAATGTCGGCTTCCAGTAATAATTTTAATATTACAATAGAGAACAGTAATTCATACCAAGAGCGCGAGGTTACCGGAATTGTAAGAGATAATACTGGAACTCCACTCCCAGGTGCAACAATTTTAGTTAAAGGAACCAACATAGGTGTACAATCAGATTTTGATGGGAAATTTAGCTTGATGTTACCTGAAGATAAAAACATTATAGTTATTTCCTTTATAAGTTTTAAAACTAAAGAGGTGGATGTTTCAAAATCAAAGACCATTGATGTAAAATTAGATGAGGCCGCTGCAAGATTAGATGATGTAGTGATCATTGGAAGTCGCGGGAAACCACGAACATCTTTCGATTCTCCGGTTCCTGTTGATAATATCTCAACCGCAGAATTAAAGCAAACCGGCAAAGGAGTGTTGGATCAACAGCTTATGGCTAAAGTACCATCTTACAACTCTACAGAACAACCAGTATCTGATGCTGCAGCACATTTTAGTCCTGCAGGCCTTAGAGGTTTGTTTCCTAGTAGAACCTTGGTTTTGGTAAATGGTAAAAGAAAGAACTTAAGTGCATTAGTTTATAGCTATGTAACCCCTGGTCGTGGGGAAGTAGGTGTAGATATGAAAGCAATACCATCTGCAGCTTTAGAACGAGTAGAGATCCTTAGAGATGGTGCTGCCGCGCAATATGGTTCTGATGCCGTTGCCGGAGTAATCAACCTTGTGCTTAAAGAAAATTCGGATCCATTTATAAATACTGGTTATAGCGTAACTACAGAAGGGGATGGAGAACAGTACCAAATTGAAACTGGGTTTGGAGTTAAAATAGCCGATAAAGGCTTTGCAAACTTCACTTTTAGTTATTTCGATCAGAAACAAACTCAGAGAGCGGGAACAATAACCAGCGTAGAAGATGAAGCTAACTATTGGGGAGTTACAGATGATACAGATTTTACAATATCAGATCTGCAATCTTTCTTACAACGTAATCCGAGTGCAGGATTCCAAGTGGGATCACCAGATGTAACCATAACCAATTTCGCTTACAATACAGGTTATACTTTAGATGAAGAAACTAATACTGAAATTTATTCTTTTGGTACATTGGCTAATAGAACCGGATCTTCTCCTCAATTTGCAAGAGTTCCTTACTGGGTTCCTGGTTTCGAACAAATTTACCCGGGTACTGATTTTTTCTTAGCAGAAATGGCACCTAGAATTAATGATTACACTTTTGCATTGGGTTTAAAAACCACTTACAATGAGTGGGATTTCGACTTAAGTTCTACTATGGGAAGGAACAGAATAGATTATTATATTGAAAATTCCTTTAACCAATCTTTTGGAGCAAGTAGCCCATCAGACTTTTATAATGGGGCTCATCAATTTAGCCATGTTGTAAATAATCTTGATGTAGTTAGATCTTTTGAAGATACTGGATTAAATTCCTTAACTGTAGGATTTGGTGCAGAGCATCGTACAGAGCGTTTTGTTACTGAAGAAGGAGAATTTGCTTCTTATGGAGATGGTACGCCAGACGATCTAACAGATAGAACGGGATCTGAATCTTTTGGTGGATTTAGACCCGAAAATGCTTCTAATGATTACAGGAGTAATATAGGTCTATATACAGATGTGACAGCAGATATAACTGAAGACTTCCTACTGGGAGGAGCTGTACGTTATGAAAATTATTCTGATTTTGGATCTAATTTAAGCTGGAAAGCAAATACCAGATATAAAACATTAGATAACAAATTAGCCATAAGAGGTTCTATAAGTACTGGTTTTAGAGCGCCAGCCTTACACCAAATTTATTATACGGCTACTACTACCACTCTTACAGAAAACGGAATACAACAAAATGGAATTTTGAACAATGCAGATCCTGCATTACGCGCTTTAGGGATTCCAAAATTAGATGCAGAAACCTCTTTTAATCTTGGAGCAGGTTTGACTTATAGATTCAGTAGAAAAATTGGTTTAACAATGGATGTTTATCAAATAGATGTTGATGATAGAATTGTGCTTTCTGGTCAGGTAACTCCAACCGGAGATCCAAGCAGTCCAATAGATCAAACCCTATCTAGTGTAAATGTAGGAGCTGCAGGATTCTTTTTGAATGCTATTAATACGCGTACAAAAGGAATTGATATTGTATTTAGTTATGATAATATTGAATTAGGTAAAGGATTTTTAAGTGGTAGTTTAGCTGCTAACTTTAATAAAACTGAAGTAAGAAGCACTCAGTTTCCAAAATTCATTGAAGACAATAATCTAGGAGACGCTTTATTCTCTAGAGAAGACGTATCTAGAGTAGAGTCATGGAGACCTAGATCTAAGATCATAGGTTCAATAAATTATACTTTAGATAAATTCTCTACGAACTTATCTATGATGCACTACGGAAAAGTTACTTATAGACACCCAAGTAACCCGGCAGATGATGCTACTTATGGCAGTAAGTTATTGACTAATCTTAGTTTTAGTTATGATTTCACAGAGAAAATCGCTTTAACTGTGGGAGTTAATAATTTATTTAATGTGTATCCAGATACTTTTGCAGATGCTTATAGTAATAATGGAGGTGTTCCTAAAGACCGAAACTTAGATTTCGTAGGAAGATTCAAATACCCTTGGCAAACCACTCAATTTGGAATTGATGGTACAAGAATATTTACCAATATAGCTTTCAAATTCTAGAACATAAGAAAGTTTATATAATCCGCATTCAAGTAAAACTGAATGCGGATTTTTTTTTGACAACATTATTATAGGAATTTCTTTAGCTATATTAAGCCTTACCAAGTTAGAAGAGTCCGCTTAACTCTACTATATTTGCATTAAACCCTAAAAAATGTTCGATTTTATTATTGTAGGTAGTGCACAAGCTGGCCTTAGTATGGCTTATCACTTGAAGCAAATGGGGAAATCTTTTCTTGTTGTGGATAAGGAAAGTAAAATTGGAGAGTCTTGGTTAAGCAGATGGGATTCATTAACTCTTTTTACACCTACGGAATTCAATCATTTAGAAGGAATGGAATTTCCTGCTCCAAAAGGGCATTACCCCAATAAATATGAAGTCGCAGACTATTTTGATGCTTATGTTGAAAAATTCGAACTGCCTATTCAGTTTAATATTCTTATAACTTCAATAGAAAAAAAAAACGGGATATTTATATTGACCCACCAAAATGGAGAGTTAAAATGCTCCAATGTTATAGTTGCTACAGGCCCGTTTTATACACCTTATACGCCTCCCTTTTCGATTAAAATTAATAAGGAGGTTAGACAGATACATAGTAACTTTTATAAGAATAGTGAACAATTACAGCATGGTGACACTTTAGTTGTTGGCGGGGGAGATTCTGGATTTCAGATCCTTGATGAGGTCTCACAAAATGGATTGACAACCTATTTTGCAGGTCCAGATGATGCTAAAACCTTACCTCAAGAAATTTTAGGAAAAACATTATGGTGGTGGTTTACTAAAACTGGTTTTCTTAGTGCCAGCAAACATTCCTGGATTGGTAAAATGATAGCAAATAGACCTCAACCAATAATTGGGCTTGATATTAAAGAAATTTTAGACAGAAAGAACGTTCATCTTGTTGGAAGAGCATTAGATGCAGATGAAAAATCTATAAACTTTGATAAGGAGGAAGTAAGCAGTATTAAAAATATAGTTTGGGCAACAGGATACCGCCCAAATTTTAACTGGATACAAGGTCTAGAACTAGATAAAAATGGATATCCTAAAAACAAAAGAGGAATAAGTTCTATAAAGGGTTTATACTTTATTGGTTTACCTTGGTTACATACTCGAGGCTCTGCCACTTTAGGTGGAGTTAAAAAGGATGCAGCTTATATATCTGAGATCATAGAAAAACAGTAAAACTACATATGGATATAAATAGAAACTGCTCCAGAAATGGAGCAGTTTTTTTATGCTTATAATTTTGAAGAAGCTTAGAAAATATATCTAAGACCAACTTGCATTTGCCATCTAGAATCTAAACTAAAGTCATTTGTAAAAGTGTTTTTCTGAGATGGATCAAAACTATATACCGGAGTATTTGTATCATCTACAGAAACACCCAGAGGTTGATCGTTCACAGGCAATTCAATTACTCCCCAATCAGAATTGATTAAGTTTCCAAGGTTCAATACGTCTAAACTCAACTGGATGGTGTTTGTTCCATTTGCAACCCTAAAGTCGTAATCTTGTAAGAATTTTACATCCCAACGTCCTCTCCAAGGGCTTAATACGGCATATTTCTCTGCATAATCTCCTCTTCTATCTCTTAAGTAATCATCTTGCTGAATATAAGATTCAAAAGCAAGTCTTTGGGCTTCCTGCTCTGCATCAGTCCCAGTAAAATTATAACCTGAAAGATCAGATTCGGTAGGAATATAAATCAAATCATTTAATACAGAACCATCATTGTTGATGTCTCCAGAATAAGTATAAGAGAATCTACCTCCCTGTGCGTATTCATAAAATGCTCCAAAAGAAGTTCTCCATTGTTTGTTTTCACCATAACTGAAGGATTTATTTAGTTGTCCTACGATTCTATGCTTATCTCCATAACGAGATGTTGTACTTACCGCTTCATTCACATTTCCAAATGCCGGGTTTCTATCGTAAGCATCACTAGAAATCTCAGCATCTAGGGAACTTGCATCTTCAGCCTCTAAATAATTGTAAGCAATAGTTGCAAACAATCCATTATTAAAAGTCTTTTGTAATTTAAAAGACCAGTTAAAAGAATACCCAACATCTGTGTTAGAGAAAACATACGCATTGGTAACTCCACCAAATTCGTTAACAGCTCTATCAGAATTTAAATATACCATTCTATTATCTGCTCCATTAAGAGTTCCTGTTGGTGTTGCCAATCCATAGTTTCTTACCATTTGAGAATTCACATCTCTTGTGTAGATGATATCTGTGGTAGCAAGAATACCGTTTTCAAATTTATAATCGAATCCTAAGTTACTTCGCCATACTTGTGGAAATTGAAAATCTGGTGCAGAAGTAGTGTAAAAGAAAAAGTTAGGGTTTGCAACTTGGTTTCCAATCCATACGAAAGGTAAACGGCCTGTAAAAATCCCAGTTCCACCTCTTACTTGTAGTGTTTTATTTCCTCTTACATCATAGTTAAAACCTAATCTTGGGGAGAATAACAATTTCTTGGAAGGAAGTTCCAGGCTATTTAATTTAGTTTCTGCCCCATTTTCATCAAAATAAGTGATTCCTGGCTGGTAGTTTCCATCAGGAAAGGTTCCTCCAGCGGCTCTATCAATATTTTCTTGAATCTTGTCTTTTGTATCAAAATATAAAGGCTGATCTACTCTTAATCCGTAAGTTAATGTAAATTTTTCTGTTGCCTTCCATTTGTCCTGAGCATAGAATGCTAATTGTCCAACATTGGTCTCAGCTAAAGCCCAAGAATCATTTGAATTATTATTGTCAAATATTCCTTGTGCGTTAGCTAATGCTGCGCCAATAGTTCCGTTATTAATTGCTTCTTCAAAACTTCCAGCTCCACCTCTAACACTTGTAAAAGCATCAAAAAATGTACTTATTGGTCCCTGTCCTGCATCAGGATTTCCTCCAAAATCATATAAACCTAAGTTGAAAGAGTTATCGAATTCAAATTTTTCAAAACTTCCACCAATAGTGATTGTGTGGTTTCCAAGTAGAAAGTTTAGGTTATCTGTTATCTGATAAACATTTTGTTCTAATCTGTTATTGATAGAAAAAGGCTCATGTCCTGCAACTATATAACGAACTCCATCTTCTTGGATATTAATTGGCGGCGCAGGTGCAGAGAAAGGATCTCTACTATCGTCAAAATTCGTATAACCCGCTTGGAATTTGTTAGTGATAGTTCCAGAGAAATTAGAGTTTAATTCCACTAAAAAAGAGCTGATCTTATTATTGATTCTGTATCCTGAATTTCTAAACTGTAATGTTGTAAGGTCTGGACCCCTTCTACCAATTGCTTCTCTGTTGGCAGGCACATCTCTGGATGCATCCAAAAAGTTGTAGATAAAAGCTAATCTGTGTTTGTCTGACACATTCCAATCTAATTTGAATAGTCCCTTTGTAGATTCTGTTTTATGAGTATAACCTTCATATGCTCCAGTATCATAACCTAAAGTTCCTAATTGAGTAGAAACAAAATCAAGATCATCTGCAGTTACCCTAGAAACATTAGATCCAGATAATCCAGGTCTTGATGCTACAAAGTTAGATCCTAGATCTTCTCTATCATCTTTTTCAAAATTACCAAATACAAAAAGTTTGTTTTTTATAATTGGTCCTCCAACACTAATTCCATACTGAGCTTGAGAAAGATCTGGAACAATGATGTCATCTCCGGCCACTTTTCCACCTGTTAAATCCTCGTTTCTATAGAATCCGTAAACTGTACCTTTCCAAGTATTAGTTCCACTTTTGGTAACTGCATTTACAGATGCACCAGTAAAACCAGCCTGAGTAACGTCGTAAGGCGCAGTGGAAACCTGAATTTGTTCTATCGCATCTAAAGAGACTGGTTGTGCGCTGGTCTGTCCTCCAGGTGTTGCTGCATCCAATCCGAATGGATTATTAAAAATAGATCCATCTAAACTGAAATTATTGAATTGGTCATTTCTACCTCCAAAAGATCCATTGCTAGAAGCAGTTGGCTCTAACCTGTAAAAATCTGCAGCAGATCTTGTAATAGTTGGCAAGGTTTTTAACTCTCTACTTCCAATACTAGTCTCTGCACCTGTTCTATCACTGTTAATAATTGCGTTTTTGGCGCTGCTTATTACCACTGCATCTAAGGCTGTAGCATCTGCAGCCATTGTAACTTCTAAATTAAAAGTTTGACCTAATTTTAGATCTACATCTGTTAAAATATATTCTTTAAAGCCTACAAAACTAATAGTGATGGTATAAGGTCCACCAATTCTTAGGTTCAATAAAGTAAATCTCCCATCAAAATTAGTAACAGCACCATATACAGTCCCAGTCGGGGTATGCACTGCTTTTACATTAGCTCCAGGAAGCACAAGATCTTGAGCTTCATAAACAATACCACTCATTTCTGCTGTAGTTACCTGAGAAAATCCGGTAAAAGACAGCAAAATAGCAGTTACAAATAAAAGTAAATTGCGTTTCATTTTTAATTTTTTAATTGGTGTGTTATGATTGTTAGTATTTTGCAAAATTACTGTAAAATAATTGTAAAAATTAGCTCATTGTTGCGAAATAACTAATTAAAACAGGCCTTCGGTTTATCTTAAATTTGACAACATAATAAATTTATAACTTATTGGTTTAAAACAAGTTATATTTAAAAGTTTGTTTTCTAGTTTTCAGGTATGAAATTATTTATATATATAACCTTTCAAAAAAATTAAATTTTTAAAAATTCTGTGAATTCCACTAGACTAGAATTATATATCCTCTTAGCCTTTTTTGAATTTGAGATTACTTGTTATCAAAGATTAAAAATATAATAGACCTAATAAATGAAATACGGAGACTGTCTTATAATTCATAAGGGAAGTGAATACATTTAAAAAGCAGATTCATTATTATCAAATTGAACCTTAGACCATTTTTTTGTATTTTTAGTTAATTAATAGTTTGCTACCCAAGCACTCACAAAATCCTCAATTTAGGTTGACAAGCCAATTAAAACTACCCTATATTTATTCGAAATAAAATTCAACGACTTGAATTGTAAATACGTAAGGTATGAATAGTCTTAAATCACCTATATTATTTTTGTTGCTAATAATAGGAATTTCATTTTCCTGCAAAAATGAATCTGAAAATCTAGAAATTGGTTTGAATGAAAGCATTCTTCATGATGAGCTAGAATATTTAGTGACAGATTTTAACATTTTACCTATAGATAAACATACTAATAGATACAGAATAAAATTTAAAGTGATTAATAATTCCAAAGTTGCAGAGCACACTTGGAACAACTCGATTGCATACATCGTAGATTCTAAGGGAAATATTTACAATAACAATACAGAGCTTCAAATCAAACTTAATCAAAGAGAATCTTTTGGATGGCAAGAGGAGTATCACACCCATCCTAATTCGGAAGAAACCACTACCTTAATTTTTGATCTACCAAAAAATGTTATCCAACCCTTTTTAAAAGTATCAGGGAAATTTATGATAGGTGATGTTTTGGATCTTCACGAGTATAAAAAGATGAAAGTAAAATTGTTTTAAGGAGGTTTATAATTGAAGAAGTGACAAGAATACCTTTAAGCAAACATGATGTTCAGACATATTTCGATAGTTGACTAAAGGTTTACTTATATGAAGATATCATACTTACAATTAGGGAAATTGAACGAATAATGCAAATAAAAGCAACATCCCCAGATGATTATATAGAAAAGATCCCTGAAGATCGTAAAGAAAGTATGTCCAGATTGAGGACTGTAATAAAAAAAAACTGCCAGAGGGTTTTCAAGAAACGATGAGTTATGGGATGATAGGTTATGTGGTTCCTCACACTATATATCCAGATGGATATCATTGTAATCCAAAATTACCATTACCTTTTATAAACATTGCATCCCAGAAAAATTTTATTGCAATATATCACATGGGAATTTATGCCAATAAAGACTTACTAGATTGGTTTACAAGTGAATTCCCTAAACACAGCAATTTAAGGTTGGATATGGGTAAAAGTTGCATAAGATTTAAAAAAACAAAGGATATCCCTTTTGAGCTAATTGGAGAACTTACTACAAAAATGACTTGTGAAGAATGGATAAGGATTTACGATTCTAACTTAAAACGTTAGTTTCATTAGCTTTTATAAGTAAGAACTGTCTAAAGCGGTTATTTTATAAACCCTAATTTGTCTTTTTAGTATATTTCAAAAAAAGTTCTAAATTTACGTAGTGACCAATAATTATTTACCCTACAAAAATTCAAATATGTATAAGTACGGACTTAGCGTAAAATTTAAATCGACTGAGGATAACGGACAGAAATTGTCTTCGGTATTATTAAAAGCTTCAGAATTAGTGTCGAGAGCCAAAGGATGTCAGCTATATTTAGTAAGTCTAGATGCAGACGAAACAGACACTGTATGGACTACAGAAATCTGGGATTCCAGAGAGGATCATGAAAATTCCTTATCTGTTATAGGAGTAAAAGAGCTTATTTCTCAAGCCATGCCCTTGCTTGTTGCTCCACCAGAAAGAGTCAAGGAAATAAAAATATTAGGAGGCTATGGTATCAATCCATAACCACGTCATATTAAAATTGATTTATCAAATTCTTATTTGAAAGAGCTAAGAACCATATTTATTACATCTTTATCTTTTGGTTTTTAGAAAACATTCCCTTTGCTGCGGCGCCGTGCTTATTAGTATATATCGTATATAAAAGAATAAAATAATCCTGTATAATTTTATAAAAAAAACTGTAATAATTAAAAATCCTACATTCAATCAATTAACTTTAATTCCAATTACCTAGAGAATGAATGTCAAAGCAATTTGGAGCTATTATATAGATATTAATATCGTTAATTTAGTTTTCTCCTTTTTCATTATGTTTTTATTCAATAGATATTGGGGCATCTTCATGTTCTGCACTCTTGGGATTTTTGTTGGACGGTTTGCCTTTAAATATTTTAAAAATAACGAGTACAATCTTTACTACAACCTGGGTTTTAATAAATTGAAATTGCTTAAAATAGTCTGGGTACTAAATCTTATTGTTGCCATCCCGCTATTAATAATTGCTTTAATTTTATAAAGCATGGGACATCTTCTGGAAATAAACGAAGCGCATAAATATTTTGGTCAAAAAAGGATTTTGGAGAATATTTCTTTCGAACTAAACACTGGAGATATTCTGGGAGTCTTCGGAAGAAATGGCTGCGGAAAATCTTCGCTATTAAAGTTGATATTTGGAACTTTATCTGCAAACAAAATCCAAATTAAATTTGATTCAGAAATAATTGAGGCCAAAGAAATAATTCCACGGCAACTCGTTGCTTATCTTCCACAGGACAGTTTTTTGCCTAAAGGAATAAAAGTTAGGGATATCATTCCTCTTTTTTGCGATGATGAAGAAAAGCAAAACAAAGTTTTCTACGCTCCCGGTGTTTCAAAATTCGATAATACTAAAATCGGAAAGCTTTCTATGGGACAATTGAGGTATTTGGAAACATTATTGGTAGGTTCTCTGGATCATCCGTTTATTATGCTAGATGAACCATTTTCTATGTTAGAGCCACTATATAAAGAACTTCTCAAAGAGCTTTTAAGAAAATTAAGTAAAACAAAGGGCATCATTATTACAGATCATTATTATCATGATATTTTGGACATTACAAATGCAAATTTTCTTATAAAAGACGGGAATAGAATAGAAATTTCAGAAAAAATTGATCTGGAAAAGAACGGATATCTCTCATCTAATTAAAACTTTCCGCCTCAATACCTATTATTTTAGTCTCAGGTAGTAGTCTAAGATTTTTTCAGCTTTACATGAACATCTGTAGTCTCAATTTTAGAAAGTAATTTTAATTTACCTTCTTCAAATAATTCATCAAGTTGACATAGATCGGTGTTAAAATCGTCTTGAGTATAATTTTTATAATCTACAAACCTAATTCCTTCGATAACACGCGGATTATAAGCTTCTCTAAAACGAAGTCCGCCTTCATTTATATGAAACTTATAAGCAAGATAATCTATAGTAAAATTCTCTTTATGGATCCAATATAAAAATTCATCATGATGATCTGTTCCTCCTCCATTCTGACTAAAAGTAACTTTCAATTGGTAATAGGGCATTCCATTAATTTCTGCATCCCCCACTAATTTCTTGTTAACCGCTTTGTCATTTAAACCATATGGTAAATGTGCGAAGTAATGAACCGAATTTATACTCCCTGTATATTTAACAACCATACTATCTGGCACAGTGATTAAACTATCATTTAAGAATCTTTTATAACCAGTGTTACTTACTACATCAAGAATGGTATCTATCCCAAGAGAATCAATAATTTCACGTTCTAAAAGGAACTCTCCACCATTTCTAACACTTTTATATTGGTTATCTCGAAATTTAAAATCAATGCTTGCATTTTTGTAAATATCACCACCAGCAGTAGCTATTGTTTTATTGATGATCTCATCTGCAGACAACTGCTCTTTTTCATTTTGGCAGGAAGCAAATAGCAGTAATATGGCTAATATTGAAAGGTATCTCATAATTCAGTTAAAATAGGCGCTAAGATAAAAAAATTAACACAATAGAAGTTTTATAATCTAGCATATCACTATTCTAAGACTATAATTTTCTTAAATCCTTACATCTAATATAATTTGTCCCTAATTAATTAGAACGAAGCAATCTTGAAACTTTACAAAATCATTATAGGAATTTCTAAAGAAACCTTCCTACTTTTGTGCCTCTATGAAGAATACCATCAACATAAAGAACCGTAAAGCGAAATTTGAATATGAATTTCTGGAAACCTATGTAGCAGGAATAAAACTTGCCGGGACAGAGATCAAAGCAATTCGATTAGGGAAAGCGTCTATTACAGAAAGTTTTTGTGAGTTCCAGAATAATGAACTCTTTGTAATAAATATGCATGTAGAAGAATATTCTCACGCCACACACTTTAATCATAATCCCAAAAGTGAGCGTAAACTTCTTCTGCAAAAGCGAGAGCTTAAAAAGTTGGAGAAAGAAGTTAAGAATACTGGCTTAACTATTATTCCCATCAGACTCTTTATTAATGATCGCGGAATAGCAAAGCTTAAAATCACCTTAGCTAAAGGTAAGAAGTTATACGATAAGCGAGAAACAATGAAAGACAGAGACAATAAACGTAGCTTAGATCGAATTAAAAAAGAGTTTAATTAAGCTAATCCCGCATTCCTTTTATTTAGCTATTTTGCAGAAATAAATCCTCTGCTTATGAATGGTAGCTTAAAATTTCTCTTATTTCTCTCACTTTTTTGTCAATTTACATTCGCACAAGTTTCTGGAACTGTTAGGGATAACAACGAAATTCCTCTCCCCTATGTTAACATTTATACCGAAGATGGAACACAAGGAACTACCACTAATGAAGATGGAGATTTTGAGCTCCGTATATCCAAAACAGGCGAATACGAATTAGTTTTTCAGTTTTTAGGCTATCAAACTCTCAAAAAAAAGATAATTGTAGAAAAATTTCCTTTTCAATTAGATGTCCAATTAACTTCAGAAACTACCAATCTAGACGAGGTTACTATCAACTCTAAAGACAATCCAGCTGATAGAATTATTCGAAATGCCATTACAAGCAGAAAGGAAAACCTTGAAAAATTAGAACAATACACAGCCAATTATTATTCCCGTGGATTATGGAGAATTAAAAATGCTCCAGAAAAAATCTTGGGTCAAGAGCTGGGAGATTTGGGTGGTGGATTAGATTCTACCAGAAGCGGAATAATTTATTTAAGTGAAACTATTTCTGAAATAACTTTTAGTGCTCCAGATAATTTTAAAGAGAAAATAATCGCCTCCAAAGTAAGTGGGAATGATAATGGCTTCAGCTTAAATTCTGCTGAAGAATCTGATTTCTCTTTTTATAACAATACGATAAACATCAATGCAGAGATCGTTTCTCCCATTGCTGATTACGCTTTTAATTACTATAATTATAAATTGGAAGGTGTATTTTATGATAATGAAGGTCACCTCATTAATAAGATTCTCGTAGCTCCTAAACGTCCAAAAGATCGGGTTTTTAGTGGTTTTATTTATATCGTAGAGGATACTTGGCAGATCTTTGGCACAGAATTAAAAACTACGGGACAAGCAATCCAAGTTGCACCAATTGAGGAACTCACTTTCACACAAAACTTTAAATATTCTGAAGAAAATAAGTTCTGGATCAAGATTAGTCAGGCAGTAGATTTTAGTTTTTCGATGTTTGGAATTGGTGGCGATGGAAGATTTACCGCAGTTTACAGCAATTATAATTTTGAACCTCAATTCGAAAATAGAACATTTACCCGAGAAGTTCTGAGTTTCGCTGATCAGGCGAATAAAAAAGATTCTTTATACTGGAATAAAATCAGGCCGGTACCTTTAACTACTGAAGAGTTAACAGATTATGTAAAGAAAGATAGTATTCAAGTACTAAAAAGCTCTAAGAAATATCTGGATTCTGTAGATACTGCTCAAAATAAGTTTTCGATCTCCAGTTTGCTTTTTGGCTATAGCTATGGAAACTCTTATAAAAAGCAGCGATTTAGCATTTCTTCACCGCTTTTTGGAACTCATTACAATACAGTACAAGGATTTAATACTTCTGTAGATGTTTCCTTTCGAAAGAACCAGGATGATAATTTTGGAGAGTATTGGAGAGTTTATTCAGAAATGAATTATGGATTTTCCGATGATTGTTTTCGAGTGAAAGCAGGTTTTCAGAAGAAGTTCAACAATTTCTCTAAGCCTATTTTAAATTTGGAAGCTGGAGTAGAAACTGCACAGATAAACCCTACTCTTCCAATTTCTGAAAGAATAAATGATATTACTAGTTTGTTCTTCGAGCGAAATTATCTGAAATTATACGAAAAGAAATTTGCTGAAATTTCATATCAGCAAGAACTTTTTAACGGATTCAGTTTGTTTTCAGATGTTAGTTATCAGCAACGAAATGCGTTATTTAATACCAGTGATAATTCGTGGGTAAATCAGGATGAAATTGTTTACACTTCTAATAATCCGTTGCAGCCAGAAAATTTCGGGACTGCTCCATTCGAAGATCATCATATTTTCAAACTTAATGTTTCAGGAAGAATAGATTTTGCACAAAAATATTTGAGCTATCCAGATAGCAAGGTGAATGTTGCTTCTAACAAATTCCCAACCTTATGGCTCACCTATGAAAAAGGTTTTGGAAGTGATATTTCTGAATATAATTTCGATCAAGTACGCGCAGCGCTTACCCAAACTGTAAAACTAGGCAATAAAGGTAATTTTGGATACACACTAAAAGGAGGTGCATTTTTAAAAGATAATGAAATTGCATATTTAGATTATCAGCATTTCAATGGCAATCAGACCCGAATTGGAAGTGGTAGTTATCTTAATAAATTCAATTTATTGCCTTATTATGAGCTTAGCACCAAAAACAACTATTTGGAAATGCATGCTGAACAGGATTTTCAAGGTTGGATCCTTGGGAAACTACCTTTGATAAATAAATTGAATTACAATTTAATTCTTGGTGCACACGCATTATCTATTGAAAACAATAAGCCTTATACAGAGTTTTCTGTGGGAATAGACAACTTAGGATTCGGGAAATATAGGTTATTGAGATTGGATTATGTAGTTTCTAATTATCAAGGAAAAACGGAAGGAGCTTTTATCTTCGGACTTAAATTCTTGGGGGTTTTTGAGTAAGTGAGAACACCTTTTCTGTCATTCCGACGGAGGAGGAATCCCTACAACCCTTAGAACTTTAAAAAAGATTCTTCAATTCGTTGCACTTCTTTCAGAATGACAAATCAATCCTTTTGTCACATCGAGCGGAGTCGAGATGTTATTTGACCCTTCGACTCCGCTCAGGGAGACAAGAGCATTAAACTAATTAATTTTTATCCTCTAAAAGAGGAACAAATCTAAAGTCGCCAAATTCCTTTTTCTCGAATTCTTTAGCAGACTTTCGTACAAAAAGTGTCATTACTTGTACGTTTTCTCCCACCGGGATCACTAAGCGTCCACCAACTTTTAACTGAGCCAATAACGGATTTGGAACATATGGCGCTCCGGCGGTAACTATAATCTTATCGTAAGGTGCATATTCATCTAATCCTTTGTACCCATCTCCAAAACTTAAATATTTTGGTCTGTATCCTATTTTAGATAAAAATAATTTAGTTTTTCTGTATAATTCTCGTTGGCGTTCTATACTATAGACCTTTGCTCCTAATTCACATAAAACAGCCGTTTGATATCCACTTCCAGTACCAATTTCCAGTACTGTATCACCTTTCTTAAGTTCCAATAATTCGGTTTGAAAAGCAACGGTATAAGGTTGAGAAATAGTTTGATCTGCCGCAATTGGAAATGCTTTATCCTGATATGCATGATCCTCAAAACTACTATCCATAAATAGATGTCTAGGAATCTTATTGATTGCAGCCAAAACCTTTTTATCTTTTACTCCTTTTGCCTCCACAATTGCTGCCAATTGCTGCCTTTTCCCCTTATGTCTAAATGTATCCTTCAACTTAATAAATTCCGATTATGGCATAAAATTAAACATTCTAAGTCAAGGCTTCAAGCTAAGTTTTAATTATTATTTAACGATTGCACTAAATCATTTACACTCAAAATGGTATTGGCTTTATGTCAAGAAATGCTATTTTTGTTGAAAACATAAAAACATGCTAAAAGCTGGTGTAATTGGTGCTGGACATTTGGGGAAGATCCATTTAAAACTGCTCCAACAATCTTCGGAATATGACTTAATTGGATTTTATGATGGAGATAAGCAAAGAGCTAAAGAGATAGAAGGTGAATTTGGATATAGAAGTTTCGATTCTGCTGAAGCTCTTATTGAAGCTGTAGATATGATAGATGTGGTAACTCCTACCATCACTCATTTTGAAACCGCGAAAAAGGCAATCATCTCTGGAAAACATCTCTTTGTAGAAAAACCTATTACTTCCACCTATGCTGAAGCTGAAGAATTGATTCAATTAGCAAAGAAACATCAAGTAAAAGGCCAAGTTGGACATGTAGAACGTTTTAATCCAGCATTTACTGCCGTTAAAGATAAGATTGGACAGCCTATGTTTATTGAGGCGCATAGATTGGCAGAATTCAATCCTCGTGGTACAGATGTGCCAGTAGTCTTAGATCTAATGATCCATGATATAGACGTTATCTTGAGCGTGGTAAAATCTAAGGTGAAGAATGTATCTGCAAGTGGAGTTTCAGTAATCAGTGAAACCCCAGATATTGCAAATGCTCGAATTCAATTTGAAAATGGATGTGTTGCCAATTTAACTGCCAGCCGAATTTCCCTTAAGAATATGAGAAAAGCGCGTTTCTTTCAACGTGATGCTTACATTTCAGTAGATTTTCTTGAGCGTAAGTGCGAAGTGGTTAAGATGAAAGATGCTCCTAAAGATCCAGATGATTTTGCGATGATTCTGCAAAATGCTGAAGGCGTTAAGAAACAGATCTATTTCGAGAATCCTACTATAGATACCAACAACGCAATTTTAGATGAGTTGGAATCTTTTGCGCAAGCGATAAATAATAATACAGAGCCAGTTGTAAGCTTAGAACAAGGGGCTGAAGCCTTGAAAGTTGCAAACATGGTAATAGAAAGTTTTAAAAAATAGAGCTTAATGATTATATTCAGACTATAGTTAAATTGTGTCGACGGGATGACAGGTTGAGCGGAGTCGAAACCTCCATTTTAAACTAGAAAGTTCTCGAATTTAGTTTATCCTGAGCGAAGTCGAAGGGCTCGTACAGAAAATATGATGATCTTTTAACTATTTGAAAAAATCAATAAAATCAATAAAAAATATAGCATGAAGAATATAGCAGTAATTGGAGCAGGAACTATGGGTAACGGAATTGCCCATACTTTTGCACAAAGCGGATACCAAGTAAACTTAATAGATATTTCTAAGGAAAGTCTTCAAAAAGGATTGGATACTATTTCTAAGAATTTAGATAGAATGCTTGCTAAAGAAAAGATCACAGAGGCTGATAAAAAGGCAACTTTGAAGAATATACATACCTTCATAGATATCCCTTCAGGTGTTAAAAATGTTTCTTTGGTAGTAGAAGCCGCAACAGAGAATGAAGATCTTAAATTGAAGATCTTTGAACAATTAGATTCTAATTGTGATGAAGATACTATTCTTGCTACTAACACTTCTTCGATCTCTATTACCCAGATCGCTTCAAAGATCTCTAATCCCTCTAGAGTCATAGGAATGCATTTTATGAATCCAGTGCCGGTGATGAAATTGGTAGAGATCATAAGAGGATACAATACCAGTGATGAGGTTACTAAAACGATCATGGATCTTTCAGAAAAACTTGGGAAAAGCCCTGTAGAAGTTAATGATTACCCCGGTTTTGTGGCAAATAGAATTCTTATGCCAATGATCAACGAAGCTATTGAAACCTTATACAATGGCGTTGCGGGTGTTTATGAAATAGATACGGTGATGAAGTTAGGGATGGCTCATCCAATGGGACCTTTGCAATTGGCAGATTTTATAGGACTAGACGTGTGTCATTCTATTCTTGAGGTGATGTACAAAGGTTTCAAAAATCCTAAATATGCAGCATGTCCTTTATTAACAAATATGGTACGTGCAGGAAAACTCGGAGTGAAATCTGGGGAAGGTTTCTATGATTATTCTGAAAATAGAAAAGCTGAAAACGTTTCAAAACAGTTTAGCTAAAAATCCAGACACCAAAGAACTAAGCTGCATTTAAAAATGCTGCTTTATAATTTCTGAAACCAAATTCATTGGCGAAAATAGTTCCGTTTAAAGCAGTAAGGCCTACTAAAGATAAGGCAGCAATGGTTGCATCCCGACCTTATGAGGATTATTCTGTGGGAGAATTAAAGGCACAATTAGACTACAATCCGTTTTCTTTCTTGCATATTATAAATCCTGGTTATAAGTTTCAGCATGAAATTACTGGTGAAAAACGTTTTCAGCTTGTAAAGAACAGATACTTGGAATTTAAGGAAGAAGAAATCTTTATTCAAGATCCTTCAGCTTGCTATTATTTTTATAAAATAGTGACCAGAAATAATATGTTCTGCGGAATTATTGCGGCAGCGAGCGTTCAGGATTACGAAGATAATCTTATAAAAAGGCACGAAGACACTATAGCATACCGGGAAAATTTATTTAAGGACTATTTAAATGTGGTAGGTTTTAACACAGAACCTGTGCTCCTAACCTATCCGGATTCAGAAATTATAGACAATCTGATGAAGAAAGTAATGCAGGGCGAACCGGAATATGAGTTTTCTACTTATAATAAGGAAACTCATTTTTTATGGAAGATTTGTGATGCCGAATCTGTTAATCAGATAAAATCTGAATTTGAAACTATGCCCACGCTTTACATAGCAGATGGTCATCATAGAAGCGCCTCCTCCTATTTACTCGCTAAAGAATCTAAGGCTGCGAATCCTAATCATACCGGGAATGAACCATATAATTATTTTATGAGTTTTCTTATTTCTGAAAGTAAATTACAGATTTATGAATTTAGTAGATTAATAAAAGATCTTAATGGTTTAAGTAAAGAGGAATTTTTAATGCAGTTGGATCTTTGGTTTAGAATAGAAAGCAGAGGATTAGAAGTTTATACACCTACAAAGAAGCATCAATTTAATATGTATCTTGACGGGGAATTTTATTCTTTATATCTCAGGAAAACGAATTATGAATTCACAGATTCCCTGAGTAGTTTGGATACTTATATTTTATATCAGAAGGTATTAAAACCTATTTTAAATATTCAGGATCTGCGCAATGATGATAGGATAGCTTACATCCATGGAAGAAATGATTTAATTGAGATTAAGACGCAAGTAGATAATGGTAATTTTGTTGTAGGTTTTGGAATGCTGCCGCTAACTATAGACGAAATAAAGAAAGTGGCAGATGAAGGCTTAACTATGCCTCCAAAAAGCACGTATATTGAGCCCAAACTAAGAAGTGGATTAACGGTTTATGAGTTTTAGGAACAATAATTCTTAACAGAAAAATAATTACTTAAATTAGAAAATGGAAATTTCCGAAAACATTAAAAAACACATAGAGGAACTTGGAGAAAAAGTAAGCTTAGTTGCAATTTCCAAAACAAAACCGGAAAGTGACCTTATGGAAGCTTACCAAGCAGGTCAACGGGTATTTGGAGAGAACAAGATCCAGGAAATGGCAGAAAAGTGGGAAAACCTCCCAAAAGATATACAATGGCACATGGTTGGACATGTACAACGCAATAAAGTGAAATACATGGCTCCTTTTGTGACTTTGATTCATGCCGTTGATAGCCTTAAATTATTAAAAGAGATCAATAAGGAAGCAGAGAAAAATGAGAGAATTATCTCTTGTTTGCTTCAGATTAAAATTGCTGAGGAAGAATCTAAATTCGGACTTGAAGCAGAGGAAGCAAAAGAAATCCTAGCTTCTGATGAGTTTATAGAATTGAAGAATATTCAAATAACAGGATTAATGGGAATGGCCACAAACTCTGACGATGAAGCAAAAGTGAGAGGCGAATTTGATTATTTAAGATCTGTTTACGTCGATTTCAAGAAAAAACAACCTCAATTTGAGGTGCTTTCTATGGGAATGAGTGGCGACTACAAAATAGCAGTAAGCTGCGGAAGTAATATGGTGAGAATAGGAAGTGCTATATTTGGAGAACGGAATTATAATTAAGAAGAAAGAGAATTTTTGTACGCAATACTAGACATAGAAACTACCGGTGGTAAGTATAATGAAGAAGGAATTACAGAAATAGCCATTTACAAATTTGATGGCTCTAAAGTAGTAGATCAATTTATTAGTCTTGTTAATCCAGAACAACCCATTCAACCTTTTGTAGTTGGACTTACGGGTATTAATAATGACATGCTTAAAAATGCTCCCAAATTTTATGAGGTAGCAAAGCGAATTGTAGAAATCACCACGGGATGTATAATAGTAGCACACAATTCTAAATTTGATCATAGAATTCTAAGGTTGGAATTTCGCCGCTTAGGTTTCGATTTTGAGCGAAAAACTCTTTGTACCGTAGAATTATCCAAAAAATTGATTCCGGGACAGGCTTCCTATAGTTTAGGAAAACTAGTGAAATCATTAGGAATTCCTTTAAGCGATAGGCACAGAGCTAATGGAGATGCACAAGCAACTGTAAAGTTGTTTAAAATGCTAATGGCAAAAGATCTGGAAAAAGAGATTCTTAAAGCTTCTGTTAGAAATGAGCCTTCCAAACAAATAGATACCAAACTCATTCAGATAATAGATGAATTACCTTCTATAACAGGCGTCTACTACCTACATAATGAGGAAGGTGAGATTATATACATTGGTAAAAGTAAGAATATAAGAAAGCGCATCAATCAGCATTTCACTAATGATCATCATACATCTAAAGAAGTTCAGAAAGAAGTAGCATCTGTGAGTTTTGAAGCAACAGGGAATGAACTGATTGCATTATTAAAGGAAAACGAAGAGATTAAGCAGAATAAACCCAAATTCAACAAAGCTCCTAAAAAGAATATTTTTAATTATGCTTTGTATCAATTTGTTGATGAGAATGGATACATCAATTTAAAGATTGCAAGATCTGATGCTCGTAAAAAAAGCATTACCACCTTTACAAATTTGCAACAAGCAAAATCTGTGCTTCATAACATTGTAGAAAAACATCAACTTTGCCAGAAGCTTACAGGATTACACTTAGGAAACGGAAACTGTTTCAGCTATACCTTAAAATCTTGTTATGGTTCCTGCATAGGTGAAGAAACGCCTGAAGAATATAATTTGCGAGTGAAGGAAGTCATACAATTACATAGCTTTAATAAGCAAAATATGCTGGTTATTGACCGAGGCAGGGAAATAGATGAAAAGAGTGCTCTGCTTGTAGAAGAAGGAGAGTTTAAAGGAATAGGGTTTTTCAACCTGAACCATCAAATGAATAATTTGGATATTGTGCGATCTATTATTACTCCTATGGCTAATGATAAAGATGCAAGGCATATCATACAAAGTTATCTTAGAAAGAATAACAAATTGAAGATTATTCAACTTGCTACTCAAGATTCAGATATTTAACACCAATCTCCCATTTTAGCTTCAAGAACTCTAGGGATAAATCACTTATTACAGAAAATAGCTAACTTTAGACACAATTAAAAATCTCCTTATTTGAAAAAAATAAACTTCGATAAAGATCATGCTGCCTGGAGAGTAAAGCTTTATCATATAATTTATGGTGCAGATACTCGTCTAGGAAAGCTGTTTGATATTGTTCTTCTGGTTCTTATTGTATTAAGTATTATCCTGGTAATGCTGGAAAGTGTAGCCAGTTACAATATTAAATATCACGATCAATTTTATATTGCAGAATGGATAATAACCGTCTTCTTTAGTATCGAGTATATTCTAAGGATCATCACCATAAATAAACCTAAGAATTATATTTTCAGTTTTTACGGAGTTGTAGATTTACTTTCTACTATCCCTTCTTATATTATCTTTTTTGTGGGTGGAAGCAATATGTTTTTGGCGGTTCGCGCATTGCGTTTACTTAGAGTATTTAGAATCCTTAAGGTCACTAGATACATTGGAGAATCCCAAAAATTAATAAGTGCCTTAAAAAATAGTAGAGCTAAGATCAGCATCTTCCTTTTCGCGGTATTAATAATTTGTATAATTACAGGTACCTTAATGTATTTAGTAGAAGGCCCAGAAAATGGGTTTACAAATATTCCTTTAAGTATTTACTGGGCTATAGTTACTCTTACCACCGTTGGCTTTGGAGATATTCATCCTTTAACTCCTTTAGGAAGATTTATCGCATCGTTTATTATGATTATAGGTTATGGAGTGATCGCTGTTCCTACAGGAATTGTTGGTGCAGAAATCTCCAAGGATTTGAATAAAGCAAGTGGAGTAAGACCTTTTGAATGCACCAATTGTGGAGAAAAAGAGCATAAGATATCCTCAGAATTTTGTCATAATTGCGGTAAAAAATTAAATGAAAACTAATCTTCTTATTAGTGTTGTTGGGCCAACAGCCATTGGAAAGACTGCCTTAAGCATTAAAATTGCCAAAGCTTTTGGCACAGAGATTATTTCTGCAGACTCGAGACAGTTTTATAAAGAAATTCCTATTGGAACTGCGGCCCCAGATAAAAAGGAACTAACTGCAGCTCCTCATCATTTTATTCATAATAGATCTATTGAAGAAGATTATTCTGTTGGAGATTATGAAAGGGAGGCTTTAGAAAAGTTAAACATTCTTTTTAAAGATTATAATGTGATGGTTTTAGTTGGCGGCAGCGGACTTTACATTAAGAGTTTAATTGAAGGTTTGGATAATTTTCCAGAGATAGATCAAGATATTCGAGATCAGCTAAACGACAGACTTTTAAATGAAGGTCTGGAAACTTTGAAAGCGCAGTTAGAACAACTAGATCCAGAATATTATAATAAGATAGATACCAGTAATCCACATAGAGTTATTCGTGCATTAGAAGTTTGTCTAGGTTCCGGAAAAACTTTTTCCTCTTTTCTAAATCAGCCTAAACCTTCCAGAAATTTTCAAACCATTTCTATTGGTCTTACCGCCCCTAGAGAAGAAATTTATGAGCGCATCAACCGCCGAGTAGACATTATGATGGATGAAGGTTTGTTGGAGGAGGCGCAAAAATTGTATCCAAAACGCCGCTTAAATGCTTTAAATACGGTAGGTTATAAAGAATTATTCTCATTTTTTGAAGGCAGAATAGATTTAGAAAATGCTGTAGAAGAGATAAAGATGAACTCCCGCAGATATGCAAAAAGACAATTAACATGGTTCAGAAAAAATAAAGATATTAATTGGTTTGATTATAAAACTCCTTTTTCTGAAATTGAAAATTTTATAATGTCTGAAATTCAGGAGAAATATAAGTAGGTAAATATTGTTCAAAAAATATTTAATTGAAATTTCACGTCTATCTGTTTTATTCCCCATCACTTCACTCTGAACTTGATTCAGGGTCTTTTCCGTACTATTTGAGACACTGAAAAAGTTCAGCATGACGGCATTCCGAATCGTCACCCTAAACTTGTCTCAGGGTCTTCTCACGAATTAGCAAGATACTGAAACATGCAGTCACTAGGTTTTATAAGCGACAAACGTATCTTATTGTCATCTCGACTTTAGGATAGAGCACTATTCAAAATGATTTGCTTCATTGAGATTCTTCAGTCCACTATGTTTCCTTCAGAATGACATTATCAGAATCAATCTATTATCACTCTTAAAATATCCATTCCTTCTGAAGTAAATAATTTAAGAACATAAACGGCACTTTGTACTCCAGTAAGATCCATGCTATATATTTGGTCTCCTTCAGAAAAATCTTTAAAAAGGATCATTCTTCCTCGGAAATCAAAAACTTCTACTCGCTGAATTGTTACTCCTGCGGGCGCAGCAAACTGAAACGGTCCGGAAGTAGGGTTTGGATAAATAAAAATATATTCTACATCTGGTTCCGGGTTAATATTACAATCTCCAGTAACAGTAACAATCGCTGATGCGCTAGTAGAATTACCGCTAGCATCTGTTGCCGTGAAACTCACTATATTATCCCCAATCTCTTTACATCCAAAATTGAGCTTACTCAAGCTAAAACTTAATTCTCCACAATTATCTGTAGTTCCATCGTTTAACATCTCTGGAGTGATGCTTACAGATCCAAATTCATTTAGTGCTACACTAATGTTCTTCAAATTAATTATAGGTGCAGATACATCCTTAACTAAAACGATTACTTCACAACTGCCATTAATCTCATCATTGGAGTAAGTAAGAGTAATTCTATTTTCTCCGAGATCATCGCATGTGAAATTCTCTTTATCTATAGAAAACTGAAGATCTTCAGGTCGCGCTGTAAATAAACTCGTTGCATTTAAAGTAGCAAAACCATTTTCATCCAATTCCAGATTAACCGACTCCTTACACACTACGGTAGAATCTGTCATAGTGGTTACAATAATTGTTACTGTAGCTACATTAGAATCTTCAAAACCATCCTTAGCTATATAGGTAAAAGTATCTACCCCAGAAAATCCAGGATTTGGAATATAATCGAAAGAGCCATTCGAATTAAATACCAAGTCTCCATTTATAGTTGAGTTTTGAATAACTGCCGTAAGTTCCCTCCCCGCTGGACTAGTATCATCTCCTAAAACTCCTGGAGCTGAAATTGACAAAATCATATCGACCTCCGAAGAATAAGTGTCATCATTTGCTATTGGAGCCGTATTAGGAAAAGAAGTGTCGTTTACTATGATTGTAACAGTTGCAATATTGGAATTACCAATGCTATCATTTGCCACATACGTAAAAGTATCTTCTCCCGTAAATCCATTATTTGGAGTATAGATGAAAGAACCATCTGAATTTAAAGTCAGTGTTCCACTGGAAGGTTGACTTTGTATTACTGCTGTTAGTGCATCGTTATCTGCATCGGTATCATTTCCTAAAACCCCAGGAGTACCAATTGATAAGCTTGTATCTTGATCTAAAGAATATGTGTTATCTAGAGCAACTGGAGGAGTATTCGCAGTATTATCTTCAGTTAAGACCACATTAAATATACAAGTTGCTGAATTGCCTGTAACATCCTCTATTCGTACCATTACTTCTGTGGTTTCAAAAATCACAGTTCCCACATCTGGAATTTGTTCAATTTTCGTGACAGCGCAATTATCGGAAGCTTGAGCCTGTAATGAATAATTTGGCAAGGAAAATCCGTATTCGGGATTAAATATTTCATTTTGATCTCCAGGACAAATAACAACAGGAGGTATGGAATCTTTTGCCTCTAGTTCTATTTCGCAAATATCTATTTGATCTTCAAATTTCGCAGTAATGGTAAGGCGATGGGAACCATTTATTCGAAATCCGGGAGTAATATTTTGTGTAATAACAGCTCCTTCTATATTGGTACTTATGGTAGATGCAATATCTGGGATAAGGTAGCTACAATTTGAATCCACCTCAAAAGTTTGCTCTCCAGGGCAATTTGTTATTTGCAACTCGGTACTTTTAAAGAACTTAATATTGAAATTACAGGTAAAAAAGTTATTGTTTTCATCACCTACTCTGAAAGATGCATTCATATCTTCAGTAACCACTGTACCTACCTCTGGGGTTTGAAAATAATTGAGAGTGCTACTGCAATTATCTGAACTGGAATACAAAGTTGAAAAATCCGGTACTGTATAGGTTTTATCTGTAGTATATTCTACCAATATTTCGCTAGGGCAAGTTATTTTTGGGGGAATACTATCTCTTAAATCAAGTATAAAATCACATTCGCCAACAATGTCTCCTCCAATCCCATCATAAACTTTAATGTTTACAGATAACGTATTTCCGTTTCTGGTTTCTGTTTGATCGAAGTATGGATCATTCTCAAAATTCTCAAAATTACTGAGTATGTTGGAATATTCTGGAACTTCAAAACTACAGTTTTCATCTAAAGATAAAACTGTGGTTTGATTTGGATCTGGACAATCAAAAGTTGGAGATGGAGTTTCCTCATTCTCAGTTATAGTAATATCAAAACTACATGTAAAAGTATTATCTGAAGCATCAGCCACCATAAAAGTATTGGTAGTAGTTCCAATTGGAAATTCACTTCCTGAAACCAAACCATTAGTCTGCGTAATTGTAGATCCAGCGCAATTATCGCCAAATGTTGGAGCTGTATACGTAATAACTTTACCACTCTCTCCGAAAGCAACAGTTTCAGAAATATCATTCGGACATGAAATCGTTGGATTTTCGTTATCTATTACCGTAATTGTAAAACTACATTCATCTGTCAACCCGGCTCCGTCGGTAGCTCTAAAACTTATAATAGTTTCTCCAACAGGAAATAAATCTCCAGAATTTAAACCAGTATTATCTATTCTAGTAATTGTTGGTGGGATTCCAGAATTATCGGTAGCTGTAGTATTTGCAAAAGTTACTACCGCTCCACATTGTCCCGAATCTGTATTTTTTGAAATATTAGTTGGACAACTAATTACAGGAGGTTCTATATCAGTGTTTTCAGTTATAGTAACATCAAAATTACAGGTAAATGTATTATCTGAGGCATCTCTAACTTCAAAAGTATTGGTGGTAATCCCAATTGGAAATTCACTTCCAGAAGCTAAACCTCCTGTTCGTACAATTGTAGCATTAGCACAATTATCATCGAATATTGGAGCATCGTAATCAATCACTTTTTTAGTCTCGCCAAAAGCAACAGTTGAAGTAATAGGTACTGGACATGAAATAGTGGGATTTTCATTATCGGTGATAGTGATTGTAAAACTACATTCTTCTGAAGTGTTATCAGATGAATCTGTGGCTTCAAAACTCAATATAGTTGTTCCCACAGGGAAAACATCTCCAGAATTCAAATTGATATTGTCTGTTCTAACAATAGTAATGTCTTCTCCAGAATTATCGGTAGCTGTAGCATTTGCAAATGTTACTACCGCTCCACATTGTCCCGAATCTGTATTTCTAACAATATTAGCTGGACAAGTTATTGTTGGATTTTCTGTATCTGTAGTATTATCTGCTGGTAAAACAGTAATAATAAAAGTGCATGTAGATTTATTTCCACAAAGATCTGTAGCAGTGAACTCTATATTTGAATCTCCTACTGGAAATTGACTTCCCGAAGTAAGGCCGACGGTTTGTAATATAGTTACACTATTTACATCAGTAGCTGTTGCATTCTGAAAAGTTACTACCGCAAAATTATCACCCTCAATAGCTTTTACCTCAATACTATCCTGACATGAAATTATAGGTTCAGCACTATCAAAAGATGGAGTTCTTTGATATATTTCCAAGTGAAACTCTAATTTATTTGGAAAAAAGGTGTGAGTAAAAAAATTATCAATATGCGTTCCAAAAATCTTTGAGTTATTGATATAAAATTTATCACAACTATTAAAGGATAAATCTACTGGAAAGTCAATATTGGATTTAAAATCATATTTAAACTTTTCATTAGGATCATACACTTTAATTTTAAAAACATCATCGTCATCTCCGTCATATATATCATGTGAAAGTTTTAATAAATCTCCCAAATTAAAATTGGTTGATAAACTAATAAATTTTTCAAAATCAACTCTTCCATCATAATCAATAACATAAATAAAATCAAAATTATCAACGATAACACTACCAGGAGATTTAATACCAGGCAATTCTCCTATTAAGTTAAGATTATCATCAAATATATTTACAGAAGGCCTAGCATTTCCAGCATGACTAACATAAATAGTTTTATCTGAACTCACAGCTATTCTATAAGGTAATCTAACATTGTTATTAATGCTCTTTAAAACACCTGTTTTTTTATCTACAATTCTAATTCTACTTGATGGCGTCCTTTCAGGCCCTTGTTTTCCATCATTATACTCGGCTATATAAATATTTTCTGTATCCACATCAATACCCATTGGCCGGAAATATGAGGTTAGAATCGAGCGTTTATAAATACCATTACTATCATACACTTTAACTTGTCCATTATCCTCAAAACTTTCACCGCCTGCCAAAAAATCAGCAATATATATAGAACCTTCATCATCTATAGCAATATCAAGAGGGCTATTTAAATCCGTTATAAAACTGGAATTTATAGTTGAACCAACGGAATTACGCTTTTGGACACCATTACCAAAAGTTAGGGTATATACATTACCTTGAAGATCTGTAGCAATCGCAACAGTAATATCATCGCTATTTAAGGAAGTGACAGATACAGTAGGTAATTTAAAATCTTTTTTCCAATCTAACAAAGGTGTGACACTAACCTGCCCCACCACACTCAACGTAGAAAAAAACATAAAAAACAACACGCAAAAAAACATCATGGAATTCTTAGCAAGGCGATTGCCTTGCATATTTTGAACCCATAAAATGTTAGCGTAGTTATGTTTCATATCTAGTGCTTGGGAAATACAAATATAATGTTGATTCCCGTAAAATATTGTGCCTAATGCTTAACATTATAATACAAAAGGACTGTATAAAAGTTGCAATGGCATTATAGACGCATTAAATTCCAAGAAATACTTCTCAAAATTCACACCCCAATATGCCCTACCACTTTTATACAGTCCCTTTAAGAAACTGAAATTCCTTCTATTTAGGCTTCGCCCTCTTTATTCTTAACTACCAGTCTAAATCCTTCCCCGTGAATGTTTAAAATCTCAACATTCTCGTCTACTTTTAGATACTTACGCAGTTTGGCGATATACACATCCATACTTCTAGATGTAAAGTAGTTATCGTCTCTCCATATCTTGGTAAGCGCCAATTCTCTCGGCATAAGATCATTTTCATGTAATGCCAACAATCTTAATAATTCGTTCTCTTTTGGAGATAATTTTATAGGCTCTTTGTCTTTGTAAGTCAAGAATCTTAACTTAGAGTTCAAGTGTAAGCCACCAATCTGGAATTCAAATTGTTTACTATCTGCAACGCTATCTGTAGCTTTACGCTGCATAATAGCTTTAATTTTCATTAGAAGAACTTCACTATCAAAAGGTTTGTTTAAGTAATCATCTGCTCCTACTTTGTATCCTTTTAATACATCTTCCTTCATTGCTTTTGCAGTTAGAAAAATAATTGGCACATCTTCATTTTTGTCCCTAATTTCTTTTGCAAGAGTAAAGCCGTCTTTATACGGCATCATTACATCTAGGATACAAAGATCGAAATCGTCTTTCTTAAACTTTTCAAAACCTTCCATTCCATTTTTAGCATGAGTCACCTCATAGTCGTTCATTGCTAAATAATCTTTTAGCACAGTTCCAAAATTTGGATCATCCTCAACTAATAAAATTTTCTTGTTTTCAGTTTCCATATATTATGTTATTAATGGTAATTTAATTATAAATGTACTTCCTCTTCCACGTTCACTCTCCACATGAATGGTAGCGTGATGGTCGTCGAGGATTCTTTTTACATATGCAAGACCCAAACCATGACCTTTTACATTATGTATATCTCCGGTATGTTCCCGGTAAAATTTCTCGAATATTTTCTTCTGAACTGCTTTACTCATTCCAGAACCTTGATCTCTGATCTTCAAAATTATGGAATTTCTAACGTTTTCTGTATAAATATCAATTTTAGGTTCCTCAATAGAGTATTTTATAGCATTATCTAAGATATTTACGATCACATTTGTTAAATGATCTTCATTTCCTAAAACTGAAGATTTCAGTGCTCCAAAATGATTTTTAATATAACCGTTCCTGTCCTCAACTATCAATTCTACATGCGTTAACGCATCTTCTACTAGATCATGAAGCTGTAATCGCTCCTTTTTAAGATCTAACTCATTCTTCTCTAACTTAGAGATCTGCAGAACATTTTCAACCTGTGCGTGCATTCTCTTATTTTCTTCTCTAATCATTTGCAGATATCTCGTGACCTTACTTTGATCACCTGAAACCTTTGGATTCTTAATTGCATCTAGCGCTAAATTGATGGTAGCTATAGGAGTTTTAAACTCATGCGTCATATTATTTATAAAATCCGTCTTGATCTGCGAGATCTGTCTTTGCTTAATTAATTGTGACAAAGCACTAGAGTAAGCGATCACAATAATGAGAGTAAATATTATGGATAAAGCAGCCATAAGAATTACTGAAGAAAGCACAACCTCTTTCTTCTCAGTAAAATTAACCAGAAGCTGATAATTACTCTTTCCCGAAATATCTAGAAATAATGGAACCGAATAAATTCCAGGGGAATCGATTACAAAATTGTCTGAATGAACTTTGGTGGCGAGTGAATTGGCATAAACTCCATATTCAAAAGCCGATTTTAAATTATAATTCTTTAATTCTTCTTTTATCGTTGCTTCCAGCTCTGGCTTAGATAGCCTTTTATGAATTGGAATTTTAGAAGTAAATTCAGAAATATAGGCACTTAACATGTCTTTTTCTACCTCTTCCATTCTCATTAAGCGATCCAAACGTTCCTCGGGAGATATAATTCCAGAAACCTGATCTTTATTCAAAAAATCGTTTACCCTATTATTTATAATTGAAGCAAGTTCTATACTATCTGAAGTAGAGACCAAAAAATCTGAAGACTCTTTATGATTATCTTCTAATGACTTATTGTAATCGCTATTTGAATCCTGTCCAAACTCATTTAAACCGAAATATTTTTCAAGATTTACACTATTCAATTTTAGAGAAGTGCTATCTTCAAAATCAAAATTAAACCAAAATGCTTCTAACTCCTTGTTTTGAAGATCTTTGGAAACATTTATAAGAACTTGTTTAGCATTATAAGAAAACTGCTCTTCCTTATCATCTACAGTACTTTTTATCCAATATCCTTGTACGAAAATTATCCCAATGAGCGATAAGCTCATCAGTATAACGAGGAGGAAGAATAATCGTTTATTCATGCCTCAAAAATAAGATTTTAACATTTAGAGGCTCACCAGTTTAACCAAACGTTAACAAAACAGTGGCTAATTTTTATCAGTGTTTATCAGAATTTCGTGAAGATTTCGCACCTGCTCTTTTGTAGATGAAAGATTTTTATTGAAAATTTCGAAATTAGATAATTTTCTTTTTTCTTCATCGCTCCATTGATGCTTCATTCTTGCTTCAATTTCTTCCAGGGTACTTTTATCTCGAGCCTGCAATCTTTTTATTCGATCTTCTAGTGGAGCGGTAACTAAAATCACAAGATCACAATTTTTATAACCTCCAGATTCAAATAGAATAGCAGCTTCATAAAGCACATAAGAGCTGTCTTGCTTATTCTTCCATTTAATAAAATCTCTAGCCACTGCTGGATGCACGATTTCATTTAATTGCTGAAGTTTTTCTGGGGAATTAAATACCTTATCTGCTATATATTTTCTATCTAAATGTCCATCGTTATAAGCTTGTTCCCCAAACAATGAAACAATCTTAGCTTTAACTTCCGAGTTGGTATTCATTAAATACTTCCCAGCATCATCTGCAATATAAATAGGCACTTTTAATTCTTTAAGAAAGCTGGCTACTGTAGTTTTCCCACTACCTATTCCTCCGGTAAGTCCTACTATCCTCATCGTTTAATTACAAATTGAATTTTCTTCTCGTTAAGCCTAATATTGTTTACTTGTGTTGGTTCTTCTATAATTTGTGCAATTAAAAATCCATCACTGTCGTGTGAATTTTTAAAATCTACAGCAACTACAAAGGAAGAGGTATCAATTTTTTCAAAGTCCTTTAAGCTCACCTGATAATAAATAACAACATCTTTGGGAAAGATTACCACATTAGTTCCCTCTGGTACATTTAGTAATTTTATTGGAATCTCCACTTTGCCTTCAGTAAATTTTTCAGTCCTAACCGAGTAATTTACCTCCTCTTGATAAAATGAAACATCTTTAATATTACCTGTCTCCAATTGAACTTTCCCTTGCACATCATTGCTAATATTATTGATCTTTAAAGGTTTCGTATTTATTGATCTAAGCGTATCTAAAATGTTAGCAGAACCACTCACCATCACAGAATCTGGTTGTAGCTTTATCTCTTCTAATGCTGAATAACCCACAGAAAAACTGAGATCTATAGTAGATAAAACAACAATTTTTTTAACCGCTCTTTGTTCAAAGTTTATTTTTACATTCTTCTGAAGAAAAACAACTTTTTCATAATCAAGATTTAACTGTGATAAAATAGCAGTCTTTTGTTGTTCAAGATCATAGAAAAGTGACTTTCCATCCTCAGTGGCATCACTAATATCTATGGTTATTTTTTGAGGAAAAACTCTGTTCCAGGCAATATAAAAACCGCGATCACGAATCCTTAGATCTAACGTTCTGGGAGTATCTCCTACCAAGATTTTATCCTTTGGAAGATTGGTGTAAATAATAGGCATTTCTAATACCTCGGTGTATTCCTTTGAAAATTGGACAACTACCCATATCACCGCGGAAAATCCAAGAAAAAATGAGAAAGTCTTTAGAGGCCCTCTTTTAATCCATGGTTTTCTTTCTTTCAATTTAGTTTTCATTTGTAAAAAATAGCTTAGGAAATGCTTCCTGAGGTTGCATTTTTAAAAATTTCAGTTTCCATATAGAGTTTAAATAGCCTACACCATATCCTAGGAACTGTATAAATGTTGCTATTATTGCAGCAATTCCAATATAAACACTTTTATTTTTTATTCCCGCATCTATTCCAATTATTAAAAAATAGAGCAAATAAAGCCATATTAAAAACGAAGCTCCTAGCAACCATATAATTAGTGCAAATACAAATCCTGCAATAAATAAAGAAGGAAACCAAAAAGTGATTTTAGCAGATTCAGGATGCCAGGAATTTAAAATTGGACGCACCATTCCAAATTTATTTACTTGAGTATAGAATTTATTCCAATCTATTCTGCGTTTATGAAAAACTACTGCATTTGGAATAAGTATAGTTTGAAAACCTACTTTAAGTAATCGCAATGCCAGATCTGGATCTTCACCTGGATGGATCAGTCCGAAACCTCCAGATTCTAAAAAGGCTGTTTTAGACAAACCCATATTAAAACTTCGTGGCTGAAATTTATTAACAGCTTGCTTGTTTCCGCGAATTCCTCCTGTGGTTAATAAGGAAGTCATCGAATAGTTAATCGCTTTTTGAAGATCTGTAAAACTTTCGTGTGCCGAATCTGGACCACCAAAACAATCGTAATAATTAGAAGTTAAAAAAGAATCTACTTCTTGTAAATAATTTGGAGGAAGTATTACATCTGAATCCAGAATAAGGAAGTAGTTTCCTTTAGCCAGTTTCATTCCATAATTTCTAGAATCTCCTGGCCCAGTATTCTCTTTGTAATAATAACTGATATTCAGACTATCTTCAAACTCCTTAATAATTTCTTCTGAAGAAATAGTAGAACCATCTTCCACAATTACTATTTCAAAGCTGCCATTAAAATCCAATTCTTTCAAGCTCACCAATAATTCTCGGATCTCATCTGGCCTATTGAAAACAGGGATTATAAAAGAATATTCTAATAGCATTTCTAATAAAAATTTAGATTTTTTAAGATAAAACTAAGCCCCGATATTCGGGGCTAAATTCTTTATATTTTCCATGGATATTACTCCATATCTTTCATAAAAGTATCCATTACTTGCTGGCTAACTCCCATATTTGAAAATCCACCATCATTATAAAGATTTTGAAGTGTTACTCTTTTTGTAAGATCAGAAAATAAAGAAATAGTATAATTTGCACAATCCATAGCAGTTGCATTTCCAAGTGGAGACATTTTATCTGCATAAGCTATAAATCCGTCAAATCCTTTTACTCCTTGTCCAGCAGTAGTTGGCGTTGGAGATTGAGAAATAGTATTTACTCTTACCTTTTTATCTTTTCCGAAGAAATATCCAAAACTACGAGCAATAGATTCTAAATACGCTTTATTATCTGCCATGTCATTGTAATCTGGGAACACTCGTTGTGCTGCCATATATGTTAATGCCACAATACTTCCCCACTCATTCATCGCATCTTTTTTGTAAAGAGCTTGCATGGTTTTATGGAAAGAAACCGCAGAAACATCCCAACCTTTGGTTGTATAATCATAATTCATATCTGTATAGTGATTACCTTTTCTCACGTTTACAGACATTCCTATAGAATGCAATACAAAATCTAATTTCCCGCCAAGAATCTCTTGAGCTTTATCTACTAAATTTTCAAGATCTTCTACTTTCGTAGCATCTGCAGGGATAATTTGGGAATTTGTTTTTTCAGCAAGCTGATTGATGCTTCCCATTCTCATTGCGATTGGTGCATTGGTAAGAACAAAACTTCCACCTTCTTCATGAACGCGTTCTGCAGTTTTCCAAGCGATAGAATTTTCATCTAAAGCTCCAAAAATAATTCCTCTTTTCCCTTTAAGTAGATTGTATGACATATAAGTTGTTTTTTTTGGTTGTATTAGCTGGCAAATATAATAAACTTCAAATCAAGAACCTCGGGGTAAGCCCACGAGCTTTGAATTGGAAAATACTTTAACCAGATTCAATGCAAGCCTCGCGTAATTAAGCCCTTAATGAGGGATTAATTGAGCAGGGCTTTTGCATGCGCCATCGCCGATTCACTTTTAGTGTTTCCGCCGAGCATCATTGCAAGCTCTACTATTCTATCTTCTGTTGCTAGCTCTTCAATTTTTGTCACGGTAGTTTCGCCAATGTCTTCCTTGAAAATTTTAAAATGCTTACTTCCTTTACCTGCTATCTGTGGTAAATGAGTGATCGCAATTACTTGCATACTCAAACCCATTTTTTGAAGAATATCTCCCATCTTTTGAGCAATATCTCCCGAAACCCCAGTATCTATTTCATCAAATACGATGGTTGGCAACTTGCTTTGTGTAGCAAGAATACTTTTTACTGCTAACATAATACGTGATAATTCACCTCCAGAAGCTGCTTTTTTAAGCTCATTAAAATCCCCCCCTTTATTTGCAGACAAATACCAGTTTAAAATATCCTGCCCATTGGCGAAAAATTCTGATTGTTGGCTAAGCTCAATTTTTAATCTTGCATTCGGCATTCCTAGCTCACCAACTATTTTCTCTACAGTTTGCACGAAACTTGGAATGATTTTTTTACGCTTATTATATATCTCAAAAGAAATACTTTCCAATTCCTTTCTGCTTCTCAATAGCTCTTGCTGTAACTTTTCAAGATCGGCGTCTGCATTTTCTGTTAGTGCTACTTTATCATTTAGAGTATTCTTGATCTCTATTAATTCCTCTACACTACCGGCTGCATGCTTCTTTTGCAAATTATAAATAAGTTGCAATTTCGCATTTACTTGATCTAATTCTTCAGGATTCGCTTCTACGCGCTCCAAGGAATTCTCCAATTCTTGCGCAACATCATCAAGTTCTATAATTACACTCTCAATTCTCTCTTGAAGCGCAGCATAGTTTGTTGAAAATTTAGAGATCTTAGAAAGATCTGTTTTTATCTCTTTAAGCCCAAACAAACTTCCAACTTCTTCCTGCTGAATCTGGTTGATCGCAGAACTTAAATGTTCTGTAAGAGTTTCAACATTACTAAGCTCTTCATAACGCTCTTCCAACTCCTCTTGCTCTCCCGCTTTAAGTTTAGCTTCTTGTAGTTCGTTAAGCAAAAAAAGATTGTAATCATGCTCTTTTAAGGCTTGAGATTGATCTTCTTTTAAAATACTTAATTGCTGTTGTAGTTTTTTATGATCCTTTAATCCTTTTTTATATTTCTGAAGGATCTCCTGATTTTTAGATAATGTATCCAACACCTGAAATTGGTATTGATTTTCTCCTAAGCTTAAGGTTTGGTGTTGCCCATGAATATCAATTAAAAAGTCACCCAATTTAACAAGAACTGGTAAGGTAACAGGAGTATCATTTATGAAAGCCCGTGATTTACCTGAAGCTAAAATTTCTCTTCTAATGATAGTATGCTCCTCAAAATCTAAATCTTCGGTTTCAAAAAACCTTTTTAAGGAGTAATTGGAAATGTCAAACACACCTTCGATAATGCACTTATTCTTTGCATTTCTTATGGCGCTGTAATCTGCCCTTTTTCCTAATAAAAGGCCTAAAGCCCCTAGCATTATGGATTTTCCAGCACCGGTTTCTCCGGTAATTATGGTAAAGCCCTGCTGAAGATTGATTTTTATATCTTCAATTAGAGCGTAGTTTTTTATAGATAATTCGGTAAGCAAGGTGTAATAATTTTGAAGCTAAAGATACGGGAGAATTTCTTCGGAATCAAAAAGGAAATTGCTAGAATTGAAGCTTGCTCCAATTTTCTGCATATAAAGGAGCTATTCTGTTCAAAGCCTCTTTTAATTCAGTAACCGGAACACTTGGTCCTCCGCTAAAAACCTGTTCAATTTCCTGAGCTTTAGCATCAAAGAAAACTCTCATTAATAAGGAGTTTGGCCTGCTCTCACTCATCTTTTTTAAATTTAAGATAGAAGATGTTATAGCTTGTTTTCCTTTCGGAATATCTTTGTGCATAACATCTAAACCTAATCTATGGTATTGATACAATGTTGTTCTATAACCTAGAAATGCATTAGACAAAAGATCTGCATTTAATCTATATCTAGAGCGAGTTCCATCAGATCCCTTCCATCCTGCAGAATTTCCTTGTTGTGCGGTGGTAACTATTCTATTTGCTTCTTCATAAAAAGGAGTTCCACCTTCTAATTCAAAAGTATCTGCATCTAAACCTAAAATGGTATATACATAATAAGAGATCACAGAAACAAGGTTAGAAGAATAAGCGTTCTCGCTATAATTTAATGGTTCGAATTCCCTGTAATTAAAAGTGAATTGCTCATCATTAAAATTGAAAACCGGAGAAATCAAGGAAGATCCAAAAACTGGCCTTGAAGATTGAACTTGGATAGTTCCGGTAAAAGTTTCATTATCAAAATTAACGATATTAATAAAAATACTACAATTAATTCGTTCCTGATTTTGATATGTAGACCCAGTCCAAGTTGTTTTATTTACGAATTCTGACAAGGAAGTTTGCAAGGTTTTAAAAACCGTTAAGTTGCTTTGCCCAGTCTGGTCTGCATTTATAATTACCTCACAATTAAGTTCCTGTGCGCTTATAACCGAAACACAAAAGAACAAACAAAATATCAAAATTATTTTACTCATGGAATAAAGATATAACTTCCTTTAATATATCCTGTGCAACTTCTGTTTTAGACTTCAACTCGTAATTTTTAATTTCTGTTTTGGAGATTATACTAATCTTATTGGTATCTTTTTTAAAACCAGCACCTTTATCTTGAAGAGAGTTGAGCACTATAAAATCTAAATTCTTCCTTTCTAATTTAGATTTTGCATTCTCCACTTCATTATTAGTTTCTAAAGCAAAACCAATTAGTTTTTGGTGTTCTTTAATTTTACCTAAAGATGCTAATATATCTTGAGTTGGAATTAACTCGATGTTAAAATTAGATTCTTTCTTTTTTATTTTTTGATTTACTACCTCTTTGGGCTTATAATCTGAAACTGCTGCTGCCGCAATCACAACATCTTGATGTACGAAATGAGCATGTGCTGCATCGTACATTTCTTGTGCGCTCGTAACTCGAATAAGTTGAATGCTGGAAGACTCCAATTGTAAATAAGTAGGCCCAGTTATAAGAATCACTTGTGCTCCTAATCTTGCAGCTCCCTTAGCAAGCTCGAAGCCCATTTTCCCACTGGAATGATTTCCTATAAATCTCACAGGATCTATAGCTTCATAAGTTGGTCCTGCAGTAATAAGTATTTTTTTATTCCGAAGCGGTAATTGCGATAAAAGATCTTTTTCCAAAAAAGAAACTATATTTTCCGGTTCTGCCATTCTACCTTCTCCCACCAAACCGCTGGCAAGTTCTCCAGATTCTGGCGGAATCAAAATGTTCTTATAAGATTGTAAAGTATCTAAACTACTTTTGGTTGAAGGATGCAAGTACATATCCAAATCCATAGCTGGAGCAAAATATACAGGACATTTAGCCGAAAGATATGTTGCTAGTAAAATATTATCGCTGTTCCCTGAAGCCATTTTAGATAAAGTATTGGCTGTAGCAGGGGCTATAAGCATAAAATCGGCCCAAAGGCCGAGTTCTACGTGATTGTTCCATGTGGCATTCTCATCTTCATCTGATGTGAAGTTAGAAATTACCTCATTTTTGGAAAGTGTGGATAATGTAAGTGGAGTAATAAAATCTTTAGCCGAAGGGGTCAAAACAACTTTAACCTGAGCTCCGGCTTTTATAAATAGTCTTACCAAAGAGGCTGTCTTATAGGCAGCGATACCGGCAGTTATTCCCAACAGTATTTTCTTGCCTTCTAGCACTCCCATCTTTACTTATGCTTCAGAAGATTCAGTAGTATCTCTGTAGTAAATTTTATCATCTAACCATTCTTGAACTGCCAAAGAATGTGGTTTAGGCAATTTTTCGTAGAATTTAGACACTTCAATTTGCTCTTTATTTTCAAATACCTCATCAAGGCTATCGTTATATGTAGCAAATTCGTCCAATTTCTCCAAAAGCTCTTTTTTGATCTCAGAGTTAATTTGAGTTGCTCTTTTTGCGATCACAGAAATAGCTTCATAAATATTACCTGTTGGAGCATCTACTAAATTCTTGTCAATTGTAGTAGTATTAATTGGCGCATTAATCTTTTTTAAATCCATCATCTGTCTTATTAAAAATTTTGTAATCTCGATTCTAAGTCCTTATTGTTTGCTTGTATCATTTCGTAATACTCACTCCCTTCAGGATAGTATTTATTATAGTTACTGTAAAAGCCTTTTGCTGCATTCAATCTTTCTTGCATTAGAACCTCGTAACTGTTTATTGCTAGTTCGTAAGCAGAATCGAACCTAAAATAAAAGGCCGCTTCTCTAAAAGGAGAACCAGGATAATCTGTAATAAAATTATTAAATGCTACAATAGCCGACTTATAATTCTCGGTGTGGTGATATTGTTTAGCAATATTATAAGCTTTCTTTTCTAGCTTAATACGCAACTCGGCCACGTACCCATTAGCTTGATCTAAAAACTCACCGTTAGGATATTTATCTATATATTTTTGTAATTCTCCAATTGCCTTAACTGTCTCCGCTTGGTCTAAATCAAATCTGGGAGAATCGGCGTAATAACTTTTGGCGCTTTTATAAGCAGCTTCTTCTGCCTTATCACTATTCGGATAGGATGCAACAAAACGTTCAAATTGATATGCAGCTAATTGACTATCGCCTAATTGATAATAAGTATCTGCATACAAAAAGGTTAATTTTTCACCTTGAGGCTTCCCTCTATATTGTGGAACTATCTGTTCGAAAATACGAAGTGCTTTTCTAAATGTAGACTTACTGTTTTCTACAATAGCCTGATTATAAAGCTCTTCTGCTAATGTGTATTTTTTACCCGCATCGTCGCTCTTTAGTACCTTTTGGTATTCACTGCAAGACGCCAGCATTAAAAACACACCCAATAATAATAAACCTTTTTTCATCCTTTGTAAAAACATCTGGCAAAAGTACTCTTTTCTATGATATTAAAAAACTTAAAACCTAGCAAATAGTACTGCCCAATTAATCAAAAATCCCAGAGCAGATCTACGTGATATATCTTTATGCTTCGGGCGATATGTCATTTAAAAATTTCGAGACAAATGATTCGAAGGTTATCATGACAAGTCTCTAACAATAAATCCCTAAATGAGGGATTAATACCGATCTACGAATGTTTGTAATTCCTGCTTCAACTTATCTGAAACTTTCACTAGCGGTAAACGAACTACTGGCTTACAAGCATTCTTAGCTTCTAATAACGATTTAATTCCAGCAGGATTGCCTTCAGCAAAGATCAAATCTATAGAAGGTGCTATTTTATAATGCAACTTATAAGCCTCTTTCACCTTCCCGTCCAAGCCTAAACGCACCATTTGGGAAAATTCTTTAGGCAAACCTTGACCAATCACAGATATCACTCCGTGACCTCCAGCTAGTACCATTGGCAAGGTGATCATATCGTCGCCAGAAATCACAAGAAAACCTTTTGGAACTATAGAAATGATTTTCATTGCCTGTACAATATCTCCTGCCGCTTCTTTAACTCCTATTATGTTCGTGAAATCTGTTGCTAATCTTTTAATAGTTTCAGGTAAAATATTAGAAGCTGTTCTTCCAGGAACATTATATATTATTATAGGTTTAGATGAAACCGCTGCCAAGGCTTTATAATGTTGATAAATCCCTTCTTGAGATGGCTTATTATAATAAGGAGAAACAGAGAGAATCGCATCAAAGGCATCGAGATCTGTATTTTGAAACTCATTTACCAAAGCTGCGGTATTATTACCTCCAATTCCCAAAACTAAGGGAAGTTCCCCGTCGTTAGCCTCTATAATGGTCTTTTTAACTAGTTCCTTTTCAGAATCGCTTAAAGTTGCACTTTCACCTGTGGTTCCAAGAACTACGATATATTCTATCTCATTTTTAATTTGATCTTTCACCAAATTCTTAAGTCCTTCTACATCTACCGTAAAATCCTCTTTAAAAGGGGTGATAATTGCAACTCCGGTACCTATAAATTTATTCATCATTATTATTTTTAAACTGTTTTAAAAATTTTATCAATTCTGAAGTAAATAGCTCCACTTCATCTCCAGACCTTATAACCACGTCTAGAATGTCCTCGTTTTTCGTATTATTTCCCACTTTCAAACTTGCATTACATGTTGCAGTTAGAAGTCTTAATAACAAACTATTTTCTTCAGCAAAAGTAATAAGTAAATCAATGTGATTTTGGGTAAAATCCAACAATTCTTTATTATTGAAATTCCCTAAAACATTCAGATCATCTTCAACAAAAGTTAAGCCGTTAAATTCTGGAAAACTCTCTTCCTTTTTTTTAAATAACAGAAGCTGAAAACTATAATCTTTCAGATTAAATTCTTTTTTTATTTTCAAAAACTCTTTGCAGCCTTTATATTAGTCGAGCTTAATAATATTGCCACAGAACTTAAAGGCATTTTAAATTGGACTGATGAATCTCTATAAGAATTTGAAATTTTCCTGTTAACTAGAGCATATTTAAGGCCTTTTAGCATAATTTTAAATAAAAAAATCTTTAAGTGAAATCATCTAGTTTCAAACTTTTTTCCGAAGTAATAAAAAAGAGCACTAGAAACAAAGCACTTCCCATTCTTATAATGCTTTCAGAAATCTCCACACTAATATCCTTAAAATAAAAAACTCCCATATCTCGCAGCACATTTGCAAAAATGATACTTATTGCTAAGGATATAAAAAACATAGATTTCTTAGAAAAAGAATTCAAATAATACACCATTGCAGTAAAGCCTAATGCCCCAAGATTGAGGTAATAAAAAGTATAAACCGTGGTAGTTATATCGCCTGAGATATAAGTTTTCATTTCATTAATATGCAGCAATAATAAATAAGTATTTAATCCGATTATACTAAATAAATACAACAGCATAATATAGCTCATGTTCTTCAACCTGAAATGTTTGGTAGCCTCCATAATTAAAGGTAGATAACTTATTGCCTGAAGAAGCAAAATTAGCTCCCCAAATACCCAAAATGTACTTAACAAGCCAATACAATAGGAAATTAAAGTGAGTCCTAGAAACATGTAGAAATAAAAATTATAAAATTTGCGCTTATGGATGAACCATAAAAATGCAAAAATAAAATACCCAATATGGCTCATAATATCTAGCCAAAATATATTAGCAAATAATGCATATATACTAGCTAGCAATAAGGCTAAAAAGCCAATTGAATCTATTATTCTAAACTGCATAGCAATTATTAAAAAATTAAGAGGGGAATATTTGCTTCAATTTCTTTGCTTAACTAGTATAATTAAATAGTCTAACAAAATACTAAGGATTTTAAAAGTAAGGGTTTTCCAGAAATATCATTTCAAATATCTGTTTATATTTGCGCCACTCGATAAAACCCTTATTAATGACCTTTAGATTCTTCTCTATCTTACTGCTTTTATTGTCTTTAGTTGCCTGTAAGAACAATGCTCACATTACCTCCTCTCCCTCAAGAATAACTGGAAAAAGAATCTCAATAGATAAAACAATTCCCGCAAATTCAGAAATTGAGGCCTTTATTAAGCCTTATGCAATTCATTTAAATAACACCTTAGATAGCACTTTGGCCTTCAATCCTAGCAATTTAAGTAAAAGTGATGGTAAGCTTAATACTGCTTTAGGGAATATGATGGCAGATTTGGTAATGGAACAGGCTAATCCAATTTTCTCATCTCGCACTGGGAACAAAATAGATATGGTTCTTTTAAATAAGGGAGGAATTAGGTCTGGAATTGGGAAAGGAGCTGTTACATCAAGGACAGGATTTCAGCTAATGCCGTTTGAAAATGAGATCGTAGTGGTACAGATCTCTGGAGAAAAGATGCTTGAAATGATTAGCTATCTTGAAGAAGCAAAAACGGCACATCCTATTAGCGGACTCGAATTAAAAGTTGATAAAGATTTTAAAACCATAAGTGCAAATATTCAAGGAGAATCTATTAAGCCTGAAAAAACCTATTTCGTAGCAACTTCAGATTATTTACAACAAGGTGGAGATAATATGGTATTTCTAAAAAATCCTATAAACCTTTATAAAATAGATTACAAGCTTAGAAATGCGATCATAGATCATTTTAAAAAAGTAGACACTTTAAAAGCTTCAATAGATAACCGATACATCCAAATTCCCTAAAAATGAAAAGAAGAAATTTTATTCAGCAAACAGCTGCAACCGGAGCTTTTATAGGATTGGGCGGATTATCGCTTTCTTTTTCTGAAAAAGCCAAAAAGCACATCACCATTTTGCATACCAACGATGTGCATAGCCATATAGAACCTCTAGGACCAAATGATCCTAGAAATCCTAATATGGGCGGTGTTGCTAGAAGAGCGACATTAGTGGAGCAAATTAGAGCTGAAAACCCAAATACACTGCTTCTAGATGCCGGAGATATCTTTCAAGGAACTCCATATTTTAATTTTTATGGAGGTGAATTGGAGTTTAAACTTATGAGCAAATTGAAATATGATGCCGCAACATTGGGGAATCATGATTTTGATAATGGTCTGAGCGGACTTCTATCGCAGATGCCTCATGCAGAGTTTGATTTTATATCTTCCAATTACGATTTTAGTAATACCATTTTAAATGGACAAACCTCTCCTTTTAAGACCTTCATGAAAGATGGAGTGAAAATTGGTGTTTTTGGTGTAGGTGTAGAACTAAAGGGTTTAGTAAACGAGAGTCTTTATAAGGAAACTAAATATTTAGATCCTGTAGAGATTGCCACAGAAATGACCCGGATCTTAAAACAAGAACAGAAATGTGATCTTGTAATCTGTTTATCTCATTTAGGTTATGAATATAAAAATGAATCTAAAATATCCGATGTCTTATTAGCTACACAAACAAAAGATATAGATTTGATTATTGGTGGACATACTCATACTTTTCTAGATAAACCCACAATCCTTAAAAATCTTGAAGGCAAAAAAGTATTGGTCAATCAAGTAGGTTGCTACGGTCTTTATCTAGGCCGTATAGATTTCTATCTAGATCACGAGAATAAGATAGATAGCAGCGGAGTGAGCATAGGCATCTAAGTTTAGAAAACCGGGCAAACCTAAACCGCTCTGAGAATCCCTTTAAATTTTTATGCCTCCCGAAAACGGTCGGGATGGATATTTCCTGGGTTTATGAGGGATTCAATTTTTCAAGAAACTCGTCTTCACTTAAAATCTGTGTCCCCAGTTTTTCTGCTTTTGCTAATTTACTAGGACCCATATTTTCTCCTGCAACCAGATAATCGGTTTTTGCAGAAATAGAACTGGAAACCTTTCCCCCATTATCTTCTATCAGTTTCTTAAGATCTGTTCTAGAAACTTTAGAGAATACACCGGAGATCACAAAAGTATTTGCTTGTAAAATATCTGTTTGATTGGCTAATTTCTCGGCAGATATTTCCAATTGCAAGCCAAAATCCATTAATCTATTAATAGTGTTTCTGTTTTCTTCTGAAGCAAAAAAATCGGTGACACTCTGCGCTATTCGCTGTCCAATTTCATCTACGTTAATAAGATCTTCTACTGTGGCCAGCATTAAATTTTGAATACTTTTATAATGCTTAGCCAGTTTTTTAGCTACAGTTTCTCCAACATACCGAATTCCTAACGCAAACAACAATCGCTCGAACGAAATCTCTTTAGATTTTTCAATTCCAAGAATCAGGTTATCTGCAGATTTCTCTGCCATTCGTTCCAATGGTAAAACATCTTCTTTTTTCAGTGTATATAAATCGGCGTAGTTATGAATTAATCCAGCCTTTACCAATAAGGCAACTGTTTCTCCTCCAAGACCTTCAATATCCATCGCTTTTCTAGAGATGTAATGCTGAATTCTCCCAACTATCTGAGGAAAACAGCCATTATCATTCGGGCAATAATGATGTGCCTCACCTTCCGCTCTTACCAGATCTGTCCCACATTCCGGGCATTGCTTTATGTATTGAGTTTCTTCGGAATTTGGGTCGCGTTCAGTAAAATCTACCCCAATAATCTTAGGGATAATCTCGCCTCCTTTTTCAACAAAAACAGTGTCTCCTTCTCGAATATCCAACTTCTGAATTTGATCTGCATTGTGTAGTGAAGCTCTTTTCACAATGGTTCCAGCCAGCTGAACAGGATCTAGATTTGCAACCGGAGTAATTGCTCCTGTTCTCCCAACTTGGTAGGTGATCTCTCTTAATATAGTTGATTCCCGTTCGGCTTTAAACTTATAAGCGATTGCCCAACGTGGAGATTTCGCGGTGCTTCCTAATTCATCTTGTTGATGCAAATTATTCACCTTTATTACTACTCCATCTGTTTCATATGGAAGATCATGTCTATGTATATCCCAATACTGAATAAATTTTAGAACTTCATCTATGTTTTTTGTTAGCTTAGCTTCTTTGGGCACTTTGAATCCCCAACTTCTAGCTTTTTCCAAGCCTTCATACTGAGACTCAATATTCAAATCTCGACCTACCAGACTATAAAGCAGACAATCTAAAGGCCTTTTTGCAACCTCAGCACTATCTTGCATTTTCAAACTTCCAGATGCAGTATTTCTCGGGTTAGAAAAAGGTTCTTCCCCAATTTCCACACGCTCTGCATTTATTTTCGCAAAGCCTTCAAAAGGAAGAACAATCTCTCCTCGAATGGCGAATTTGTCTGGGAAATCCCCAGTTAAAGTTAAAGGTAATGTTCTTATAGTCCTAATATTATTAGTTACATCATCCCCTTGAAAACCATCTCCTCGAGTAACTGCACGAGCTAACTTTCCGTTTTCATAAGTCAAACTTATAGAAGCACCATCATATTTTAATTCACATACATATTCCAAATCCCCATCCACCATTTTTTTAACTCTGGTTTCCCATTCTTCCAATTCCTCTTTTGAATAGGAGTTGGAAAGAGATTGCATAGGAAAATCATGAACTACAGTCTCAAAGTTCTTAGTAATGGCTCCACCAACACGCTGCGTAGGTGAAGAAGAATCAAATAATTCAGGGTTTTTCTCTTCTAGATCCTGTAATTCTTTCAATTTCATATCAAAATCGAAGTCACTAATCTCTGGGGAATCCAACACATAATATTTGTTATTATGTTGCTCCAATTCATCCCTAAGCTGCTTGATCTTTACTTCTGTAGTCATTTATAAAAATTATGCTGAATAATTATTTTGACAAAGGTTTTATCATCTCCAATTCTTGACTTCTGTATTGAAAATTATATTCCTTTTCGTTATGTTCTAATTGAATTTTAAATTCTGAATTATAGGCTTTATCACCAGTAGGGAACCAGGTTTTAAATTTGCTATTTATAATAATTAACAATCCTTCATCATCTCCAATAGCACAAAATTTTTCGAAATTTCCCTCAAAAACCTCTAAGCCTATATTAGTACTTAGAAATTTATATTTTTCATGAATATCTTCAGTTGCTAAGCCAATCTCACTGATGCCCAAAATACTTTTTTCAGAAAAGCTTTCTTCTGATTTACCATTAAAATTTCTTCGTGAAATAAATTCCATAATATTCATGTCTGCATCATAAAAATAAAGAGATTTCGCATCCCAACCCGTAAAATCTATAATTTCTAAATCTTCATATTTCAAAACTTTCACTTTATTCTTCAACCATTTTAAAGCCTTTTCTTCTTCTTTATCTGGAATATGAAACGCTATATGATAAGGCGTAAAACTTTCAGCTTTCTGAAAATGCAAAATAGTATAACCAAGTTGTAATTCGAAAGATTTTAATGTAGAATTAAGTATTACAAGACCCAGAACATCCTTGTAAAATTCTTGCTGCTTTACGATATTCTTACAACTAATATTGAGTCTTGTAATTTTCATTAATTATTTTATTGCTGCGTGACTAAACTGAGCTTTTTGAAGTTTCTAAACACTTATGCTTTGTCAATCTCAGCCTGCCTATAAAAACATTTCACTAAATATCCATTAGTCTGATAAAGCAAGCTTAAATCGCATCATCTTGAAATCACTTAAGGTAATTCTTCGACCCTGTTAGGATGCTGAAACAAGTTCAGCATGACGAAAAGCTTGAATCTAACTAGCTAAATGTAATTCTACCACAAAACCAACCAATCAAATAATATTAATCCCAGACTTATTATACAAAATCATGTCTGATTCTTATTCATCCATTTCGGCACTGGCATTGGCTCAAAATGTCTCATTTTATCTATTAATTCTTCAATATTACTAGCTACTAAAACCAGATTCATATTAGATTTTTTCAGTAAACCTTTAGCAACCATTTTATCCATCATCTCCAAAAGATCATCATAATAATTGTTGCTATTTAAGATTCCAATAGGATGCTTATGCAATCCTAATTGTCCCCAAGTGAGTATCTCAAAAAGTTCTTCCAGTGTTCCAAATCCTCCAGGTAATGCAATAAACCCTTCACTTAGATCATGCATTTTTAGCTTGCGCTCGTGCATGTTATTAGTTGTAATAAGTTCTGTTAAACCGGTATGCACCACTTCTTTTGTCTTCAAAAAATCGGGGATCACTCCAATTGCTGAACCCTTGTTATCTAGGATTCCTTTGGCAACTTGTCCCATTAATCCAAGTTTGCTCCCACCATAGACCAATTTTATATTATTCTTAGCCAAATATTCTCCTACATGGTAAGCTTCTTCAAAAATAACAGCATCTACGCCATCACTGCTGGCGCAAAATACTGCAATACTTTTCAAGTTGTTCTTATAATTATTATGAGTTATCAAATTGGAAGTGGATTTAAAAATTATATATTATTGTTTTATTCCCTTTAACATCCTGTAATTTCCGAAAATGTCTTTTTTAAGAGTGGTCTTGAATCCAGATTTTAGCATTAAGCTTTCAGTCTCTTTGGCTAGATATTGATTGATCTCAAAATACAAACTCCCTCCTTTAACTAAACTGGTTTTTGCGAGATTAGTGATAGCTTTATAAAAAATAAGCGGATCATTATCCCGAACATACAAAGCTCCTTCTGGTTCATTCTCTAGGACATTCCTATTCATTTCATTTTTCTCCAGATCCCGAACATATGGTGGATTAGAAACAATAATGTCAAAAGGTTCTGATAATTTTTCTAAACGAAGAATGTCATGAATTTCAAATTTCACATCCACCCCATTTGCTTCTGCATTTTTGGTTGCTATTTCTAAAGCTTCATTAGAAATATCTAAAGCTGTAAGCTTGGCATTCGGCAAATTCTTAGCTAGGCTAATTGCTATACAACCACTACCTGTACCAATGTCCAATATATTTATAGCTGAAGTATTAATTTCAGTAAAGCCTGAGAGGATCCAAGAAACCAATTCTTCTGTCTCTGGTCTTGGGATCAATACATTTTTATCTACGTGGAATTTTAATCCAAAGAATTCAGTTTCCCCTATTATATACTGTATTGGCTCATGTTGTTGTAGCTTTAGTAAGATCTTATCAAAAAGCGGTAGTTTCTCAGAAGATAATTCCTTTTTAGGATCTAAAGCTAAATCCAATCGAGTCACATTTAAATAGTGCGCTATTAGAATATTGAAAAATGAATTGATCTCCTCTGCGGGATATTCATTTTTCAACCCAATAGTAAATTGCTTTTTATAGTCTAGCAGTAACAATACTCAGAAGCGTTTTTTAAATTAAGAATATAGAAAACCCTATTAATCTAATCTAGATCTTTGAGCATCCACATGGTACAATTATAATGTCCTGTATCACCCATTGGCTTCTCTAAAGATTTAAATCCTGAACGATTGTATAGCCGGCGGGCATCTTCCATATATGGTAAAGTTTCAAGGTAACATTGTTTATAACCCTCTGCTTTTGCGTAATGCAAGCAAGTGTTCATCATTGCTGCTCCAATACCTCTACCTCGAGCCGTTGGTAAAAAATACATTTTTTGAAGTTCAGAAATGCTTTCATCCGCATTTATCAATGGACCAATCCCAGCTCCACCAATAATTTCCCCTTTTTCTTCTACGACAAAATATTGCATGTGGTCTTTATCGTAGGTAGCAAACATATCGTCCAACGATTTATCCTCATAAGCCGTGCCCACTTTAGGCACTCCCATTTCTACTAAAACTTTTCTCACCACCTTGGCAACACTCTGGTTGTCTTTAGGTTGAATCTCACGAATTTTAAAACTGCACATTCTTACTAATTAATCCTATTTTTGTGATGTGAAGATACACGAAAAATATATAAAAAGGTGCATACAATTAGCTGAAAATGGACTAGGAACTACCTATCCAAATCCGATGGTTGGAAGTGTGATAGTTCACGACAATAAAATAATTGGCGAAGGCTGGCATCGCAAAGCTGGAGAACCTCATGCAGAGGTAAATGCCATTAATTCTGTCGAAGATAAATCCTTACTAAAGAAGGCAACGATCTATGTAAGTCTTGAGCCTTGTTCCCATTATGGAAAAACGCCACCCTGTAGCGATCTAATAATTGCAAGCGGAATTAAAAAAGTTGTAATTGGAAGTATAGATCCTTTTCCTTCAGTTTCTGGTAAAGGCATTAAAAAATTGATGGATGCAGGCTGTGAAGTTATCTTGGGAATTCTCGATACAGCATGTAACTCCTTAAATAAACGATTTTTTACATTTCATAAAAACCATAGACCCTACATTATTTTAAAATGGGCACAAAGCACAGATGGCTTTCTAGCACCAATTTATTCTGAAGAAAATCATAACAGGGAACCAGTTTGGATCACTAATAAATATTCCCAGCAACTAGTTCACAAATGGCGTGGTGAAGAGGCCGCTATTTTAGTAGGAACAAATACTGCCGTTATGGACAATCCTAACTTGAACACAAGACTTTGGAAAGGCTCAAATCCAGTAAGAATACTCATAGATAAGAGCTTAAGATTACCAAGGGATTCTGCACTTTTAGATGAAAGTATTAAAACCATTGTTATTTGTGATAAGGTATCTAAACAAGAAAAATCTAAAACTTCTTCTGAAAATTTAATCTTTGAACCCATCGATTTCAACAAGGAGATTACAGCAGAAATTTGTAGCATATTATATAAATATGCCATTCAATCTATAATTATTGAAGGCGGGGCTAAAACAATTCAGTCATTTATAGACTCTGGCCTTTGGGATGAGGCTCGAGTATTTACTGGAGATGTTCATTTTAAAAAAGGGACAAAAGCGCCCTTACCCTCGGGAACATTTAAAGAAAAGAACACTCAAACAGGAGATATTTTAAGAATTTACACCAATGATTAAAACAATTATATTCGATTTTGGAGATGTTTTTATCAATCTAGATAAACCTGCAACTTTTAGAGAACTCCAAAAGTTGAATATTAAAGAGCTGCCCGAAGACATGCTTCATATTAATCAGCAATATGAAATGGGTCTTATCTCTTCAGAATCATTTAAAAATTCCTACATAGATAATTTCTCTTCTTTAACACATGAAGGAATAACTAATGCTTGGAACTCCATATTGGTGGATTTTCCAAAATACAGATATCTATTCATCAAGAAACTTTCAGAAGAAAAGAATTACCAACTAATACTTTTAAGTAACACTAATGAGATTCATATAGATTGGATCAAGGAGAAAGTTCCGTTTTTTGAAGAATTCAAATCTTGCTTTGACGCATTTTACTTATCTCATGAAATAAATCTACGAAAGCCAAATTCGGATATTTTTGAATTCGTTTTAAACAAACATCAACTTAAACCTGAAGAATGCCTATTTATTGATGATGTTTTAGAGAACACCAAGGCTGCCGAAACATTAGGAATACATGTTTGGAACCTAGAACCCGCCCGAGAAGATGTAATTAATTTATTCACTACCAACAAGGCATTATTTTGATATATCTACTCCTAAGTATTCTCTCCTCCAGCATTATTTTTGTTGTTTTTAAATTATTCAAACGATTTGAAATTAATACACTCCAAGCGATCATCGTTAATTATTTTATTGCGTGTTCAGTTGGATACTTTGGATTTGTAGAGGATGCCAATATTAGGGAAATACCAACGAAGCCTTGGTTTTACGGCACTTTAATATTAGGACTTTTATTTATAATCGTCTTTAATCTTGCAGCAATAACAACACAGCGCAGCGGACTTTCAGTAGTTTCTGTAGCCACAAAAATGTCTGTAGCGATTCCTGTATTATTTGGAATCTTATATTTCAATGAGAGCACAGGAATTTTAAAAATATTAGGGATTATTCTGGCTTTAATAGCGGTTTATTTAAGCTCTATAAAAGCCAAATCAGGAATTGCTATCAAGAAAAAAAATCTCCTTTATCCTATCTTAGTATTTATAGGTAGCGGGCTTATAGACACTCTTATTAAATTTATAGAGTCTGGATATGTAAACAAGAATGACGTTGCCCTTTTTTCTTCCACAATATTTTCTGTCGCAGGTACTATTGGGATTTTAGTATTAATATTTCAAGGAATTACCGGCAAATTAAAGATCACTGTTAGAAATATAATTGGAGGTATCGCTCTTGGAATCCCCAATTTCTTCTCCATTTACTTTCTAGTAATGGCCCTTAGAAATAACGGATTTGAGAGTTCCACAATCTTTACTATAAATAATGTTGCCATAGTTTTGGTTTCTACTATTCTTGGAATTATATTATTCAAAGAAAAATTAATACCTAAGAACTGGATTGGGATCATTTTAGCGGTCATCAGTATTCTTTTGGTTGCAAATAGTTGAATTTAATATTGTGAAAGACACTTATCAAAGTATCACCAAAGCTTCTGAAGAAGTTATATTCAAGGATAGGAATTCCAAATTTTTCGGATATGCCTTTCCTATTAAATCTGAAGATGAAGTAAAAAGACATATTGAAAATCTTAAAAAGAAACACCATCAAGCAAGGCATTGGTGTTATGCTTGGCAGTTGGGAAAAGATGAACAAGACCATCAGTTTAGAGCTAATGATGATGGGGAACCGTCGAATTCTGCAGGAATGCCAATTTATGGCCAAATTCAATCTTTTGATGTCACTAATATTCTAATCGTAGTTGTGCGTTATTTTGGTGGAGTGAAACTTGGAGTAGGCGGATTAATAAATGCCTACAGAAGCGCTGCACAAATGGCCTTAGAAGAAAGTAATATATTAAAACGCACTATAGATGATTTATATTTATTACAATTTGATTATCCAGAAATGAATGTAGTCATGCGAATAATAAAGGAACATAATCTTAATGTAGTAGATCAGCAACTTGCTTTGGACTGTAAAATATTTATTTCAGTAAGAAAAAAGGAATCTGAAGCGATTTTTGATAAATTTTCCAATGTTTATAAAGTCGAAATTAAAGAGCTAGAGCATTAAACCTTCAACTTATCTAAAATATATTCCGGGCATCTAATTGGTTTTCTAGACTGTGAATCCATAAATACTAACACTGTACTTGCAGTTGTTAGCAACTCTCCTTGCTGATTATAGATTTCATAATCAAATTCAATTTTAACACTTGGAGTTTTTATTAATTTTGTTACTATTTTAAGCTCATCATCAAACAATGCCGACCTAATAAATTTAAAATGTAATTCAAATACAGGCAACATTACCCCTTCCCTTTCCATAGATTTGTAGGAGACCCCTAATTCATCAAGCCACGCCAGTCGTGCTATTTCAAGGTAATCTGCATAATTCCCATGGTGCACCACTCCCATTTGATCTGTCTCTGCATATCTGACTTTAACATAAGTATTATGACTTTTCATAGGATTTTATCGGGATAAGTTAGGTAGGTTTTTGTACATTCAACAAACGAAGTAAGTATGCATAAAATTTTCTTAAAATTCAAGGGTGAAAGCGTTTTTTTATTAGATATTTTGTTCACATATTTGTTCTCCGAGAAGTTAAAGCCTAATTTGTGCTTAACAGATTTTCAACGATCTACTAACCAATTTATAACCAAGTAATAAGCATGTCAAAAACTGCGCAATCAGTTTGGAATAGCTGTCTAGCTTTTATCAAAGATAACATCACCCCCCAAGCTTATAAAACTTGGTTTGAACCTATACAAGCAGTAAAACTTACAGACTGTGCCTTGAGCATACAAGTACCCTCTAAATTCTTTTATGAATGGCTGGAGGAACACTATGTAAAACTTCTAAAAGTTTCTTTAACCAAAGAACTTGGAGAAAAAGCAAAACTGGTATATGTTATTAAAATGGAGAATACCTACGGGAACAAAATTCCATTTACAGAGAAAATACCTAGCACACAACGAAGCCATATGACTTCTCAAGAAGTAGATGTACCAATAAAAAACAAAAATCCAGAGCTAAGAAATCCTTTTATTATTCCAGGGATTAGAAATGTTAAGATTGAATCTCAGCTTAATCCAAATTATAGTTTCGAAAACTTTCTTGAAGGTGATTCTAACAGGCTAGCTCGTTCTGCGGGTTTAGCTGTATCCAATAAACCAGGAGGAACATCATTTAATCCTTTATTGATCTTTGGAGGAGTAGGCCTTGGAAAAACGCATTTATCCCATGCTATTGGGGTAGATATTAAAGATAAATATCCGGAAAAAACTGTTTTATACATCTCTGCAGAGAAATTTACACAACAATATATAGAATCTGTTAAAAAGAATAATAGAAACGATTTTATTCATTTCTATCAGATTATAGATGTTTTAATCGTAGATGACATTCAGTTATTATCTGGGAAAGCTGGAACTCAAGATGTGTTCTTTCACATTTTTAACCACCTACATCAAAACGGAAAGCAGGTTATTTTAACCAGTGACAAGGCACCTGTAGATATGCAAGATATTGAGCAACGCTTATTATCTCGTTTTAAATGGGGACTTTCCGCAGAATTACAACATCCAGATTTTGAAACTCGTGTTTCAATTATTAAAAATAAATTGTATCGAGACGGTGTGGAAATGCCAGAAGATATTATTGAATTCTTAGCAAATAATATAAAAACCAATATTAGAGAACTTGAAGGCGCAATCATATCATTAATCGCGCATTCTTCTTTTAACAAAAAGGATATTACGCTAGAGCTGGCTACAAAGATCGTAGACAACTATGTTAAGAATACCAAGCGAGAAGTTTCTATAGATTATATACAAAAGATCGTTAGTGATTATTTTCAAATGGATGTAGAAACACTCCAGTCTAAAACAAGAAAGAGACATATTGTTCAAGCCAGACAACTTGCAATGTTCTTTGCCAAGAAGTTAACAAAGGCTTCACTAGCGAGTATTGGAAGCCAAATTGGCAAGAGAGATCACGCTACTGTACTTCATGCATGTAAAACTGTAGACAATTTAGCTGCTACAGATAAGCAATTCAAGAAGTTTGTAGAGGACCTTAATAAAAAACTTACGCTATAATTTATATTTTATGAAAACCAACGTTTTAATGGTGTGTCTCGGAAATATCTGTAGATCCCCACTGGCCGAAGGAATTCTAAAGTCTAAAACAGATTCTGAAAAAGTCTATATAGACTCTGCAGGTACTGGAAATTATCATGTAGGAGGCTTACCAGATCCGCGCTCTATAGCAATTGCGAAAAAGCATAAATTAGACATCACTACGCAAAGAGGCAGACAATTTACTGTTCAGGATTTCGACCGATTTCATCATATTTATGTTATGGATACCTTTAACTATTCAGATGTGATCTCTCTGGCTAGAAATGAAGAAGACAAAAAGAAGGTAAAACTTATTTTGGATGAAATATTTCCTGGAGAAAATGTGGATGTCCCAGATCCTTATCAAGGTTTAGCTGAAGGTTTTAAAAACGTTTACAGAATGTTAGATGAAGCTTGCGAGATAATTGCTGCTAAATTGAAAGATAAAAACTAGCCCAACCAAAATTGAATTTTATTATGAGCACTTCTATCTTTAAGTTTTCAGGAAAATTATATTTAATTCCGGCCACTTTGGGAGAATCCAAAATTTCTGAAGTTCTTCCAGATTCTATTGGGGCTATAATCGGAAAAATAGATCACTATATTGTAGAGAACGAAAAGACGGCAAGAAGATCAATAAAACAAGTATTTCCAGAAAAACCCCAATCCTCATTAAAGCTAAATACTTTAAATAAGCATACGGATGTGTCTATATTATCTACTTTTTTAGATCCCTGTAAAGAGGGAATAGATGTTGGCTTACTTAGTGAAGCTGGCTGTCCAGGAGTTGCAGATCCAGGTGCCGAGATAGTAAAATTAGCACATGAAATGGGAATTCAGGTAATTCCTCTGGTTGGCCCCTCCTCTATCCTTTTAGCTATGATGGGTAGTGGAATGAATGGTCAAAGTTTTACTTTTAATGGGTATCTACCTATAGATAAGAAAGAGCGAAAACAAGAACTAAAAATATTGGAGAGAATCTCTTCAGAAAGAAATCAAGCGCAGCTGTTTATTGAAACTCCTTATAGAAATAATCAATTATTTGAGGATTTAATACAAATATTGAATCCTGCTACCAAACTTTGTATTGCTTGTGATTTGACGCTTTCATCAGAATATATCATAACGAAGTCTATTCTAGACTGGTCTAAAACAAAAGTAGACCTTCATAAAAGGCCTACTATGTTTATAATTCAGAAAGATGTTTAAGAAACAGCTATAATTGCTTTCGCTTTTCTTTCTGGCTGAACGAAAGAAGTATCGTATCCTGAAAACTTCTTCATATAATAACCAAGTGTAGTTCCAAATGCATCGCTAAATGCTGTTGCTCCCCAACTTCTAAGATATTTTTTCACACTTCCAGGACCTGCCAGATGCGCGGCAGCTAAAATTCCAGATTCTGTAATAAGAATCCCATTTATTCTTTTTCCTACAAATCTTTTAATATCCCGTTTTAGTATCCATTTATTTCTGGAAGCATTTGCATAAAAAGCAGCCTCTTGTAATTCTGGTGAATCTAAGAACAATTGAGTGTCATACACTCCAATTAATCTTAAGGTTCCTTTTCCAAATTGATATTTCCCCATGTAACCGTATTGATTAATGGTTTTATAGTTACCTCGAGATTCTTTAAAACCCAAAGCTTCTTTAAAACCAACATAAGATTTCCCCAATTGAGGCGTTACCTTAACAACCTCTAAGGTTTCTTCGGGCATTTCCTCTGTGTTGGGAACTGTGTATTCTAATGGTGCAAGGGAAGAGGTGACATATATATCTAAATTTGCAGCTTCCTTGGTAGAAAAACTAAAAAATATAGCACCTGATAAAATAGGTAGAATTGAAAATTTTGCAACTTTCTTTTTCATAATGTTTTGATTCTGAGAAGCAATTGGTGTTAAAATTAATTTTAACACCCTTCTCGATTTCGCCGTGCAAATGTACAACAAATTTTAATAATCTGACATACAGTATGTTAAACAAATTATAAGTTTATTTCAATCCTCATAAAAGTTTTAACCTATTGATTTTAAACAAGTTAATCGCTTTCAGTAATTATCATCTTTATTCTCCATTTGGGAAGTATCATTTAATAAAATTATAATTGACAGGTCTCAAGGAAAATTCAATCCCATAATCTAAAATAATTATTACCTCATCGAATGATAATTTTCTGCTTTTTCTTTTTCTAAAATAGTAATGAAAAATTAAATCATTCATGATTTTTAATAATAAGGCCCAATTAGCATTACTAATATTAAAGAAATAGAAATCCTGTTTGGATCAGCATCAGAAATTGCAAATAGAAGGAAATAGCGGTTGAATTATAAATTGGATATCTATTATATACACTTACAAAATCTGTAGAATAAAAAATTTTTTAGTGCTGGTAATTTCTCAAAAATTAGAAGTTTTATTTAAGGTAATAATATCTTAACCTCTAAAAATATCTCAACAATGAATGCATTAGTATCCATATTAGCTTAACATTTCAGGCAGAGTATTGATAATCGAAATAAAATTAAAAAAATAATTCTCTATAAGCCTGATTAAGCAGCAGCATAAATAAATTAATAGGATGTGCGAAGTAGTGATGGAATTCAAATTCGTGAAGCTTCGTAATTCTTATTACCTCCTAACTCCCTGTTTATTTATCCATCTCACATAAGCTTGCTTGTTTCTATTGTGCTGAGCTAAATTTTCTGCAAATTTATGATACCCAAAATTCTCTACATCGGCCACGAAATAAAAATACTCATGTTTCCCATAGTTTAAAACTGCATCTATAGAAGAAATATCAGGCATAGCAATAGGACCTGGAGGTAGTGCGATATTCATATAAGTGTTATAAGGAGACTCCAACTTAAGATCTTTATAAAGCACTCTTTTAATAATAGTATCAAAATTCCCTGATTTTTCTTTTATCGAATAAATTACAGTTGGATCTGCTTCCAATTTCCAACCGTTATTAAATCTATTCATATAAACACCAGCAACTTTTGGCCTCTCATCTACCTTTGCAGTTTCTTTTTGAACGATTGAAGCCACTACTGTAACTTGATTTGGCGATAAACCAATCTGCTTTGCTTTATCCAATCTATCCTGATTCCAAAACCTTTTATGCTCTGTAAGCATTCGCTCTCTAAAACCCTCTGCAGAAGTATTCCAAAAGAATTCATATTTATTAGGAATATATAAACCTAAGGCCTCTTCTTTATTCAAATTATTAGCATTTAAAAAAGACTCATCTTGCATGGTTTCCAATAATGAAATGCTGTCCGCTTCAATTTGAACTGAAATTCTTCCAGCGAGCTCCTCTAGTCTTTCTTGATTATTAAACACAACAGAAACTGGTGTGTTCTGACTTCTAAGAACATTAACCAGATCGTTGTTATTCATTCCCTTTTTCAGAATATATTTCCCTGCTTTTACGTTTGAAGCATAACCCTTCTTTTGAGCTACAACATCAAATGATGATAGATCCTTAAGCAAGGGTCTTAAACTATCTATCGCACTTTGATAGGTTGCGCCAGATGGAATATACACTATTGAAGTATTACCTTCGAATTTAGTATTCGGAGAGAAAATTGAATTATAAACAGAGTAACTGAATATACCTAATGCTATAAGCCCGAGAAGAGCGATAATCCAAAGAATTTTTTTAATATACATTGTTTATTAATTGGTAGAGTATTTCGTCTTTAAATTTTCCATTTACTAAAACCCAGTCTTTCTTAATGCCAATAGATTTAAAATCACATTTTTCAAATAATTTGACACTGGCTAAATTATCTGTAGTAACATTTGCATACACCTGATGTAATCCTAAATGAGTAAAACAATAGTTACTAATCAATTTTAAAACTTCCCCGCCAAAGCCCTTACCGCGGTTTTCATCATTTATTATAAGAATCCCCAAAGCAGCTCTTCTGTCTTTAGGCTCCAGATCAAAAATATCTATTAATCCAATTGATGTGTTATCATTACTACAGATCATTAATCTAAGCTGTTTTACATCAAAAATATCACGGTGAGAATTTTGAAGATATTTTTTGATTAAAAATCGAGAATAAGGTACTCGTGTGGAACTTATCTCCCAAAAATCTTCAGAGTTTTCAACCTCCAGAATAAAATCTAGATCTTCGGGCTCCAGCGCCCTTAAATATATCTTATCTCCTTTTAAAGTTAACATTCAAATTCTCCTTTAAAGACTTTTGCAGTTGGGCCGGTAAGCCAGATATTGTGATAAGCTCCGTTTTCATTTTCAAAAGAAACTTGTAACTTGCCTCCTGGGGTTTCCAGATGTATTAAACTCGCATCTGTTTTACCTATTGCATTAACAGCAAGCGCCACCGCAGTAACACCAGTCCCACAAGAATAGGTTTCATCCTCTACTCCTCTTTCATATGTCCTTACCAAAAAAGTGTCTTTATCTGTTTGCTGAACAAAGTTCACATTGGTTCCCCCACAAGATTCATATTTTTCTGAGTATCTAATAGCTGCTCCATCTCGTTTCACATTGATATCTCCCACTTCATCTGAAAATAGAATATGGTGTGGAGATCCGGTATCTAAGAACAATTCATCTTCATTTATTCCCTTTGCTAAAACATCTTGCATCTTCAAACTCACAATATCTCCATCTATCGTTGCTTCATGATGGCCATCTATTGCATTGAAACTTGCTTTTTTATCGATGATTCCAAGGAGATTTGCAAATGCCACCAAACATCTGCCACCATTACCGCACATACTGCTTTGATTACCATCAGAATTATAATACACCATCTTAAAGTCTTCAGAAGCAATTTCAGAATTTTCTAAGAGGATCAAACCATCAGCACCAATTCCGAATCTACGATGACACAGTTCATGCACAAGATTGGTATTATTTTTGGAGAATACATCATTACGATTATCAACCATTATAAAGTCGTTACCTGTACCGTGGAATTTGTAAAAAGGAATATTCATGAATGCAGATTTGAATAAAACAAATATACAACAATCACTTAAAAACAATCGTTGTATATCAAGGCTTTTAGACCTTTCTAATATTTGATGGCAGATTGATTAGTTTTTTTATAGAATTAAAATTATAAAGTAAAAAATGAAACAATTTATTAAATTACTTAGTGTTTCCGTTTTGGGTGGAGTTTTAACTCTAGGCTCTTATAAACTAATAATACATGAAGATGAATCTTTTTATAAGCGCACTCCAGTAGAACAAGAAATATCTTCGTTTATTCCAGTTTCCAGTTCTAAAAACATCTACGGAACAAATGCAGACTTTACTGAGGCTGCAGAAAAAACAGTTCATTCAGTAGTGCATGTTAAAAATGTTGCCGTTTTCGACAAGCCAAATAATGTCTGGGAATATTATTCTCGAGGCGGAACTACCGGTAAAGCTCTACAAGGAGCAGGCTCTGGTGTCATAATTTCGCCAGATGGCTATATAATTACCAATAACCATGTTATAGATGGTGCTGGAGAAATTGAAGTGACTCTAAATAATAATAAAACTTATGTTGCAAAACTAATTGGAACAGATACCAAAGCAGATATCGCTCTAATTAAAATAGATGAAGAAGACCTAGAGTACATTCCTTTTGGAAATTCCAATAATGTTAAACTAGGCGAATGGGTCTTGGCAGTGGGGAATCCTTTTAACCTAACTTCTACTGTTACTGCAGGAATTGTAAGTGCAAAAGCAAGAGATTTAAATATTTATGATGGTAGCCCACAATCCTTTATTCAAACCGATGCTGCAATAAACCCGGGAAATAGTGGTGGTGCACTTGTAAATATAGATGGCGAACTAATTGGAATTAATACCGCTATCACTTCTCAAACGGGTAGTTATATTGGTTATGGTTTTGCTGTTCCTTCTAACAATGCCAGAAAAATCGTAGAGGATATTATGGAATATGGAAATGTTCAGCAAGGCATTTTGGGAATTAGTGGTATAGATGTGAATCAAAATATTTCTAAAGAATATGAACTTACAACATCACAGGGAGTTATTGTAGGTTATGTGGAATCTGGAAGTGGAGCTTCTCTGGCTGGGATTAAACAAGGAGATGTAATAAGACAAATAGATAATATTGAAATAAAAAAAATGGCCGATCTCACAGGTTATCTGGGTTCTAAAAGACCAAAAGATGTGGTGAAGGTTAAAATATTAAGAGATGGAGCAGAACGTGAGCTCACAGTAACATTAACAAAATATGAAACTTTTGCAATTGAGAAAATTGGTTTAGAAATCACCAATGCATCCAAAATGGATCTTAAAGAATATAAAACCACCAATGGGGTGAAAATATCTAGGGCGTTAAAGGGAGACAAACAATCTCAAGCCTTAATTGGAATTATCATTACCAAAATTAATGATCAAAAAGTTAATGATGTAGATGAAGTTAAGCGAGTTTTAAACTCAAAGAACCCATCTGAGCCTATTAGTGTCACTTTTGTTAATAAAGATGGGAAGGAATTAACCTATATCTGGAGGTAAATTTATTCTACACGAAACAATAACCTACTGTAATAATTATAGTAGGTTATTTTTTATATAAATATTTCACGAAAACGTTTGAAATATATACTTTTGCAGCGTTTTAAAACAAAATATAACTCAAATAAAAAATGGGATTTAACGAAGTTTACGAAAAAGAACTTGCTTTTCAAGCAGACCGCAGACGTGCCTCTGTGGAGTTTATTAAAATAATAAGCGATCTATGGTATGACAAATCTATAGAATTGGTTTTATTCAGAAATCAACTTATCAATAGAAATGTAAGTGACATTCTTAACCTACATGAATATGCAGGTGCATTTGTAGAAAAGCCCATCTCAATTTTTGATTCTGTTGAAATAGCACAGGCAATAAAAGATCTGGATCTTCCTCCAGCAAAATTAGACATTGGTAAACTTACTTATGAGTATCACTTAGAAGATGTAGATTATAATAATGCAAAGTCTTTTATTTCATCTAAATTAAAAGACGCTAAAGATTACCAAGATATCACTCCAAAAGACGTAGTTCTATACGGATTTGGAAGGATTGGTAGGTTAGTCGCCAGAGAATTAATGACCAGAACTGGAGTTGGTAGCCAACTTAGGCTTAGAGCTATTGTTACTCGTGGTAAAGTAAATGCTACTATATTAGAAAAAAGAGCTTCTCTTTTAAGAAATGATTCTATTCATGGAGATTTTTCAGGAACTGTTTCCGTAGATGAGGAAAACTCCGCTTTAGTAATTAATGGAACTACGGTTCATATTATTTCAGCAAATAATCCAGAAGAAATAGATTATACGGTATACGGGATTGACGATGCACTTATTATAGACAATACCGGTGCATTTAGAGATCAGGATGATTTAGCAAGACATTTAACCTCTAATGGAGCTAGTAAAGTTTTAATTACGGCACCTGCAAAAGGAGTTCCAAATATTGTTCATGGGGTTAATCACACAGAACATAATCCAGATGAGATCTCTATATTCTCTGCAGCATCTTGTACTACCAATGCTATAACCCCAGTTTTAAAGGCCATTCAAGATTCTTTAGGTGTTGTGCATGGTCATTTAGAAACGATTCACGCATATACTAATGACCAGAATTTGGTAGATAATATGCATAGTAAATACAGAAGAGGTCGTGCTGCTGGTTTAAATATGGTAATTACTGAAACTGGAGCCGGGCAAGCCGTAGCAAAAGCTTTACCTATATTTGATGGAAAATTAACTTCAAATGCAATTAGAGTACCTATTCCTAATGGATCTTTAGCAATATTGAATTTGGAAGTAGAAGCTGCAACCTCTCTAGAGGGCGTAAATACCATTCTAAAAAAATATGCTCTAGAAGGTGAATTAGTAGAGCAAATAAAATATTCTATAGATAATGAGTTGGTATCTTCAGACATCGTTGGTTCTTCTGCTCCTTCAATTTATGATAGTAAAGCAACCATAGTAACTGAAGATGGAAAGAATATTGTACTATATATTTGGTATGATAATGAATATGGATATAGCCATCAAGTAATTAGATTGGCAAAATACATTGCTAAAGTTAGACGATTTACTTATTACTAGCATTCTTATAATTCTCAGAATATCAGTATATTTAAAAAAGGTTCAGAAATTTCTGAACCTTTTTTTTTATTTCTGATCTATTTTTATAATACTTTAATATCCTCATTCAGCTCAATAAACTACTTGACTTATTAAGGCTAATTATTTTAAGTAATTTGCATATTCAACGATGACAAGATGACTTCAGAAAAAAAGAAAAAAAGGAAAGCTTACAAAAAGAAGCGTTATACCGCTCCACTAATTATTTTGGTTTTGTTAATTGCGGCAAGAATTTATTTACCCTATTGGTTAAAAGACCATGTAAATGAAGCCTTAGCTGAAATTCCCGGGTATTACGGGCAGGTAGAAGATATCGATGTTTCATTATATAGAGGAGCCTACGAAATAAAAGGCATGTATTTAAATAGGGTAAATGCAGATACCCAAGTACCATTTCTTAATTTCCCATCTAATGATATCTCCATAGAATGGAAATCTCTTTTTAAAGGAAAGATAGTAAGTGAAATAATAATGTATAAACCAGAAATCATCTATATTTTTGAAGACCAAAATGAAGAAATTCCCGAAGAAGAAGGTGGCTCTGCAAATATAGATGACTGGACAAAGGTATTAACAGATCTTGTTCCGATAGATATTAACCATTTTGAGGCACACAACGCCAAAGTAGCTTTTGTAGAATTGCAAAAAGAACCCAATGTAGATCTCTATATAAATAATGTAGAGTTGGTTGCCGATAATTTAAGGAATGTTGTAGGTGCTAACAGAACCCTCCCCTCCCCTGTTACTGCCACTGGAATCACCATTGGTCAAGGGAGCATGAAACTTGATGGTAAAATGAATCTTGTAAAAGAGATCCCAGATATGGATTTAAGCCTATCTATTGAAGGCGGAGATGTTACGGCACTTAATAATTTCACTAGACCCTATGCGGGAATAGATTTTGAAAGTGGAACGTTTGGACTTTATAGTGAAGTTGCAATTGCTGATGGTTATATGAAAGGTTATTTAAAACCTTTACTTACAGACACAAAACTAATTGGAAAAGAAGATGGTGTATTAGGAGTATTATGGGAAGGATTTGTTGGCTTTTTTAAATTTATTCTAAAAAATCAAAGCACAGATACCTTGGCAACAAAGGTTCCGCTGGAAGGAGACCTTAATAATGTAGAGGCTGGAGTATGGCCAACAGTATTCAATATTTTTGAGAATGCATGGATCAAGGCTTTTTCTGGTGAGGTAGATGATGATATTGAATTTAAAGATGCTTTTAAAGAAAAAGAACTATCTAGAGAAGAAAAAAAGGAATTAAGACAAGAAAAAAGGGAAGAAAGGAAAAATGATGATAATTAAAATGATATAATAGCTAAGATAAATTACCTTGAAATAAGATTATATAACTAGAATTCTAAATAAATTTAAATTTTGATAAAGTTCAAGGAAATTTATTCTTTTATTAAGAGTCATTTGGTTGAAATGAAACTGACTTAATTTATATTAATTAATAATTTTAACAATAACTATTTTTTGAGAACGTTGTTAGGAGTACCAAACAAAAAACAATAAAATGAATAAACTATTATTATTAGGATTAGCGATCCTCTTTCTCACATTTTCGGCAACTGCTCAGGATAGTGAAGAAAGCGAAAATCCTGTGGAAGATGAATTTACAAGAATTATTGAAGGATCTAATGATTATCAAGGTTACAAGGTTGTAGACTACAACGATCTAGTGAAACTTAAACAGAATACTGCAAATTTTATTTCCAATATAAATAATGAAATTGTAACTCAAAAGAATACTATAGATCAACAGCAAAAGGAGGTAATTCAGTTAAAGAAAAATTTGGAAAGCACTCAGGACAATTTAAAAGCAGTGACTGCAGAAAAAGACGCTATCACGTTTTTAGGAATGCCTTTTAGCAAAGGAACTTACATGGCATTAATGTGGGGAATTGTAGCGATCTTAATCCTATTCTTACTTTTCTTTATTTTTCAGTTCAAAAAAGGTCATGTGCAAACCTCTGAGGCTAGAAATAATTTGATAGAGACTGAGAAAGAATTTGAAGCTTTTAAAGCAAAGTCTCTTGTGAAGGAGCAAAGGCTTGGTAGATTATTGCAAGACGAAAGAAATAAAGCTAGTGATAAATAAATAAGATTTCTTCAGAAGCTTTAGCTTATACATATTTCGCATCTTTGCATTTTTAAAATTAACTAGCATGCGCATAGATATTATAACAGTTGTTCCCGATATTCTTACAAGTCCGTTTGAGGTTTCCATTTTAAAGCGAGCTATAGAAAAAGGCCTTGTAGAGATACACTTACACAATCTTAGGGACTATGTAACTGATAATTATAAACAGATAGATGACTATCAATTTGGCGGCGGCGCAGGAATGGTAATGATGATTGAACCAATAGATAAATGTATTACAAATTTAAAATCTCAAAGAGATTATGATGAAGTGATATATATGACGCCAGATGGTGATAAATTTGACCAAAGAACGGCAAATGCTCTTTCCTTAAAAGGTAATATTATTATACTATGTGGACATTATAAAGGTGTAGATCAAAGAGTACGAGATCACTTTGTAACGAAAGAGATCTCTATTGGAGATTATGTATTATCTGGTGGCGAATTAGCAGCTGCCGTGGTTTGTGATTCTATTATTAGACTAATTCCTGGAGTTTTAGGTAATGAAACTTCAGCATTAACAGATTCTTTTCAAGATGATTTGCTGGCACCACCAGTCTACACGAGGCCTGCAGATTACAAAGGTTGGAAGGTACCAGAAATATTAACCTCTGGAAATTTCCCAAAAATAGAATCATGGCGAGAAGATCAGTCCTATGAAAGAACTAAGAAATTACGTCCTGATTTATTAGGAGAGGAATAATTCAAAATTCTGCTTGTTTATAGTTTTAAATTTTCTAATTTTGCACTCGTTTCTATATTAACCTCTGGCGAGATCCGTGAATGTTGATTTAGACTTTATTAAAAATATTAATTATGGAATCCCTAATTAAATTCGTTCAAGACGAATTCGTTACTAAAAAAGATTTTCCTGAATATTCTGCAGGTGATACAATCACTGTCTACTATGAAATTAAGGAAGGGGCTAAAACTCGTACCCAGTTTTTTAGAGGTGTAGTTATTCAAGTTAAAGGAAGTGGTTCTTCCAAAACTTTTACCATTAGAAAAATAAGTGGTACAGTTGGAGTAGAACGTATATTCCCAGTTAACTTACCTGCATTGCAGAAAATTGAAGTTAATAAGCGTGGTGCCGTTAGAAGAGCTCGTATTTATTACTTTAGAGGTCTTACAGGTAAAAAAGCCCGTATCAAAGAACAGAGAAGAAGATAATTATTTTTCTCTTGAGAAAATAAAAAGCCCCTTAATTGGGGCTTTTTTTATGCTAAACAATTTACTACCCCTAGGATCGCCTCATTAGCAAAAGTTTTATTTTTAAAACGTGTTCCTCTAAAACACCTTGAGCCGGATTTGCCACAAAGATTATTTACTTTGCCTTCCGTATTACTTACCCACCCATATCCAGTTGACTTCCAAATCACCTCTTTTCTAATTTTTATTCTATTTCACTAACCTTATACATTGAATAATTCTATAATTTTCTAAAAATTTTAAGTATTATAAAGGCAATATTATCCTCTATTAATAAAAACAAACATAATTGGCTATATAATCAAAAATAGAATAATATTATACCTATAAAAACTAATCTTAACCCTTATAACATATAGGATTAACTCATATCATTATTTAACAATTGTTGAGTGTTAAATAATAATAGGACTCATAATTTTATATTAAATTCAGCGACATTAACCGTTAAAAAAAAATAAAAATGAAGAAATTGAAAAAATTGGCGTTGTCTCTTTGCGCGATGGGAGTTTTATTTACCTCCTGTGAAAAGGATGAAGCTACAGAGAACGCTACAGATGTAGTAAATACAGACCTTCAAGAGCCTGTATTTAAAAATTATATGGTAATTACCAAAAGCACTGAATTAACCAAAAGTGCAGAAGAATTTCTAAAAGCCTCTGGAGGAAATATAGTAAAAACTATTCCTGAAATAGGAATTGCAATTGTACAATCTGATGACTTGGACTTTATGCAAAAGACTTTGAAGAGTAAAGAAATTCAATCTGTTGTTCCAGATTATGAAATTCAATGGATACCATCTACAGAAAATGAGCTTACGAGCATGAATGCTTCAACAGAAGCTTTAAGTCCAAGTGCAGGTGATACTGAACCTGCATATATTCGTTTATGGGGTATGGATGCAATAGATGCTCCAGAGGCATGGAATGCGGGATTCACCGGTAAGGGAGCAAGTGTATTTGTTCTTGACTCAGGTATAGACAGGGATAATGTTGAATTTGCACAAACTCTCAACAAAGATCTTTCCGCTTCCTTTGTAGCAGGTGAAACCTATTATACAAGACCAGGAAGATTTACTAATCATGGAACTCACGTTGCTGGAACTATAAATGCAAATAAGAATAATTTTGGAGTAATAGGAGTTGCTTATGAAGCAGAACTTGTTGCTGTAAAAGTTTTATCTGAATTTACTGGTAGTGGTGCATTTAGTTCTATAAACGCGGGTATAGTTTATGCAGGTAATAACAATGCCGATGTTGTTAATATGAGCTTAGGTGCTACGTTTAACAAAAACGGTAAGCTGACAGATGCTGATGGCGTGGAATTTAAAATTCCTGCAAAATTTATTCAGGAGATTATCCTTGCGCAACAAAGAGCAATAGATTATGCTTTCAACAAAGGGGTAACCATCATTGTTTCTGCTGGAAACGATGGGGTAAATTATGATGGTAATGGATCGGAAACTAAGTTGCCAGGTAGCATGAACAACGTTATTACAATTTCCGCTACTGCTCCAGAAGGATGGCATCCATTTTTAAATCCAGATACAAATTTAGATATTCCTGCTAGTTATACTACTTATGGTAGATCATTAATTGACCTTGCAGCACCAGGTGGTGATGGAGATGTATCTCAATTGGATATGATATTTAGTGTTGCAAGTGGTGTGGACGCTTTTAATTACAATGCTGGTACCAGTATGGCTTCTCCACACGCAGCGGGAGTTGCTGCACTGATAATAGCTAAAAACGGTGGACAAATGAGTCCTCATGAAGTTGCAAAACAAATGATTAATTCAGCAGATAAAGTAGATGGAAACGGTCAAAGTCTTTTCTTTGGAAAAGGTCGTGTAAATGCATTTAGAGCAGTGACAGAATAATCAATAATATTTTAATTTAAAAAGCCCTTTAATTGGGGCTTTTTTTATGGAAAAATTCTAGCTATTTATAAATAAGTCAATAAATTTATTTACAAATGTTAATAAGTTTAACTCACAAACTGTTGATAACTAAATAGTTAAAAATATTTAATTCCTCGAAATTTGATTGTAAATTTATATGTGCTTTTAATTTAAAGGAATGACAAAAGGATTTCTTTTTTAATTAAAGTGATGTAAAGATTTCTTTACATAGGTTCTAATCTTCTATATAACGCATATTTTGCTAAGCAAAAGTAGTTTGAAAGATTTGACCGGTTTTGATATAATTTAAGCGCGTTTGTGAGTAAATTATGTCGTTTTGCAGTAGCGCACGAAATAAGTTCTATTAATTAACTTATAAATGATCTTAAATGATCTAGCGGTAAAGCGTTATTACATTAGAAGCCATTTCAATATACAAAGTATATTGAAATGGCTTTTTTAATACTAAATTTTCCCTAAAACCTTTATTTTAGCGCAATCTCACCTATGATAAAAATTCTAAAATACGTATCTTCGCGAGACTTAGGATTTTACATCCTATTTTTTTCGAAATCCATAAATAATTAATAGACCTATTAAGTTATCAGAAATTTATTTTATAACTGAACTCGGTTTATTCTTAAATAAATACTTAAATGAATCAGAGATCAAAAATAATTTACACTAAAACAGATGAAGCTCCAATGTTGGCAACCTTCTCTTTTTTGCCTATAATCAGAACTTTTACTAATTCGTCTAATATTGAGATTGAAGCAAAAGATATTTCTTTAGCTGCTCGAATACTTTCTGCATTTTCAGATCATTTACCTGAAGACCAAAGAGTGCCTGATGCTTTAAAAGAATTAGGAGATTTAGTTACAAAACCTGAAGCTAACATTATAAAGCTTCCAAATATAAGTGCATCAGAACCTCAATTAGAGGCTGCCATAAAAGAACTTCAGGAAAAAGGATTTGATTTACCTAATTATCCTGGTGAACCAAAAAATGAAGAAGAAAAGAATATTAAACAAAAATACAATAAGGTTAAAGGTAGTGCTGTAAATCCAGTTCTTAGAGAAGGTAATTCAGACAGAAGAGCACCGAAAGCTGTGAAGAATTATGCAAAAGAAAATCCACACTCTATGGGTAAATGGGATTCTAACTCTAAAACCCATGTTGCGACTATGGATTCTGGGGATTTCTTTCATAATGAAAAGTCTTTAACTCTAAATCATTCCGATGTTTTATCTATAGAATTAGAAGATGCTAATGGAAAAACTAGCATTTTAAAAGATAATTTAGAAGTACTGGACGGAGAAATTATCGATGCTACCGTAATGAGCAAATCTGCACTCATATCATTTTTGAATGATCAAATTGTAGATGCTAAAGAAAAAGACGTACTGTTTTCATTACATATGAAAGCAACTATGATGAAGGTTTCAGATCCTATAATCTTTGGTCATGCTGTACGCACCTTTTTTAAAGATCTTTTTGAAAAACATAACAACACCTTTAATAAAATTGGTGTGAATGTTAATAGTGGTTTAGGAGATTTATTAAATGCACTTTCAGAATTACCAGAAAGTAAGAAAAAAGAAATAGAAGCTGATCTAAGTGAAGGTTATAAAAATGGACCTTCTCTAGCCATGGTAAATTCAGATAAAGGTATTACTAATCTACATGTTCCTAGTGACGTAATTATTGATGCTTCTATGCCTGCAATGATAAGGACATCAGGAAAAATGTGGAACACAAAAGGTGCTCTTCAAGATACAAAAGCTGTTATACCAGATAGTAGTTATGCTGGAATCTACCAAGCTACTATAGATTTTTGCAAAGAAAATGGTGCTTTTGACCCTACAAAAATGGGAACTGTTCCCAATGTTGGATTAATGGCACAAAAGGCAGAAGAATATGGTTCTCATGACAAAACTTTCGAAATTGCATCAAGTGGATTGGTAAAAGTGAAGAATTCCAAAGGAGAAGTAATTATTGAGCATGCTGTAGAAGAAGGAGATATTTGGAGAATGTGTCAGGTAAAAGATGCACCTATTCAAGATTGGGTAAAATTAGCTGTATCTAGGGCTAAAGCCTCTGGAGTGCCAGCTATATTTTGGTTAGATGAAAATAGAAGCCATGATGCTGAAGTAATTAAAAAGGTAGATAAATATTTAGCTGAAGCAAATACAGAAGGCCTTGATATTCAAATAATGCCTCCATTCGAAGCTACCAATTACACCCTAAAACGAGTAAAAGCAGGACAAGACACAATTTCTGTAAGCGGAAATGTTCTTAGAGATTATTTAACAGATCTTTTCCCTATTTTAGAGTTAGGTACCAGTGCCAAGATGTTATCCATAGTTCCTTTAATGAATGGTGGGGGTTTATTTGAAACTGGCGCAGGTGGATCTGCTCCAAAACACATTCAACAATTCTTAGAGGAAGGACATTTAAGATGGGATTCTCTAGGAGAGTTTTTAGCGCTTGCAGTATCATTAGAACATTTAGGTGAAAAATTCGATAATAGAAAAGCATTAATACTTTCGGAAACATTAGATGAGGCGACAGAAGAATTTTTACGAAATGACAAATCTCCATCTAGAAAGGTCAATGAATTAGATAACAGAGGTAGTCATTTTTATTTAGCTCTATACTGGGCTCAAGGGCTGGCTAGACAAGACAAAGATCAATCTTTAAAAGATGAATTCTCCAAAATAGCAATGCAATTAGCAGAAAATGAAACTAAAATTCTAAAAGATTTAATTGATGCTCAAGGCAAAAAAGTAGATATCAATGGGTACTATTATCCTAGTGATGATCTAACTAGTAATGCAATGAGACCAAGTTTAACTTTAAATGAAATATTGGGAAAATAAAATCCCCTGAATTAATATTTGAAAAGCCCCAATGAAATTCATTGGGGCTTTTTTTATTAATAAAAATATTGAATAAACGTTTTAGAATTGTTTCATAAGAACTTTATAGTTTTTATGTGTATTAAACAACATATCCTATATTTACTTCAAAAAACAGTTTGAATAAATTTACCTCGATCTTATTCCTTTTCTTTTTTAGCCTCCTTCAAGCCCAAGAAACATACACTATTAATGGTGTAATAAAAGACGAATCTAGTAATGAAACCCTATACGGTGTTAATATTTTAGTTACCGATTTAAACTCTGGTGTTGTTAGTAACGAATATGGTTTTTATTCTTTAAAACTTCCAAAAGGTTCACACAATTTAATAATCTCATATATAGGATATCAAGAGCAATCTATTACAATAGTCATTGATCGAAATAGTACTTTTAATTTTTCATTAATAGAATCTTCAGAAAATTTAGAGGAGATAGTTATTACTAGCAATTCCCAGAGATCAAATATTCGAGGACCAGAAATGAGTGTTAACAGATTAGATATAAACACCATACAAAAACTACCAGTTGTTTTTGGTGAGGCAGATGTAGTGAAATCTTTATTACTATTACCTGGTGTTTCAAATGCAGGAGAAGGTTCATCGGGCTTTAATGTAAGAGGTGGTGCTGTAGATCAAAATCTTATTCTATTGGATGAGGCTACAATTTATAATTCATCACATCTATTCGGACTATTTTCGGTTTTTAATCCAGATGCAATTAAAAATTTAAAACTTTATAAAGGAGGAATTCCAGCAAAATATGGTGGTAGAGTTTCATCAGTTTTAGAGATTTTCCAAAAAGATGGTAATAGTAAGGAATTTAAAGCGAATGGCGGAATTGGGATAATCTCCAGTAGGATTCTAGCCGAAGGGCCAATTGTTCAAGATAAAGGTTCGTTTTTAATTGGAGGAAGAAGTTCCTATGCTCACTTATTTCTAAAATTAACTGAGAACGATAACACTGCATATTTTTACGACCTAAATACCAAGTTGAGTTATAGATTAGATAATAGTAATACCCTCCTATTTTCCGGGTATTTTGGAAGAGATGTGTTCAACATTAGTGATAGCTTCAAAAACACTTATGGAAATGCGGTCTTTAATCTAAGATGGAATCATGTGCTTACAGATAATATTTTCACTAATTTATCAGTCATTTATAGTGATTATTATTATGGTCTTACCCTAGATTTTGTTGAGTTTAATTGGAACAGCGGAATTAAAAACCTCAATTTAAAGTACGATTTTAGTCAGTATGTTAGTGATAATCTTAGCCTTGAATACGGAATTCAAAACACATATTATGAATTTAATCCTGGAGAGATAGAGCCAAGTACTCCAACATCAGGAATTATCGATTATAAATTAACTAAAAAGTATGCCTTTGAAACTGCCGTATATTTATCTGCAGAACAGCAATTAAGCGATAACCTAACTGCAGAATACGGTTTGAGATTTAGCAATTTTTTTAGATTAGGACAAGATGAACTTAATATATACAATAATGATCAGGCAGTAATTTTCAACAATGATTTTAAAATATATGAAGGGGCGTTACCAATTGATTCTAAATTTTTAAAGAAATCTAAAGTCGAAAAATATTTCCAAGCACTAGAACCAAGATTAGCCTTAGCTTTTAGTCTTAGCAACAATCAATCTATAAAAATTAGTTATAATAGAATGACTCAATATTTACATCTCATTACCAATACCAGCTCACCCACTCCATTAGATATTTGGGCTCCAAGTGGGAAATATATAGACCCGCAAATACTCGATCAAGTTGCGCTAGGCTATTTCCGAAACCTTAAAGAAGATGTATACTCTCTGGAAATAGAAGGTTTTTATAAGAAGATAAAAAACAGAATTAATTATATAGACGGTGCCAATCTTATTGCTAATAATGCAATTGAACAAGTTATACTGCCTGGAAAAGCGAGAGCTTATGGATTAGAATTATTATTAAAAAAAAATAAAGGAGCTTTCACTGGATGGTTTGCCTACACCCTATCAAAATCAGAACAGAAAACACCTAGTAGAACAGCATTAGAAACAGGAATTAATAATGGTACTTGGTATAATACTGCTTATGACAAAACCCATGATATCTCCATAACTGCAAGTTATGAACTAAGTGAAAAATGGCAAGTTAATAGTACCTTCAATTACCAAACTGGGTTACCTACTACATATCCCAACGCACAATATAACTTTGAGAGCTTAGTGATCCCAGTTTATTCTGCAAGAAATAGTGAACGTTTACCTGCGTATCATAGACTGGATATTTCAGCTACTTACACTCCAGCTAAAAACAAAAATAGAGATTTTAAATCTTCATGGAACTTTGGGATCTACAATTTATACGGAAGGAGAAATGCAGTATCACTAAGCTTTAGAAATAATGAGGATTCCAATATGAATGAAGCAGTGAGACTATCCATTTTTGGTATAATACCATCTGTAACCTATAATTTCAAGTTTTAGATAATGAAAATAGCCTTTAGAGTATTCGCCTTCTTATTATTAATGATAAGCTTGTCATGTGAGGATGTGGTTCAAATCGATTTACAAGAATCAACACCACGATTGGTAGTTGAAGCTTCAATTATATGGAAGAAAGGCACCAATGGAAATTATCAAATTATTAAATTAACTACAACTAAGCCATATTTTGAAACAGATTATTCCCCAGCGACAGGTGCTATAGTTGAAATTAAAACTCCAAGTGGTGAAACATTTAATTTTATAGAAGAATATGCTGGTATCTATACCAATACAAATTTTGTCCCTAACCTAAATGCAGAATACCAGCTAACAATTCTATTTAATGAAGAAATATATACTGCCTCAGAAAGTATGATTCCCGTAGTTAATTTAGAAGAAGTAGAACAGACATTTAATGGAGGTTTTAGTGGAGACGAAATTGAGCTAAGAGCTTATTTTTCAGACCCTGCTGAGATTCCTAACTATTATCTATTTAAATTCTTATTACAAGAAGATATCACACTTCAAATTTATGAGGATGAGTTTACAAATGGCAATAGAACCTTCGCATACTTTTCGGATGAAAACCTAGAAGTTGGGGATATGGTATCTTTCGAAATACAGGGAATATCAGAAAGATTTTATGAATACCTTTATATCTTAAGCTCTCAGGCTGGAGAAAGTAATGGAGGTCCCTTCCAAACTCAACCAACAATTGTAAGAGGTAATATAATTAATGAGAGTAATCCTGATAATTTTGCATTTGGTTATTTTAGACTATCAGAAACTAACAATCTGGACTATAGAATACAATAATTACTGCATAAATCAATTAATGCACCATGAAACACACTAACAAAAAACAGCTTGGCAAAGGAATTAAATACTTAGCCGGAGCTTTGCCCTTAACCCTCTTAGGCCCTGTCGTTCTCTATTCTGCATTTCATAATAAAGAACATCCATATTATATCTTCGTTCTAATATTTGGGCTAATGGCCTTTATTGGAGCAATTATATTGATGTTTCTTGGAATTCGAACAATTATGAAAGCCTTATTTGATTGAGAATAACTATAAGATCAAAACAACAGAATCCAAATTTTGGTCGTCAAGTACTAATTTAAAGCTAGATTAAGTTATCATAATTATAATAGTTATGCGTCCCACTCCGGCTTCGCCTTGTGCCGGGCTTTCCGCGCTACGCGGTAGCTCGCCTCAATCCCTGGCCGATTTCTCATAAACATCAAACTTCTTTTAGCTTAGGAGTAATTCTCTTAGGATCTCTACGCAAAGTATTATCTATTATTACCCCAAAATATCCAAACCAAAAAAACCCCTCCATTATAGATGAAGGGGTTTAATTAGAACTTAATGTAAACAAAAAAAGCACCTATCTATTGATAAGTGCTTTTCAAAAAAAAAGGCGACGACATACTCTCCCACAATACAGCAGTACCATCTGCGCTAACGGGCTTAACTTCTCTGTTCGGAATGGGAAGAGGTGAGCCCCGTTGCTATAGCCACCTTAAAAAATGAGTTAGAAAGTTTAAAAGTATTAAAGTTGTAAAGGTTTGTTGCCTTTTAACTTTTGTACTTGTTACTTTTTAACTGCGCCTTTGGCGCTAATAAGATTAACATATGGGAAATAAACAATAGAAGAAAATTAGATTAAATAATTAATAGCACCTTAGATAGGTTTT
>NZ_APHJ01000025.1 GCF_000403785.1 Gillisia sp. CAL575
CCTGCCATATCCATGGCTAGAGTGCCAGTTCCTGCCACAATAAAAGCTTGTCCTTTTGGGGACATCCAAACCTCTCTCATTAACTCAAGACTATTGCCAAAAACCTCTATAAAATCTGGAGATACATGACTAGTAGTTGCCATGCCCATTGCTTGTAAAACTTCTGGTTCAAATTCAATAGGGCCAGGAATCATTAGTAATTTTCTGCCTTTCATTTATCCTCTATTTATTTCTTCAAATTAAGTTTGCTAACAATTAACACCTTCAAATTTAAGGCTAATATCTATTTCTCCAATATTAGGTTTGCTAATTTAAGGGAAAAGTATGTATGATTATCACGCTAATAAAACCAACGAGCATTATTGCAGAAGATGGGTTTCTATGCGTGTTTTAGAGGAGATAAGTAAGAATGAAAAAGATCATATTTTTGATATTTAGATCTCCGATTATAAGGATGATGGAGGGAAATATCTGATTTTAGCATCTGCAACCAAAGATCCTTTTAAAGAAAATAGTTATAGGAGTATAAGTGATGGTTTGCTTATAAATAAGCAGTTACAGCGCAAACTTAATTTTCTGGTTAATCCAAAAATTCTATCCATTAAAGTGGGGGTAACTTGTGAGCATTGTGCAATTAAAGATTGTAAAGTAAGACAATCACCACCTATCATTTTGGAAAAGGAAGACAGGAACAAAAAAATTAAACTGATCGTAGATAAACCGTCTAATACAGATTAGACAATTTAATTTACTTAATAATTATTCTAAGGGCTATTTGAATTTTCATAAATCTAATTAGGGAGTTGCATGAGCTAAAAATTATTGATGTATTTTTTCCTATTTATAAAAGTTAAGCAAAGCCTTTCTCAAGCCATGTAAATATTTGGGTGTAGACATTTTCTCTTACTGTCTTTTTTGAAAGAATCAGATCATGCATACCGTTTTCGATCTCCAGAATACTTACTTCGCCATTTAATTTTTGGGCATTTTCTTTAATTTGATCCACCTTCAAAACAGCATCTCCAGATTTGAATTTATCAGACCAGGATTTTTCGTAAACAGAATTATCGCTATGCATCACCAATGCTGGAACTTTTATAATGGATTTTTTTCGAATATTTAATTGTGCTCTTTTTATTGCTCTAATAAATCCCAGATTTACATTCGGAATTTCATATGGTTTCCAAATAAGCGAATAAATCCATTCTCCATATTTTTCTTTATGCAGACTATATCCATATAGTTTTGTAAACCCGCCTGAAATAGGAATGTTTGGTAAATAGTTACCAATAAAAGAAAGTAATGGGATGCCTACTGATCTTTCAAACTTATTTAAATTGAATTCATAAAAAGGGCTGTTACAAATCAATCCATGAAACAAATTGCTATCTGGGTGATTGACAGCATAATTTGTGGTAATTAAGCCTCCCGTGGAATGCCCCAGTAAAATTACCTTGTTGATGGTTTCAGATTTAATAATCTTTAAGGCAAGGTCTAATTCTTCATCATATTCTAAAATGGAACGTACATTATTAAATTTTTGATGCTTCAAATAGGATCTGCCATACTTTCTCAGATCCAGCGCATAAAAATTATATCCTTGCTGATTGAACCTCAAAGCCAATTCTTTCTGAAAGAAATAATCGTTAAAACCATGAATACACAGGATTGCTTTCTCTGATTTTATATCAGTAACTCGTCGTACTAACGTAGCAATTACCTCCCCTTCGTAATCATGGGAAAGTTTCAGATTTAACTTTCCAAACCCATCACCAAGAATATCAGGAGTGTATTCTTTAAACCCGCCCATAGATCTATTTTCTTGCATTTGATTTAATCTGTTACTGCTGTGAAAGATTTTTTCTGATTTTTTTAGAATTTATAAATTTTTAGTTGAAGTAATAAAAAACATAGCAGTAAAGGTTACAAAAATAATAATCAATATGATATTGATTTCTGAAGAATTGGTTACAATATCTCCCCCGTAATACGCTATGCCAAAAGTTCCCATGGTCTTTGCGTCTTAAAACAAAAAATCTGCTCAGGTAAAAATACCTAGCAGATTTTTGTATTTTAATCCACACAGAGCTACGCTTCATAGTGTACGCGGAGGGTTTTTAGAACCCTTGTGCTCCCTATTAGGAAATACATCTATGCTTAACCGTTCCTTCGGTCCGGGCGTCTTTAAAAACAAAAAATCTGCTCAGGTGAAAATATCTGGCAGATTTTTATTTTTTTAATCCGCAGCATAGCTGCGCTTCATAGTGGAGTCGGAGGGAACGACGATAGTTTCAACTTTCCAGCATTTATAAGCCATAAGCAGAGTTCTGATTTTATTGGTCACCGAATTGGTCTCGCTTTAACAAAGTTTAACGTTTGAATTGTCTTAATGAGTTTAAAAGGAAGCAAAACGCGTCAAATTATATTGCGGATGGTTCTATATACTGATCGGATTTAACCATGTCTTCAGGGCGGATATTTGAAGTTTTTAGGTATTCCTTTACACAAAAGTAAAATGTGTAAAGAAAATCTATTTGTCTTTACACATTGGAAAGAGTGCACATAAGTAGATTTCTCGTAATCATTAAGATTTCGAGGCTTTTGAATTTGACTATTGAGCATGAGTATGAGGAGTTTTTGACTTTACAAAGACGGATGGGGGATGATCTACGATTTATAATGGCTCTTGGCAAAATAATATATGAACTGAAATATATTAATGACTACGCTTTAGGTATTTCCAGAATTACGGTGGAGTTCGACTTAGCTCCCGATATGAAACTATTGAAGACACTTCGACTGAATGAAATGTTTTCTTTTGTTATCTCTATGTTAGAGGATATTCGGGACGTCTACCTTGACAAAGATAGCCAGCGGGCCCATAAGGTGTTTAAGAAAGAACGAAAAGAAAATGAAATTAGTTACAACACCAATTCTATTATATCTTATTTACTCAAAAATGAAGGAGATATTATCGAACAATCTTTGTTGCTTTTGAGTGTTATCGAAAACGTTGAAAGAGTAGGAGACCTAATTACCAATATTGCTCAGAAAATCATCTTTTTTAGAGAGGCTGTATAAATTCCAATTCCAAATTATTGGTATAATCTCCACTGCCTTTTTTCCTATTCGATGCCCTTCCGAATGATAAAATTTAAACCCCTAGCGGCTCCTCAATAGTTAATGCAGTTTTACTATTAATCAGTTTTGTAGCAATTCTACTGAATAGTTCTCCTGCTTTGTCGGTAAATATTACTTTTATCCCGTAATGTCGTGCTTCTTCAACCAACACCCAGTCGGGATATTTTCCGCATAATAAATACTCTGTTTCAGGTGTTATTTCAGGCTGTAAATTCGCTTCCCACTTATTCAAATTGTCTTTATAATTTATTGGGAAAAATTCACCGGAAAGAACAACATTCTTAGTTTGCAATAAACTATTATTCTCCTTTGAAAAACCCTTCAGAAATAATGGTGCTGGAGCTTCCTGAAAAAACAGTTTTTTAATACTGATTTTATCTAAGATTTGTAGGTTAATCCTGTTCAATTTCATTGCTTAATCCTTATTTATTTTACTGATGTAAATTTATAAAATAGGGGGGAAAGCGGTATTACATGTATATTATGAAAATATAAAATCACTGTTCATAATTTCAGCTGCGACCAAATAGCTTTTGACTTTTAGTCAACATTCTTTCTCATTTCAATTACCTTTTCAGGATAATCAGATATAATACCGTCTACATTAAGATCTATCATTTTCCGGATGTCCTCTTTTTCATTAACTGTCCACGGAATTAATTCCATTTCCATATAATTGATTGAATCCACAAACTGCTCATCTATTACTTGGTTAAAATTTGGACTATAGATTTCAGGGATGAATTGTAAAACGGATAAATTTTGATCAATACCTTCACGGTACACGAGGTATGCAAGATTAGTTTCAGGATATTCTTCATTCATCAAATTAAGGATGTTAGGGTCAAAGGATTGAATATAAATCTTATCTGAAATGCCTTTTTCTTCAATAATTTCCATTACCAGGTTTCCGAATTCTTCAGGCTGAGGCTGATATTTACCGTAGTCAGCTTCAACCGACTTTAATTCAATATTGTATTTCACTGGTGGCAGGCCTTCAGCGGCAATGAATGTCTCTACGCTGTCAATAACTTCAGAAAGTAAGGGTTTATAGGTCTTGATTTTTTGTTGGTCAGGAAAAAGAAAGTTACCCCTTGATCCTACATCAAACCGCCGGATACTGTCATAGTTCATTTCATATAAATTGTAGGAACGCTCATCTGTTTTTTTTATGGAATCGCCGGATGGGTTATTAACAAACAGGGAGGACATATAGGGTTCATGAGAAACTACTACCTGTTTGTCTTTTGAAATAACTACATCCAATTCTAAAACATCCACCCCTTTTTTCACAGCACTAATGAATGCTGGAATGCTGTTTTCAGGAAAATTTCCCCGATCTCCTCTATGTCCCTGAACCTGTACAATAGAAGTAAGAGAAACTTCATTGGTCCCTAAATCATTTTTTTCTAAATCTGATTTACAGGAATATAATCCAGTAAATAATAAACAAGTGAGGGTTATTGGTAATGTTTTCATGCTGTAAATTTTGATTAATAATTAAAGCCTGCTTAGCAAAAATACTGAAGCAGGCCTTAAAAAATGAAAATGGATTTATTTTGCTTCTTCCAGTCTATAGCTGCTGGTCGCCGTATGAACCTTTCCAAACATATCTTTGGCTTTTATTTCAATAGAATGTTCTCCCGTTGGCAGGTTCGTCGGGATATTACCACGCCATAAATGCTCGCTATTTATAGGGTTGGAAGATCTCCTTCCGGACATAAGTTCCTCTGTTGTATCCCATTCGTAAACCATTTCCACATAAGAAGGATCAGGCTCCACAACATAATCCATCTCTTTCCATTCCCCCTCATCTATCCGGTACATTACTTCATCACCTTCGGTTCCCATAAAGAAATTAGCATAGATTCCTGCCTTAGTTCTTCTGCCTTTGGCAACTACTTTTGGAACAAAAACTTCCATTTGATAATCTGCCGGTTTCCCTGCAACTTTATAATCTATATTGTAATTATTCCCGGTGAAATTAATAAATGCATAGCCTTTTGGAGTTCCATCTCTCATAGTGGAAACCGGAACATTGGCTTCATCTAATTTTCCTGAATACCAATCTCCGGATGTTGTACCAACATTGTAATGATGATGTGGTCTATTCTGATGCCATCCTTCTTCTTTTCCGAAGAAATCCTGCCGTTGGATATGGGTATGGGCAGAAAGTGAAAGTGTGTTGGGGAAATCTTTTAAAAGCTCAAATAGCCTTTCTCTGTCTTCATCACGAAAAGTATCTACATCACCGGGTTCGCTTAATGGAATATGCATTGCTATAACTACCAAATGATCTTTAGGAACATTTTTTAAGTCGTTTTCTATAAACTGAAGTTGATCTTCCCGAAAACCTCCCCAGTAACTTTCCCCATCTCTGGGATCTGGATATAATACATCATCCAAAACCAGAAAATGTACCTTCCCATAATTGAATGCATAATTGGCAGGACCAAAATGGGCTTCATAGGTTTCATCTGATAGGGAATCTTTTTCAACATCAAAATTTATATCGTGATTTCCCAACAAATTATACCAGGGAATACCAACTCTTTTCACAGCTTTTATATACGGATTAAATAGGTCCAGATCATTCCCCACCAAATCGCCTAGGCTTAATCCAAAAGGAACATTTTCTATTCCTTCAACTTCAGCTACAATTCCCTCAGCAAAAAAATCTACTTCTTGTTGAGTATACGGCTGTGGATCACCAAAAATAAGGGCAGTAAAATCTTCTTTTTCTTCAGAAGGAATTAAAGCAAAATTAACCGACTTCGGCAAATTGCCAGTGGGGGAGATACCTTTAAATTTTAATTCGGGTGATCCCCCTGGTTTATAAATATAGAAGAATTGCGGCAGGTTATCTTCATTTTTACCGATATTGTATCCTGAAGGTTTTATGATTGCTATTATATTATCTTTACCAACCTGTAATTCGTATTTTCCTTCCTGATTTGTGAGAACAACCTCAATTCCATTTGTAACAGCAATTTCCGAAATTCCATTTTCTCGGCGGTCCTTTTTTCCATTTTGATTGCTATCCTCATAAACATAACCCCAGGCTTTTTCCTGGGAAGAAAGATTCAGGCTTAGTAAACCAAGTATAGTAAATGCAAGTATTTTCTTCATTATTGTTTTTTTATTTACTAATTATCCCACCAAACTTTGGTGTTTATATTATCACTCCCACCAAGCATTTCAACTGCTTCCAGGTAATTTTCCCGGTTATTAACCTGGATGTCCTGAGGATAAGGAAATCTAACCGGCATTTTGGCATCATTTACCATAGCATCAGTTTTAGGTAATTCAGGCAAGCCTGTTCTTCTATATTCAAACCACTGTTGATAATCAGTAAAGTAAAGTGCGAAATATTTTTGAAGCATAATTCGCTCTAGTGTCCCGTTATACTGAGCCAGTTCATTTTCAAAATAATCTTCAGGAACTTCTGTCTCCATTTGTTCTATTGCAGCATTTACTCCATTTAAATAATGGGTTTCAGCATCTCCTGTGTAGCCTTTTTGTGCCAACTCCGCTTTTATAAACTCAACCTCAGCATAGGTGAGCAAAAATATTTGCATAGGATTTTCTACCTGTTCTATATTAAAGGTAGATGCATTAAATTCAAATTGAGACTCCGGACCCTCGTATGCACTGGGAATTCCTTTGTAGCCGATTGGATTGTTATCCAAATCAGTAGCCATAGTACCTATAACAGATCTTCTTGGGTCTTCAAGCTCATTTAAGTTATCTACAAAAAACTCTGTTAACTTTACACTTAACCTGAAATCCTGGGGCCTACCCCAGGGTGATACGTTGGGAGTCACCCCGGTAACCTGTAAAATTGCAGACTCTTCTGTATTCTCAAAAACCGGATACGAAGTCGGATTGTTGATCATTGTGGTTAATTGCTGAAAGGTATTTAATTCTACCTGTCCTGAAACTCTTAACAATAATCGCATCCGTAAGGAATTAGTAAACTTTTGCCATTTACTAACATCGTTTTGAAAAAGGATATCTTCAGCATATGGCATAGTAACCTCAGTATCATAAAGCTCATTTGCACGTTCCAGATTTGCCAGAATGGTTTCATAAATAAAAGGCTGTGAATCAAAAGCTGGATAAAGATTTCCACTTTCTCCCTGCACTGCCTCGGTCATAGGAACGGGGCCAAAAATATCGGTTAAATTAGAATATACCCAAGCGTCTAATGTTAGTGCAATTGCTTCATAATTTACATCCCCGGCTTCTTCCGCAGCAGTTCTCATCTCGTTAATATTATTCAACCATCGATAATAATTGTACCAGGATGAATTTCCTATATTAGGACTTACGTCATAGCGGTGCAATCCTCCAGACACACTTGGAAACGGTAATGAAACCTGCATAAGATCAAAAGTGATGCTTGAGCTGCGGTTGGCATTATGTGTTGCTAATCCGTAAATAATTGGATTAATTAGGGTTCCCGGACTTATTGCTGATATTCGATTGGGGTCTTCGTTAATTTCTTCGAAATTAGAAGTACAGGCAAAAAATAGAAAGCTTGCTAAAATAGCAGTACTTAGATATTTTAAATTTTTCATTTTCATTTTATTATAAATTCACTTGTAAATTAAATCCATAGGTTGTTGGAGAAGGCATTTGCCCCATCTCCACTCCGGGTAAAATGGTATCGCCATTTAAAGCAGCTGTTTCAGGATCGTATATTGGAAAATCTGAGAATACTGCCAGATTTCTACCAAACAGAGAAACATTTATATTCTGGATGCTGCTATTTTGAAACCACTGCTTCGGGAATTTATATTGTAAACTCACTTCCCTCAGTTTTAAATAGGACGCGTCAAATGAATTGGATTCTACATTGGCCCTTCTGTAAAAACGATTATACCAATCCGGTGTGATGGCTTCAGTAGTATTTGGCGAGAAAGAACCATCCTCGTTTAGAACTACACCTTCTCCTACGATCACACCTTCTTCCCTGCCTCTAAAAGTGGATTTCAATTTTCCCTGCTGTACCAATTTATGGTGAGTTTGAGAGTAAATAATTCCCCCATATTGACCATCAAGTAAAACGTTTAGGGAAATATTCTTATAATTAAAATTATTTTGTAAACCTCCTCGCCAATCCGGACTAGCATCCCCTATATACATAATATCATCTGGATAAGCCGGCAGACCTCCATCATCATAAACTATTTCTCCTTCAGGAGAACGGACGAATCCTGCTCCATATATCGCAGTTGCAGTACCGCCAACTTTGGCAATGATTCGTGCCTGTCCTCCTGAACCTATTTCCTGTTGCCCATCTATACCATCGGCCAGTTCTAACACTTTATTCCAATTTCTTGCCCAAGTGAGATTAGTTGTCCATTTAAATTTATCAGTATTGATGATCTTTGCATTTACTGCTAGTTCTATTCCGCGATTTCTGACCTCTCCAGAATTTAATACTCCCGAACTGTATCCTGTGGTAATATCTAATGGTACCGAAATAATCTGGTTTTTAGTGGAGGTTTGATAGACCGTCGCATCAAGGTTAATCCTGTTATTAAGAAGTCGGGCTTCCACTCCTGTTTCATAACTGGTTGTGATTTCCGGCTTAAAATTGGCATTGTATAGATTGGTAGGCACCACCGCTGAGCTGGGGAATGCATTCTGGCTATAATATTTGCTTGTTCTATAAGGATCAGTATCGTTCCCAACCTGAGCATAAGAGAATCGATATTTCAAATAATCTACAGGGCCTGAGAAATTAAAAATTTCAGAAAGAATTATACTTGTATTTACTGAAGGGTAAAAGAATGAATTGTTTTGGGTAGGCAGAGTACTTGACCAGTCATTTCGACCTGTTAGGTCTAGAAAAACTCTATCTTTAAATGAAAAAGATGCCAAACCATAAAAACTGTTTATCTTTTTATTTCTATCATAAGTATTAACGATTGGATTATTAACTCCATTTGCAAGTTTGTAAACATTTGGTACTACCAACCCATCTACTGATGCATCGGTCCGTCGGTATTGATAATCCATTGCATTTCCACCTCCTGAAATTGAATAAGAAATGTTTTTGCTGATTTCATCTTCATAAGTTAGCAGGAAATCAGCGTTAACTTCCTGTTTCCAAATATCCTGTGTTTTATAATATCCACGGGAATATCTGTTAATGCTATAGGGACGTCTTTGTTCCCTATCCTGAAAGTAAGTGTTTAAGGATGTTCTCAACATCAAATTTAATTTTGGTGCCAGTTGAACATTAGAAAAAATACTTCCTACCAATTGATTACTGGCCAATGGATTTGTGGCTTCGTAGGCAATTAAATATGGATTATCAATATAAGAGCTAAAAGGTTGAATTTGCTGAAGATTTTCCTGTCCATCCTGCCAAATAGGTCTCAACCAATCAAGATTTACATTTGGATTCTGGAATATCATAAAGTATGCAATAGATCCATTATTGTAACCGGTTCCAGGAAGGTTATCGCTACTTCTATTATTATAATTTAAGGTTGATCCCACCTCTATGTTTTCAGAAACTTTATACCTGGCGTTCACTGAAGCGGTAATACGTTCAAAACCTGTATTAGGCATAATCCATTCGTTGAGCTGATGCCCAACGGAAACCCGCATCGAACCATTCTCACCACCCCCCTGAAGGGTCACGTTATTATTAGTGGTAAAACCAGTACGCCAGTAATCCTTTCGGTTATCCTTATTAGGTCTCCATAACTGGCGCTCAAGGGACTGCCCGCCAACTTCTGGATCATATTGAAAGTAATATTGTCCATCAAAACGAGGCCCCCAGGCACTACTGGTTCCACCGGTACTATTTCCGTCTTCAGAACCTCCATATGAATAGTAGGGTTCACCGGCATCATTAAAAGATTTACCCGTTCCCTGTCCATATTCATATTGAAAATCCGGCCAACGTTGGATCACATCTAGGGTGGTACTGGTATTATATGAAATTCCTAAACTTTTTTGATCTGTACCGGTTTTGGTGGTAATTATCAATGCGCCATTTGCGGCCCGACTCCCATAAAGTGCGGTAGCTCCCGGCCCTTTTAAAACCGAAACACTTTCTATATCTTCAAGATTAAGGTCTGAAATTCCATTTCCGAAATCTACAGGCGAATCGCCTCCCATATATGCACTGGAAGATCCTGAAGTAGTCATTTCAGTATTGATTGGTACCCCATCAACTACAATAAGTGCGTAGTTACCATTAGGATTTAGTGAATTATTACCACGCAATGTTATTTGTTGCGAATTGATTGGACCTGAACCGGTTGAAACAATATTTAAACCGGATACTTTTCCTTTTAAACCTGCGGACCAGTTATTGGGAACCGTCTGGGAAAGATTCTCAGCGGCAACAGTTTCCTGTGAGAAACCTAATCTTTTTTCTTCTCTTTTTATTCCTAAGGCTGTAACGACAACCTCATTCAGAGAATTAAGATTTTCGTTTAGTTGTACTTCAATAAAATCTTCATTTTTTACTGCAATTTCCCTGGTTTCAAAGCCCATAAAGGAAATTTCCAGAACTGGAGCTTGACTTGTAACAGAAAGACTAAATTCTCCATCGAAATTTGTTTGGGTACCATTATTTGTTCCCTTTATAACTACCGTAGCTCCTGGAAGTGGCAGTCCTTCTCCATCTAAGACTCTTCCCCGAACAACCTGCTGATTATTTTGGAAGGAAATTGGATTCATCTCGTTTATTTTAAACGCATATGCCTGAGGTAAGCTTAAAAGAAAGCAGATTATAAACACCTGCTTTTTTAATAAAAATCTGATTAAAAATTGTATGTTAGTATTCATTACAATTTGGCTATAAAATTAATTTTTTTAGTCTAAGTTTTGGCTAAGCCCATTCTGGTGCAACAGAATGGGCTGTTTTTTTGGCTAATTCATGGCTAGAGATCTAATCTTATATGTAGGGGTTTTAATTATGCTGTAGGTTCTTTGTAATCGTAGATTTTAATTTTAAAATGCTTTTACAAATAAAAGGGATTACAATGGAGTACCTTCCTTTTCTTACTTTAAGAATGGTTTAAGTAAACATTAAATCCAGGAATAAAGGGGTTTTCCAGGGTTTTTAGCGCTGTTTTGATAGAATATTATTATATAATTGAGGTATTTCCTCCTCAAAATAAAATCTCATAACCTTAACATAAAGGATGGGGTACAAAGTTTAAGCTATAGTTAAATTTTTATGCCTTAATACCTTAACTATTTTAATAAAAACTATTTACTTATTGTATCCGGAGCGTTTTCCATTTTTCCCTTCTTTTTCTTGCTTCTGAATATTTTTCCTTGCATTCAATTCATTTACTTCCCGCAGTGCCGTCGCTGTTACCATTTTCCGTTGCATCCTTTACGGAATTTAGAATTAGGATAGGCCGTAGGTTCTCCCTTTCTTCAAAAGCACAAGTATTTTCAGGCCGGCTAACTTCTTAATTCCGTTTCTTCTTATTACGCTACTTCTAGTCACTTTGTAGAAACTATAAATTTTACATTATTAGCCAAGATTACCACACAAACTCCAGTAATCAGTGAAGGGATGTATGCTTATTTTGACAATAATGCAAGTTACTTTTTAACTGGTGCCAAATATGATGGAGTAGCTGATATGATCCAGTACTCAGCTGATATATCTTTCAGTACTTTATATCGAGGTGTTATTGAGGATATACAGGATAGAACATTCTATATCAGAAATAAAAACATTTCTGATATAGAAACTCAATTAAGCAATCCGAAATACAATTAAAAAAAATCAATATTGAGTTATGGAAGTTCGAAAAAGCTTCCATAACTTTTCTATTCTTAAAATGTGATTACAATTAGACAACAATAAATGGTTAGAAAATTTTTAAAATTTGTTTTCGCTTTCATTCTATTTGTTATAATTGGAACACACACCCATGAATTAGGTCATCTGTTTGTAGCTGAACTATTAGGATATAAAACTACCTTACATTTCGCTAGTATTGACTATGATAGTTCCAAATTGAATAATGAATTGGATAGTATTTATATTCAAAATAAAATTGAAATTGAAGCTGGTAAATATTTTGAGGAGAAGGAGTTGTTCGAAAGAAAATTAGAGAAATTAAATTATGATAGTTTCCTAGTTACCTTAGGTGGCCCATTACAGACAATACTTACTGGTTTTTTTGGCTTATTATTGATTTCAACACGATCGAAAAAAATTAAAAAGAGTGGTTTTAGTTCAATCGACTGGATCTCAGTTTTTCTATCTTTATTCTGGCTTCGTGAAATTTATGTTTTATTTCATTCCTTTTTGTATGAAATGGTTTTTAAAGAAGGTAATTATTTCGGGGGTGATGAGAGATACATTTCAGAATACTTCGGTTTACACCCTAGCGTAGTTCCTATTGGCCTTGCTTTGATTGGATTTGCTGTAGCTACTTATATACTATTTTACTATATCCCTAAAAAATATCAATCCGTATTTATAATGTCAGGTTGCTTGGGAGGTATTGTGGGTATTGCTGTATGGTATTTTCTTTTGGGTCCAATACTTTTACCTTAATATTATTATCAATTATTAGTAGTATATATATAAAACTACATTAAAAACCCAAATAGTTTTCCGTGAAATAGGTAATAGGTTTTTCCCAAACTAATTGATATAATTCTTCTCTGGTAAATTCTATTTTGATAGCCATGATAATCTACTTTTTAAATTAATTACATGCTAGTTAAATTTTGATAAGTAATTTAGATGAGAATTTAATATTTTTACTATTTAGTTGATGATCGCGGTTAAGGAGCGGCTAACACCTAGTAGATGTACGTGTCTGCAACTGCTTATAAGAACAGCGTAATCTGATATGAATCTCCAAGCAAAATCTCGGTATTTCTGGAATTTGTTTCAGTATTTTTATTTCGACTAAGTTTACAATGTATCCGTGTCATCTATAAAACCGACTACTTAAGAATTTTCTAACACCTCCATCAACCTAAAATTAAGATACAGTTTTTCTTTTCCAACCTTTTCTGAGGTTAAGAATCCCGCTCCTTCTAATTCATTTAAATAATTTCCTACAGTTTTTGGGGTTCCTAAATCAGCGTCTATTAAATACTGACGTTTTGTGTAGGGAAGTTTAAAGAGTATTTCTATTAAATCTTTAGAATAAACTTTTGGTAGATCCGACTTTACTTCTTCAGTAAAGGTTATCATCAATTGATTTACTTGATTTAATAAAGTTAATCCCTTATTTGCTGTAAATAAGATCATTTCTAGCATATATAAGATCCATTCTTCCCAATCTCCCTTTTCGGTTACATTACGTAATTTATTGTAGTATTCTTTTTTATTTTTAATGATATATTCACTTAGATATATTGCAGGAATATCTAAAAGTTTTTCAATTTTTAAATAGAGGAGAAGTAGAATACGTCCTGTTCGCCCATTTCCATCAGTAAATGGATGTATCGCTTCAAACTGATAGTGGATTAAAGCCATTTTTATTAATGGATCAATGGTATCTCTTTCATTGATAAATTTTTCAAGATTAGCTAATTTATCTCTCAGAATGGTTTCTCCCGAAGGCGGAGTATATATGATTTCCCCTTCTGTGTTTTTAAGAGTAGTGCCAGGCGTAGTTCTTATACCAGCTGTGTTTTTCTTTATACTTTGTACAATCTCAATACACAAATTGGTAGTGATAAAAGGTCTTTTTTCAATAGACTCTAAGCCTTGCCATAATGCCTCTTTATAACTTATAACCTCCTTTGTAGCGGAGTTGTTATATTTTTTATCTGCAACAATAGCTTTATACAAATCGTCATTTGTTGTGATTATATTTTCTATTTCAGAACTCGCTTTGGCTTCTTGTAAATGGATAGTATCTAGAAACAATGTTGGATTAGGTAAGCTGATGAGCATACCATTCAATTGTGCTAATGCTCTACTGGCTTCGATTGTTTTTCGAAGCACTTTGGTGGTTTCTAATATACCATCTGGTGGTAGTAAGGGTAAATTATTATATGGCTTACTTCTATTAAAATTTGTCATTAGTATAAGAGTAAAATTTACTTTCGTTCCCTAAACAAGGGTAAATATAGCTAAAATTTACCTTCGTTTGGATGATAGGAGTAAATATTACCTTTGTTGAAACTTGAAACCCGCTCCAGCACATTTCCACTCCACTACATTTCGGGAAAAGCGCTTCACTAAAATGTCTTGAACCCAATTCCAAAATCCTGATGAACCATTTAAGTATCAATTTCTATTTTGATGCAATAGGGTAGAAGGAAGATTCTTTTTTCGTCTTGATTTTGCAATTGAGTTCGCTAGATCCTGCTGCATTGGAAATTTATATTTTCAATATTTAGTGATCAATATTATCTGAAACTTATTCTCTTCAAAGTCTCTCGGTACCTTTCCAATATAAAATAAAAAATTCAAAATTAAACGGACTGCATAAACCACGTTGTTATTTATAAGTCCTTTATTAATTCTGAATTTTTAAAATCAGCTATTGGAAAGGTAACAGCGAGGGCTCTATAGGAAGTAAATTAGATATGCAGACTTTATAGAATTTTGATAACGTTAATGAAGTTTATAACAATGTTATTTTCCTTTTCTGGAAAGGAAAACGCTCAAGATATAAAAAGTAAATGTTGGATTTTAATATTCCAAATAGCTGCAAAATACCACAAATAATATGGCTTGAAAATTGACGTTTTTAAGTGAGTTTTTAGATTGTTTGCAGTTTTTAAGGTTCTCATTAAAAGAGCGATAGCGAATAAAAATGAGTAGCAAGAGGGTAACACGCTACGCGATGTTATAACACTCATTTTTGTATGCAAATACCTAATAATCAGTTAATTGTGACGATAAAATAATTTAGGTATGTTTTCATTTTTGCGACAAAATTAGAGAAACAGTCCGCCTAATACTATAAACACTGGTATGAGTTATCCTAATTTCCTAAAATAATGACCATGAGTAAGAGATTTTCAAGAATTAATTTTCATGCCCAAACCGTGGAACGGTTTAAAAAATATGCCATACAGAATGATACCAATTACACCGAAACAATGGAAGCTATTCTGGACTTTTTTGAGAAGTATCGTATCAATCCCTTTGTGCCATTTGATGATTCCGTTCAGAGTTTGAAAGTGCTGATAAATAAAAGAATGGATGCAGTAGAAAGTATCTTGAGAAAAATGGAAGCGGAGCAAACCATACCAACCAAACAAATGTTGGATCGGTTGTTTAAATGGGAAGAAAGTAAAAAGCCATTAATTCTTGAGAAAAAACAAAATAATTAAAGTTTTAAAAATTTGTAAAACACTACAAAACAGACTAAATTTCACGAAATGGATTAACCATTTGCAAACGGAAATTTAAGGCTTTTTAAGCGAGTTTTTCTTTTCTAAAGTACAAATACGGGTTGAAGAAGAAAAGCTTTAAATTTTGAGCTAAAAATTGCTTTAAAAATGACATCTTTAACTAACTCATTCCATACTTTTTTCAGTTTACCAAATAAATAAAAAAATAATGGCCTGCCTGCCCTTCGGTTTTATATGTTTATTTGTTTTATATAGTTTATATTTAGATACCAGTGCTTGTCCACTGATGGGACGGTGCCGGTACAGGACTTGTACACACATGGGACAGTAGCGTACCATTGCCAGTCCAAATAGGGTACAACTGATGGGACTACTAATTGAATTCAAATAGTTTCAAATTAAATGATTAACATGAGCTAATTTTTACTTTTTGGCATTCTTTTTATTGGTAATGTTTTTTTCTGCTTTTTCCGCTAATTTTATTTTCAGTTCATTCATATCATCACTGATTTTTCGATCTACGATTTTTGCATAATGTTGTGTTGTTCTCAAATCTTTGTGTCCAAGCATTTTGCTAACAGATTCTATAGGAACTCCATTAGTAAGAGTAATGGTAGTTGCAAAGGTGTGTCTGGCAAGATGAGTATTAAGCGGTTTGGATATTCCGCACATTACAGCGATTTCTTTTAAAAAAGCATTGGATTTCTGATTACTTAAAACTGGTAGTACGCAACTTCCAGCTTTTACTTCGGGATGGTCTTTATATTGTTCAATTATTTTTTCAGCTATAGGAAGTAGGGGAATGCTACTTAAAGATTTCGTTTTTGTTCTCTTAATGCGTATCCAGTTATCGCCGTCGATTCCTTTTGTGATATCTGCGCTGCTAAGTTTCTTCACGTCAGAATAAGCGAGCCCAGTGTAACAACTGAAGACAAACATGTCTCTGACCAGTTTTAAACGATCTAAATGAAGGTCCTTATCAATTAATTTCTGGACTTCTTCTTCATTTAGGTATTCGCGTTCCACCGCATCAAACTGAACTTTGTAATTGTAAAAAGGATCTCGATCCATCCACTGATTTGCTAAGGCAATACGAATGATCTTTTTAAAATTGTTCACATATTTCAATGCTGAATTATGATTACACTCTCTTTTGGTTTTTAAAAAATATTCGAATTTTGTGATGAACTGATGGTCTATATCTTTCATTCGATAATCATCAGCTTTATATCTTTCATTTAAAAATTGCTCGACGTGATTATAACATGTCCAATAACGTTTTGCGGTGCTTTTAGAAATACTTTTACCGGAAAGCCGATCCATTTGTTCATTATGTTCCTTAAAGATCTCTAAAGTCATTTTGGATTGTTGTTTGGTCTCGCCTTTCAATTCTTTTATCATTCTGGAAGCGGTAATAGGTTCTTCATTATCTGATAATACCTGATGAATTTTATTAAGCTTGTGGCGAATATTGTTGATGTGGGTATTGATTTCTTTTTCAATAGCATTATTGCCCATCACTTTTTCCATTTTCACATTCCAAAATTCGGATTGGATTCTACGGGAAATACTGTGTTCCTTTCTTTTTCTGTTGACGGTAAGCCTTAGATATATTGGCAATAAGCCGCGTTTATCTATCTTTTTATTAACGGTGTGAAAGTGGGTGTGAAAATCAGTTTTCATAATTTTAAAAAATTTAGGTCTCGATTGGTTACTGAAAGTAGCTAAAAAGAGAATACGAATGAAAACTTTAACTTTCCCTAAGGAATTGAAAAACAGCATTTTGTGAGCTTAGCGAGACCTATTTTTTAAAAATAAAATAGGTCACCGTATTGGTCTCGCTTAGTGGGCATTTATATGATATTAAACGGTATCAATAAAAATGAAAAACCCCGTAAATCCTAGGATTCCGGGGTTTTTGATACCGATTATTAAGTAAAAAGTGGAGTCGGAGGGTTTCGAACCCTCGTCCAAACAAGCAATTAACATAGCTTTCTTCACGCTTAGTTTTCAATTAGTTGTCGATGCAAGACCGGCCGAAAACCACCAACCTTACACGTATTCTCAATTGAGCTTCGGAATTACATCAAGACCCTGCAATTCCTATATTTACTTTGTCGATACCTCTGCTGTGAACGCCGTAAATCAAGGCTTTCACGAGGCATCTCGGCTCCCTACCTGGTAGGGATAAAGATAATCCTACTGTAATTCGGATTATGCAGCCAAGGCGTAGTTATTCTCGCCGTTTAAAAAAGTGTGAAATATGAGATTTACGAGCTATATCCCAGCGCTCGACGTGCTTACCATCCAATTAGACTCGCTGTCAAATCCAAGTCGACCCCATAAAATAATGAACTTTTGTGCGTTTCCCGCATCTGCGGGACTGGGCTATCCGCTTCAATCCAGTATAATTTCAAAAAAAATTAAACTGGGATTTTCACTTCTATCCCTAACGCGGCTGCAAAGATACAGATTAAAATTTATATCTTTGGAACACATGTAATAAACTACAAAAGATATTCCAACATATGATAAAATTTGCTTTGATCAAAGAGCGTAAAACTCCGCCAGATAGAAGAGTGGTTTTTTCTCCAAATAAACTTAAAGAGATCGTTCAGAAATTTCCAGAGGCAAGTTTTAAAATTGAATCATCAGATATCAGGATCTTTAAAGATTCGGAGTATGAAGAAGCAGGATTTATAGTGTCTCAAGACATTACAGATTGTGATGTTTTACTTGGAGTTAAAGAGGTGCCAATCGCAAATTTGTTACCTAATAAAAAATACTTTTTCTTTTCTCATACTATAAAGAAACAACCTTATAATAGAGATCTTTTAAAGGCTATCTTAAAGGATAATATTGAATTATTAGACCACGAAGTAATAGTAAAGGAGAATGGCCATAGATTAATAGGTTTTGGTAGATATGCTGGTTTAGTTGGTGCTTATAATTGTTTTAGAGCATTAGGAATAAGAGATCAATTATATAATCTGCCCAAGGTTGAGGTTTTGCCAGATCTAAAATCTGTTCTAAAAGAACTAGATAAGATAAAAGTTCCAAATCTAAAAATACTTCTTACAGGTTCAGGAAAAGTAGCCCATGGTGCCAAAGAAATATTAGATCATTTACAAATCAAACAAGTACCTGTTTCAGAATACTTGGAGAATGAATTCCTAGAGCCTGTTTATTGTTTGATAGATGTACGCGATTATAATATTCATAACAGCGGAAAGAATACTACAAATAGACATTTCTATAAGCATCCTGAAGAATACAGATCTAATTTCATGAGATTTGCAGCTGTTAGTGATGTTTTTATTGCCGGTCATTTCTATGGAGATGGAGCTCCGGTCTTTTTTACTCAGGAGCAAGCCAATTCTCCTGACTTCAAAATAAAGCTCATTGCAGATGTGTCTTGTGATATTGGTATTCCTATTGCTAGCACTATAAGACCTTCTACAATTGCAGATCCTATCTATGGATATGATCCTAAAACAGGGGGAGAGGTAGATTTTAGAAAGGAAGGTGCTATTACTGTTATGGCAGTGGATAATTTACCATGCGAATTGCCTAAAGATGCGAGTGAAGGATTTGGAGAAATGTTTATGAAAAATGTAATTCCTGCATTTTTCAATGGAGATAACGATGGGATCTTAAAGCGTGCAAGAATGACGAAAGAAGGCGAATTAACAGAGCGATTTAGATACCTTCAGGATTATGTAGACGGTAAATAAAATTTGAATAACACTTAATAAAAAAAGCCCGCAATTAGTTGCGGGCTTTTTAGATAATTACTTAATGTTTATAAATTAAGTGTTGGGTCATTTGGATCTCTTCTATTATTAGAATCACTAATATCTGGATTTGGTTTATTAGGATTAGCAGGATCGTTAATGTCGTGTTGAGGTTTGGAAGGATTCACTTGGTTTCTTGAAATAGGTTCCGCAGATTTATCTTCCTTAAACTTTTGAATTACCTCTCTAAAGTGTTCCCCAGCGGCTTCTCTACCACCTAATCCATAGCTTAATGCAAAAGCAACCGCAAGTGCTCCAAGAATAAGTCCGAAAGCAAGTTCTACTATTTCATTTGCAATTCCCATGGTTCTTAACGCAATAGCTATAAACAGTGCTAAAGAAGCATACCTTACAATACTAGCGATAAATTTATTGTTACTAGACTTTGTCATTGTATTATAGATCATTACAGATATGTAATTTCCTATTGCAAGGATTATAAGTCCGAATATAATTTGTCCAGTTACTTCAAGGATCTGATTTAAGATCTCTGTTAATCTATCTAATCCTAAAATTTCTACTGCGGTAATAACCCCAAAGAAAACCAAGAAGAAATAAATAAGGTTTGCTACAATTTTAGATAGAGATTGATTGGCTCCAATCATATTTTGAATTTGAATCTTTTCGGCAAGAGTATCTAGACCTAAGCTTTTAAAAAGATCTTCCAAGAAATCTGCAAGGAATTTTCCTCCCCAAATAAATAAAGTAAGAATTAAGGCTGCAATTATTATCTCACCAAGCATTTCAGTGAAACCGTAAAGAATATTATTCGCTGGTTCAGAAATAGCATCTAATTGAAGTGCATTAAAAGCTTGTATCAAGAAGGGGATAAAGATGATTATAAAAACTACTTTTTTAAGGATATTTATAAGTTTATCTGTATCCTTAAAGCCCGTTTTATCTACCATTCTATCCAAGAAGCTTCCTCCAATACTCACTAAATTGGAAACAAACTTAGCTAAGATATATCCAATAAATCCTATTAGAATAGCACCTATGATATTTGGGACAAAAGAAAGAAACTCATCTACCATGTTTTCTAAAGGAGTGAGTACTTGATCTATTCCTAGTATTTCTAGGACAATTAGAATCACGATGATCATAATTAGATAATAAAAAATATTTCCTAAAAATACATTGGTGTCTGCTACATCTGCGCGGCCAAAAACACGTTCATCCCAATTGGTTTTTTTAAGTAGTCTAACTACTAAGGCTTTAATTCCTTTTGCAATAAGCCATCCTACAAGAAGCACAAGGATTGCTCCTAAAAGATCAGGTAAAAAGTTAGATACCTGATTGGCGAAATTTTCTAGTTGATTTTCCATTTATAATCTAAATATTAAAGGTTAGATTATGAAATTAAGAAATCAAGGAGCTTTTATCATACTAGTTAACATCAATTTATGTGTTTTACTTATAATATGGTAATAACTGTGTGATAAGTGTTAATAAGTATTGAATTCAGTAATTTATTAACTTAATTCGCCTATTTGAAGAAATCCTTTGTTATAATTTCAAATCGGCTTAAAGCTGATCCTTGCCATATGCTAATCTTGTCAATTTAAGAGTGCATAGGATCTAAATTACTAAGTTGGCAGATTAAATTAAATACTATATAAACCATAAAAATTATATGACCAATAAAATTAGCTCTTAAAAAAAAGCTTGTAACCTATAGGTACAAGCTTTTTATATGAAGTATGTTATTTTACTTGGTAATCCATAATGGTACCTCAAGATCTTGATTAAAAAGTTCTTCGGTTACGCTACCAACAAGTAGTGACGAAAAAGTATTTCCGCCTTTATCTCCTAGAATTATTAAATCCACTTTAGAAGTTTGTGCCTTTATTTGTAATTTTTCAGCAACTCCAGTGTCCTTTCCTGGAATGATCTCAAGTTCTAATTCTCTTTTTAAATGGAGTTTTTTAATGAATTTTTCATACCGCTCCCTTAAATGTTTTTCAATTTTAATATCGAGATTTTCTTTAGGTATATAAGGTGAGAATTGAATAGGCATATTATAAACGTGCACCGCTTTTGCATTTGCATTGGTGCTGTTCTGTAATATTTCTGTGAGTTCAAATACTTTTTTGGAAGCGCTCGAAAAATCTGCTCCTGCCCAAATGTTTGTGATTTCAGGTTTCGCGTTTTTTGGAATAGATAGAATATTACATTTAAGCATTCTAAGTAATTTTCCACTTACTACTCCAGTGCCTCTCACTTTATTCTTGTTTCCAATAATTGCTAGTTGAATCTCGTATTTATTAACAATATAATTTATTAGAGATTCTGAATAAGGATCTTCAGAAATAAGCACTTCCCATTCTACAGGAGCCTTAAATTTCTTTTCTACCTTTTCATTTAATTCATCTCCAATTAAATCATCTAGATTTAAATCTTTCAGTTGTTCTTCAAATAATGCTGATATCTCATACTTCTTTATATTATGAACAAAATACACCTTTTCTACTTTAAGGCTTTCAGCAATAAATGAAGCATAGTTTATTAAAGTATCATCAATATCGGATAAGTCGAGCGCAACTAAAATGTTTTTTATATTGTACATAGCGAACTATTTTAAGGTGTTTGGCTGATTGGTATTTCTTTTCTTTACGATTTCGGAAACTATTTCTTCATAATTCTCAAGTTCTTTCTGGGATTCCCGTTTTTGTAGTTTCTTCATGTCTTCGCTTAATCCTTTATAGAGTGAAAAGCACATAACTATTAAGATGATTGCAAAGGGCAATCCGGTTACAATAGTGGCTGTTTGAAGTGCTTGTAAGCCACCCCCTATTAAAAGAACCGAAGCGATACCACCTTCAGCAAGAGCCCAAAAGATTCTTTGACCCACAGGTGCATCTATTTTTCCGCCAGAAGTTAGATTATCTACCACCAAAGATCCAGAATCTGAAGAGGTAACAAAAAACCCTGCAATTAAGATTATTGCTATAATATTAAGGATAAATGCGAAAGGATAATCTTCCAAAAAGACAAATAGCGCAGTGGCAACATTATCATTCACTGCATTTACAATAGTGTCGTTTCCAAGAAGCGCCTCATGTATTGCGGTACTTCCAAATGCAGAGATCCAGAAAAAAGTCACTAGAGAGGGCACTAATAAAACTCCTAAGATAAATTCACGCACGGTTCGTCCTTTAGAAATACGTGCAATAAACATTCCTACAAAAGGCGACCAGGCAATCCACCATCCCCAGTAAAAAACGGTCCAAGCATTTTGCCAATTAGAACCAGTATAACTTTCTGTCCAGGTTGCAATTTCTAGAAAACCAGATAAATAATTACCTGTATTTTGCACGAAGGATTTAAAAATAAAGATCGTTGGTCCTAAGATTAAAACTATCAGAAGAAAGAATACCGCTATTCTCATATTCCATTCACTCAAAACTCTCACCCCTTTATCTACTCCCAAAACAACCGAAATAGTAGCGACTAAGGTTATTCCAGCAATTAGAAGAATTTGAGTTTGCACTCCGCTATCTACTCCAAAAAGGTGATTTAATCCTGCTGCAATTTGTTGTACCCCCATTCCTAAGGACGTGGCAAGTCCAAATAAAGTAGCTAGTACAGCGAATATATCTATAGCATCTCCAATTTTGCCGTAGATTCTATCTCCTAAAAATGGATAAAATATAGATCTTATAGTAAGGGGAAGACCGCGGGAATAAGTAAAATATGCCAACGAAAGGCCAACTAATGCGTACACCGCCCATGCATGAAATCCCCAATGTAAAAAAGTGAATTTCATTGCTTCTTTAGCTGCTTCCGCAGAGCCACCTTCAGCCATTGGTGGACTTAAGAAATGATAGACAGGTTCAGAAATACTCCAGAACAGTAAACCAATTCCCATTCCCGCACTAAAAAGCATCGCGAACCATGACATAGTTTTAAATTCTGGTTTGGCTGATTGTCCGCCAATTCTTAATTGCCCGAATTTGCTAAAAGCGAGATAGATCATGAATATTAAAAATATATTCACACTTAGTATAAAGAACCATCCAGCTTTGTTTGCAACAAATTCCTGAGTGGCGGTAAAATATCCCTCTGCTCTTTCTTTAAAAAGAAGTGTTAAGGTGATTATTAATATGATGATTATTGCTGAGGTGAAAAATACAGGGCCATTCACTTCTAATCCAAAAATGGATTTTCTTTCATCACTTCTTATAATTTTCTTAGCCATATAACTGGTTTTTTAATTGATAGGGAATTAATTCTTTTAGAATTTTCTAGTATAAATCAAAGATTGTTATTAGAAATAATAACCGATATTAATATTGAATCTCGCTTCCCATTTCGCATCTGGGTTTCCGCTAGAGAAATCGTCTACAAAATTTCCGCCCAACCAGGAATGATTATATCCTGCTGCATAATCTACATAAGTATAAACATTTCCTGCACTTACAAGTACTCCAGTTACGTTCATATAAGAGTCTTCAAAACCACGGGTTTTCTTTTGCATGTATCCAAAATCATTATAAAATTGCAAGTTGGAAATTGGTCCCCATTCAACCGGAATATTTCTAGATATTGCTAAGGAATACATATTAAAATGTGCTGCAACTTGATAAGGCGCACCGTAGGCAGCCATAATCACTATATCTCTAGATTCTCCTTCAGCATTTTCAGGATCATGGGAAGCAGCAATAAATTGAGCTTTTGCATTCCATTTTCCCTTGGTAAACTCATAATGAGCTGCAATAGCAGAATGAGCACCAAGTTCTTCAGTGTCGAGATTGTAAAGTTTCCCGTATTCAGCAGAAAAACCCAGTCTATGCGCTGCTTCATCTCCAAATTTATAGATGAATTTTCCATTGACCTGATTAATTTCTTTGTTCCTGCCTGTAATATCATAAGAGTATCTATTAGGAGAAGTTTCTGTATTGTTTCCAAATTTAAGTTCCTCTGCATTCTTAAAAAACGCGATTTGGTATTCAAATTTTTCTCCAGTATGCATATATTTTATACCCATATCGTGGTCATCTTCCATTCCCACATAATAGGTGAGATTGAAGAACCAATTATGTGAGTTATATTGTTGAATTCCGAAAGGGACTTGGGTGAGGCCAATATGAATTTGATCTAATTCATTGAATTTGTAACCTAGCCAACCTTGTTTTAAGAATCCACCTCCGAACCCGTCTGAATATAACCGATATTCAGCATTAAGAAATATTCCTTTATATGCAGCTTCAGCATTTACTCTAAACATATCATATCCAAAATCACCACCACGTTTTTTCTGTCCGTCTTTCCAGGAGGAGAGATTATAATTAAACCGAAGGGCTCCTCCCAGCTTTAATTCTGGGGTGTCCTGTGAAGCCGCGGGTAATGCAACAGAAAATGCTATTAGAAGAAAGAAAAGTTTTTTTGAAAAAATGAAATGAGTAATCTTATCTATCATGTAGGGAATTAAAAGGTTAGCTAAATTTTTTGGATTGTAAGGGGAAAATCCCAAGTTTGGTAATATACAAATTCAATTAAGTTTTATGAGTACCTTTGGGAAACCTATAACAAACAAAACTTGTAGGATTATTAGATGTAACTAATTATTTATCGGTTACTTAGATATATAAAATAGAAAAACTCCTACTTGTACTTGTAGTAAGAGTTTTTTAATAATAAAGAATTAATTTAAAGTGAGTTTATAGTTTTTCTAATTGCAGTAAGGTTTGTAAGTAATGTTTCGAGATATTTAAGATCCAACATATTAGCACCATCGCTTTTTGCATTGGCAGGATCAAAATGAGTTTCAATAAATAATCCATCTACATTGTTCACTATCCCCGCACGAGCAATTGTTTCTATCATATCTGGTCTTCCTCCAGTTACTCCGCTAGTTTGATTAGGTTGTTGTAAAGAATGTGTAACATCTAAAACTGTAGGAGCAAATTCTCTCATGGTTGGAATTCCTCTAAAATCTACAATCATGTCCTGATAACCGAACATAGTTCCTCGATCGGTGATCATTACTTGTTCATTATTACAATCGGTCACCTTAGTTACCGCATGTTTCATGCTTTCCGGGCTCATAAATTGTCCCTTCTTTAAATTCACCACTTTGCCAGTATTGGCAGCTGCAACAACAAGATCTGTTTGTCTAACAAGAAAAGCCGGAATCTGAAGAATATCTACATATTCTGCTGCCATTGCGGCATCGGAGATTTCATGAATATCTGTTACCGTGGGAACTTTAAAAGTTTCAGAAACCTTTCTTAAGATCTTTAAAGCTTTTTCATCACCAATTCCTGTAAAACTGTCTATTCTACTTCTATTCGCTTTTTTGAAGGAGCCTTTAAAAATATATGGAATTTCTAATTTGTTAGTGATTTCCATCACTTTTTCGGCAATTCTTAGGGCCATTTCTTCGCTTTCAATAGCGCAAGGGCCAGCAAGTAAAAAGAAGTTGTTAGAGTTGATATATTGTAATTGTGGAATTTTATCTAGTTTCATGATGCATAATTAGAGCGCAAAGATAATGATATAGAAATTTAATGCACTTCATATAAGCCAGGAATTCCGAGATGCTGCAAAAGTTATTGTTGAAATCAAATAATTTTTGAGCTGGATTCAGCAAGAAGCTAAATTTGAAAATTCTAGTAAAATTAGAATCAGCACTTTTATGTATTAGAATCTATGAAAGACTGTTTTCTTACTTGATTCTTTCAGTAAGAAGCTTGAGTTTTCTAAAAAGCAGCAGATTAGAATATTAGTATATTGCCTTTTAATTTAAGAATATTTGTTAACTATAGTATTTTCGATAAAAATAGGAGTACCTTTGCAGCCTTAAAAATGAGGCGTTTATTATGAAAGCTACTAAAAATATTGCGATTATCGCACACGTTGATCACGGGAAAACTACCCTGGTTGATAAAATTATGTACCATTGTCAACTTTTTCGTGATAACGAAAATACTGGCGATCTTATCTTAGATAACAATGATCTCGAAAGAGAACGTGGTATTACAATTACTTCTAAAAACGTTTCTGTAGTATACAAAGACACAAAAATTAATATTATTGATACTCCTGGTCACGCCGATTTTGGTGGAGAGGTAGAGCGAGTATTAAATATGGCAGATGGAGTTCTTCTATTAGTAGATGCTTTTGAAGGGCCAATGCCACAAACGAGATTTGTACTTCAGAAAGCGATCGACCTAGGTCTTAAGCCTTGTGTTGTTATTAATAAAGTTGATAAAGAGAACTGTACTCCAGATGAAGTTCATGAGAAAGTTTTCGACTTGATGTTTGAATTAGGAGCTGAAGAATGGCAACTAGATTTTCCAACAGTTTACGGTTCTGCTAAGAACAACTGGATGAGTGACGATTGGAAAGATCAAACTGATAATATCGAACCATTGTTAGATATGGTTTTAGAACATATTAAATCTCCAGTAATTGAAGAAGGAACAACTCAAATGTTGATCACTTCTTTAGATTTTTCATCTTTTACAGGACGAATTGCAATTGGAAGATTACAAAGAGGAAAGTTAAAAGAAGGTATGTCTGTATCTTTGGTTAAGCGTGATGGAAGCATCAAGAAAACCAAGATTAAGGAGCTTCATACTTTTGAAGGTTTAGGAAGAAGAAAGATAGACGAAGTTGAGGCAGGAGATATTTGTGCTATTGTTGGACTTGAAGGATTTGAAATTGGTGATACTGTTGCCGATCTTGAAAATCCTGAAGGGTTAAAAACGATCGCGATAGATGAGCCTACCATGAGTATGCTTTTTACAATTAACGATTCTCCATTCTTTGGACAAGACGGTAAATTTGTAACATCTAGACATATTAGAGAACGTTTGGCTAAGGAACTTGAAAAGAACCTTGCATTAAAAGTTGAACCTACAGATAGTGCCGATAAATTTATGGTATTTGGTCGTGGAGTACTTCACTTGTCTGTTCTTATTGAAACAATGAGAAGAGAAGGTTATGAACTTCAAATTGGTCAGCCACAAGTTATTATCAAAGAAATTGATGGTGTTAAATGTGAACCAGTAGAAGAAATGACTATAGATCTTCCGGAAGTTGTTTCTGGGAAAGCTGTGGAAATGGTATCTATGAGAAAAGGAGAGATGACAAGTATGGAAGCTAAAGGTGACCGTATGACTATCCAATTCATGATCCCATCTCGTGGAATTATTGGTTTAAGAAACAACTTGCTTACTGCAACTGCAGGTGAAGCAATTATGTCTCACCGTTTTAAAGAATACCAGCCGTTAAAAGGTGGTATTCCAGAGCGTCAGAATGGATCTTTAGTTTCTATGGAAAGAGGAAAAGCAATTCCTTATTCTATTGATAAATTACAAGATAGAGGTAAGTTCTTTGTAGATCCAGGAGAAGATATCTATGAAGGTCAGGTTATTGGTGAGAATTCTCGTCAGGATGATATGGCTGTGAATATTACTAAGACTAAGAAAATGTCTAACGTACGTTCTTCTGGAGCAGATGATAAGGCGAAAATTGTTCCGGCAATAAAATTCTCTTTAGAAGAAGCTTTAGAATACATTCAGAAAGATGAGTATGTAGAGGTTACTCCAAAACATATTCGTTTACGTAAGATCTATCTTTCAGAAAATGAGCGTAAGAGAAATAAAATAAACTAATACTGAAAAGTGTTTATATTAAAATCCCGAACTGAAAAGTTCGGGATTTTTTGTTTTATAGAATTTTTAGAGGAATGTCATCCTTAATTTGCCGAAGGATTTTATTATAGTGCGTCATCCTGAATTTATTTCAGGATCTTGGAAAAGTAAGAATTCTTTGTTATCAGAAATTCTTCAAGCATTCAATTAAAAACTTTTATTTGGATTTGTTATACTTCTGAATGACAATAATTGTAGCAACGATGATAGCAATAATTAAAAATACGATGAGATAAAATACCCAGTTATAGTTAGGGTAGAATTTTAGAATAACACCTAATAGTATTATCAGGGACACACCAATTAAAGTGAAACCTGTTTTTTTAATTTCCATAGATTGCTGTAATTATTCTTGTATATTGAATTGACTAGTATTTTTATTCAGTTACCATCGCTATCGGGAGAGGGATTTCTTATTAACTGAGATTCTTCAATCCACTTCGTTTATTTCAGAATGACATTTATACTTTTGTCATTCCGACAAAGGAGGAATCTCTAAAAAAATATAGTTTCATTGAGATTTCTCAATCGCAAAAAAAAAGCTCATTCGAAATGACACTGAAACATTTGTCATCCAGGATTAATTTCAGGATATAAGAAATAAATAGAAGTTGAAAAAAGTTCGGCTTGGCGGATTTTACAATGACTTCTGTACCACCTCAAAAACACGTTCTCCATCACACTTTAATGTTTTGGAAGGATACTTCAGTAATAAGGCGTAATCATGGGTAGCCATTAAAAAGGTATTTCCATTCTTGCTTATTTCCTGTAATACTTCCATAACTTCTACAGAGGTTTGTGGATCTAAGTTTCCTGTAGGTTCATCTGCAAGAATTAATTCAGGATCATTTAAAAGAGCACGGGCAATAGCAATTCTCTGTTGTTCTCCTCCAGATAGTTGATAAGGGAATTTAAAACCTTTGGTTTTCATTCCTACCTTATCTAAAACCTCATCTATTCTGCGTTCCATAGATTGTTTTTCCTTCCAGCCTGTAGCTTTCAAAACAAAATTTAGATTCTCACGAATATTTCTATCATTAAGCAACTTAAAGTCCTGAAATACAACTCCTAATTTTCTTCTAAGAAACGGGATGTCCTTTTCTTTTAAAGTGCGAAGATTATAATCTACAATACTACCTTCACCCTCTGTAAGTGGAAGATCGCCATATAGCGTCTTCATAAAACTACTTTTCCCCGTTCCCGTCTTCCCAATTAGATATACAAAATCCCCTTTGTGAATGGTTACATCTACTTCAGATAAAATTAAACTCTCTCGCTGATAGATTGCTGCATTTTTTAATTCTAGGACAATGTTAGACATATGGTATGATTGTGGTTATGTAGGTTAAAATTATTGGTAAATATACAGTTTTAAGAAAGCGTCAAAACACTTTTTTTCATATTAACATAATTATCACATCGATGTTGCGTTATGAAATAAGTGTTTAAGTATCTTTGATTCATCAACCTAAAAAAAAATTAATGACACGATATTCCGCATCCCTTTTTGTTGGTTTCTTCTTATTTTTTTCTTCCCTATTTGCACAGCAATCTGCAATTAATACAAACGATCTGGTAAAGTTCAATAAAGCCTTAGAACTTTATAATAATGAGCAGTTTTTACCAGCCCAAACTTTGTTTGATGAAGTGAAAGATGAAGCCGAAGACGAAAAAATAGTTTCAGACTGTGCTTATTACATTGCAAATGCTGCCGTAAGACTTGGACAACCTGGAGCAGATAAATTAATGGAAGATTTCGTAGAGCGTTATCCAACTTCTACAAAAAGAAATACCGCATTTATAGACGTTGCAGATTATTACTTTCAAACCGCGAAATATTCTTATGCCAGGAAATGGTATGATAAGGTGGATGAGAAAGGAATGAGCAGGGCAGATAAGGAACGCTACTATTTTAACAATGGTTACGCTTATTTCGCTTCTAATAATTTTGAAGAAGCGGCGACTTACTTAAATAAAGTTCGTGATTCTAAGGAATATGGTTCTCAAGCCAAGTATTACTTAGGATATATGGCTTATGAAGGTGATGATTATGAGCAGGCTAATACACTATTTGAAGAAGTAAAAGGAGAAGACAGATATTCTGAAAACCTTTCTTATTTCCAGAGTGATATGAATTTTAAACTTGGAAATTTCGAAAAAGCGATCGCTTTAGGGTTAGAACAACTGCCAACCGCAGATAGAGGAGAGATCTCTCAGCTTAATAAAATTATTGGAGAAAGTTACTTCAACCTTGAGAAATATGCAGAAGCCATTCCTTATTTAAAAGAATATAAAGGGCTACGTGGAAAATGGACGAATACAGATTATTACCAATTGGGCTATGCTTATTACAAGCAAGGTGATTATGAAAGTGCAATTTCAGAATTCAATAAAATTATTGATGGCGATAACAGTATTGCTCAAAATGCGTATTATCATTTGGCACAGTCTTATTTGAGTTCGGGTAAAAAACAGGAAGCACTTAATGCCTTTAAGAATGCAAGCGAGATGGACTTTGATGCCAAATTGCAAGAGGATGCGTTTTTAAATTATGCTAAATTGAGTTACGAGGTTGGGAATAGTTATATGAGTCCTTCTGAAGTGATCATCAATTACTTAAATAAATATCCAAATACATCAGTAAAATCTGAAATGGAGACTTTGCTAATAGATTCTTTCATCACTTCTAAAAATTACGAAAAAGCGATGGAACTGTTGGAAACCAATAAAAATTTCAGCGATAAAGGAGCTTATCAAAAAGTGGCTTATTTCTACGGACTTGAATTATATGAGAATGACGATTATAGAAATGCAAGTATCAATTTTGAAAAAGCATTAAAAAACAGAGTGAATCCGGAAATCTCTGCAAAAGCAGTTTTTTGGAAAGCAGAGAGCGATTTCAACCTTAATAGAATGCAGGAAGCATTAAGAGGTTATCAGGAGTTTAGTTCTATGAGTGGCAGTGCAGGTTTAGCTGAAAAAAATAATCTGGATTATAATATTGCCTACGCATATTTTAAACAAAAGGAATATGGAAAAGCGATAGATTTCTTTAATAGATACGCCAATAATTCTGAAAAGGATAAGGCTAGAAGAAATGATGCTTACACTAGATTAGGAGACACCTATTTTGTTACCAGTAAATACTGGCCTGCAATGGAAGCTTATACAAAGGCTATAGACATGAATCTTGGAAATACAGATTATGCGGCTTATCAAAAAGCTATTAGTTATGGTTTTGTAAATAGAAACGAAGACAAGGTTCAAGAGTTAAGTAGTTTCGCAAATAAATATCCACGCTCTTCTTATAGAGATGATGCGATGTTCGAATTAGGGAATACTTATGTAGCTATGAATAATACTGCAAAAGGAATTGAAAGTTATAATAAATTAATTCGTGATGTGCCGGGAAGTGCTTTTGTGCCTCAGGCTATGTTAAAGCAAGGTCTTATTTATTTTAATGGAGACCAGGCAAATAAGGCTTTGGAACGTTTTAAGAAAGTAGTTTCAGATTTTCCAAATACACCAGAATCCTTGCAAGCGGTAACAACTGCCAGGTTAATATATATAGACCTTGGGAAGACAGATGAATATGCTGCTTGGGTAAGAAATGTAGATTTTGTTGAAGTTACAGATGCAGATCTTGACAATACTACTTTTGAAGCTGCAGAAAAGCAATACTTAAATAATAATACAGCTGCTGCCAAAACCGGATTCGAGAAATATCTTCAAACTTTTCCAAACGGGTTAAATTCTTTAAAAAGTAATTTCTATCTAGCTCAGCTTTATTTTAGAGACGATCAAAAAGATAAATCTATTTCTAATTACAAGTTTGTGGTAAACAAACCAAGAAGTGAGTTTTCTGAGCAATCCTTGGCGAGATTATCTCAAATCTACTTAGAGAAAAGGAACTATCAAGATGCTTTGCCATTACTTCAACGATTAGAAAATGAAGCAGATTTTGATCAGAATGTAATTTACGCGCAGTCTAATCTTATGAAATCTTTTTATGAACTTAAAGATTATGGCAAAGCGGTTTCTTATGCTGAAAAAGTTCTTAAAAATTCTTCTATAGAAAACAACGTGAAATCTGATGCACAGGTTATCATTGCCAGATCTGCATTTAGTACAGGAGATGAAAATAAGGCGAAAAATGCTTATGCTGAAGTACTTAAAATCGCAACTGGAGAATTAGCTGCAGAAGCACTTTATTATGATGCATATTTTAAAAATAAAGCTTCAAACTTTAAAGCTTCTAATGAATCTGTTCAGAAATTAGCAAAAGATTATTCTGGCTATAAATTCTATGGAGCAAAAGGATTAGTAGTGATGGCTAAGAATTTTTATGCTTTGAAAGATGCTTACCAAGCCACATTTATTTTGGATAACGTAATTAAGAATTTTAAGGAATATCCAGATGTTGTTAAGGAAGCACAAACTGAACTGAGTAAAATTAAAGCGATGGAAGCTAAAACCAACGCATCTGTAGACACTAGAAATTAATATTATCAAACTAACATTTAAGTACCTCAATATGCAAACCCCTTTAATTAAAAGAAGTCTGTTTTTATTGTCATTTTTATTTACCGGAATTTTAGTGGCTCAGGATAAACCTTTGGGTAACGAAACGGTGATCATTGTGAAACCTTATACCCCATCTGTGAACGATGCTTTTAAAATTAAGGAAACTCCGGTTTTAGGTGATTCTGTAAGTTTAGAAAAGAAACCTATTAAATACAGTATTTTCTCTGTGCCTGTAGCTTCCACCTTCACACCTTCAAAAGGACGGGCAACGAAAGTTGAAAAGGATAAAAGAATAAAATTATACGATAATTATATTACGCTTGGATTTGGTACCTATTCTAATGTTTTGGCTGAGTTTTATAGCAATTTAGAAATTAGTAAAAGCGATAATTTTGGCGTGTACCTTACTCATAATTCGTCTCAAGGCGGAATAGAAGATGTGAGATTGAATGATGAGTTTTATGACACGGAACTTAATTTGAACTACAGTTCCAGAAACAAGAATAGTTCTTGGAATACAGAGCTGGGATTGCAGCATCAATTGTTCAATTGGTATGGATTACCTGAGCAAACAAGATTGACAAATGAACGAATTAACTCAATAGATCCTCAGCAAAATTATTTTTCAGGAAATCTTGGCGGAGAATTAGAATTGTATGATTCATTCCTAAATAAGGCTTCGGCGAACTATAGATATTTTGGAGATTCTTATGATTCTGCTGAACATAATTTTAAAGCCGATGGAGCTTTTGAAGTCAACATTGCAGATGAATTAATAAGCACGAAAGTTTTTGCAGATGTATTAAGCGGGAAATTCGATAAAGGATATAACGATCCAAATGAGTTGAAGTATTCACAAATGATCTTTGGGATTACTCCAAGCTTATTGATTTTAAGGGATGATCTTACCTTAAATTTAGGGGCATCTTTCGTGTATGGATTAGATACAGAAAATAGCGATAATAGTTTCTATATTTATCCACAAGTAACTGCAAGCTATAGATTAGCTGGAGACTATTTTATCCCTTATGCAGGATTAGAAGGAGGTTTAACTCAGAATACTTATTATAAGTATGCGCAACAGAATCCATACGTTTCTCCAACCTTAAATATCACACCTACAGATAAATCTTTTGATGCCTATGTGGGTGCAAAAGGTAAACTCACTAATAGCATTGGTTATAATCTTAAAGGAGGATATACTTCAGAAATCAATAAAGCATTATATCTGGCAAATTTGAGTAATACATCTAGTTCAGAGGATTATGCCTACGGAAATTCATTTGGAGTTGTATACGATGATGTAAATACGTTATCATTCTCTGGAGAGATCAATGTAGATGTGAATAGGGATTTTAAATTAGGATTAAACGGTTCTTTCTTCAGCTATAATTCTGAATTTGAATCTGAAGCATGGAACTTGCCAGAAATGAAAGCATCTTTATTAATGGATTATCAGATAAATGAAAAATGGTTTGCTGGTGCTAACTTCTTTTATACAGGAGAAAGAAAAGATAGAGAAGAAATAATAAACCAGGGTGGTGCATTAGGAGGTAGAACAATTACTTTAGATGGATTTACAGATTTAAACGCAAATGTTGGATATAGATTTAATGATCAACTTTCTATTTTTGCAAAGGGTAATAATTTATTAGGAGATAACTACCAACGTTGGTCTAATTTTCCGGTTCAAGGGATTCAGGTAATGGCTGGTGCAACTTATAAATTCGATTATAATTAGCAGATAATTAATCACATTAAAAGGGCTATTCTTTAAGAATAGCCCTTTTTTTATTTTTGTAATTTGTTATTATGTAGGGTGTTAGTCATTTGAACTATCGATTTATACCTTTGTCCGATTTAATAATTCCTTATTAATTTAAAAAGTTTATTTTTGAACCCCATAAAGCAGAAAATAAAACACATTCAATAATATTTTATCCTATTAAACACAAATACCCTAGCTAGATGAATAAGTTTAAGAGAAGCGATAGATCCCGCCCTTATCTGAATATTTTGGATTTTATGATTCAGGAAAAGGCATTCTTAGCGCTAATAATTATTGGAATTGTTTTAGCTGGAATCTTCACCGGCAACAGCCAAGCGGCAATGTGGCTTGGTTTCTTTTTTGCGGCTTACGCAACAGTTGCAAATGATAGTATCCAGTCTTTAGGTACTTTTATAGAAAGTAATAAAACCAGGAGATGGTGGGTATTATGGCTTTATATTGGAGGGATTTTTCTAGCTACAGTTATCTTTAGCTGGGTTTATTTTGATGGGGATGTGACCTTTCAAAGACTTTTAAAACCCGATGGAACAACAAAATACCCTCATCCAGAAAATTTTAGTTTTTTCCAGATTATAGCTCCTTTGGTATTATTGATCCTTACTAGATTAAGAATGCCTGTTTCTACTACGTTCCTAATATTATCTGTATTTAGTGCAGATACATCAGGGATAACATCTGTAGTGATGAAGAGTTTGTCGGGTTACGCTATGGCATTTATTTTATCTTTTGCCGTTTGGTATTTTTCCTATAATTTAATAAAGACGTTCTTTAAAAGCAGAAAGTTCCATAAAGGATGGAGTGTTGCACAGTGGATTGTAAGTGGATCTTTATGGGCAGTTTGGGTTATGCAAGACGGTGCCAATATCGCTGTGTATTTACCTAGACAACAAACTCTTACTCAGTTTATAATCTTTGCAACTACCATTTTTGCCGGACTTGGATTGCTGTTTTATTTACGAGGAGATAAAATACAGAAAGTTGTAAGTGAAAAATCTAGGATCTCCGATATTCGTGCAGCTACTCTAGTAGATTTAACCTATGTTATTCTGCTTATCTATAAGCTTTTCATAAGCACCGTGCCTATGAGTACAACCTGGTTGTTCTTAGGTATTATTGGAGGTCGTGAGATCGCGATTAGCCTTGCAAGAACTAAAAAAGGGAAGAAACATCGTAAGAAAGCCGGTAAGATGATATTTAAAGATTTTGCTTATGCAATTATCGGGCTTACTATTTCTATTGCTTTAGCAGCTGCCGCTAACCCAAGTATTAGAGAGGCTATTTTAGAAGCGGTTGGTTTAAGATAACTCCCATATTCATACAATTTAAAAGATCGGGATTTTTAATCTCGATCTTTTTTTGCATTTATATTTTATGAGTTGGGAATATATGCTCGTTTGAAAAGATATTTCTACGGAAACCTTCATTATAAATTGAGCTTAATTAAATCACATTGGCTATTTTTATGAAAAATATTAAATATGCTTAACAAACTATCATTTTTAGGAATCTTGCTCATTCTTCTTATCTCTTGTAATTCTGAAGTAAAAAAGCAAGCGGACCTGCTGGTTTATAATGGAAATATTTATACTGTAGATTCCACTTTTTCCAAGGTTGAAGCTTTCGTAGTTATAGACGGCAAATTTCTAGAAACAGGAACTGCTGAAGCACTTCAGGAAAAATATGATTTTAAAGAAAAATTGGATGCAGAGGGGAAAACTATTCTTCCTGGGCTAATAGATGCGCATGCTCATTTCTATAGAATGGGATTACAGCAACAAAAAGTAGATTTAACAGGAACCAATAGTTTTGATGAAGTTTTGGATAGAATAATTGCATTTCAGAAAGAGCGAAATGTGAATTTTATAACTGGTAGAGGTTGGGATCAGAATGATTGGGAAGTAAAGGAATTTCCTTCCAAGGAGAAATTAGATAGTTTATTCCCTGATACTCCCGTTGCGATTACCAGAATAGATGGTCATGCTTTATTAGTAAATCAAGCAGCTTTAGATAAGGCAGGAATTACTTTAAAGACTAAAGCTGAAGGTGGTGCTATTGAAGTTAAGAATGGAAAGCTTACAGGAATTCTAATAGATAACCCTATGAGTCTTGTTTACGATTCTGTTGAAGAACCTTCAAAAAAGGAGCAGATTCAGGCGTTAATGGATGCTCAAAAAATCTCATTTAGTTATGGATTAACTACTGTGGTGGATGCTGGAATAGATAAAAAAACAATTCAGCTAATAGACAGTTTACAAAAGGCTGGGAGTTTAAAGACTCGTATCTATGCGATGGTAAGTAATACAAAGGAAAACCTCGATTTTTACCTTGGAAAGGAGCCTGTTAAAACAGATAGATTAAACGTGCGTTCTGTGAAGTTTTATGGTGATGGTGCATTAGGATCTAGAGGAGCTGCCTTGAAAGAACCATATTCAGATCTTGAAGGACATTATGGTGCATTGTTATCTCCAGTGGCAGAGTTTAAGAAAACAGCACAAAGAATAGCAGATTCCAAATTTCAAATGAATACTCATGCCATCGGAGATTCTGCTAACAGATTAGTGCTCGAAACTTATGATGAATTATTAAAGGGAAAGAAAGATCGAAGATGGAGAGTAGAACATGCTCAGGTAATAGATTCCGCAGACTTTAAATACTTCAGCAAAAACATAATACCATCGGTACAGCCAACTCATGCCACCAGTGATATGTATTGGGCAGAAGATAGGCTAGGAGCCAAAAGAATTAAGGGTGCCTATGCTTTTAAGAAACTACTAGATCAGGCTGAAATCATTGCCTTGGGAACAGATTTTCCAGTAGAAGAAGTAAGTCCTTTTTATACATTTTATGCTTCTACAGCTAGAAAAGATCTCAAAAACTATCCAGAGGCTGGTTATAGAATGGAACAGGCACTATCTAGAGAGGAAACCTTGAAAGGAATGACTATTTGGGCAGCGTATAGCAATTTTGAGGAAGGTGAAAAAGGAAGTATTGAGACAGGTAAATTTGCCGATTTCATAATCCTCGATAAGAATATAATGGAAGTGAATGAGAATGAAATTCCGAATATCAAGGTATTAAAAACATATGTGAATGGAGAAAAAGTGTATTAATTTTCTAATATTCAATTTGCAGATAATGTATAGTGCTTGTTAGACAAGGCTTGTTTGAGTCATAAATTAGATGACAATTTTTGAGCCTCGAAAGGTTTAGTCTAACAACATTTTGAAATTCATAATAACAATGATGTTATCCTGAATTGAAATTATTAAAATAAGTATTTCGGAAAGAATACTACTTAATATATTATTTCTTGATGTTCGTGCAATCTTAATTATCTACCACCATTGGCAACAAGGTCGTTCACACAAAGATCGTCTAGTTCTGGGATTCTATTTTCAACCATGTCTATAATACTTGATCCAAATTCTATATTAGATGCCATTAAACAGGCATTTACATTGCAATGCGCAGCGTTTTCTGGGTCTAAATGGTCTACTTGCATAGGTGATCCTACATTTACTAACCCGAATAAATGACCAAATTCATGATTAAGAACAGCAGTTTCTACATCGCTTTTAGATACAGAACTAGAATTACTTGCTATTTTCTCTAAAGTTTTACCGTAGAGAACTACAGATGTATTTCTAAAGGCAGAACCCAATACTACTTTCCCATCTTCATCATTTTCATTGCTTCCATCAGCTACATAAATAAATACAGCGATTTCATCACCCGCATTATAAATTGAACGCTCATCTGCCTCTAATTTGGCAATTTCTTCAATAGAAAAAGGAGCTAAATTAGAGCTTGCTACCGCTCGAATGTTAACATTCACCCCATCTGGCTTATATGTGTGTTTTTGTAAGAATTGCTTTAAATTATTAATAGCAGCATCTGTCGGCTTAAATCCTGTCACATAGACTATCTCAATAGTTAATGAGGTGAATTTAGCATCGCTTAAAAGATCATTTGCAGAAGCTCCTAAAGATCTTAAATTTGCGCTTTTATCAACCCGTGGCGTTTCGTTATCTGTATTTGTTGAGTCTTTGGAACATGCAACTATTAAAAGAAGAGCAATAATCGGCAGTACTATTTTTTGGATCTTCATGATATATTTTGAATAAAGAATTATTTAAATTTAATTATAATTAGCCTAACTAAGATAACAAGGCTTCCAAATATTTACGTGCTTCTGCCTATAAAGGTTTTAAAATTGCCAAATAATCATAATGTTCGCCTTTCTTTAAAAGTTCACAGCTAAAATTATTTCCTTCTGCAGCAAGTGCTAAGCTGCTATAGTCTAAGTATAACCAAGAAAATTCGCTAGATCGTTCTCCTTTATAACTAATACTGAACTCTAATTCTCCATAATAAGGAGCATCTGGATCTATCCAAATTCCACCATCTTCATCTGGATCAAATAGATAACTAAGGTCTGAGGAGTCAATTATAATCTGACCATTCTTAGAAAGAAGGCTTTTTGAATGTTGAAAAAAACGATCTAGATTTTCCAATTTTCCAATAATTCCTGTACCATTCATTAATAAAAGAATAGTGTCAAATTTTTCATTTTCTAAATTGAAATAGTCAATCTTCCTTGCGTCCTTAATTCCTCGCGCTTTGCAAATTTCCAATGCACCCTCAGAAATATCTATAGCGGTGACCTCTAAATTTTTGTCTTTCTGAAGAAATAAAGCATGGCTTCCAGCGCCGCATCCAACATCAAGAATTCTTCCTGAAGCCTTTTCTAAGGCAGCTTGTTCTAAGGGTGGCATCTCTTTGAAATTTCGAAATAAATATGGGACTAAGATCTCATCATCATCAAAATCTGGAGAGTGCACCAAGATTGGGGTTTCATCTTGCTGCTGATAATATGCTGAGATAGCCTTACCAAACACATCTATTGCAGCCTTGTTGCTTACTTGCTTCTTCATATCTTTGTGCTTATGGAAGAAATTTTGAAAGATCTCCCGAAAAAGGCCAAAGATAAGCATAACGAGAATAAAAAGTTCTTTGCAAAACTGCGTAAAAAGCCGCCAAAACATTTGGACTTACAAATGCAAGAATTGCATGAAGAAGAGTTTAAGCGCACAGATTGTCTTAGCTGTGCTAATTGTTGTAAAACAACAGGTCCTTTATTTACCAATAAAGATATAGAACGAATCGCAAAGCATTTCCGCCAAAAACCAGTTCAATTTATTGAAACTTACTTAAGGGTAGATGAGGATAATGATCATGTATTACAACAGGTTCCCTGTACTTTCTTAGGTGAAGATAATTATTGTTCTATTTATGAAGTACGTCCAAAAGCTTGCAGAGAATATCCACATACCGATAGAAAAGATTTTCATAAAATATCAAACATTACCTTAAATAATACCGCTATATGCCCTGCCGCTTATAATATTGTAGAGGAGATGAAGAGAAGGATCAAATTAAAATAGAGCGGAGTTTTTTAAATTTTTAAAGGAGTGAAGATTTAATAAAGCATTCGAAAATCCGTGACATTTTTTAAATATTAGTTATAAAGTAAATACTTTTCTCTTTTGTTTTTAAATGTTGATAGACCTTCTTGCCAGGTAGCTTTAATTTCTTCTGATGTCATTCCTGTTTCAATTTGCTTTTGCAATTCTGTGCCACCAGCAAGTTTCGTGAAAAATGAATTAAAGAAATTTTTCTGATCTTCAGTATTCTCATATGCGTTAATGAGCCATTTTAAATTGATCTCATTAAGACTATGAATATTGCTAAGGTCTTCTCCATAACAAAGTTTTCCTAAATGTTTCGGGTTTTTAGCTCCATCTAAAGATTGTGGTGTATAAGAGTAGTTAAAGCTTTCCTTGTTTAAAAAAGGAGAACCATAAACTTGAAATTGTTTGTTGGTTCCTCTTCCTGCATTCACATTTGTGCCTTCAAAAAAGCATAAACTAGGGTATAAATTAATAGCTTTGGAATTGGGTAAATTTGGTGAGGGTTTTACAGGAAGATCATAATTAAGATCATGTGTATAATTCTCCATTTTAATAACTTGTAGGTCACACTGAATTCCATTTTTCAACCATTTCTCGCCGTTAATCATCTTTGCATATTCACCCATGGTTAATCCATGAACCACTGGAATTGGATGCATTCCTACAAAACTACTATGAGCTGGATTTAAAATTGGGCCATCAATATAATCTCCATTAGGATTAGGTCTATCCAGAATAATAAGTTGAATATTATTTTCTGCACTAGCTTCCATCACATAGTGTAAAGATGAAATGTAGGTATAGAATCTGGCGCCTACATCTTGGAGATCAAAAATTAGAACATCAATATCCTTTAATTGCTCTGGCTTTGGTTTTTTATTGTCTCCGTAAAGCGAAATAATTGGAAGTCCGGTTTTTAAATCTTTACCGTCTTTAATCGTTTCTCCCGCATCTGCAGTACCACGAAAACCATGTTCTGGCGAAAAAATTCGTAAAACATCGAGATTTAAAGAAACCAAAGAATCAACCACGTGAGTGTAAGTTGAATTTTCATTTTCTGTTGAATTTTTCAGGATCAAACTACTTTGATTTCCAACAATTCCAATTTTTTTGTTTTTTAGAAGCGGGAGGTAAACTTCCATGTTATTGGCTCCAAGAACTAATTTCGCCGAGTTAGTTTCAGCAGAAATAATGGAATCTTTTTCCTTAGTACTATCCGTGTTTTCTGAGTTGATTTGCCCTGAACTCCTTCCGCAGGAAACTGTAAGCATAAGAACGAATAAAAATGTATTTTTGAAGAATCTATAAACCATGAATTTATCTTGAATTTCGAATTTTTTATAGCCAAACGGCTTATAAGGGCAAAGAAGTATAAAAGTAGTATTTCTGCACCGATTATAAAAATTGCAATTTCAGCAATAGCTATTGGCGTGATCATGATGCTGGTTTCTTTTGCTACAGGAATGGGACTTCAGGTCAAAATACGTGAAAAAATAGCGACTTTTAATGGTCATATCACCATTCAGAGTTACGATAATAATAGTTCTCAAGTGTCATTAATGCCTGTTTCCCTTGAGCAGGATTTTTATCCAGAATTTAAATCTGTTGATGGTATTACACATGTTCAGGCAGTTGCGACAAAGGCTGGTATAATTAGAACTGAAACCGATTTTGAAGGGGTTGTGGTAAAAGGAGTCGGGGCAGATTTTAAATGGGAAAACTTTACCGATTTTTTGGTAGCAGGAGAATTGCCAGATTATACAGATAAGCTAAATGAAGATGTCCTTATTTCTCAATATATCTCAAATAGATTAGGTTTTAAAGTTGGCGATAAAATTATCACCTATTTTCTTAGAGAAGATGCCAGCAAACCACCATTGCTAAGAGCTTTTATAATTAAAGGAATCTATAATTCAGGATTTAAAGAGTTTGATGAACTTTATATGTTATCAGATATTAGACATATTCAGCGAATAAATGGCTGGAAAAAAAATCAGGTAGGAGGATTTGAAGTTTTTATAGAAGATTTTAATGATCTAGATGCAAAGGGCGCCGAGGTTTATGATAATACCAATTCTTTTCTAGATACTCAAACGATAAAGCAGAAGTATGCCTCTATTTTCGAATGGCTTTCTTTATTCGATTTTAATATTGCACTCATTATAGGTATAATGATCTTAGTTGCTGGAATAAATATGATTACTGCACTCCTAGTTCTAATTCTCGAACGCACACAGATGATTGGGATATTAAAGGCACTTGGAGGTAGTGATTGGAGTATTAGAAAGATCTTTTTGTATAATGCATCCTATTTAATTCTATTAGGCTTGTTCTGGGGAAACCTTATAGGACTAGGCCTGCTTTTCATTCAGAAGTATTTTAAACTGTTCCCATTAAATCCAGAAACCTATTATGTGACAGAAGTTCCTGTATATATTGGTTGGGAATATATTCTAGGTGTTAATATTGGGACTTTGATCTTATGTCTTCTTATGTTATTGATCCCTTCCATAATAATCACAAAGATCTCACCTGTAAAAGCAATGAAATTTGACTAGCTTTTGAAAGAAGTGATTTACAGATTTCCTTAAAACCTTGCAAAGTGATATTTTGAAGAGTACCTTTGCGCCTTCAAAAATAAAATATGGAATACGCTGAAAATATATTAGGAACCATTGGGAATACGCCATTGGTGAAAATGAATAAGCTTACTGCAGAGATCGATGCATTAGTGCTAGCGAAATATGAAACTTTTAACCCGGGGAATTCTGCAAAGGATAGAATGGCAGTTAAAATGATCGAAGATGCTGAAGCTAGTGGAAAACTTCAACCAGGAGGAACTATAATAGAAGGAACATCCGGGAATACAGGAATGGGATTGGCACTTGTTGCAATTATCAAGGGTTATAAAATGATTTGCGTGCTAAGTGATAAGCAGAGCAAGGAAAAGATGGATATTCTTAGAGCTGTTGGAAGTGAAGTTGTTGTGTGTCCAACAGATGTAGACCCAACAGATCCAAGATCTTATTATTCAACCTCAAAGCGTTTAGCTGCCGAAACTCCAAATTCTTGGTATGTAAATCAATATGATAATCCGTCTAATGCACAAGCTCATTATGAAAGTACAGGTCCAGAAATTTGGAAACAAACAGATGGTAAAATTACACATTTTGTGGTTGGAGTAGGGACTGGTGGAACCATTTCTGGTGTTGCAAAATATTTAAAAGAGCAAAATCCAAACATCAAGATCTGGGGAATAGATACTTATGGATCTGTATTTAAAAAATATCATGAAACTGGGATCTTCGACGAGAATGAAATATATTCTTATGTTACTGAAGGAATTGGGGAAGATATTCTTCCTGAAAATGTGGATTTTTCATTAATAGATGGTTTCACGAAAGTAACCGATAAAGATGCCGCAGTCTATACACGTAGATTGGCAAAAGAAGAAGGAATGTTCCTTGGAAATAGTGCTGGAGCTGCTGTAAAAGGTCTTCTTCAGTTAAAAGAGCATTTTAAGAAAGATGATGTAGTTGTAGTTTTATTCCATGATCATGGAAGTAGATATGTAGGCAAAATGTTTAATGACGAATGGATGAAGAAAATGGGATATATAGAATAGACCAATTTTTAGAAACATTAGGGAGCCTGAAAAGTTTAAATCTTTTACGTCCAGCTATTCCAATAACTATCGGAATAGTTTCCCTTCTAGTAGAGTTAATCTCGAATTAGTTGAGATTCTGAAGTAAATTCAGGACGACAGATTTTTAAACTTGTCAGGCTTTTTTTTATTTCAATTACTCTGCTCCCCATGGAGTACCAGGAATTCCGATTGGTTTATTAAGATCGAAACTAACGGTAAATTGTGCTCTATCGCTTCCTAATCTCTTTAGGTTATAAGAAAATGTGTCTTCAGATAATGTCATCCACCATACATTGGTTGCTGCTGCAGGGATTAGTTTAGCAGTTTCTTTATCTGCGGGGAAAAACTGAATCCCCTTTAAACCAGAATTTGTACTTAAACCTCCATATTGCGTAATAGAGTCTTCACTCCCGTCTTCGTGTCTATGATCATGCTTCAATTTTATTCTATCTCCTTCTAGAGTCAAAACCCAAGTACGGGATTTATTCGCTCCCACATAGAACGGGATTTTAATGGTTCTATCATCACATTCCCAAACATACATGATTAGTTTTTTTCCAGAAAAACTATCATTTTTTATAGAATCATCTAGCGTGCCTTGAAATGCTTTTCCGCAGTGTTGCTTTAAATTATTCCAAAATATTTGGGCTGAATTTTTTTCTTGCGCATGAATATTTTCAGCAAGGAGAAATAGCAATAGAAGATAAATGTATTTCATAAAATAAATTTTTCTAAATATAATAATTTGAACTCTTATAAGTTTATTAAAATGGATTGCCAGCATTCATAAATAAATTACTTTTCACTGTAAATTAAAATCTTATGAGATCAATTTTAATTGTATTTGGCTTACTGTTTTTAATGATGAGTTGTAGCAGCTCTTCTGAAGCTTTAAAACCTGAAGAAAGTGAAGAAAATGAGATTCAAAATAGCCCGAATAATTTAAGCTATTTGGCTCTTGGTGATTCTTACACCATTGGGGAAAGCGTTTCTCAAGATATGCGTTGGCCTGTGCAACTTGTTAAACAGTTAAGAAACAAAGGAGAAGAAATAAATGCGCCACGAATTATTGCTAAAACTGGTTGGACCACAGATAATTTGCTAAATGCAATTGATGCTAATCTTGGTAATGAAAAATACGATCTTGTATCTGTTCTAATTGGAGTAAATAATCAATATCAGAATAAATCATTGGAGGATTATGAAGAAGATCTCAATACTATTTTTACAGAAGCAATAGCTGCTTCGAAAACGGGTAAAGAGGGTGTGTTTGTAGTTAGTATTCCAGATTATGGAGCTACTCCATTTGGAGCCTCTAATGCTGAAGAAATAGGTAGAGAAATTATAGAATTTAATATTATTCTAGAAAAAGTCGCCAATCAATTTGATCTCTCTTTTTATAATATTACTCCGATTTCAAAAAAAGCAAAATCTGATAGATCTCTCGTAGCAAATGATGGACTACATCCAAGTGGGAAAATGTATGCTCTTTGGGTAGATTTATTTTTTGATGAGGTATTGGAAAAATTGCAAAATTAATTACTATTCTTAATTTTTAACAGATTAAGCATCAATAAGATAAATGTAAATGTTTTACATTTATTTGATGCAAGAAGATTTTCTACATTATATCTGGAAATTTAAAAAATTTGATTTTGGTAAATCTAAAACTACCAATAACTCAGAGATATCCATATTAAATTTCGGAATTCATAATTATAACTCTGGTCCCGATTTTTTTAATGCTAAGATTGAAATAGATCAGCAAGTTTGGGCCGGTAATGTGGAAATTCATTTAAAATCTTCAGACTGGTATCTTCATAGGCATGAAACAGATCCTAATTACGATAATGTAATATTGCATGTAGTTTGGGAAGATGATGTGGAAATCTTTAGAAAAGACAATTCTGCTATCCCCACTTTAGAATTAAAGAATCTAGTGCATCCTGATTCTCTAAATAAGTATAAATCTTTACTGTTGAATGGGTCAAGAAAATGGATCAATTGCGAAAAGGATTTTCATCTTTTCGATGATTTCACAATGAATAATTGGTTAGAGCGTGTTTATTTTGAAAGGCTAGAGAAAAAGTCTATCAGGATTATGGAAATGCTGAAATCTACAGAGAACAATTGGGAAGAAGTACTTTTTATACTGCTATTTAGGAATTTTGGGCTTAAAATAAATGCAGATTCTTTTGAAAGCATTGCTAACAGTATCCATTTTAAAGTGATTCAAAAAGTTAGGAATAACTCTTTTAAAATGGAAGCTTTAATTTACGGTCAGGCTGGACTACTCAATGAAAATATAGATCAAGCTTATTTCGCTTCTTTAAAAGATGAATATCAATTTCTGAAGAAAAAATTCATTCTGGATAATTCGTCTGTAATACTCCCTCAATATTTTAGATTGAGACCAGATAATTTCCCAACTATCAGGCTCTCGCAATTAGCGCAGCTATACACAAATGTTCCAAAATTATTTTCAAGGATAATTGATAGTAGAAGTAAAGAAGAAATTTATAAACTTTTTAGTTCTGCTACCTCAGAATTTTGGGAAACTCATTATACTTTCAAAAAAGATCATAAGGAACGTAAAAAGAAGCTTACTCAAAGTTTAATAGATCTTTTAATTATAAATACAATCGTTCCATTTAAGTATTGCTACCTAAAGGAGACTGGAGAGAAGGATACTTCTGAAGCTCTTAATATAATCACACAAATAAAGCACGAAAAAAATTCTATTGTAGATAATTTTAATGGGTTGAGATCTCATACGGCCACTAATTCATGTCATTCTCAAGCATTAGTTCAGCTCAAAAGCGAATATTGTGATAAAAATGCATGTTTAAAATGTGTGCTTGGGGTAAAACTTATACAGGGATTGGTATAGAATAATAGTTATATTTGAAATGTGTTAAAACTTGTATATTCTATTAGGCATTATTTTGAGAGAAACGGCTTTTATGTTTCTTCACGATTAGCAGATAAACTTGGTATTCGTGCAAAGACGATTAGGCTATTTTTTATCTATCTTTCCTTCGCAACCCTAGGATTAGGATTTGCATTTTATCTAACGTTTGCCTTTTGGCTTAAATTAAAAGATCTGGTCTATACTAAACGGACTTCGGTTTTTGATCTATGAGATATCTAATAAATTCTAAAGTTTATGGTGCATTAGCTCTTGTATTCATAGTGTTTCTTTCGGGCGTTTTCGGTTTTAAATATCTTTCAGATTACACTTGGATAGACGCGATCTATATGACCGTAATTACCGTTGCTACCGTGGGTTATGGTGAGGTTAGACCTCTTGATCCTGCAGAAAAAATGTTTACTTCGGTGCTTATCTTGTCCAGTGTATTTATCTTAGGATATGCCTTTTCAGTGATCACAGAGCATATTTTCAGCAAAAATAATATTGGGAACTTAAGGGAGAAACGAGTTCAGAAAAAAGTAAAGACAATGAAAAATCATGTTGTGGTTTGTGGTTACGGAAGAAATGGAAAACAAGCTATTCAAAAATTAATGGCCTACAAACAGCCTTTTGTAATTATAGAACTTAACGAAGAGATTGTAGATAAATATTCTGAAGATCATTTGTTGTTTATTCATGGAAATGCAAGTGAAGATGAGGTGCTTATAAAAGCGGGAATTAGAAATGCAAGCACATTAATTTGTGCCTTACCAAGGGATGCAGATAATCTTTTTATAGTGCTTTCTGCAAGACAAATAAATCCGAAACTTAAAATTATTAGTCGGGCTACAGAGGAATCCAGCTATCAGAAATTAAAATTGGCTGGAGCAGATAATGTGATCATGCCAGATAAGATAGGGGGAGACCATATGGCATCTTTAGTCGTGGTTCCAGATTTAGTAGAGTTTTTAGATAACCTCTCGGTTTCTGGGGAGCATGATAGTATAAATGTTGAACAGGTTCCTTTCGAGAAAATATGTACAGATGGCAAGGAATTAGCTATTATGGATTTAGATCTTCGTAAGAATACAGGATGCTCTATTATTGGATATAAATCTCCAGAGGGAGAGTATATTGTAAATCCAGAACCTGCAATGGTCTTAAAAAAGAATTCGAAACTAATCTTGATTGGCAGACCGAATCAAATAGATAAGTTGAAGCAACTATACCACGTTTAGTAATTATTTAACATTTTAACGAGTAAAAATTTGAAATACTGAAATTTTTATTCATCTTGCCATCTCAATTTTTTCAACCTTTAAATTCATAAACTCTAAGTAATAATGAAGAAAATTTTATTTTCCTTATTTGCAATCATTACTCCATTACTAACTTTCGCTCAGGAACAAACTACATCAGAGGCAATAGACGAGAATTTTCGTGCATATACCAGCTGGTTTGTAGATCTTATTTTCTACGAAATTCCCTTTTCAGAAACTTTTCAAATTCCGTGGGTGCTTATAGTATTGGTTGGTGGTGCTTTGTATCTTACTGTTTATTTTAAGTTTATTAATGTCACTGGATTTATCACTGCGTTTAGGGTTGTGAGAGGTCAATATGAAGATATAGAAAAGCATGGTGCAAGCACCTTATACGGTGATGTTACACCAAATGAAGGTGAAAATATTATTGAAACAATAAGGGATGATGGTGCAGATGGAGAGGTTTCGCACTTTCAGGCCTTAACTGCTGCTTTATCTGCAACAGTTGGATTAGGTAACATCGCAGGTGTTGCTGTAGCTCTTTCTATCGGAGGACCAGGAGCAACTTTCTGGATGATCTTAGCCGGATTTTTAGGAATGGCTTCAAAATTTGCAGAGTGTACGCTAGGTGTTAAATATAGAGATGTTGGAGAAGATGGTACTGTGTACGGAGGTCCAATGTACTACCTAAGTAAAGGACTTAAAGAAAAAGGATTTGGAAAAATAGGAAAAGTTTTAGCCGTTGTATTCGCTGTTTTTGTTATTGGTGGATCATTTGGTGGAGGAAATATGTTTCAGGCCAATCAAGCTGCTGCACAATTTGTTCAGCTTTTTGAATTGACTGGAGGTAATGCAGGCTTTTATTTCGGTCTAGTTATGGCAGGTTTAGTAGCTGTAGTAATTATTGGCGGAATTAAAAGAATTGCAAGTGTTACAGAGAAAGTAGTGCCATTTATGGCTGGAATATATGTTCTTGCTTCGCTTATAATTTTAGCAGCTAACTGGCATTTAATAGATGATGCCTTTGCTTTAATATATGAAGGTGCATTTTCTGGTTTAGGTATCGCAGGTGGATTAGTTGGAGTTATGATACAAGGAATTCGTCGTGGAGCCTTTTCTAACGAAGCAGGTGTTGGATCTGCCGCAATTGCTCACTCTGCAGTTAGAACTAAATATCCAGCGAGTGAAGGGATTGTAGCCTTATTAGAGCCTTTTGTAGATACTGTAATTATATGTACAATGACTGCTTTAGTAATTATTATAACAAACCTAGAAGGTGGATTCATGACATACGGAGTGCCAATTACAGAAGGTGTAGAGCTTACTGCTGTTGCATTTGATTCTGTAATACCTCATTTCTCTATAGTTCTGACGATAGCGGTAATTCTATTTGCATTTTCTACGATGATCTCTTGGTCCTATTACGGAATGCAAGGTTGGGTTTACTTATTCGGAAAAGGGAAAGTGACAGATCTAGTTTACAAGGCATTGTTTTTAGTGTTTGTAGTAATTGGTGCTTCTATTAGTTTAGGTGCAGTAATAGATTTTTCTGATGCTATGATTTTTGCAATGGTGGTTCCAAATATTATTGGGGTATTGTTTTTAACTCCTGTGATTAAGAAAGAACTTACAAAGTATTTAAAGGCTATTAAGATTAAAACGGAAGCTATAGAAGATGGAGCAGATGATCTTCAGAAAAAGATGTAATTAATAAAATATTTAGAATATAAACCCCACATTACTTTTAATAGAAATGTGGGGTTTATCGTTGGTATTATTTCAATTAAATGATACTTCTAAAAAAATGACTTAATTTAATACTTCTATTTAAGTAGAAAGCATTAAGCATGAGTGATTTGAGTTCGTATTTTATATTTAGTAAAAGTCAAAGGAATGGGATCCTTTTACTAGTGTTGCTGATTGTTATATTTCAGTGGATCTATTTTTTTGTAGATTTTAATACTGAGAATAAGATTCCGGAGGAAGATTCAATCAGAATAGCTCATTTTCAGAAACAAATAGACTCCTTAAAACATGTTACTCTTGCTGATGCTGAGTTTAAAATCTATCCTTTCAATCCCAATTTAATTACAGATTATAAAGGTTATACTCTAGGAATGTCTGTAGAAGAAATAGATAGGTTGCTTCAATTTAGGAAGACAAATAAATGGGTGAATTCTCCAGAAGAATTTCAAAAAGTCACTTTGGTTTCAGATAGTCTTCTAAATAAAATTTCTCCCTATTTCAAATTTCCAGATTGGGTTAAAAATGCTTCTAAGAATAGGAAATCGGACTTTAACACATCCTCTGCTTCCTTAATTTTAAAGGATCTAAATGTAGCAACATTGGATGAGCTAGTTGGGGTTAAAGGAATTGGAGAGATTTTAGCAACTAGGATCATAAAATATAGATCCAAAATAGGGGGTTTCTTTTCAGATATTCAGTTAAAGGATATTTATGGTTTAAATCTTGAAGCAAGAAAAGAACTATTGAATAATTTTTCTGTAATTACAAAACCCGAAAGGTTTATTTATAATATTAATCAAGCGTCTGTTTTAGAAATAGCGTCGGTTCCATATCTAGATTATGAGTTGGCTAGAGAGATCGTTAATTATAGATTGCTCCATGAAAGAATAGCTACATTTGAAGAATTGGCAAAAATTAAGGGTTTTCCTTCAGAAAAAATTGATAGAATAGCGTTATATTTGACCTTAGAATAGGAATTCGGAATTAGGTAAGAATTTAATTAGTGTGCATTGTGATTTCCTATGAGTTTGTTGAGATATATTTCCGAAGAATAAATACCGACTTTACCTTATCTTTAGTTTTATATTTACCCTAATATTTAGAATTATACTTTATGAATAGCATGTATTTTACCGAAGAGCACGAACTTTTTAGAAAGAGTTTTCAAGAATTTTTGAAAAAAGAAGTAGTTCCTCATATAGAGAAATGGGAAAAGACTGGAACCATAGAACGTTTTATATGGGAAAAGTTTGGAGAGATGGGATATTTTGGATTAACATATCCAGAAAAATATGGCGGACTGGAGTTAGATCTATTTTATACTGTTATATTTCTAGAAGAGCTACAGAAGATTAATTCTGGAGGTTTTGCTGCAGCAATGTGGGCTCATTCTTATTTAGCAATGACACATTTAAATGTTGAAGGTAGTGAGGAAATAAAAAAGAATTATTTAGAACCGAGTATTGCTGGAGAAAAAATAGGTTGTTTATGTATTACTGAACCATTTGGAGGTTCTGATGTTGCAGCTATGAGAACGACTGCAGTTAAAAAGGGAGATAAATATGTGATCAATGGTTCTAAGACCTTTATTACAAATGGGGTTTATTCAGACTATTTGGTTGTTGCTGCTAAGACCAGTCCAGATAAAGGGGGAAAAGGAATGAGTATTTTTCTTATGGATAGAGATACGCCTGGGATTTCTTCTACTAAATTAGATAAGCTAGGTTGGAGAGCATCAGATACTGCTGAAATAGCTTTTGATAATGTAGAGATTCCTGTAGCAAATTTAATGGGGGATGAAGACAAAGGTTTCAATTATATAATGCAGCATTTCGCCTTTGAAAGGTTAATTATGGGAGTGAATGCTCATGCACGAGCAGAATTTGCGTTGGATTATGCTATCAATTATATGGGTGAACGCATGGCATTTGGAAAAACTATAGATAAATTTCAGGCATTAAGGCACAATGTGGCAGAAATGGCAAGCGAAGTAGAAATGTGTAAGGAATTTAATTATTCTATCGTGAAAAGAATGATAGATGGAGTTTATGTAGTTAAAGAAGCAAGTATGTCTAAACTACTTTCCACAAAAATGGCAGATAAGGTGATTTACGATTGTTTGCAATTATTAGGTGGTTATGGGTATATGGAAGAATATCCAATGGCACGATTGCTAAGAGATAGTAGGTTAGGGCCAATTGGAGGTGGAACTTCAGAAATTTTGAGAGAAATTATCGCTAAAATGGTCATCGACAAAAAAGAATATAAGCCTGCTGCTCACTAGTAAAAGCGAGTTATATATTTATAAAATAAAATTATTTAAATAAAGGTTGCAAGGTTAATGAAATCAATTATCTTTGCGCTTTAATTTCTAACGAAAGGAGGTGATACTATGTTAATTATACCAGTTAAAGACGGAGAGAATATCGATAGAGCGCTAAAGCGTTTCAAACGTAAATTTGATAGAACAGGAACAATGCGTCAGCTAAGAAGCAGACAGGCATTTTCTAAGCCTTCTGTTGTGAATAGAGCCCAATTACAAAAAGCTCAGTACATTCAGAACTTAAGAGATAAGGAAGAAATCTAGAAATTAATTTAGAGGTGAAACTTCTAAAATCTAGTTTCGATAAGTCTTCTTTCTATTGAATAGAAAACTAAATCGAACCCGTTAAAGGGTATCCAAGATAAACTACTGTTGGTGAGTCAAAGTTTTATAACTTTGTTTACCAACAGTTTTTTTGTCTAAATTTTATTCATTTTGGAACAATCAATTCTAAGCTTATTTCCAATAATTATTTTTATACTATATCTATTAAATTAAAGTTTTCAACACGAAAACGTTTTCGTTAATGATAATTTATATAGTTTTTAACTATTCTGAGGTTTTTATCATAATTTAAGGAAAATTAAACCCCAAAATTATGAAAATCACAAAATTATTTTACATTCTTTCTTTTTTAATGTTTTTTACCAGTTGTGAGAAGGAGCAATTCTCGGACTTTCCAGTTACCAATAAAAATGCACTAGAGAAGGATTCAAAATATATCCCAGATACTCAAAACAACTCTAAAGTTACCATTGGTTCAAAAGTTATGATGCAAGCTTTCTATTGGGATGTTCCCGCAGGTGGAACTTGGTGGGAAACTGTTGCCACTAAAATTCCAGCCTGGAGTAATGTTGGAATAGACGCTATTTGGCTTCCTCCAGTATCCAAAGCTCAGAATGGCCCATTCTCTATGGGTTATGATCCATTTGATTATTATGATTTTGGAGAATATAACCAAATGGGTTCGACAGAAACTAGATTTGGTTCCAAAGCAGAATTACAGTCTTTAATTTCTACGGCTCATGCAAATAATATAAGTGTTATTGCAGATATTGTTATTAATCATAATAGCGGTGGGGATTTAGAGAGTAATATATTTACTGGAACAGAGACATATACTAACTATATACCTGCATCTGGATTATTTAATAGAACTCAATACGATTTTCATCCAAACGATTTTCATGGAAATGATTCTGGCGCATTTGGAGGATTTGCAGATTTATGTCATGATAAAACATATGTTCAAGACTGGTTGTGGAATAATCCTAATTCTGTAGCTAAATACTATAAGGAAGTAATGGGGTTTGATGGATGGAGATTCGACTATGTAAAAGGATTCGAACCATGGGTAGTTAATAATTGGATTAATGCAGTTGGAGGATTTTCAGTTGGTGAATACTGGGATGGTAATGCAGCAACTTTAGAAGGATGGGCTAATTCTGCAAATTCATCGGCTTTCGATTTTGCTTGTTATTATAGAATGAAGGATGCCTTTGAAGGTAATGACCTAACAATCCTGGAAACCGGAGACATGCTTTGGAAGCGAAGTCCTACGAGAGCTGTGACTTTTGTGACCAATCATGATACCGATGAAATTATTAACGGAAAACTTTTGGCTTATGCTTATATATTAACGCATGAGGGATATCCTACCCTCTTTTATCAGGATTATGAGGAATATTTAGATAAGGATAAGCTGAATAATTTAGTTTGGATTCATAATAATAAAGCAGGGGGTTCTACTTCAATTTTGTATTCTGATACAGATGAGTATGTAGCTAAAAGAAATGGGGCTCCAGGATTAATTGTATATATAAATAACAGTAATTCTTGGTTACAACGCTGGGTATCTACCGGGTGGAATAATACTTTAATAAAGGATTACACTGGTAATTCTAATTGGGAGCCATATACACAAAGTAATGGTTGGGTACAAATTCAGGTTCCACCAAAAAGTTATTCTATTTGGTCTGCGAAATAAACAGTAAAATTTACTTTATAGATCTAAAACTGTTGGTGAGTCAAAGTTTTATAACTTTGTTTACCAACAGTTTTTTTTATGTCTATATCTCACTTCATAGAATATCTTCAATTAGAGAAAAAATTTTCTCCGCATACAGTAATGGCGTATGAAGCAGATCTGTGCTCATTTAGAGAATTTATCTTTAAGGAGTTCGATCAAAAAGATTTAATTTATGTAAACTATCCTCAAATTAGAAACTGGGTTGTGAGTTTAGTGAATTCTGGAATCACTAATAGAAGTGTAAATCGAAAAGTAGCTTCCTTAAAAGCTTATTATAAATATTTGGTTAAAACAAACCAGCTAGTTGCAACTCCATTAGTCAGTCACAAGGCGCTTAAGACAAAGAAAACTGTTCAAATCCCCTTTTCTGAAAAGGAAATAACAGATGTTATTCTTAGTATAGAGCCAGATTCTTTTAAAACATCTCGAGATCTTACAATAGTCACAATGTTTTATGCTACTGGCGTTCGGCGCTCCGAACTAGTAGGCTTAAGACTGCAGGATTTAGATCTGGATAACAGGATGATCAAAGTTTTGGGTAAAAGAAAAAAAGAGCGTTATATTCCTTTATTGCCCGAATTAATAAAACAACTTAATTTATACCTTGATTTTAGAGCGTCACTATTTTCTGGGAACGCGACTGAATTGTTTCTAACAGAGAAGGGTGATAAAATATATGAAACTCTTGTTTATAGGATTATAAATAATTACTTTAGTGAAGCATCCAGCAAGGTGAAAAAGAGTCCGCATATATTGAGGCATTCCTTTGCGACTCATTTATTAAGCCATGGTGCAAATTTAAACTCTGTTAAAGAGTTGTTAGGTCATTCCAGTTTAGCGTCTACACAAGTCTATACTCATAGTAATATAGCAGAATTAAGTAAGGTGTACAGGAGTTCTCATCCTCGCGAAAATAAAAAATGATCGAGAAACTATTGTTTAATTAAATTTTATAGGAGATGAAAGTAAATGTGCAATCAGTAAACTTTAATGCAGATCAGAAATTGATCGATTTCATTCAAACCAGATTAGATAAATTGGAACATTTCTACGATAAGATAATTTATGCCGATGTGTTCTTAAAAGTTCAAAAGACAAGCGAGAAAGAAAATAAGATTACAGAAATTTTATTAAGTATTCCTGGAGGAGATGTGATAGTAAAAAAGAAGTGTAAAAAATTCGAAGAGTGTGTAGATGAATCAATTAGCGCATTACAACGTCAGCTATTAAAAAAGAAAGAAAAATTGAGTGCTCATGTTTAGTAAATTTTTCTTCAAATTATTTTTGTGAAATAAATAAAATGTATACATTTGCAGTCCGTTAGAAATAGCGGACTTTTTTATGCTTTAAAAGTGTAAAAATGCCGATGTAGCTCAGCTGGCTAGAGCAGCTGATTTGTAATCAGCAGGTCGTGGGTTCGAGTCCCTCCATCGGCTCTTTGAAAAATTGAAATCACAAATTGAAAATAAGAATTTACGGGTTTGTAAATTTTATTTTTCAGGATAAAAAGTTTATTCTGAGCCTAATAGAGTGTATGCTTTATTTTATTTCAGAAAAACTTGATAAATGTTTTGATTTAAGGAGTAAATTTCATTAAATTTGCGCCTTCAAAAAGCAAACCATTTAAGTGTAGATTTTAATGGTTCTATGAAATTTTGAAAAAGTAATATTGGGGAGATACTCAAGCGGCCAACGAGGGCAGACTGTAAATCTGCTGACTACGTCTTCGCAGGTTCGAATCCTGCTCTCCCCACAAATCACTTTAATGTGATAGATCCAACAAAACATCAAGTTGATGTTTTAATTTTGCGAAAGTAGCTCAGTTGGTAGAGCGTCAGCCTTCCAAGCTGAATGTCGCCGGTTCGAACCCGGTCTTTCGCTCAAAGTGGAGTGTAGTCACGCAGAAAAGCGTGATCTTTCGCTCAAAGTGGAATGTCATTGCGCAGAAAAGCGTGATATTTCTCTCTAAGAAAAAGATGTCGAGCATTTGCGTGACTTCTAGCTCTAGGACAACAACGGTTTTAAAAACTGTTCTTTATCTCCAACAGGCGTAGGCTTGTGGGGGATAGCCTTTTTTGCCGACGTAGCTCAGGGGTAGAGCGTTTCCTTGGTAAGGAAGAGGTCACGAGTTCAATTCTCGTCGTTGGCTCTTAATTTTGTTTAAAATTGAACACTAATATATAACTAAGAATAAATAATCATTAATTATGGCAAAGGAAACTTTTGATCGTTCCAAACCGCACTTAAACATAGGTACGATAGGACACGTAGATCACGGAAAAACTACCTTAACTGCAGCGATTACTAAAGTAATGGCTGACGCTGGATATTCAGCAGCTATGTCTTTTGATCAGATTGACAACGCTCCAGAAGAAAAAGAAAGAGGTATTACAATTAACTCTTCACACGTAGAATACTCTACAAAAGAGCGTCACTACGCACACGTAGATTGTCCTGGTCACGCCGATTACGTGAAGAACATGGTTACTGGTGCTGCTCAAATGGACGGTGCTATCTTGGTAGTTGCGGCTACTGATGGACCAATGCCACAAACTCGTGAGCACATCCTTTTAGGACGCCAGGTTGGTATTCCTAGAATTGTTGTATTCATGAACAAAGTGGATATGGTTGATGATGAAGAATTATTAGAATTAGTTGAAATGGAAGTAAGAGATTTACTTTCTTTCTACGAATATGATGGGGATAATGGACCTGTAATTGCTGGTTCTGCTTTAGGAGCACTTAACGGTGAAGAGAAGTGGGTGAATACAGTTCTAGAATTAATGGAAGCTGTGGATACTTGGATCGAACTTCCAGTTCGTGATGTTGAAAAGCCTTTCTTAATGCCTATCGAAGATGTATTCTCTATTACTGGTCGTGGTACTGTTGCAACTGGTAGAATTGAAACTGGAATAGCTAATACAGGAGATCCTGTAGAAATTATTGGTATGGGTGCTCAGAAATTGACATCTACTATTACTGGTATTGAAATGTTCCGTCAAATCCTTAACAGAGGTGAAGCTGGAGATAACGCAGGTATTCTTTTAAGAGGTATTGAGAAGTCAATGATCTCTAGAGGAATGGTAATTGTTAAGCCAGGATCTGTAACTCCTCACGCTAAGTTTAAAGCAGAGGTTTATATCTTGAAAAAAGAAGAAGGTGGACGTCATACTCCATTCCATAATAACTACCGTCCTCAGTTTTACGTTCGTACTACTGATGTTACAGGAACTATCAACTTACCAGAAGGTGTTGAGATGGTTATGCCTGGAGATAACTTAACTATCCATGTTGAGTTGTTACAAACTATCGCGATGAACGTAGGTTTACGTTTTGCAATTCGTGAAGGTGGTAGAACTGTTGGAGCTGGTCAGGTTACAGAAATTTTAGACTAAGAATCACACATAAGTTTATAGGTATCCTGCTTTTTAGTTGGATACCTAAACTTATATTTACGGGTTTAGCTCAGTTGGTAGAGCACTGGTCTCCAAAACCAGGTGTCGTGAGTTCGAGTCTCTCAACCCGTGCTTGATAATTAAGAGTCCCGGAATAGGTACTGTTTTTTAAAATATATAATCACATAATAATAATTTAAATTCTTTTTTTTGAATTTATCCTGAGGAAAGAATAATTAGAGTTTGTGTAAATAGATAATAAAACCATGGCAGGAATCGTCAATTATATTTCAGAGTCTTATAACGAATTGAGAAATCACGTTACATGGCCAAGTTGGGCTGAGGCTCAAAAGTTAACAGTAGTTGTAGCTGTTTTTTCAATTATTTTCTCATTAGCTATTTGGGGTGTAGACACCGTTTTTAGTTCAGCTATTGAACAATATTTTGAATGGATTAAATCTTAAATTTTAAGACTATGGCAGAGGTTAAGGATAAAAAATGGTACGTGGTTCGCGCCGTAAGTGGTCAAGAAAATAAGGTTAAGGAATATATTGAAAGAGAGATTTCTCATCACGGTTTAGAAGATTTTATTGGTGAGGTGCTGGTTCCAACAGAGAAGGTGATTCAGATTAGAAATGGTAAGAAAATTTCTAAAGAACGTGTTTATTTTCCTGGTTATATAATGGTACTTGCAAATTTGGGGGGAGAGATTCCTCATATCATCAAAACTATTAATGGTGTTATTGGCTTTCTTGGTGAAACAAAAGGAGGAGATCCTGTTCCATTAAGAAGAGCTGAAGTAAATAGAATGTTAGGTAAGGTAGATGAATTATCTGTGAAGGCAGATAATGTTGCAATACCATTTACTATTAACGAAACTATTAAAGTAATCGATGGTCCTTTTAACGGTTTCAATGGAACTGTAGAAAAGATCAATGAAGAAAAGCGTAAGCTTGAGGTAATGGTTAAGATCTTCGGAAGAAAGACTCCATTAGAATTGAGTTATATGCAAGTAGAAAAGGTATAAAGAATTACTGTTACATATATTTTTGATAGTTTTTAAAGCTTCCACTCTAAAACTATCAACTAAAAACAATAATAATGGCAAAAGAAATAAGTAAAGTTGTTAAGCTACAAGTTCGCGGAGGTGCTGCTAACCCATCACCACCAGTTGGACCTGCTTTAGGTGCTGCCGGAGTTAACATCATGGAGTTTTGTAAGCAGTTTAATGCTAGAACTCAAGATAAGCCAGGTAAAGTATTACCTGTTGTAATTACAGTATTCAAAGATAAGTCTTTTGATTTTGTAATTAAAACTCCACCAGCTGCTGTGCAGATATTAGAAGCGGCAAAATCAAAAAAAGGATCGGGTGAACCTAATCGTAAAAAAATTGCTAGTGTATCTTGGGATCAAGTAAGAGCAATTGCTGAGGATAAAATGCAAGATTTAAATGCATTTAATGTAGAATCGGCTATGAAAATGATTGCAGGAACTGCTCGCTCTATGGGTGTAACTGTAAAAGGGCAAGCGCCGTTTTAATCCAAAATAGATAGAAAAATGGCAAAAGTAACTAAAAAGCAAAAAGAAGCTCAATCTAAAATCGAAAACGGGAAACAGTATTCGGTAGCAGAAGCTTCAGCTTTGATAAAAGAAATTACCAACTCAAATTTTGATCCTTCCGTAGATTTAGCAGTTCGTTTGAATGTAGATCCACGTAAAGCTAATCAAATGGTGAGAGGAGTTGTAACTCTTCCACACGGTACTGGTAAAGATGTAAAGGTATTAGCATTAGTAACTCCAGATAAGGAAGCTGAAGCTAAAGAAGCTGGAGCAGACTTTGTAGGTTTAGATGAATACCTTGAGAAAATTAAAGGTGGTTGGACAGATGTTGATGTAATTATCACCATGCCAAGTGTAATGGGGAAATTAGGACCTTTAGGTAGAGTTTTAGGACCAAGAGGATTAATGCCTAACCCAAAAACAGGTACAGTAACTATGGATGTTGCTAAAGCAATTTCTGAGGTGAAAGCTGGTAAAATTGACTTTAAAGTTGATAAAACTGGTATTGTACATGCAGGTATTGGAAAAGCATCTTTTGATGCTGATAAGATTGCTGGAAACGCAAGAGAATTATTAACTACTTTGGTTAAATTGAAACCAGTGGCTTCTAAGGGTATATATATTAAGAGTATATATATGTCTTCTACAATGAGCCCAAGTGTTGAAGTTGATACTAAAAGGTTCACTGAGCAATAATATTATAGATTATGACAAGAGAAGAAAAATCATTAGTAATTGAAGATTTAACTGCGCAGTTAACAAATAATTCTATTATTTACCTTGCAGATATCTCAGGTTTAAACGCCTTGAGTACTACAAGTTTACGTAGAGCTTGTTACAAAGCGAACGTACAACTTGCGGTAGTTAAAAATACGTTACTTGCTAAAGCTATGGAAGCTTCCGATAAAGATTTCGGTGATCTTCCAACAGTTTTAAAAGGTAACACCTCAATAATGCTTTCAGAAACTGGAAATGCTCCAGCGAAAGTAATTAAAGAATTCAGAAAAAAGACCCAAATACCTTTACTTAAAGGAGCTTTTATAGCAGAAGCTATTTATGTTGGTGATGACTACTTAGAGACCTTGGTTAACATCAAGTCTAAAGAAGAAGTTATTGGAGATATTATCGGATTGTTACAATCACCTGCTAAGAATGTTATTTCAGCATTAAAATCAAGTGGTGGTAAATTAGCCGGAATTCTTAAAACTCTTTCTGAGAAGGAAGATTAAGCACGTACGCACTTTTTAACAATTATAAATTAAAGAACATTTTAAAACGATAGAAAATGGCAGATTTAAAAGATTTCGCAGAACAATTGGTTAACCTTACTGTAAAAGAAGTAAATGAGTTGGCTACTATATTAAAAGATGAGTATGGTATCGAGCCTGCAGCTGCTGCTGTAACTATGGCTGGTCCAGCTGGTGGTGGTGATGATGCTGCTGAAGAGCAAACAGAATTCGATGTAATTCTTAAAGCTGCAGGTGGATCTAAATTAGCAGTAGTTAAATTAGTAAAAGAACTTACTGGATTAGGTCTTAAAGATGCTAAGGAATTAGTTGATGGAGCTCCAAAAGCAGTAAAAGAAGCAGTTTCTAAAGATGAAGCTGAAGCATTAAAAGCACAATTAGAAGAAGCAGGAGCCGAGGTTGAGCTTAAATAAGCTTACCACAAGCAATATATTTAGGTTTAGACCTCGGGACTAGCTCCCGAAGGTCTAAACCCTTTTGCGTATATGAAGCTTACGCCTTATAACGCACACATATTTTATATAAATTATAATTCCGTCCATTGATGTTAGCAACGCAAACTGAAAGATTGAATTTCTCTTCTGTAAAGAACAAGCCTGATTATCCAGACTTTTTGGATGTCCAAATTAAGTCGTTTCAGGACTTCTTTCAATTAGAAACAAAATCAGAAGAAAGAGGAGATGAAGGTCTCTATAACACTTTCCTGGAAAACTTTCCTATTACAGATACCCGCAATCAATTCGTTTTAGAATTCCTGGATTATTTTGTGGATCCACCAAGATATTCCATTCAGGAATGTATCGAGCGTGGTTTGACTTATAGCGTGCCTTTAAAAGCCCGTTTAAAATTATATTGTACAGATCCAGAACACGAAGATTTCGAAACTATTGTTCAGGATGTATATTTAGGGACCATTCCTTATATGACTCCTAGTGGGACATTTTGTATTAATGGAGCAGAGCGAGTAGTTGTTTCTCAGTTGCACCGTTCACCTGGTGTTTTCTTTGGTCAGTCTTTCCATGCAAATGGAACAAAATTATATTCTGCACGAGTTATTCCTTTCAAAGGGTCTTGGATAGAATTTGCTACCGATATTAATAACGTGATGTACGCGTATATCGATAGAAAGAAAAAATTACCTGTTACTACACTTTTCCGTGCAATTGGTTTTGAAAGAGATAAGGATATCCTTGAGATCTTTGACCTTGCAGAAGAAGTAAAAGTTTCTAAAACAGGACTTAAAAAATATCTTGGTCGTAAACTTGCGGCAAGAGTACTAAATACATGGTATGAAGATTTCGTAGATGAAGATACTGGTGAAGTTGTATCTATTGAGCGAAATGAGATTGTATTAGACCGTGATACAGAATTAAATAAAGACCATATCGAGGAGATCCTTGAAACTGGTAATAAAACTATTTTGCTTCATAAGGAAGATAACTCTACTGGAGATTATGCAATTATTCATAATACATTGCAAAAAGATCCAACAAACTCTGAAAAAGAAGCTGTTGAGCATATCTACCGTCAATTACGTAATGCAGAACCGCCAGATGAGGAAACTGCACGTGGAATTATAGATAAATTGTTCTTCTCAGATCAACGTTACTCTTTAGGGGAAGTAGGTCGTTATAGAATGAATAAGAAATTACAGTTGGATATCGGAATGGATAAGCAAGTGCTTACCAAAGAAGATATTATTACCATCGTAAAATATTTAATAGAGTTAATAAACTCTAAAGCAGAGATAGATGATATCGATCACTTATCTAACCGTCGTGTTAGAACAGTAGGAGAACAACTTTCTCAGCAGTTTGGTGTTGGTTTGGCACGTATGGCACGTACTATTCGTGAGCGTATGAACGTTCGTGATAATGAAGTGTTTACTCCTATAGATTTGATTAATGCAAAGACTTTGTCTTCTGTAATTAATTCCTTCTTTGGAACAAACCAGTTATCTCAATTTATGGATCAAACGAATCCATTAGCAGAGATCACACACAAACGTAGATTATCTGCATTAGGACCAGGTGGACTTTCAAGAGAAAGAGCAGGGTTTGAGGTACGTGATGTTCACTATACACACTACGGAAGACTTTGTCCTATTGAAACTCCTGAAGGACCAAACATTGGGCTTATATCTTCACTTTCTGTATTTGCAAAAGTGAATGGAATGGGATTCATTGAAACTCCTTACCGAAAGGTGGATAATGCTAAAATTGATTTTTCTGAAGAGCCTATTTACTTAAGTGCTGAGGAAGAAGAGAATAAAAAGATTGCACAAGCCAACATTCCTTTAAAAGAAGATGGTACTATAAATACAGATAAGGTTATTGCACGTATGGAAGGTGACTTCCCAGTAGTAGATCCAAAAGAGATCCACTATATTGATGTTGCACCAAACCAAATCTCTTCAATTTCTGCTTCATTAATTCCATTTTTGGAACATGATGATGCCAACAGAGCATTGATGGGATCAAACATGATGCGTCAGGCGGTTCCTTTATTAAGAGCAGAATCTCCTATTGTTGGTACAGGTCTAGAAAGACAAGTAGCTACAGATTCTCGTGTGTTGATCAATGCCGAAGGACCAGGAGAAGTTGAATATGTAGATGCACAAAAAATTACCATTAAGTACGACCGATCAGAGGAAGAAAGAATGGTGAGTTTTGAAAGTGATTCTAAAACTTACAATCTTATTAAGTTTAGAAAAACTAACCAAGGTACTTCTATTAACTTAAGACCAATCGTAAGTGTTGGGGATAGAGTTTCTAAAGGTCAGGTACTTTGTCAAGGATACGCTACAGAAGCTGGGGAACTAGCTTTAGGTAGAAACATGAAGGTTGCCTTCATGCCTTGGAAAGGTTACAACTTTGAGGATGCAATTGTAATTTCTGAAAGAGTTGTTAGAGAAGATGTATTTACATCTATTCATATAGATGAATATTCATTAGAAGTTAGAGATACCAAATTAGGTAACGAAGAATTAACTAATGATATTCCAAACGTTTCTGAAGAAGCCACTAAGGACTTGGATGAAAATGGTATGATTAGAATTGGAGCTGAAGTGAAGCCTGGTGATATTCTTATTGGAAAGATCACTCCTAAAGGAGAAAGTGATCCAACTCCAGAAGAAAAATTATTACGTGCGATCTTTGGAGACAAAGCTGGTGATGTAAAAGATGCTTCGTTAAAAGCACACCCATCTTTAAGAGGGGTTGTAATTAATAAGAAACTTTTTGCTAGAGCTGTAAAAGATAAACGTAAAAGAGTACAAGATAAAGAGGATGTTAATGCATTAGAGAAAAACTATGATGCAAAATTTAATGTTCTTAAAGCTGAGTTGATAGATAAGTTATTTACAATCGTTGGAGGTAAGACTGCACAAGGAGTAATTAACGACTTAGGGGAAGAAGTAATGCCAAAAGGTAAGAAATACACTCTTAAGATGTTAAACTCTGTAGATGATTATACTCACCTTACTCAAGGAACTTGGACTACCGACGATCACTTGAACGATCTGGTTGCAGATTTAATCCACAACTACAAGATCAAGGAAAATGATCTTCAAGGTAATTTAAGACGAGAGAAATTTACAGTATCTGTTGGAGATGAATTACCTGCAGGAATTATCAAATTAGCAAAAATATATGTTGCTAAGAAGAGAAAACTGAAGGTTGGTGATAAAATGGCAGGTCGTCACGGTAACAAAGGTATTGTTGCACGTATCGTTCGTCAGGAAGATATGCCTTTCTTAGAAGATGGAACGCCTGTAGATATAGTATTGAATCCACTTGGGGTGCCTTCCCGTATGAACATTGGTCAAATTTATGAGACTGTGTTAGGATGGGCAGGACAAAAATTAGGTAGAAAATATGCTACTCCAATTTTTGATGGTGCTACATTAGACCAGATCAATGAATTAACTGATCAAGCAGGTGTGCCGAGATTTGGACATACTTACCTTTATGATGGTGGTACTGGAGATAGATTTGATCAGCCTGCAACTGTTGGTATTATTTATATGTTGAAATTAGGACATATGATTGATGATAAGATGCACGCACGTTCTATAGGACCATACTCTCTTATTACGCAACAACCATTAGGTGGTAAAGCGCAATTTGGAGGTCAACGTTTTGGTGAGATGGAAGTTTGGGCATTAGAGGCTTATGGAGCTTCTGCAACCTTGCGTGAGATCTTAACTGTAAAATCGGATGATGTGATTGGTAGAGCTAAAACTTACGAGGCAATCGTAAAAGGAGAGCCTATGCCAGAGCCGGGACTACCTGAATCTTTCAACGTGTTAATGCACGAACTGAAAGGATTAGGATTGGATATTAGATTAGAAGAATAATATACTGTTCTTATAGGTTGAGTACGAAAGTGCTCAACCTTAAAACAGGATTTTCACAATAATTAGATAGCATTGATTATGGCTAGAAATAATGAAAAGAGTACAGAACAGAGGTTTGATAAAATCTCTATAGGTTTAGCTTCACCGGAATCCATTTTAGCGGCATCCAGAGGAGAAGTTCTTAAGCCTGAAACTATCAACTATCGTACGCACAAGCCTGAGCGTGACGGGTTATTCTGTGAGCGAATTTTTGGTCCTGTTAAGGATTATGAATGTGCCTGTGGAAAATATAAAAGAATCCGATATAAAGGAATTGTATGTGATAGATGTGGAGTAGAAGTTACAGAGAAAAAAGTTCGTCGTGACCGTGTTGGGCACATTAACTTAGTTGTACCTGTAGCACATATCTGGTATTTCCGTTCTTTACCTAATAAAATAGGATACTTATTGGGTCTTCCTTCCAAGAAATTGGATATGATTATTTACTACGAACGTTATGTAGTGATCCAAGCAGGTATTGCAAAGAATGCTGAAGGAGAACCAGTAAAAAAGATGGACTTCTTAACAGAAGAAGAATATCTTGATATTTTAGATACCCTTCCGCAAGAAAATCTTTATTTGGACGATACAGATCCAAATAAATTTATTGCAAAAATGGGAGCTGAATGTTTGATCGAACTTTTAAAAAGAATAGATCTTGATGAACTTTCTTACGATCTAAGACACAAAGCAAACAACGAAACTTCTAAACAACGTAAAACGGAGGCTTTAAAGAGACTTCAGGTTGTAGAAGCTTTTAGAGATGCAAATAAAAATAGAGAGAATCGTCCGGAATGGATGATCATGAAGGTTGTGCCAATTACTCCTCCAGAACTTAGACCTTTAGTGCCTTTGGATGGTGGACGTTTTGCAACTTCAGATTTAAATGATCTTTATCGTAGAGTAATTATCCGTAACAATCGTTTAAAGCGATTAATGGAAATAAAAGCTCCAGAAGTTATTCTGCGTAACGAAAAACGTATGCTACAGGAATCTGTAGATTCGTTATTTGATAATACAAGAAAGTCTTCAGCAGTAAAAACAGATTCTAACAGACCATTAAAATCCCTTTCAGATTCCTTAAAAGGAAAACAAGGGCGTTTCCGTCAGAATTTACTTGGGAAGCGTGTAGATTATTCTGCTCGTTCTGTAATTGTTGTTGGACCAGAATTAAAAATGTTTGAATGTGGTATTCCTAAGGATATGGCTGCAGAACTTTACAAACCTTTCGTGATCAGAAAACTGATTGAAAGAGGAATTGTAAAAACTGTGAAGTCTGCTAAGAAGATCATAGACAAAAAAGAACCAGTTGTTTGGGATATTTTAGAGAATGTACTTAAAGGTCATCCTGTATTATTGAACAGGGCTCCTACACTTCACCGTTTAGGAATCCAGGCATTCCAACCAAAACTTATTGAAGGAAAAGCAATCCAACTTCACCCATTAGCAACTACGGCATTCAACGCCGATTTTGACGGGGATCAAATGGCGGTACACTTGCCACTTGGACCAGAAGCTATCTTGGAAGCTCAACTTTTAATGTTAGGTTCTCACAACATCTTGAACCCTGCAAATGGATCGCCAATTACGGTTCCATCTCAGGATATGGTACTTGGTCTTTATTACATGACCAAACTAAGAGTATCTACAGATGAAGTGAAGATTAAAGGAGAAGGACTTACTTTTTATTCAGCAGAAGAGGTTATTATCGCTTTCAATGAGAAAATGGTAGATCTTAATGCTTCTATAAAAATTAGAACTTTAGATTTAAATGAAGAAGGAGTATTAGTTAAGAAAATTATTGAAACTACCACTGGTAGAGTATTGTTTAATGAAACGGTACCTGCTAAAGCTGGATATATCAATGAGGTTTTAACTAAGAAATCTTTACGTGATATTATTGGAAAAGTATTGAAGTTAACAAGTGTAGCTGAAACTGCTGAATTCCTTGATAACATTAAAAACTTAGGATATAAATTCGCTTATACAGGTGGTTTATCATTCAGTTTAGGTGATATTATTATTCCAGAAGAGAAGCAATCAATGATCGATGAAGCCAACGAACAGGTGGAAGGAATTATTGGCAACTATAACATGGGTCTTATTACCAACAACGAACGTTATAACCAGGTAATTGATATTTGGACTGCTACCAATGCTGGACTTACAGAATTGGCTATGAAACGTATTCGTGAGGATAACCAAGGATTCAACTCTGTGTACATGATGCTTGATTCTGGTGCGCGTGGATCTAAAGAACAGATTCGTCAGTTAACCGGGATGCGTGGATTGATGGCGAAGCCTAAGAAATCTAACTCTGGTGGTGGAGAAATTATTGAAAACCCGATTTTATCTAACTTTAAGGAAGGTCTTTCAATTCTTGAATACTTTATCTCAACTCACGGTGCTCGTAAAGGTCTTGCCGATACTGCACTTAAAACTGCCGATGCAGGTTACTTAACTCGTAGATTGGTAGATGTTTCACAAGACGTAATTGTAAATGAAGAAGACTGTGGAACCTTAAGAGGAGTAGAAGTTACACCACTTAAGAAAAATGATGAAATAGTAGAATCTTTAGGAGAGCGAATTGTAGGAAGAATTTCCTTAAATGATGTTTACAATCCTTTGACTCAGGAACTTTTAGTTTCTACAGGAGAAGAGATTTCTGAAGAAGCTGTTAAGAAAATAAACGAAGCTCCTATTGGTAGCGTTGAAGTAAGATCTGCTCTTACTTGTGAGGCTAAAAAGGGTATTTGTGTAAAATGTTATGGTAGAAACCTTGCAACCAATAAATTGGTTCAAAGAGGAGAAGCTGTAGGTGTTGTTGCTGCTCAATCTATTGGAGAGCCAGGAACACAACTTACTCTACGTACCTTCCACGTGGGTGGTATTGCAGGTAACATTTCAGAAGAAAACAAACTTATTGTGAAGTTTGGTGGTGTTGCTGATATTGAAGATCTAAAGGTTGTTAAAGGTGAAGGTCCAGATGGAACTATTACTGATATCGTAATCTCTAGAACTTCAGAACTTAAAGTGAAAGACAAGAAAACCGGAGTAGTATTAAGTACTAATAACATTCCTTATGGTTCTCAAATCTTCATTAAGAGTGGCGACGCTGTGAAACCTGATGATATTGTTTGTCAATGGGATCCTTATAACGGTGTGATCATTTCAGAATTTGCTGGTAAAATCAAGTACGAGAATATCGAACAAGGGTATACTTACCAAGTTGAAATAGATGAGCAAACCGGATTCCAAGAAAAAGTAATTTCTGATTCTAAGAACAAGAAAATGATTCCGACTTTACTTATTTTAGGTAAGAAAGATGAAGTGATTCGTTCTTATAACCTACCAGTTGGGGCTCACCTTATGGTAGATAAAGATGAGAAGATCAAGGTTGGTAAGATTTTGGTTAAAATTCCAAGAAAATCCTCTAAAGCTGGGGATATTACAGGAGGACTTCCACGTGTAACTGAGTTATTCGAAGCACGTAACCCTTCTAACCCTGCAGTTGTTAGTGAGATAGATGGTGTGATTTCTTTTGGTAAGATCAAAAGGGGTAACCGTGAGATCATTGTTGAATCTAAATTAGGAGAAGTTAAGAAGTATTTAGTTAAACTTTCTAACCAGATCTTAGTTCAAGAGAACGATTATATTCGTGCGGGAATGCCATTGTCTGATGGATCTATTACACCAGAAGATATCTTGAGTATTAAAGGACCCAACGCGGTTCAGCAATATTTAGTGAATGAAGTACAAGAAGTATATCGTTTACAAGGGGTGAAAATTAATGACAAGCATTTTGAGGTTGTTGTTAGACAAATGATGCGTAAAGTAAGAATTGTAGATTCTGGAGATACTATTTTCTTAGAAAACCAATTGATCCATAAGTCAGATTTCATTGAGGAAAATGACAATTTATTTGGATTAAAGGTCGTAGAAAATCCTGGAGAGTCTACTAAACTAAAAGCGGGTCAGCTTGTAAGTGTTCGTGAGCTGAGAGATGAGAATTCATCTTTAAGAAGAGAGGACAAAGAACTTGCTACAGCTAGAGATGCGGTGAATGCAACAGCAACACCAATTCTTCAAGGTATAACAAGAGCTTCCCTACAAACTAAATCATTCATCTCTGCAGCTTCCTTCCAGGAAACTACTAAGGTATTGAATGAGGCAGCAGTGGCTGGTAAGATAGATTACCTAGAAGGACTTAAGGAGAACGTTATCGTTGGACATAAGATCCCTGCAGGTACTGGAATGCGTGCTTATGATAACATCATTGTTGGTTCTAAAGAGGATCTTAACGATATGATGGAGAAAAAGCAGGAAGTAAACTATAATTAATAAATCTGTTTCCTGTTTAGCTGAAGAGTGAGACAAGAAATATATCTTAAGAAATCTGCATTTTTTGAAGCTTCGGCCGATTGAATGCAGATTTTCTTATTTTAGACAAAACTATTGAAATTATGAGTGAAGATAAGAATGCAAAACAAGGACAGATCAATATAGAATTGGATGAGAAAATAGCTGAAGGAACCTATTCCAATTTAGCTATTATCAATCATTCTGTTTCAGAATTTGTTGTTGATTTTGTGAGTATTATGCCTGGAACACCAAAGAGCAAGGTGAAATCTAGAATTATATTAACTCCGCAACATGCAAAAAGATTATTGAAGGCATTGGGAGAGAACGTGAAACGTTTTGAAAAGGCACATGGAGAAATTAAAGATTACGAGCAGCCACCAATTCCATTGAATTTTGGACCAACTGGGCAGGCTTAATAATATTTTCAATGCCATTCTGAACGAAATGAAATGAAGTGAAGAATCTCTTGGGTACTGATGGGATTTCTCCTTTGTCGGAATAACACTCGATACTTAAAGGTCAACAAAAACCCCGAAGAATTTTCTTCGGGGTTTTTGTTTTTATAAAAAAAGCTTAGCTTTTAAAATTCAGAAACCAAATGAAATTTAATACTTGGATATTTAGATTGTGTCATTTGTAAAGAAAATTGAGAATCTGCAAAGAACACCAATTGCCCTCTTTTATCGTGAGCTAAAAATTTAGCTTTCACTCTTTTAAAGTCCTTGAATTCTTCGCTTTTTGAGTCTTTCACTTCCACCCAAGTGGCTTTAAACACATTTACGTTCTCATAGGTACACTTAGCGCCATATTCATGTTCTAATCTATATTGAATAACCTCAAACTGTAAAGCTCCAACAGTTCCTATCACTTTCCTGTTGTTCATTTCTAAAGTAAACAACTGTGCAACCCCTTCGTCCATTAATTGATCTATTCCTTTTTCCAATTGCTTGGATTTCATAGGATCTGCATTGTTAATATATCTAAAATGTTCTGGAGAGAAACTTGGAATCCCTCTATAATGTAGCACTTCTCCTTCGGTTAAAGTATCACCAATTTTAAAGTTTCCGGTGTCATGTAATCCAACAATATCACCAGGGTAGGAGGTGTCCACAATTTCCTTCTTTTCTGCAAAAAATGCATTGGGACTAGAAAATTTCAAATTCTTACCTTGACGCACATGTAAATAAGGTTTATTTCTTTCAAAAATACCCGATACGATTTTTATAAAGGCTAATCGGTCTCTATGCTTTGGATCCATATTCGCATGGATCTTAAATACAAATCCGGTAAATTGCTTTTCATCTGGTTCTACAGTTCGTTCTTCACTGTCCTTGGCACGTGGAGTGGGTGCAATGCTAACAAAACAGTCTAATAATTCTCTTACTCCAAAGTTATTAAGTGCAGAGCCAAAAAATACAGGTTGTAAATTTCCTTTTAAATAAGCTTCATTGTCAAATTCTGGATAAACACCTTCTATTAATTCAATTTCCTCTCTTAAAGTATCTGCAGCTTTAGAACCTATTAACTCATCTAACTTCTCGGATTTCAGGTCGGAAATTTCAATGGTATCCTCAATATCTTTTCTTGGATCTCCTGTAAAGAGGTTAATATTTTTCTCCCAAATATTATAAATCCCTTTAAAGTCATATCCCATTCCTATTGGAAAACTTAAGGGAGTAACTCTTAAGCTTAACTTTTGTTCTATTTCGTCGAGTAATTCAAAGGCATCTTTTCCTTCACGATCCATTTTATTTATAAAAACGATCATAGGGATATTTCGCATTCTACAAACTTCTACTAATTTTTCCGTTTGTTCCTCCACACCTTTTGCAACATCTATCACTACAATAACGCTATCTACAGCTGTTAAAGTTCTAAAGGTATCTTCAGCAAAATCCTTGTGCCCAGGAGTATCAAGAATGTTAATTTTTATCCCATCATATTCGAACGCCAATACTGAAGTTGCTACAGAAATTCCACGCTGTCGCTCGATTTCCATAAAATCACTCGTAGCACCTTTTTTGATCTTGTTAGATTTTACCGCCCCGGCTTCTTGTATTGCACCTCCAAAAAGCAAAAGCTTTTCAGTTAAAGTGGTTTTTCCAGCATCTGGGTGAGAAATAATGCCAAATGTTCTTCTTCTTTTTATCTCGTCGGTAAATTTCATATGCTTCTTTAAGGCTGCAAAGATAAAATTTTTGCTCTAGAAAAGGGAATTGTTCTTTGATTTGGATTTTATTATTTAAAATGGAATTAACCCCTGTTAGCTCCTAATTTTACTATGATTTGGTATTGCTATTTTGTATTTTTGATTTTCAATTTTAGCTATGACAGAAGAAAAAGTGATCTTGGTGAATCAAAAGGACGAGCCTATTGGTTTAATGCCAAAGATGGAAGCCCACGAAAAAGGACTGTTACACCGTGCATTTTCAGTATTTATATTTAATGAAAAGAATGAATTGATGATTCAGCAAAGAGCATTGTCTAAATATCATTCCCCCGGATTATGGACAAATACCTGTTGTAGCCATCAAAGGGAAGGGGAAACTAACATTGAAGCTGGTAAAAGACGTCTTCAGGAAGAGATGGGTTTTACTGCTGAATTGGAGGATACGATCTCTTTTATTTATAAAGCTCCCTTTGATAACGGACTTACGGAGCACGAATTCGACCATATATTAGTTGGGAATTATAATGAGCAACCAAACTTAAATCCAGAGGAAGCAGAGGCATGGAAATGGATGTCGTTAGATGATGTGGCAAGGGATATGGTGAACAATCCGACTATTTACACAGAGTGGTTTAAGATTATTTTCGAGAAATATTATCAATCCATAGAGAGATGAAAGTAACAGTACATAGGAAAGCTCATTTTAATGCTGCACATAGATTATATCGCAAAGATTGGGACAATCAAAAGAATGAGAATATTTTTGGGAAGTGCAGTAATCCTAATTTTCATGGTCATAACTACGAGTTAGTGGTGTCTGTTAAGGGAGATATTGATACCGAAACTGGGTTCGTAATTGACATGAAGGTTTTAAAGGACCTTATTGCTTTAGAAATTGAGGAATATTTAGATCACAAGAATCTAAACGTTGAAGTTGAAGAGTTTAAAACCATTAATCCAACAGCAGAAAATATTGCAGTGGTTATTTGGGGCAAATTAAGAGCTAAACTTAAAGAATCTCTAGAACTTAGTGTTACCTTATTTGAAACTCCAAGGAATTACGTGACCTATAGTGGAGAGTAGATGGGTTTGTAGATTGATGATAAGTTTCTAGATACAAGTTGCTATTCATGTTTTTATCTAACATAACTAAATTCGAAACGCTTTTGGTGTTAAGCAAGCACTTTTTGGGATTGCTTCCCGGAAGAGAAGTTTTTGTGTTTAATAAAGAGGGTATGTTAATCTTGACGCAGTTTCTCATACTAATAAGCACAAATGAAAATTAAGACATTACAGGATGAAGAATGAATTATACCTTTTAAAATTTGAGCCTATACTTAAAGAAAAGATATGGGGTGGTAGTAAGTTGAAATCTTTATTCAATAAAAAGACTATATCTGATAAAACTGGGGAAAGCTGGGAAATATCAGATCTCGAAAATGATACTTCTATAGTTTCAAATGGTGACTTAAAAGGGAGGTCTCTTAAATGGCTATTAGAGCAATACAAAGAAGAATTAGTTGGCAAAAAGGTTTTTGAAAATTTTGGTTTAAAATTCCCTTTACTTATAAAATATATAGATGCTGCTGAAAACTTGTCTATTCAACTCCATCCTAATGACAAGATTGCAAAAGAAAAGCATAACTCATTTGGGAAGACTGAAATGTGGTATATCATGCAGGCAGATAATGATGCTGAACTCATTTTAGGTTTTGAAGAGCCTATTTCCAAATCGCGATATGTAGAATTAGTTGAAAAGAATGAGCTTCCAGATTCATTAAATAAAGTTAAGGTTAATGTTGGGGATGCTTTTATTATTCCTCCTGGTTTGGTACATGCAATTGGGAAAGGGGTCGTGCTGGCTGAAATTCAGCAAACTTCAGATGTTACCTATAGAATCTACGACTGGGATCGGGAAACTATCTCTGGTCAAAAAAGAGAATTACATACCAATCTAGCATTGGAAGCAATAGAGCTTTCTAATAAAAATGGTCATAAGATAGATTATGCGATTTCTAATAATTCTACTTCGAATATTATATCCAGTAAATATTTTAAGACAAATATTGTGGCGATTGAAGGGGAACTAACTAAAGATTATTCTCAAATTGACTGCTTTTTTATATTAATGGGAGTAGAAGGTGAATCCTTTGTTCATCTAGAAAATGGAAATTGTGAAATTTTGAAACAAGGAGAAACCCTGCTAATACCGGCTTTAGCATCGAAAATTAAAATTAATAGTAAAGGAGCAAAAATTTTAGAGGTAAGTGTGTAGTATTATTGAAAAATAGATTAAATTCGCAACTTAAAATTTAGAAAATATGGCAAGTAAGAGATTGTTAAAAAGGGATGTGAATTATGTGATGGGAGATATTATTGAAGCTGCATATATCCACCAATTAGCAGATCCTAAACAAGACCCAAAAAATACTGAGGCGATTGTAGATGAAGCTATCGTTGCTTTTGATGGATTGATCGCTAAGATCAATCAAAAGAATGTTGAAGATAAAAAGAAACATTTTAAAGGTATAGAAAAGGAACTTGAAACTAAGGCTAATGCTTTGGTAGAGAAGATCAATAAATTATAATATTTATTAGATGCCGATGTAGCTCAGCTGGCTAGAGCAGCTGATTTGTAATCAGCAGGTCGTGGGTTCGAGTCCCTCCATCGGCTCTAAATAAAAAACCTTTCTGAAAAGAAAGGTTTTTTTTATGGATAAAATTTTCAATAAGTGTAGGTAAAAAATAATATTGTAATAGTCACTTTGTCCTTAGGTATCTGGAGTTTCAGTGTTTAGTCCTGAATTTTTTGATTTTTAATATTTGGGATGATTGAGTGAATTTAGATAGTTATATAAATATTAAAAAAAATACACACTTTCAGACTATTACGGATATAAGAAAATTTATAACGTGCCTAATTTTTAGAATAATTAATTGTAAAAAAAAAGCTTCAGTTTCTAACTGAAGCTTTTTAAATAATATTAAAATTGAATTTTATTGGTCGTCAAGCTTTTCTTGTATTTTCTCGTTTTTTCTTCTTTCCTTCAAGAAGGATTTCAGGTCTTTTCCATATTTAGATTTTTTAACCTCTGGAGTAAGAGATGTATATATGGTGTCTAAGTATTTAATGTTTGCATCAAACACTTCAGATAACGCTAAATAAGGAGCTATCTCTAAATCCTTATTATTCATTGCGTAATTTACGGTATAGAGATATTTTCTAGTTAGGAGCTTATCAAAATCCTTGTTTGTAGAAATGATCAATTCTTCATTCTCATCTCGTTGCGCTTCAAAATTCTTCTGAATTAGTTCTAGATTCTTATCGTTAAATCGCTGCATCATCTTCTTGTAATCCATTAATTTCTGTTGGTTCGCAGAACCTACCACTTTAGCATCAACTTCAAAATTCTTTAGGGTAGTGTTTATTGTAACTTCCCCTTCTTCAGCAAAAAACTCAACTCGATCATTATATTCTGTATTATCTATCTTATCTAAAAACAGATACATAATCTGAGGGCTTTCTAAATAATCTCCTAACTCAAAATTGGCGTCTCCATCTATCATCACAGAATCTACATTTATTAATAACGTATCCTCGATCTTTTGTAAATAAATGGTTCCCTTTTTTAAACCTTTTACATGACCCTTTACAAAAAGGTTATTTTCTTTATCAGAACATGCAGTAATACTCAAAAAAATGAGTAGTAAGAAGCTAATTTTTTTCATCAATTTTTTTTGGAATATTTGAAGACAAATATCATGTTATTTTTCATTTTATACTAACTAGCAGCAGCCATTTGCATAAGAATTGTACACAAAATTGCGCCGTAAGTTCCTACTACATATCCAAACACTGCAAGTAGTACGCCTACAGTTGCTAAGGATGGGTGAAACGCTGCAGCGACTACTGGTGCGCTTGCTGCCCCACCAACGTTAGCCTGACTACCAACAGCTAGAAAGAAATACGGGGCTTTGATTAATTTGGCAACCAAAATTAAAAGAACTGCATGAATTGTCATCCAAACTAATCCAATCGCAATTAGTCCGGGATTTTCAAAGACCATGGTTAGATCCATTTTCATTCCGATAGTTGCTACCAACATATATATAAATACACTTCCTATTTTGCTTGCTCCCGCGCCTTCGTAAGATTTGAATTTGGTGAATGATAGTATAATTCCAATTGCAGTTGCAATAGAAATCATCCAGAAAAATGATGAGGAAAAGGAGGAGAGTGCGCTTTTACTGTCGGTGAAAATTTCGAAATTGTTTGTAAGATAAGCAGAGATTCCATCGGCTCCCCAATGTGCAATTCCAACAGCTCCAAAAGCCAATCCTAACAGGATCATAATATCTGCTAAGGAGGGATTTCTTGTAACGCTTTCGGCATAAGAAGCAACTTTATTTTTAAGGTTAACTATAGCCGAATCATCTGCACCAAGCCATTTGTCTATTCGCTCATTTCTACCAATTCCAAATAATATGATTGCCATCCAAAGATTCGCTACCACGATATCAACAAGTACCATTCCACCATAAAGATCAGGATTGTATTCGTATATTTCTAACATAGCAGCTTGGTTGGCGCCACCACCAATCCAGCTTCCGGCTAATGTAGACAATCCTCTCCAAACAGCATCTGGCCCTATTCCTCCAACTGTTTCCGGAGAAAAGAATGAAATTAAAAGTATTGCTAATGGCCCACCAATTATTATCCCTACGGTACCTGTAAAAAACATGATTAAAGCCTTTGGTCCTAAATTAAAGATGGCTTTTAAGTCTATACTTAATGTCATTAAAACCAAGGAAGCGGGTAATAAATACCTACTGGCTACAAAATAGAGTTGGGAGGTTTCATCTGAAATGATATTTAAAGAATTGAATATCGCAGGAATCAAATAACACATTAAAAGTGCAGGAACGATTGAATAGAATTTTTTCCAAAAGCCTTCCTCTTTAGAAGATGTTATAAATACAAATCCTAAAGAGACCATTAAAATTCCTAAGACAATAGCATCGTTAGTGAATAGGGGAGCGTTTTCCATGAATTATTTTGTTTGCCGGCCAAAATACAATTTTTATCCCTCATTGAGGTTTTAAATCCCCGAGGCTCGCCTCGAATTTTCAAAATTATTTTTCATACTATAACTACCACTTATCGTGTAGGCTTGCCCCGAGCCTTATAATTATGGAAACGAAAAAGAATTTTACCAATTTTTCAATGGTGCAAACTGCTGTAAATGTAGTGCAACACCATCTTCAATACTTAAGGCTGCAATATGTTTTGCTACAAGCTTAGCCTCATCTCGGGCATTGCCTACCGCGACTCCAAACCCTACGTGGTTTAGCATTTCCACATCATTGTAATTATCACCATAAGCGATCACATCTTCAAGATTTAAATTAAAATGTTGATCTAACAAAAACTTAATTGCAGTTAGCTTAGAAATACTTTTAGGAGAAATTTCAAGATAAGTCGATTTTGACCTATAAAGATGAACTTCATTAGGATACTCTTTACCAAGAAAATCTACAATTTGGTCTATCTCATCTACCTCACCCATAGCCATTATCTTATGGGCACCTTTATTCTCTGCTTTCCATTTAGAAATAATATCTTGACTTAATTTCACATCTGGTGAGATCTTAGTGTTATTCTCTTCCCTCTTTGCCCAATAATCCATTGAAGGGACATACCATTCGTCATTATGATATAAGCTTAAATGACACTTTAAACTAGAATTCCAATTGCACAGTTGTTCTATGATAGTAACTGGAATCTCGGTTGTGCTCACTACTTGATTATTTACAATGATAAGACCGCCATTATAACTTATAATAGGAAGATCTTCTATTTCTAATTCTTTCTGAAGATGCCTCATCGCTGCTGGCATTCTGGCTGAAATAAGAATAAAAGGGATTTTATTTTTTAATTTCCTTATTTCTGAAATGGTAGAAGTAGATAACTGGCGTTCTTTATTAAGTAGAGTTCCGTCTATATCTGAAAAAACTATTTTGTATTTCATTTAATTTTCTTCTTTCTTTTTTGGATGCCTTTTGGCTTCCTTTAATGCTTTAGAAAGCATATACTCTATCTGTCCATTAGTACTCCGGAAATCATCTGAAGCCCATTTCTCGATAGCTTTTAGCATATCTTCATTTAACCTTAAGGCAAATGCTTTCTTTTTACTCATTTTACTTTATTCTTCCTGCTTTATAAAATTCACTAAAACCGAAATTAGCTCTGGGTGTAAGGGTCTATTAGGCTCATTATAAGCTTTGGTGTTCTCTAAATCATCCCCTTCAATCTTTCTAAAAACATGATTCATTTTATCTAGTATCACTAATTCTGCTTTAGGATTAGCTTCTTTTAATAGTTCAGCTTCAATAGTATCTACCTGAATATCGAAACTTCCATTAATAATAAGGATAGGTATTTTTAATTTTGAAATTTCTTCAGTAGGATTATATTTCATCCAAGATCTCATGTAAGGCTGTACACTAGGTCTAAAAATAGATTGCAATAATGGATTATAATTAGAGGTTTTGCCATTTTCCTTTATTTCTTGAAAAGCGTTTTTTGCATTTTCAGCTAAGCCTTCAGATTGTTTTGCTAATTGATCTACAATTATTTTATCTATACTTCTGGCAGGTCCGGCAAATGAGATAAATGCATCAGCTTTGTCTTTAGCAGCAAGCATTCCTATTAATGAACCTTCACTATGCCCTGCGACAATTATCTTACTGAAGGTTTGCCCAGTTTTAAAATGATCTATAATATCACTCACATCTTTAACGAAATCTTCAAAACTAAGTTCTTCTTCTCGAATCTTAAACTTATTCATTTTAAATATTCGTTTGTCGAATCTATAAGAGGCAATCCCGTATTTAGCTAATTCCTTTGCGATGAGTTTGGATCCATCATTTTTCATCATAAATCCATTTCCATTTCTATCTGTAGGTCCAGAGCCTTGAATCAAGATTACTAGATCGGGATATTCTGCCCCAACAGGCATTGTTAAAGTGCCATCTATAAATTTATTGATGGATACTTCACTTTCAACAATGGAGTCATTCTGGGAAAATCCTAAATTGGAAACCAATATTGCTAAAATTATTATGTATTTCTTCATAGTTATTTGAGAGGATTTAATGGCTTATTTTTTCAGTATATTTTATTAGAACTTTCTACATCTTGTGGTTTTTGAGTTCCTATTAAAAACTGCTTATTTTACTTGGTTACAATTTGGATGCCATAATTTCCTGAAACATTATAAGCTTTAGCTACTCCCAAACCTCGAACTCCCCATCCGCCATATTCGGTTAATGCTGAATATTTTCTAACATAAACCTTATCTATCTGAGACCATGTATATTTTTTTCTGAAAAAAGGAAAAGGATAAAAATTAGCAGAGATCCCTGTAGAATCTATCTTAGTTCTTAGTGCCAAAATAAAAATGCTAGCAAAAATTAGTGATACCAATAAAACACCTAAAATTGATGATGGGTTAGATTCGATATTACTAAATCCTTCTGTTTCATAATAGACATTTATACATCCTCCTATCAAAAGAATGGCCATGATAGCGATTAACCACCACTGACGAAATTTTTGTTCTTCCTCAAAAACCCGCATATTAATGATTTAAGGTTCCTGCATTAACAATGGGAGAGGCATCTTTATCGCCGCATAGTACGACCATTAGGTTGCTTACCATAGCGGCACGGCGTTCATCATCTAAATGCACGATGTTTTTCTTGCTCAATTCGTTTAAAGCCATTTCTACCATGCTTACCGCACCTTCAACAATCTTATGTCTGGCAGCTACAATGGCCGTTGCTTGTTGACGTTTTAGCATTGCACTTGCAATCTCGTGTGCATAAGCTAAGTAACCAATTCGTGCTTCTAAAACTTCAATTCCGGCAATATCTAGCCGTTCCTCAAGCTCTTTCTCTAAGGCTTCGCTCACTTCATTCACACTAGATCTTAGAGTAATATCTTCTTCTAAACCTTCGTCTGCAAAATTATCATAAGGATACATACTGGCAAGTTTTCTTACTGCCGCATCGGTTTGCACAACTACAAAATTTTCAAAATTATCTACATCAAAAGAAGCTTTAAATGTGTCTTTTACCCTCCACACTAGAATAGTGCTTATCATTATTGGGTTTCCTAACTTGTCATTTACTTTTAATCGTTCGCTGTCAAAATTTCTAGCTCTTAGTGAAATTTTCGTTTTGGTGAAAAAAGGATTCACCCAAAAAAGTCCATTGCTTTTTACAGTTCCTTTATATTTTCCGAAAAGTAATAGTACTCTACACTCATTAGGATTAACTAGTATCAATCCTGGAACAAGACTAAGTGTTATTAGAATTAAAAGGATGAATAATGGCATTTTTATCATGATTAGTCCGCCAACTCCTATAATTAATAAAAGAACAATCATGGAGAGCATAACATAACCATTAGAAGGAGTGGTGGTTTTTTCGTTGGAATTCATAAGAGTATTATTAGAAGTGATATTAAAATGATATCATAAATATATTGTAATAAATTTTATTACGCAAATTAAATATTAACAATAGGATTACTTTAGGTTCTATATATTTGTAAAAAATGATTATGAAAGAATTAATAGTATCGGTCTGTTTTTTATTTAGTATCTCAATTGGCTTTGCCGGAGATAATGATTGGGGACAAACTGGGCACAGAGCTACTGGAGAAATAGCGCAATCTTATCTTAGTAAAAACGCTAAAAAGGAGATTGCAAAAATACTGAATGGCAAAAGTCTTGCTTTTGTTTCTACTTTTGGAGATGAAATTAAAAGCGACTCTGAATATAGAAAGTACGGGCCTTGGCATTATGTAAATTTGCCTGGAGGTGCGACTAAGTATAAGGCTGAAGATGCTAATCCAGATGGAGATCTTTTAATGGGTATTAGAAAGTGTGTACAGGTATTAAAAGACAAAAATTCACTTAAAGAGGAGAAAGAATTTTATTTAAAAATGTTAATTCATTTTATGGGAGATCTTCATCAGCCGCTTCATACTGGTAGGGGAGAAGATAAAGGTGGAAACGATATCCAGGTAAGATGGTTTGGTGATGGATCTAATCTTCACAGAGTTTGGGATAGCGAAATGATTGATTCTTATGATATGAGCTATACTGAAATGGCAAATAATACGAATGTCCTTTCAAAAGCACAAACAGAAAGTATTGCCTCTGGAACTTTTGAAGACTGGATGTATGAATCCAAAAAATTAAGCGAACGAGTATATGCTTCAGCAGAAGTTGGTGAAAAATTAAGCTATAGATATATGTACGATTGGTTTCCTGTTGTTGGAGAACAGCTCCAAAAAGGTGGAATCCGGCTTGCTCGAGTATTAAACGAGATTTTTGATTAGTAAGATCTTTTTGGAATCTTTTATAGTAAGTAAAGAATTAGATCCGGCTGTATTTATTGCGGCCGATCTAATTTTATTTTTAGTAAAAACCGTTAATAGCTTAATTCGACCTCACCAGAATAGTCCAACTTTATTAATTAATATATTGTTCTAAAAGTCAAGTTGATTCGTGGTTCAAAAGATTTCTTTGTTTTAGGTAATTGATGTTTCCAGAATTCTTGAGTAGCACCTTTCATAATTAGTAAACTACCGTGTTCTAATGCTATTGAATGTCTTAACTCTGACTTAATTTTATGTCTAAGCTGAAAATTTCTCACTTCACCCAGACTTAAAGAAGCAATGATGGGATTCTTACCTAATTCTTTTTCGTTATCTGCATGCCAACCCATACTATCATTTCCATTTCTGTAAAGGTTTGCTAGACAGTGTGTGAAAGTATATCCAGTTATATTGGATATTTCCGAATATATCTCACCAAGTTCTTTAGTAAATTTTAATGGATTTAATTTAAGCCCTGAATAGGAGTAAGGTTCAGAATTGAGAGCATATAATGCTGTTAATCTTGGTTGTGGAATTGTTTTACCAAAGATTTTAATAGAGTATTGTTCCCACTGAAGCAAATTTAAAAGTGTTTCGAAATGCGCGTTAGCTAATTCATTACTCAGAAAATTAGGGTAATATTCCAAATTGGCATCTGGAAGAGTGATATAAGTAGGAGTGCAATCCTGTTTCATTTTTTAAAGATAAAAGTATGCCCACCATATTAAAACAAATTGAAGCGGTAATCGGAGAATTAATGCCCAAAATGGTATTCCTGCTGCTGCTTTTTTAGAACTAAGCATATAAAAATGAACCAATAAGAAAATTAATAACATCAATATTATTCCATATATGGCTAGGTTTTTAGTTTCTTTAAATAATAATCCTACACCCAAAAGAACTTCTGCAGCACCACTTAAATAAACCAATAATTTATGTTGAGGTAAATATCTAGGCATAATTCGTAAATAAGCCTTTGGTTTTATGAAATGAAATAAGCCAGCCATGATGTACATTCCAGCCATAAAAAGAAAATGCCAAGGGTAATTCATTAAAGATGAGTTAAGTTAGTTAATGGTTTAATTTAATTAAAATGTTTACCAAAACCACTTAGTTTTAAGTTATTCCTTAATAAATTTTGAAATATTTAATTTTTTTTTGCCTAATTAATTAATATAGAGTAACTTCCCGCCCCTGTTCTGTTTAACTTAACCATTGAAGTCCTTGAAAAAAAGCTGCTTTTTGCTTTTATTGTTTGCGTTTATAGCTGGAAATTTGCTTTCTCAGGAGAAATCCTATGAAAATAAATATCTAGACTCCCTTGATGTTATTTCTACAACATATTTAGAAAGTTATAATTATAAAGAGTCCATAGAACGATCTATGGAATTGTTAGATGCCGCTAATAAAAGAAATAATAATTACTATGCTTTTAGAGCTCATACCTTACTAGGTTATAGTTACAACGATCTTAATGATACTATTCAGGCTTTAAAACATTATGATTATGTATTAGAATACGCGAAAAAATTAGATGATGTTTCTTATCTAATGAAATCCTATAATAATTTAGGTAACATATATTCTGAAAATAAAAAAACTGCCCAAAGAGGGATCGATTATTATCATAAAATAATAGATTTAGCACAAGAGAAAGATATGCCAGAGGAACTCATAGTTCCCACTTTAAATATAGCATGGACTTATTTAGATAATGAAGATTATGATAATGCTTGGGTTTATTTAAGAAAAGGATTGGAATTATTTACTAATCTAGATAATACACTCCATCTATCCCAGTTGAATTTTCTAGCAGGAAGGTATTATATGGGTAAGGGCGAACTAGATAAATCTAAAGAATATTTTGAAAAATCTGCCGCATTAGTAGATCAAGATAGTTTAGTTTTATTTGGTGGAGCAGTATATTACGAATTCTCTAAGCTTTACTTCAATGAAGGTCAGTTTGAAAAAGCTTATGTAGCATTAGAAATATCGAAGGAGTATAATGATAAGATATTTCAGAAAGAAAGATTGCAACAAATTCAATTTGCCAGTGCAAAATTTGATGTAGGAGAGTATCAGCAAGATTTAGAAATTGCAAGGAAGGAACAATTAATAAAAGATGGATTAATAGAGAAGTCTAGAGAGCGGATGTACGGGATGATCATCGCATCTATTATTCTAATTGTCATCATAATTTTAGTTTATCGCATAAATCTTTCCAGAAGGACCTTGATTTTAGAATTAAGTAAAAAGAATGAGGAATTAATAGCAGCTAAGGAAGAAGCGGAACGTCTTACCATGCTTAAAACAAAATTCTTTTCTACCATTAGTCATGAGTTGCGAACTCCGCTCTATGGGGTAATTGGACTTACTTCTATCTTAATGGACGATAAATCCCTTTATAAACATGAGGACGATCTTAAATCCTTAAAATTTTCTGCAGATTATTTACTTGCTTTAATTAATGATGTACTTCAAATGAATAAAATGGAGTCTAATTTACTGGATTTAGAGCCCATGCCTTTCAATTTGAATGAGTTAATGAAAAGTATTGTGAAATCCTTTGAGTTCACAAGGCTTCAAAATAAAAACACCATTCATTTAGAGTTATGCAAAGATGCAAATGCGAATTTAATTGGTGACAAAGTAAGACTTTCACAAGTTTTAATGAATCTCGTTGGTAATGCAATGAAATTTACGGAGCGTGGCGATATTTGGATAAAAACTAAATTAATTGAAAGTTTAGATAAATCTTCTAAAATATATTTTGAAATTAAGGATAGTGGTACTGGAATCTCCAAGCACAATCAAGAATTGATCTTTGAAGAATTTTCTCAATTACAATCCTCTAATTATAATTATCAAGGGACTGGATTAGGATTACCAATTGTTAAAAAACTGTTGGTTCTATTTAATTCTGAAATAAACCTGGAAAGCAAGGAGGGAGAGGGCTCTAAGTTTAGTTTTACAATTGAATTCGAAAATGGAGAATTTTCAAAAGAAGATTTTATACAAAACATTCATAATCACGAGTTGAGTCTTGATTCTATTATATCTTCAGGAGAGAAGCGCATTTTGGTGGTAGATGATAATAGAATAAATCAGGTGGTAACTAAAAGAATTCTAGAACAGCAACAATTTGTAGTGGATATTTGCGATAATGGAATTGATGCCATTGAAAGGGTAAAAAACGATCAATTCGAGCTGGTCCTAATGGATGTGAACATGCCAGGGATCTCAGGCTTGGAAGCTACTAAGAGAATTAGAGAATTCAATAAGCATATTCCTATTATAGCTTTAACAGCAATGGAAATAGATGAAATAAGAGAGGAGATTTTTGAATCTGGCTTAAATGATATTATTGTTAAACCATACGATACGGCCCGATTCTATCAGGTGATCTTCAAAAATCTCCCTTCTTCAATTTTAAACTAATTTTATTTTTCTATAATTTTAGAATCTTCTGGTTTATCGAATAGCTTATCTTCAGCATTAAAAAATACTATATTACTTAAAGTAGCTTCTCCTATTTTTTCTCCAAAACCGTCTTCTATACTCCAATTATGGAAAGACCATTTGGTTGCTACAGGAACTCCATCAACTACTTTATATTCTGAATAAACAATTCCATGCGGATTTTCTTCAGCTTTTGCCTGATCTCCACTTCCAAATGTTACAATATATCCTGCTCCATGCAATAAACCAGTCTCTCTTTCCTGATAAATTACATACCAATCGTCTGGAGCATCTCCTATATTTTCACCAAAACTGAGTCTTCCAACATCGAATTTATTTCCATTCATTTCTACAGATTCCAAAGTTTCCCAATTCGTCCCCGGATCGGTTAGCTTAAATGGAATTGCAAAGAAATATTGCCAGGTGAACATGTCAAATCTTGCACCCTTTGGTTCTGCATCTGCAGGGCATAAATAAACTTCATTCCCATCATAAATTAACTGCGTATTGTTGTTTTTATCTACTCGTACTTTAGTGGAATTTGTAAGACTGGTGATCTTCCCATTCAATCTTTCTTGTCCTCCAAAAGTTAGAGAAATATCGAAAGAAACTGCTTTGTTTTTATTCCAAGCTGTTTTATTATGCGCACTTTCTATTCCTTGTGCAAAGGCAACAGCTGGTGAAACAGCGCCATCTCCAATTCCGCCATCAGGCTCTGTCATTATAACCTCATCGGCAGGAGTTTCTTTTTTTTGTTCGTCTTTGCAGCTTATTAGTAACAGCACAGAAAATAGTAGAATTAAATTTTTCATAGTTTTTTTTTGTTTAGGTCTTTAAATTTACGAAAGCTTTCAGTAATGAAAATAAAAAAACCGTTTAGTCGTAATTAAACAAACTAAACGGTTAGATATTTTTAGTCTAAATATGATTATTTCACCATATCAAAACTTCTCTTGATAAAGGCAGTTAACTCTTCTCCTTTTAAAAGGTTCTGAGATAATCTTGCCAAGTCTAAAGATTGCTTAATTAAACGCTCTTGTTTCTTTTCGGTTTTAGAGTTTAGAATTTCTGAGATTAACTCATGATTGGTATTCACTACCAAATTGTACATTTCTGGCATATTGCCCATTCCAAACATTCCGCCACCACCAGTTTGTTGCATCTCCTTCATTCTTCTCATAAATTCAGGTTGTGTGATAATAAGTGGAGACGCATTGCTATCCATAGCTTCTAACTGAACAGTATATTTTCCTGCTGGAATCACTTTTTCGAAATCTGCTTTTAGCTTTTCATTTTCTTCTTCAGAAAGTTTAGAGATCTTCTCATCCTCTTTCTTAATTAGATTATCAATATTATCTCCATCTACACGTACAAAAGAAACTTTTTCTTTACTTCCTTCAATTTTCTGAATTAAGTGAGAAACAATTGGAGAATCCATCAATAAAACTTGATATCCTTTCTCTTTAGCAGCTTCAATGTAACTGTGTTGTGCATCTGTATTTGAAGCATAAAGAATAATTAGGTTCCCATCCTTATCTGTTTGGGTATCTTTAATTTTCTCCTGAAGCTCTTCAAAAGTGAAATAGCTATTGTCTACAGTTGGATATAATGCAAACTTGTCTGCTTTTTCAAAGAATTTATCTTCAGAAAGCATTCCGTACTCAATAACAATCTTAATATCGTTCCATTTCTTTTCGAAATCTTCACGGTTGTTATTGAACAGAGATTTTAATTTGTCTGCAACTTTTCTAGTTATATAGCTAGAAATTTTCTTTACAGCACCATCTGCCTGAAGATAAGATCGAGAAACATTTAACGGAATGTCTGGAGAATCTATTACCCCACGTAACATGGTTAAAAATTCTGGAACAATCCCCTCAACATTATCTGTAACATATACCTGATTTTGGTATAATTGGATCTTGTCTTTCTGCATGTTCATATCCTGACCCATCTTTGGAAAATATAAGATCCCTGTAAGGTTAAAAGGATAATCTACGTTAAGGTGAATATGAAACAAAGGATCTTCAAATTGCATAGGATATAATTCCCTGTAAAATCCTTTATAATCTTCATCTTCCAAATCTGCTGGCTGCTTTGTCCATGCTGGAGTTGGATTGTTAATGATGTTGTCTACCTCTAAAGTCTCTGGCTTAGCATCTTTTTCTGCATCCTCAGGAAGTGGTAATTCTTCCTCTTTAGTTCCGAATTTAATTGGAACTGGCATAAACTTATTATATTTAACAAGTAACTCACTAATTCTTCCTTCTTCTAGAAACTGGTTGTCCTCTTCATTTATATGAAGAATGATCTCTGTTCCTCTTTCGGTTCTGTCTGATTCTTCTAAACTAAATTCTGTAGTTCCTTCACAAATCCAATGTGCACCTGGCTCATCTTTATAAGACTTAGTAAGGATCTCTACTTTGTTTGCCACCATAAAGGCAGAATAGAAACCAAGACCAAAATGCCCAATAATTCCGCTATCCTTTGCAGAATCCTTATATTTTTCTAGAAATTCTTCAGCTCCAGAAAATGCAACTTCATTTATATACTTTTCAACCTCATCTTTAGTCATCCCAATTCCTTGGTCTATCACATGAAGTGTTTTATTCTCTTTATCTATTTTAACTTCAATCTTCGGGTCACCGTAAGCTACATCTATCTCACCAATACTAGTAAGGTGCTTTAATTTTAAAGTAGCATCTGTACCGTTAGAGATTAATTCTCTTAAAAAGATCTCATGATCACTATATAAAAACTTCTTTATTAATGGGAAGATGTTTTCTACAGATACATTAATTTTTCCTTTAGCCATATATCAAAAATTTTATTGAATTATTACTTTCCTTTCTACAGTCAAAAAAAATACCAAGACGGATGCGCTGACAAACTGACACTTGTAATGTGCATTTCCTATTTACGTCTAATAATTATTGGCACTTTGATGCCAAATAAGATTTAACAAATATTTCTGTTTAACGATTGTTTGTAAAGATTAAACAATTTGTATCTTTGAAAAAGAAAGAAAGAATTATGGCAACTAAAAAGCAACCAGTAGAAAAGAAATTCAGTAAAGATATCTTAATTGGACTTTATATGAATTATGTGTTAGAGCATGAGCATATGCCTAAAAGTGTTTACAAGTTCGCAAAGGATCATAAGATTACAGAAGATCAATTCTATGAATACTTTGGAAGTTTTGAAGGCTTAAGAAAAGGAATTTGGAATCAATTCTTCCTAAATACCATGGAAGTGATGCATAAAAGCCCCGAATTTGATGCTTTTACTCCAAGAGAAAAATTACTCACCTTTTACTATACCTTCTTTGAATTGTTAACTGCCAATAGAAGTTATGTGCTGTTAACTTTAAATGAGAATCCAGATAAATTTAAAAACTTAGACCAATTAAAAGAATTGCGAAAAGATATCAAAGTTTTCGCAAAGGAGTTAATCTCTGAAGGGAATGAAACAAAGAATACTCAGATTCTTAAACAATCTGAAACTGTTTTTTCCGAAGCCACTTGGGTTCAATTTTTATTTATTCTTAAATTTTGGGTAGATGATAATTCTGCAAAATTTGAAAGTACCGATATTGTTATTGAAAAATCTGTGAATACCGTTTTTGATCTTTTTGATAATACTCCATTGGAACGAGTGATAGATCTCGGAAAATTTCTATGGAAAGAAAAAATGAATTAAATAGTTTTTAGAATCACTCGGGTGTGGCACCCTATAAGTGTATTTCCCTACAAGTATTTTTCACACCCGTATGATTTTAATAGCAACAAGATATTATGAAAACAATAGATAGCATCCCAACCGGAAAATTAGGAAGAACCACTAAAATGGTTCAAACTGGTGTTAAAATCGGTGGGAATTACATTAAATATTACAGTAAAAAAGCTTTCGATAAGAATATTACCCGCGATGAATTAAATGAAGATAACGCTACAGACATTTATGATGGATTAAAAAGCTTGAAAGGAAGCGCACTTAAGGTGGCGCAGATGCTTTCTATGGAGAAGAGTTTAATGCCAAGCGCATATGTAGAAAAATTCTCTCTAGCCCAATTTAGTGTTCCACCATTATCTGCTCCCTTAGTTAGAAAAACCTTTAAAAAATATAATGGAAGCTACCCCGAAGAATTATATGATACGTTTGCAACGCAGTCGGTAAATGCAGCTAGCATAGGTCAAGTGCATAAGGCTACAAAGAATGGGAAAAAACTTGCTGTGAAAATCCAATATCCGGGCGTTGCAGATAGTATCAGTTCAGATCTTGCAATGGTAAAGCCAATTGCTTTGAGAATGTTCAACCTTCAAGGGAAAGATTCAGAAAAATATTTTAAAGAAGTAGAAGGGAAGCTGTTAGAAGAAACAGATTATATTTTGGAAGTACAGCAGAGCAAGGAGATTTCTGAAGCATGTGCAAATATTCCAAACCTTAAATTCCCTAAGTATTACGAGGAATTATCTAGTGAGCGTATAATAACAATGGATTGGATGGATGGAATTCATTTAAGTGAGTTTTCAAAAATAAATTCAGATGCCAATCTTGCTAATAAAATAGGTCAGGCTTTATGGGATTTTTATATGTTCCAAATGCATAAATTAAAAGCAATGCATGCAGATCCTCATCCCGGAAACTTTTTAGTAGATAAAGACTATAATCTTATAGCAATAGATTTTGGTTGTGTTAAAAGAATTCCTAAGGATTTTTATACTCCATATTTTCAGCTTTCTGATAGAGCAAATTTAAACAATAAAGAGTTTTTCAATCAGAAATTATATGAACTAGAAATCTTACAAGAAAGTGATTCAAAAAAAGAAATAGATTTCTTTACAGAGATGTTTCACGAAATGTTCAATATGTTCTCTACTCCGTTTCAATCTGAGACTTTTGATTTTACAGATGAGGCTTTTTGGAACAATCTTACAGAATTAAGTGAAAGATATAGTAAAGATCCAGAACTTCGCAAAATGAATGGTTCTAGGGGTAGTCAGCACTTTTTATATATGAGTAGGACCTTCTTTGGACTTTACAATCTGCTTCACGATCTAGAAGCAAAAATAGAAGTGAATAATTATAAATTGATGAGTTAATAATAAATATTGGTTAGGTTGAATAGGAAAGCGTCACTATTGCGAGTGATGCTTTTCTTTTTTGTAAATAATCCATAATTAAAACCCCCGCCTTAATTAAGACGCGGGTTTTATTTGATTTAATTTAGAATTAAAAATTAGTCTACCATTACTTTTTCTTTCTGGCTTATTTCAGTTTTCACTCTGTTCTTTACATACTTTTCTAACCATTGATCTTGTTCCCAAAGTACATGTAATACAGATTCTTTTGCGCTATACCCATGGCTTTCTTTAGGTAGGATTACCAATCTTGCAGTTGCTCCAAGTCCTTTTAAAGCATTAAAATAACGCTCACTTTGCATGGGATAGGTTCCAGAGTTATTATCTGCTTCCCCATGAATTAGTAATAATGGAGTTTTCATTTTATCTGCATGCATAAAAGGAGACATGTTGTTATAAACTTCTGGGGCTTCCCAGTAGCTACGCTCTTCACTTTGAAATCCAAAAGGTGTTAAAGTTCTATTGTAAGCACCACTTCTAGCAATTCCTGCTGCAAAAAGATTTGAATGAGATAATAAGTTTGCAGTCATAAAAGCTCCATAACTATGACCACCAACGGCAACTCTATTTCTGTCTATATAACCCATCTCGTCTACAGCATCTATTGCCGCTTTTCCATTAGCAACTAATTGTTTTCTAAAGCTATCATTAGGCTGCTCATCTCCCTCTCCAATAATAGGAAATGAAGCATCATCTAAAACAACGTAACCGCGATTCACCCAGTAAATTGGTGATCCATAATAGGGATAAGTGAAATCATTTGCATTAGAAGTGTTTTGTGAAGCCGAATTTTTATCCTTGAATTCTCTTGGATAAGCCCATAGGATCATAGGTAATTTCTCTTTGGAATCTTGATTATAATTAGCAGGTAAATATAAAGTTCCGTTTAATTCTAATCCGTCATCTCTTTTGTAGGTGATCACTTCTTTATGAACGTCTTCCAAGCTTTTAAAAGGGTTCTCAAAATTTGTTATTTGAGTGGTCGCATCTTTTTTGTTGATGTCTCTTAAATAATAATTAGGATATTCTGTAGAAGACTCAATTCTTACTAAAATTTCGCCCTTGTTAATATCTATGGCTTCTACTAAGGTTTCCTTTTTCTCGTTGTAATTGGAACGATACATATTACTAGTTTCTGCACTATTAAGATCTATCTTATCTACAAAAGGGAATTGACCTTTTTCAGTAAAACCTCTTCCCATTAAGAAAGCGTGATTTTCCTTTAGTGCCAGTATATTTGTTCCAAATTGATTCTTCTGAGTAACAAAACTCCCTGGATCGCTATACTGATCTTGATAGTTTCTATTGAAAATTACTTTTGGAGCTTTTTTATTATTAGAAGGATCAAAAACATAAGTTCTTGTATTCCTGTTATTCCACCAGTAATCATAGGCGATTGCTGTATTCTTATTTCCCCACGTGATACCGGAAAATCTATCTTTTGTTTTTAAAATGGAATTTCCTTCTCCAATAAAAGGTGCGTCTAGTAAAAACACCTCATCTCGATATTCAACCTCTACTTCAGGATCTCCACCATCTAATACTTTTGCATAAACTAAAGTTGCTGGCGCATCACTTCTCCAGCTTAAATCTCTTCTTCCTTCTCTCTCTGCCATAAATCCAATAGGCAACACTTCAGAAAGAGCAACATCATTCACTTTACTTATTTCTTTACCAGTTTTATCATAGATCACTGTTTCAAAAGGAAACCTATAGTAAGGAACTATATAGGAAAATGGTTTTTTAATAGCAGAAACCATCACATAATTTCCATCTGGAGAAAAGGAGATCTCATTATACATTTTAGAATCCATCCACGGTGTAGCGCTTCCGTTTAGATCTACCTTTACAAGAGCCGCCTTTGCTAATTGTTCAAAATTAAATTCATCATTTGGAGTTTGTAGTAAATCTTGATAGGTCCTATTTTGTGCTTTTTGACCGTCACTCGTAGAAATTGTAGGTCCGGTTGGAACCGCTGTATTGGTGTTAACTAACTCCTTTCTATTTTCAGGAAGCATTTTAACCAGCACGGCAGAACCATCCTTAAACCAATTAATGACATCTCTCATGTTCGCATTCAAGGTCGCATCGGTTAATTTTTTAGCTGAAGCTGCTGTAATATCCAACACCCATAATTCTACACCAGTTTCTGTGGTATGGGTCATGGCAATTTTTGACTCGTCTGGAGACCAAGAGAAATTTGCTAAACGTGGATTTTCTGGTAATCCTGCGATAGATTTTGGCGCATCAGATTTTAAAGATTTTACCTCTACATTATTATAATAGGTTGTTCTACTATTAATATTGGTTTTAGGATTAATCCTTAATCCCCCTAATCTTAATTCCTGTTCACTTAATTCTGCAATAGATTTATATTGATCTCTATATAAAAACACCATCATTTCTCCTTTACTGTCTACTAGAGTAGCTGGAGCTAAGGGAACATCAACAAGATCCATGATCTCCTGAGGTGGTTTCTGATAAGTTAAATTTTCCTGAGCTTGAAGATTCGCGAATAAAAAACTCGCTAAAAAGCATAATAGAATTTTTTTCATAGATTAATTTTTAAATATTTAAGATACCACCGCTAATAACCGGGTTTAAAAAAATTAATGTTTCTTATATTGCGGGGCAAAAATTTATTAATTGCTTAAATTTAGTAAGAATAAATATTAATACCATAATTATACACGTATGTATCAATCAAAAATAGCCGGATTGGGAAGTTATGTTCCTGAAAATGTGGTAACCAATGACGATCTTTCCAAATTGATGGATACCAACGATGCTTGGATCCAAGAGAGAACTGGGATCGAGGAACGCAGACATATCAAAAAAGGAGACGGAAATTCTACCGCGATCATGGGCGTAAAGGCGGCTAAAATTGCTTTAGAACGTGCAAAGATCTCGAAAGATGATATAGAACTAATAGTTTTTGCAACTTTAAGTCCAGATTACTATTTCCCTGGGTGTGGAGTGCAAGTACAAGAAATGTTAGATATTCATACCTGCCCTGCTATAGATGTACGTAACCAATGTAGCGGATTTATTTATGCGCTTTCTGTCGCAGATCAATTTATAAAGACAGGGATGTACAAAAATGTGCTGGTTATAGGTAGTGAAAATCATAGTGGAGGTTTAGATTTTACAACCCGTGGAAGATCTGTTTCAGTAATTTTTGGGGATGGAGCTGGCGCAGCTGTTTTAACTAGAAGCAACCATATTGGGCAAGGAATTCTTTCTACTCATTTACATTCAGAAGGAAAAAATGCGATGGAACTTTCTCTAAAAGGACCAAGTACAATGCATTGGGTGCCAGAGATAATTGCTGAAAATCCTCAGGGAGATGATATTCCTTATTACCCTTATATGAATGGGCAATTTGTGTTTAAAAATGCTATCACGCGTTTTTCTGAAGTGATTCATGAGGGCCTTGAAGCTAACGGATTGGAAGTGAAAGATATAGACATGCTTATCCCACATCAGGCAAATTTAAGGATCTCTCAATTTATTCAGAAGAAATTAAAACTTAGTGACGATCAGGTGTTCAACAATATTCAGAAATACGGGAATACAACCGCAGCATCTATTCCTATTGCTCTTACTGAAGCTTGGGAGCAAGGTAAAATAAAAGACGGAGACGTTGTTGTATTAGCTGCTTTTGGAAGTGGCTTTACCTGGGGGAGTGCTATTATAGAGTGGTAATTTATAAAGGTTTAAAATCAAGAACGCCCGTATAGTCTATCTATACGGGCGTTCTTTTTGACTAACTAACTAATTAAATGATTATCTAAAATAATCCACCTCCATCTTTTTCATTATCATCTCGATTTTTACGTCTTAATGCTTTGTTTTTTCCTCCACCAAACCTATATGAAAATCCTACAAATACAGTTTGACTTTCTGGATTAAGTGTTCCTTCTTGTTTATAAGGTTCGTCTGTAGTAAATTTTAATTTCTGAGTATTAAAAATATCTGTAAAATTTAAGCTAAGTGTCGCCTTATCATCCAAGAAACTATATCGTGCACCCGTATTTACAAAATAAAAGGCTTCAGCCTCAAATTGTAAATCTTGGCCTGGTGCTCTATAATATCCAAACAATTGGAAGGTTAAATTCTCTGAAGCTTTAAAGCTGTTATTTATTCTGAAGTTAAAGCTTGTATTTTCGTATTCTACAAATTTTTCTCCAATAAAACCACGGTTATTCTGATTGTAAATTTCAAAACTAGAATTAATACTCCACCATTTATTAGGTTTATAGCTTCCGGAAAGTTCCAATCCAAAAGCTGTATTGTCATCTCCATTAATATACGTTAAAAGTAATTTTGCGGGATCTTCAGGATCTATTGAAAATGTCTGATTGATCTCATTTTGAATAAATCTATAAAACACTCCTCCTGTGAAATTCCCTTTGTCTAAGTTTTGAGTATAGTTAAATTCTATTGAACTGGTAAATTGTAGGTCTAATTCTGGATTTCCAACTCCGGTAATTCTTGGAGTACTAAATTCTCTTACAGGGTTTACCTGACTTAAACTAGGTCTATCTACACGTCTTCCGTAATTTAACTGAAGGGTTTTCTTATCGGATAAAGTATAAGTTGCATAAGCTGTAGGATATACAGTTAAATAATCATCTTCGAAGATCTTTACGCCATCTAAAACAGCTTCCACATTATATTGTTCTAACCTTGCTCCTAATTGATAAGACCATTTTTCGAAGGTTTGTCCATAAGTAGTATAGAAAGAGTAAATATTGTTATCGTAGTTATAATTGGCATTATTTAAATTAGAGTTGGTTGTTTTATAAGTGTTATCAGTTTCTCGCATTCTGGCTTCTGCACCTAACTCTAGCTTAGAATTCTCGCTTAAAGGATTCACGTAATCTAAATTAATAGTGGTGTTTGAGTTATCATTTGCTACATTATCTCTATATGAGGTGAAGTTATTACCAACACCTTCAAATTCAAAAATCGCAATTTCTGTATTCTCACCTTCATTATAGTTCAATTCTAATTCTATGTTGTGGCCATCTTTTTTAAATTCTCTTTTATAATCAAAATTATAAGTGCTGGAAAGTCCCTCGTTATCCAAGAAAAAATTCTGAGTTAGATTAGAGCTTAGATCATTAAAGTTGGAAATTTTAATAATTCCTATTGGCTCTCCTAGAGATTTATTCTGATTGGTATAGAAAGAAAATGTGTTCTTATCATTCAAATAAAAATCCACTCCTACTTTATATAGATATGAGTTGTTATCATTCTGAACAAAGATGTTATCCTGAGAATTGGACTCCTCTCTGAAGATCCTCCCGTTAAAATCTTTCTTACCGAAGTTTCCACCAATATTTGTATAGAAATTGAATTTTCCTGTTCGGTAATTCATATCTAAAGACCCATTAGCTCTGGTGTGTTTCCCGAATGTTACACCAGTACTTACATTCGCATTAAAACCTAAGTTTGAATTTTTATGTAAAATTATATTGATAATTCCGCTCATTCCTTCAGGATTGTATTTAGCTGAAGGATTTGTAATTAATTCTACACTTTTAATAGAAGTACTAGGGATTTGCTTTAATAATTGAGCTGCCGGTACATTTGTGGGTTTTCCATCTACAAGGATCCTAACATTATCGTTCCCGCGCATTGCTATATTTCCATCCTGATCTACTGTTAGAGTAGGCAGGTTTCCCATAATGTCTGCAGCGGAAGCACCACTAGTAGTAAGGTCTTTTCCTATATTAATTACTTTTCTGTCAATTTTTTGTTCTATAGTAGAACGTTCAGCAATGATTGTTACATCTTCCAGACTGGCGATATCTGCCTCTAAAGAAATAGATCCAATGTTAACCAATTTGTTTCCAGAACTTATTTCAATAGATTTAGAATAGGTTTTATATCCTATAAATTGTATTTGCAAAGTATAAGAGCCTTCTGGAATATCTTTTATTATAAAACTTCCATCGTCCTGAGAACTATTTCCAGAAACTAATTTTCCTTCAGCATTATTAATTAATACTGTGGCATATGGAATGGGATATCCAAGATTCTTGTCTACGACCATTCCTGAAATTTGCCCTAATACACTTCCTTTGGATGCTTGAAAAGCATTTGCTTGTAGAAGGCTGAACAAGCTTAAAATTAATATTAACTGTTTCATTTTTGATTGATGTTGATGATTGATGAAATATTTGATTATGATTAATTATACAAGGTAGCTTGCAATGCATAATAAATCGAACTAAAAAAAAGCCTTCCGGCGATTCTCTATACTTAGTAGACGATCCTTTTTATAATTTGTTACATAATTCTTTGAAATAAACCCATCTCCCCTGCGGAAATGGGTTTAAAAAAGTAAATATGTAAAGTACACTACCATCTAAGTGTCAAATTTACACATATGCTTATATTCAAAAGACTAGCTAAATTTTAATTTGTTACAGTGCAGGTTAAATATTAACTTTGATATCTATGAAAAAGAAAACTCTAGTCCTTGGGGCTTCTCTAAATCCAGCTCGTTATTCTAATCTTGCTATAGAACGATTAGTTAGAAAAAATGTTGAGACTGTAGCAATTGGTTTAAGAGAAGGAACTGTAAATAGTGTTCCCATTAATTCTGAAATGATAGATTTTGAAGATATAGATACGATCACTCTCTATCTAAATGCCAAAAGACAGGAAGCCTATTATGATTACATTATAGATCTAAATCCAAAAAGGGTGATTTTTAATCCGGGCACGGAAAATCCTGTGTTGTATGAGCTATTGAGAAAAAACAAAATTGATTTTCAGAATGCTTGCACCTTAGTTATGCTTTCTACGAATCAATACTAATCCTAAAAAGGTTATAGCACCATTTAGAATAAGCACAAAAAATCCAAATTCAAATCCAAACCACGCTTCACTGTTTATGCTTATTAAGTAGCAAACAATTGGGGATAATATTGCGATTACAGGCACTAATTTATCTTTAACCAACCATTTCGTAAAAAGTCCAAAACTATAGAGCCCAAGTAATGGCCCATAGGTATATCCTGCAAATACAAAGAGTTTGGCTATTACGCTTTCATCTTTTATAATATATTTAAAACTTACTATTACAAGTATTAATACAACGGAAACTGCAACATGAATTCGCTTTCTTACAATTTCTTGTTTGGCAACAGCATATCTTTTTTCAATATCTAATATATCGATACTAAAAGAGGTGGTAAGTGAAGTAAGTGCGCTATCTGCACTACTATATGCAGCAGCTATCAATCCTAAAATAAAGAAAGTAGCAATTCCAATACCCAATCCGCTTTGTGTAGCAATCACTGGGAAAAGATTATCTTTAAAAGCATCTATTCCATTTAACCTGGCATATTCTGTAAGTAACAAACCTAGTGCTACAAACAGTAAATTAACGAATGTGAGTACTATGGTAAACCAGAACATATTCTTTTGGGCATCTTTAAGATTTCTGCAGGTAAGATTTTTCTGCATCATATCTTGATCTAAACCTGTCATCACAATCGCTATAAAAGCTCCGGATATAAATTGTTTCCAGAAATAGTCAGCGCTTTTAATATCATCGAAAAAGAACATTTTAGAAAAATCACTATCTGCAATATGTCCTATTAAATTGCTTCCTTGAATACCTAAGCTGTCAGAAACGTAATAGATACTTACTCCCACAGCAATTAGCATACATAGCGTTTGTAATGTATCTGTATAAACAATGGTTTTTATTCCGGATTTAAAAGTGTACAGCCAAATTAAGGCAATGGTCATAACAACTGTGGCCCAAAAGGGAATTCCTAAGCCGTCAAAAAGAATTATTTGTAAAACATTAGCAACTAGAAAAAGCCTGAAACTTGCACCTACCACTCTGGATAAAAGAAAGAAAGACGCTCCTGTTTTATAAGAGTATCTCCCAAACCTGCTTTCTAAATAAGTATAAATGGAGGTCAGGTTCATTTTATAATAAAGAGGGAGTAATACCAATCCAATAACCGCGTATCCTACAATATACCCCAACACCACTTGCATATAACTAAACTGGCTGGCCTCTACCCATCCTGGTACTGAGATAAAAGTCACACCACTAAGAGAAGCGCCTATCATTCCAAAAGCTACTACATACCAAGGAGATTGTCTGTTTGCCTTGAAAAAAGCATCATTATTAGAATTTTTACCGGTAAAGTAGGAGATTATTAATAGTGCTCCAAAATAGGATGCTATTAACAGTAGGATATAAGCTGGTTGCATAGAATTTCAATTTCGGGGTCAAATTACAAATTTATGCATAAGTTCTTGTTTAGTATGAGCTACTATAATTTAATAGTATCCTATAAAATATGTAATTTTGGGCTATGGATTTTTCTTCTAAATTATTGGAACAAGCGGTGGCAGAAATGTCACAATTACCTGGTATTGGCAAACGTACGGCATTAAGACTCGTGCTTCATTTACTAAAACAACCAGCAAGTCAAACCCAGCAATTAGCCGAGGCTTTAGTGGATTTAAAATCGAATATAAAATTATGTAAGAATTGTCATAATATAAGTGATACCGAAATTTGTGAAATCTGTGCTAATCCTAATAGAATAAGAGAATTGGTATGTGTTGTAGAAGATATTCGGGATGTAATGGCCATAGAAAATACAGGTCAATATCGTGGATTGTATCATGTGTTAGGAGGGAAGATAAGTCCTATGGATGGAATTGGACCATCGCAGTTAACCATAAAATCTTTAATAGATAAAGTAAAAGAAGGCGAGGTTCAAGAAATCATATTTGCTCTTAGTAGTACTTTAGAAGGAGATACTACCAACTTTTATATTTTTAGGCAACTAGAAGGTATAGACATCAAAACTTCTACTATTGCAAGAGGAATTTCGGTAGGTGACGAGTTAGAGTATGCAGATGAGGTTACATTAGGAAGAAGTATAACCAATAGAATTCCATTTGAGAGTTCTTTAAAAAGCTAAAGACCTTTAAATTTACTTTAATTTATTATAAAGCCTTTAATATAAAGGATCATAATCGTATTTTACCATCATTGGATTGGGTTATTTTTAGGTTAAATTCTCCTATAGAAATAATTTTATTACATATTTAATACTTCTGAAGTGTTAAATTGAGTAATTTCGCAATCAGAATTATAAAAAACATCGTTGAGATAATAATATGGCAAAGTTTGAACTTAAGTTACCCAAAATGGGGGAGAGTGTCGCAGAAGCAACAATTACTAGCTGGTTAAAAGAAGTTGGAGATACTATTGAAGCAGATGAAGCAGTACTGGAAATAGCAACAGATAAAGTTGATAGTGAAGTTCCAAGTGAGGTAGATGGTGTGCTTATTGAAAAACTTTTTGAGCCAGATGATGTAGTGCAAGTAGGACAAACTATCGCTATTATTGAAATAGCAGGTGGGGATGATTCTAAAGCACAACCTACGGAAACTAAAAAACCGGAAGGAGCACTAGTTGAAGAAGCAGAAGAAATGCTAACTTCTGCTAAGAGCACTTCAGATAGTTCAAACACTTCTTCATCAGATTTCTCTGACTCTACTAAATTCTATTCTCCTTTAGTGAAAAATATCGCTAAAAAAGAAGAAGTAAGTCTTCAGGAATTAGAAACTTTGGAGGGAACAGGAAAAGATGGACGAGTTACCAAAAATGATATTTTAGGATATTTAGAAAATAGAAGTTCTCAACCTAAATCTACAGCGAGTAAAACTGCACCTGCGCAATCTGCTCCGGCTGAGAAAAAACCTGCTGCTCCAGTAAGTGTAAATGGCGGAGATGAGATCATTGAGATGAGTAGAATGGGTAAAATGATCGCTCACCATATGGTAGAGAGTGTTCAAACCTCTGCGCATGTTCAATCTTTTATTGAAGTAGATGTCACCAATATTTGGAATTGGAGAAGCAAAAACAAGACAGCTTTCGAAAAGAGAGAAGGAGAGAAATTAACTTTCACTCCAATCTTTATGGAAGCAGTTGCGAAGGCTATCAAAGATTTCCCAATGATTAATATCGCTTTAGACGGAGATAAGATCATTAAGAGAAAGAATATAAACCTTGGAATGGCTGCGGCACTTGGTAATGGCGATTTAATTGTGCCGGTTATAAAAAATGCTGATAGACTAAATCTTGTGGGAATGGCGAAAGCTGTGAATGATCTTGCAAATAGAGCCAGAGAGAATAAGCTAAAACCAGATGATATCCAGGGAGGAACATACACCGTAACTAACGTGGGGACATTTGGAAGTATCATGGGAACTCCAATTATCAATCAGCCGCAAGTTGCTATTTTAGCACTTGGAGCTATTAGAAAAGTGCCAGCGGTGATTGAGACTCCAGATGGAGATTTTATTGGAATTAGATATAAAATGTTCTTATCGCATAGTTACGACCATCGTGTTGTAAACGGTGCATTAGGAGGACAGTTTGTGCAGCGTGTTGCACAGTATCTGGAAGCTTTTGATAAGAACAGAGAAGTTTAAATCTTTTCTCGGGAGTATATTCCGAGGTTCTTAATTCTAGACATGAATAAAATTTTAAGCCACAATGCTTCATTAAACATGTAGTATTCGTGGCTTTTAACTTTACTTAAAAATTAGATAAAAATCATTTTTACTGAAGGGAACTTTGAATTTTCATAACATTCAAAATATACTATCTTTACAAAAATCAACTATTTCTATGGAGTTAAAACTCACAAAACCAATTTGCTTTTTTGACCTTGAAACCACTGGAACTAATGTTGCGAAGGATCGAATTGTGGAGATTTCTATTTTAAAAGTATTTCCCAATGGGAATAAAGAAAGTAAAACCTGGTTGGTGAATCCTGAAATGGATATTCCGGCTGAGGTAATTGCTATTCACGGAATTTCTAATGAAAAAGTAGCAAACGAACCCACTTTTAACAAGTTAGCACCAAAGATCTATGATATGATTAAAGGTTGCGATTTGGGTGGTTATAATTCCAACAGGTTTGATATTCCATTACTGGCAGAAGAATTATTACGTGCAGATATAGATTTCGATATGAAAAGTCAAGCATCTGTAGATGTACAAACTATCTTCCATAAAATGGAACAAAGAACATTATCTGCGGCATATAAATTCTATTGTGATAAAGATCTTGAAGGAGCTCACGGAGCAGAAGCAGATACCAATGCAACTTATGAGGTTTTAAAATCTCAGTTAGACAAATATGAAGATTTAGAGAACGATATGTCATGGTTGTCTAAATATAGCGAAAGAAGAAAATTTGCAGATTTTGCAGGATTTATAGCCTTCGATAAAAAAGGACAAGAAGTTTTTGCCTTTGGGAAATACAAAGGAAAACATGTAGAGAAAGTCTTAGAAGAGGAACCTGGATATTTCGGATGGATCCAAAATGCCGACTTTCCATTATATACTAAGAAGATCCTAACTGGGATAAAGCTGAGAAAGCTAAATACAAAAGTGAAATAGCGGAATTTCTATGAAAATCATTTGCATTGGGAGAAATTATAGTGCCCACATTTCAGAGTTAAAGAATGAGAAGCCAACAGAACCCGTAATATTCTTAAAACCTGACACTTCCATTCTTTTAAAGAAGCAACCGTTTTTTATTCCAGACTTTAGTAACGACGTTCATTACGAAGTGGAAATTTTGGTTAAAATAAATAGGGTTGGGAAATATATTGAAGAACAATATGCTCATAAATATTACAATGAAATAGGATTGGGTATAGATTTCACTGCTAGAGACCTTCAGCAAAAATTGAAAGATAAAGGTTTGCCTTGGGAAAAGGCGAAAGGTTTTGATGGCGCTGCTGTAATAGGAGAGAAATGGATTGATAAAAATTCCTTTTCCCATCTAAATAATATTAACTTTAGCTTGCTTAAAAATAATGAACCAGTGCAAACAGGGAATACCAGTGATATGTTGTGGAAAATTGATGAAATCATTTCTTATGTCTCAAAGTATTTTACGCTAAAAATTGGGGATATTATTTTTACAGGAACTCCAGAAGGAGTTGGTAAGGTTGAGGTCAACGATGTCTTAACCGGCTTAATAGAAGAAAAGCAACTATTTTCAATACAAGTAAAATAAATGAAGAACTACAACTTAGACGACGTAATAGAAATGGCAGGTGGTGACGATGATTTTGTGAAGATAATTGTACAAACATTTTTAGAGGAAATCCCCCCGGATGTAGCTTCGATGTCTGAAGCTATTATTAGCAGTAATCCAGCATTAGCATATCAATTTGCACATAAGATGAAGCCTAATCTTCAGCTTTTTGGCTTGAATCAAATGGATAATATTTTAATAATAGAAGCTTGGTCTAAAGGAAAAGAGCGTGAAACAAATGCTCGTGATGCAGGAGAAAAAATAGCCGCTAAAGTTAGATTAGCGGAGCGAGAGTTGAAGAATGATTTTGGCCTCTAATGATTGCAGAAATAATTACAATTGGAGATGAGATTCTAATTGGTCAGATTGTAGATACAAACTCTGCGCATATTGCTCAAGAGCTTAATAAAATAGGTGTCTCTGTTCATCAAATCACATCTGTGGAAGATGAACATGAGCATATACTTACTACTCTAAAAGAGGCTTCTAAGCGCGCAGATATCATTTTGATCACTGGCGGGTTGGGTCCTACAAAAGATGATATCACCAAGAAGGTTTTATGTGAATTTTTTGAAGATTCACTCGTGAGAAATGATGAGGTTCTAAAGCACATAGAATCTATTTTTGCTAAATATATTACTACTCCTATTTCAGATCTTAACAGGGAACAAGCACTTATGCCTTCAAAAGCAATTGCGCTACACAACGAATATGGAACAGCTCCTGGCTTATGGATGAAAAAAGATGAAAAGGTTTATATCTCAATGCCTGGTGTGCCTTTCGAAATGAAATCTTTGATGGAGCGCGAAGTCTTACCAAGAATAATTAAAGAATTTAAGAGACCCTTTATCTATCATAAGACTATTAGAACTTATGGATTAGGGGAAAGTGCTATAGCCCAACGAATAGAAGATTGGGAGAATAATTTGCCAGTTCATATTAAGCTCGCTTATTTACCCAGTTTTGGTACCGTTAGATTAAGGCTTTCAGGAAAAGGACCTAATGAGGAGGATCTTAGATCTTCTATCGAAAAAGAATTTGAAAAGATCTATCCGATCTTGCACGATATAATTTCTGATGTAAATGGAGAAAATGAGGATATCAGCATCACAATCAGGGAATTATTAAACGCTAAGAATCAATTTTTATCTCTTGCAGAAAGCTGTACAGGAGGGGAATTGGCAACAAAATTTACTGTGAATCCTGGAGCATCTACCTTTTTTAGAGGTGGAATTGTGACCTATGCGACCGATACCAAAGAGGATATTTTAAATATTTCTCATAAAATTATAGAAAAAAACACTGTAGTAAGTGCAGAGGTAGCAGAGGAAATGGCTAGGAATTCTAGGCTAATTTTTAAATCGGACTATGCAATTGCAACTACTGGAAATGCCGGACCAGACAAAGGGGATAGTGATGCCGAGGTAGGAACGGTGTTTATTGGGATCGCTACTCCCAAGAAGGTGTATTCAGAAAAATTCAAACTTGGAAGAAGTAGGGAGCAAGTGGTTAAGAAAGCAGTGAATAAGGCACTGGAATTATTGCTAAAAGAGCTGCTTTTAAAATAATATTTACTTCAGAAGTATTTGATATCAAAACAACTAGAATGTATCAAGATGATAAACAGTAAATAAGCTATAAAAAATTTTATTTTTATGTTGGCAGTTGCGTAAAAAAATCGTTAATTTGCAGCCTGTTTTGAAATAACAAGATAAAGATTAGAGCAATGTCTAGAGTTTGTGAACTTACTGGTAAAAAAGCAATGGTTGGGAACAATGTTTCTCACGCCATGAATAAAACTAAACGTAAATTTAATATTAATTTATTAAAAAAACGTTTTTATATTCCTGAAGAAGATAAGTGGGTAACCCTAAAAATATCTGCTTCTGCATTAAAGAACATCAATAAAAAAGGGATCTCTGCTGTCATGAAGGAAGCTAGAGAAAAAGGATTTTTAAACAAATAATCCTAAACCATAAAGACACGGAAAAATGGCAAAGAAAGGCAATAGAATACAGGTTATCTTAGAATGTACAGAACACAAAGAATCCGGTAAACCGGGTACTTCTAGATATATATCAACAAAAAACAAAAAGAACACGCCAGATAGATTGGAGTTAAAGAAATTTAACCCAATTCTTAAGAAAATGACGGTTCATAAAGAAATTAAATAAGTATAAGTCATGGCAAAAAAATCAGTAGCATCGTTACAAACTGGATCTAAGAGATTATCTAAAGCCATTAAAATGGTGAAATCTCCAAAAACTGGCTCTTATACTTTTGTTGAAAGTATAATGGCACCAGAACAAGTAAATGACTTTTTGGCTAAAAAATAAGTCATTTTAAAATATTTTAAAAGCCGTCCCGAGCCATCTGGACGGCTTTTTCTTTTTGTGTATATTTACGCATGAATTTATGCTGATTCTTGGTTTAATTTCAGCAAGAAAACCATCCAATAGAAATGAGTTTATTTAAAAAAATATTTTCCAAAGAGAAAAAGGAAACCCTAGATAAAGGATTAGAGAAATCTAAAACCACCTTTCTTTCTAAAATGAGTAAAGCGGTTGCTGGTAAATCTACCGTAGACGAGGATGTTTTAGATGATCTAGAAGATGTGTTGGTGAGCAGTGATGTTGGAGTTGCAACAACTATCAAGATAATTAAGAGAATAGAAGAGCGTGTAGAGCGTGATAAATATTTAGGCACAGCCGAGCTTAATGGAATTCTAAGAGAAGAAATTGCTGGTTTGTTATCTGAAACAGAAACAGGTTCTGGAAATGGATTCGATTTCGATAATTCAAGTAAACCATATGTAATTATGGTAGTTGGTGTGAATGGAGTAGGGAAAACTACAACTATTGGGAAACTAGCTCACCAATTTAAAAAGGACGGTAAAAAAGTTCTTTTAGGGGCAGCAGATACTTTTAGAGCTGCTGCTATAGATCAACTTCAAGTTTGGGCAGATAGAACAGGAGTACCTATTGTAAAACAACAAATGGGGAGTGATCCTGCATCTGTTGCTTTTGATGCTGTGGAGGCTGCAGTGAAGCAGGATGTAGATGTGGTAATTATTGATACTGCTGGAAGATTGCATAACAAAGTGAATTTAATGAACGAGCTTACCAAAGTAAAACGGGTAATGCAAAAAGTTATTCCTAACGCACCTCATGAGGTATTGTTGGTTTTGGATGGCTCTACGGGTCAGAACGCTTTTGAACAGGCTAAACAGTTTACAGCGGCAACAGAAGTAACTTCACTTGCAGTTACTAAATTGGACGGAACTGCTAAAGGTGGAGTGGTGATCGGGATTAGCGATCAATTTAAAATACCGGTTAAATATATTGGAGTTGGAGAAGGATTGGAAGATCTTCAAGTATTTAATAAATTTGAATTTGTAGATTCGTTTTTCAAAAAACAGTAGCTCTATATTTTTTTTTGATTTCTGTTTAAGAATGTTGAACACATAATATTTTTATATCATATGAAACAGTTATTATTCTCCCTCTCCTTATTATTAGTTATTGCTTGTAAGGAAGAATCGAAAGAAATGAAATCGGAACCAATTGTTCAGGACACCACAAAAGTTGCCGATTTTAGGGAATTCAAAGTTTTAGATTCAAAATATATCAAATCAGATTCTATCTGGGCACCATTCAATAAAGAATTAGAAGCTTTTTCAGATGATCGCTATTCAGAATTATTACCACTTATATTAGATCAGGACATTCCTAGTCTTCAGAAGGCGATCACTGCAAATACTTTTAGTTACGAAGAATTAGTGTTGTTCTATTTAACACGTATTCAGAAATATGACAGAAATAATGAGCTAAGTTTAAATTCGGTAATCTCATTAAATCCGAATATCCTACAAGAAGCTCGTGATAAGGATCAAGGGTTAAAGAATAAAATGTTGAAACACCCGATCTTCGGAATTCCCGTTCTACTAAAAGATAATATTAATACGGCAAATATGCCTACTACGGCAGGTGCTGTTGCTTTAACCAAAAACACCACTGAAGATGCTTTTATCGTAAAGCGATTAAAAGAAAATGGAGCCATTATCTTGGGTAAAGCTAATTTAAGTGAATGGGCCTATTTCTTTTGTGGAGACTGTCCTAGCGGATATTCTGCAGTTGGAGGTCAAACATTAAATCCTTACGGAAGAAAAATTTTAGATACAGGTGGATCTAGTTCTGGAAGTGCGGTTTCTATAGCGGCAAATTTTGCACCAGTTGCGGTAGGATCTGAGACTGCTGGTTCAATTTTATCCCCTGCAAGTCAGAATTCTTTGGTGGGTCTAAAACCAACAATTGGAGTTTTAAGTAGAGGTGGGATCGTTCCAATTTCCAGTTATTTGGATACTCCAGGACCTATCACTAAAAATGTAATAGATAATGCGATCTTGTTTTCTGCTATGTCTGGTAGAGATCCTCAAGATCCTGCATCTGTAGCAAACAAAAATAACACTTCAAATTATTATGAAAGTTTAGCTGATGTTTCTTTAAAAGGAAAACGATTTGGCGCTTTAAAATCTTTGATGGAAGATACTTTATATGTTGCAGCCATTAATGATCTTAAATCGGCTGGAGCAGAAATAATTGAGTTTGAGGGAGAAGATCTAGATCTTCCAAATTTTACTCGTTTTCTTAATTTAGAGATGAAAAGAGATCTTCCTGTATATTTCAAAAAACACGGAAATAAGGACATATCCTTCAAGTCTGTGCAGGATGTGGTTGCTTATAATAATTCAGATTCTTTGATGCGTTCACCTTATGGGCAGAAATTATTTGATGGAATAGTGGCCGATTCTGCAACTGCTAAAGAATTTGCAGCTATTCAGGATACGCTAACTACGAATGGGAAACGTTTTTTTGAGGTTCCTATGAAAGCTCATAATTTAGACGGAATTCTTTCCATAAATAATTATCATGCAGGATTTGCTGCAGTTGCCAAATATCCAGCCATTACAGTTCCTATGGGATATGCAGAAAATAACGCTCCAAAAGGCTTAACGTTTATTGGCAGACCTTATCAAGAAGCTGCTCTATATAGCTGGGCTTTAGCTTACGAAAAAGCCTCAAAGAAAAGAGTTTCACCTTCAAATTATAAAAACTAGAATGCCTAAAACCAATTTTAAGGCAATTATTAGTAAGATCATCGTGTTTTACAGCGTGTTTTATGTAATAATGAAGCTAATAGCTATACTTTTTGAAGATGCATGGATACTTCCAAATCTAATTTTAGCTTTGCCTTTTTTGCTTTTCGCTACAATTGGTGGTTTACTTATGAAAAAAGAAAAATTTTCTTGGATCTATGTGGTCATTGGCGTTTTGGTAATAAGCGCAATTAGGTATTACGAAGCAAGATGGGTGGTTACTTTGCATGAATATTTTACTTAATTTACAGAAAATCCTTAATCTTCTTTTAATCGATTTTTAGGTTGTATCTTTGCAGCCGTTTTCCGCTAGCACTATTTTTGTAATAGGCGGGAATTCAAAAAGGTATTAGGTTATGAGAACAAAGTCCAGAAGAAAGAACAAAATTAATGTAGTCACACTTGGTTGTAGTAAGAATGTTTACGACAGTGAGGTATTAATGGGGCAACTGAAAGCAAACGACAAGGATGTTGTTCATGAAGAAGAAGGAAATATTGTTGTAATCAATACTTGTGGATTTATAGATAATGCCAAGGAGGAGTCTGTAAACACAATTCTAGAATATGTTGCAAAAAAGCAAGAAGGAGAAGTAGATAAGGTTTTTGTAACAGGATGTTTAAGTGAAAGGTACAAACCAGATCTACAGAAAGAAATTCCAGATGTTGATCAATATTTTGGAACTACAGAATTACCGGAATTATTAGCAGCTCTAGAAGCAGATTATAAACACGAACTTTTAGGAGAGCGTTTAACTACAACCCCTAAAAATTACGCATATTTAAAGATTGCAGAAGGTTGTGATAGACCTTGTTCTTTTTGTGCAATACCTTTAATGCGTGGAAAACATAGATCTACTCCCATAGAACAATTGGTGAAAGAAGCTAAAAGTTTAGCGGCTAATGGCGTTAAAGAATTGGTTTTAATTGCACAAGATCTTACTTATTACGGGTTGGATATTTATAAGAAAAGAAATCTTGCAGAGTTATTAGAGAATCTTGTACAGGTAGAGGGAATAGAATGGATCAGGTTGCATTATGCATTTCCAACAGGATTCCCAATGGATGTGTTGGAGGTAATGAATAGAGAGCCGAAGATCTGTAATTATTTAGATATCCCGCTTCAGCATATTTCAGATTCTATTTTGAAATCTATGCGAAGAGGAACTACGGAAGCAAAAACAACTAAACTTTTACAAGAGTTTAGAAAAGCTGTTCCAAATATGACGATTAGAACTACTTTAATTGTTGGATATCCTGGAGAGACTGAAGAGGATTATCAAACTTTGAAGAATTGGGTGATCAAGATGCGCTTTGAACGTCTAGGTTGTTTTACGTATTCTCATGAAGAAAATACGCATGCATTTAATCTAGTAGATGATGTTCCGCAGGAAGTGAAACAACAGCGAGCTAATGAGATCATGGAAATTCAATCTCAGATCTCATGGGAATTAAATCAGAATAAAATTGGAGAAACCTTTAAAGTGATCATCGATAGAAAAGACGGGAATCATTTTATTGGGAGAACCGAATTTGATTCGCCAGATGTAGATAACGAAGTGCTAATAGACGCAACAGAGATTTACTTAAAAACAGGTGAATTCTATGATGTGAAAATTCATGAAGCAGCAGATTTTGATCTTTATGGAATTCCGGTTAATGCAGATGTTTCTAAACCTGTTAGAAAAGAATTAAAAATTAGAACCTCCTAGATAATTGCAGTTGGTTACAAAAAGGTAATCATTGCTTAATCTTAAGGTCACTTTATATCGCAAAAAAACTATAATATTTGAATAGCCTTTTAATTAAGGCTGTTTCATATAATCTTTAGTTTTTGTCGACATCGATTTGTGAAGAAGCCGTCTCAAAAGGACGGCTTTTCTTATTAATTTTTGTTTTTTGACTAAATCGTAACTTGCAAGTAACATTAACTTAACATTAGAGTCGCACATTTGCACCGACAAAAACAAACAGATAATGAAATTAAAGTGGACTATGTTACTTGCTTTCGGACTGGTAACATCCTATTTTGCCAATGCGCAGGATATTACAAATAACAAATTTGGTAAAGGTTTGGTAAACGTAGTGGCAAAAGATAGCTCGTATAGCTTAAAATTTGCAGCTCGTTTTCAATCTTTATATACTGGTTCCTGGGATTTTCCTAATAACGATAATTTGGAAAATGGCGAAGGACAATTATTAATTAGAAGAGCTAGATTGAAATTTGAAGGTTTTGCATATTCTCCAAAATTAACTTACAAGATTGAATTAGGCTTGTCTAACAGAGATATAAGCGGAGGTTCGGAATTTACGAGCAACTCGCCTAGATATATCTTAGATGCCGTTTTAAAATGGAACTTCTACGAAAATTTCGAATTATGGGTTGGACAAACTAAACTTCCTGGTAACAGAGAACGAGTTATTTCTTCAGCAAATCTACAAACCGTAGATCGTTCTTTAGTAAATAGTGAATTTAATGTAGATCGAGAAATGGGTTTCCAGTTACACCACCATTTTGGATTGGGTGAAAAGTTGATCATTAAAGAAGCCTTTGCTTTTTCTCAAGGAGAAGGTAGAAACGTAACTACTGGAAATCTTGGAGGATATCAGTATACAGGTAGATTAGAGGTTCTTCCTTTTGGAGATTTCGATGATTATTCTGGCGCAGATTTAAAAAGAGAGCAAACTCCAAAATTAGCTTTAGGAGTAAGTTATGATCATAATAGCAATGCTGTAAAAACTCGTTCAAATAGTGGGAGTTATATGACCACTGATACTGGTTTTTTTGAAACAGATATAAATACATTCTTTATAGATGGGATTTTCAAATATCAGGGATTCTCTGCAATGGCAGAATATGCTAAAAGAACTGCAGACAATGAAATTGCTGTGAATTCTGATGGTACTACAACTGGTAAAGTGGTAGAAGTAGGAGACGGGATAAATATGCAAGCTGGATATTTGTTTAAAAACAATTTTGAAGTTGTTGGTAGATATACGCAGGTTGCTTTAGATGAAGCTTTAACGGGTGAGGGTATAGAGAATCAATATACCTTTGGTGTTTCAAAATATATTGTTGGACATAAATTAAAAGTTCAAACAGATGTAAGTTGGAACGATTACGAGAACAACTTAGACAATAGCTTAGCATATAGATTACAAATAGACATTCATTTTTAAAAATAATTAAACCATGAAAAAAGTATTATTAATTGCAATTTTATCTTTCGCTGTTATTTCTTGCGGAAATAATAAAGGTCAGAATAACGAGAATGGGGAAGCAGGATCTGGAACGATATCTATAGATGGTTCTAGTACAGTATATCCTATTACTGAAGCTGTTGCTGAAGAGTTTAGAGCAGTACAGCCTAAAGTAGATGTTACTATTGGAGTTTCAGGAACTGGAGGAGGTTTTCAAAAATTTGGAAGAGGAGAGATCAACATTTCAGATGCTTCTAGACCAATTAAAGCTGAAGAAGCTGCAGTTGCTAAAGAAAATAACATTACTTACGTAGAATTGGAAGTTGCCTATGATGGACTTGCAGTTGTTATTAATCCAGAAAATGATTGGGCTACTTCTTTTACAGTAGAAGAATTAAAAATGATCTGGGAACCTGCAGCGCAAGGGAAGATCAAAAAATGGAATCAAATAAATCCAGCATGGCCAAATGAAGAAATTCATTTATTCGGACCTGGTGTTGCCTCTGGAACTTTCGATTATTTTACAGAAGCTATTGTTGGTAAAAGTGGATCTAGTAGAGGAGACTTTACTGCTAGTGAAGATGATAATGTATTAGTACAAGGAGTTGCTGGAGATAAATACGGGTTAGGATTTTTTGGATTGGCTTATTTCGAGGCAAATCAGGACAAATTAGCATTAGCTTCAGTAGATGGAGGCAATGGTCCAGTGAAACCATCCACAGAAACTGTGAAAAACGGAACTTATTCTCCTTTATCTAGACCTTTATACATCTATGTAAATAGTTCTTCTTTAAAAGATAAGCAGGTTATAGATTTCGTGGAGTTTTATTTAGATGAAGCTGGAGCATTGGCAAAAGATGTGGGATATATTTCTATGACCAAAGAAGAATATGCCGTTCAAAAAGAAAAATTCAATAAGTTTGTAAAAGAAAATCAATAGTCAGATATTGAAATGATTACAATATTGGAAAAAGTATAATTTTACTGAAGACTGAAATACCTGCCCAAATTGTGGGCGGGTTTTCAGTTTATTTAACCTTTTACACTAATTTATATTTTATAAATGCGAAAACTTAAGGAATTAGTAATTGAAAGGGGCCTATTATTAAGTGCTCTTATTACTATTGCCGTGACAGTTGGAATTGTTTTAGTGCTTTCTATTGAGGCCATAAATTTTTTCAGTGAAGTTTCGATAATAGACTTTATAACAGATCCAGAATGGACTCCGTTATTTTCTGATAAACATTTTGGGATCCTGCCTTTACTGTCTGGTACCCTTTTAACTTCGTTTATCGCAATTGCATTTGCAGTACCTGTAGGACTATCCATTAGTATCTATCTTAGTGAATATGCACCAAAAAGTTTTAGAAGAACTATAAAGCCTCTTTTAGAACTACTTGCTGCAGTACCTACTGTAGTTTATGGATTCTTTGCTTTAATGGTAGTAACTCCGTTCTTACAGTCTTTTATACCTGGAATGTCCAGTTTTAACTCTTTATCTGCTGGTTTGGTTATGGGGATCATGATTATTCCTTATATCTCTTCCTTGAGTGAAGATGCGCTTCATGCGGTTCCAAACTCTTTAAGGGAGGCCGCCTATGGAATGGGATCTACAAGATTGCAAAATTCATTTAAAGTGATGGTTCCAGCAGCCTCGTCTGGAATAATAGTTTCTATAATTTTGGCAATATCGAGAGCCATTGGGGAAACTATGATCGTTGCTATTGCAGCAGGACAACAACCAAGATTAACTTTTGACCCAACAGTACCCGTAGAAACAATTACAGCATATATCGTTCAGGTGAGTTTAGGGGATGTGCAACATGATTCATTGGAGTACAAAACTATTTTTGCAGCTGGGATCACCTTGTTCGTATTTACCTTCTTGCTAAATACGATTAGTTATAGAATCAGAAAAAAATTCCAGGAGAAATATGAATAATATTAGAAAGAACAGACTGAAGGATCAGGCTTTCAAAATATGGGGAATTTTCTGTACGTTGTTAGGTCTTGTTTTGCTTGCAGTCTTTATTGGAAATATTCTCGTAGATGGAATTATGAGAATAGATTGGGAATTTGTGATGAATCTTCCATCTAGAAAGCCCGAAAAAGCTGGTATTTATACTGCCTTAATGGGAAGTATTTGGGTGCTATTACTTACTACCTTAATCGCATTACCAGTTGGTATCGCAGCGGCTATATATTTAGAAGAGTATTCTAAAAAGAATAGATTATCTACTATCTTAGAAGTTAATATTTCTAACCTTGCTGGAGTACCATCTATTATTTATGGATTGTTAGGATTGGAAGTGTTTGTAAGGATCTTAGAAATGGGAGCAAGCGTATTGGCTGGGAGTTTTACTTTAGCATTGCTAATTTTGCCTATAGTCATCGTTTCTACTCGAGAAGCATTAAAAGCAGTGCCTAAATCTATTAGGGATGCTTCTTTTGCAATGGGAGCTTCAAAATGGCAAACTGTGTATCATCAATTATTACCGGCTTCTTTTGGAGGAATTTTAACAGGGATTATTTTAGCTTTATCTAGAGCGGTAGGAGAAACTGCACCATTAATTGTAATTGGAGCATTAGCATATGTACCATTTGCGCCTTCCTCACCAATGGATGAGTTCTCGGTATTACCAATTCAAATATTTAACTGGATCACGCGTCCGCAGCACGGATTTGTGGAGAATGCGGCCGCAGCTATAATTATTTTATTGTTGATTACTTTTGTAATGAACGGGATTGCAGTTTATTTCAGAAATAAATGGCAGAAAAAATTTAAATAACAGAAGTGTTATACTATGAGTAAAGATAAAAAGGAAAGCGTGATAGAAAGTAGCATTAAACGTAAGTATAAGTTACAAGCGAATGATGTAAAAGTGTGGTACGATGATTTCATGGCTATCAAAGGGATTAGCATGGATATTAAGCCCAACAAGGTGACTGCTTTTATTGGACCTTCGGGTTGTGGGAAGTCTACATTTTTAAGATTATTCAATAGAATGAACGATTATGTAGATGGTTTTAAGATGGAAGGTGAGATCAATATAGATGGTAGTAATATCAATGATAAGGATATAAACGTGGAATTGCTTAGAAAGCAAGTGGGGATGGTATTTCAAAAACCAAATCCATTTCCTAAATCTATTTTTGAAAATGTAGCCTACGGATTAAAGATCCAAGGACTAAAGGATAAAGCATTTTTGGAGGAACGTGTGGAAAGCTCTTTGAAACAAGTGGCACTTTGGGATGAGGTAAAGGACGATCTTAATAAATCGGCATTAGCGCTTTCTGGTGGGCAACAACAACGTTTATGTATTGCTAGAACCTTGGCAGTAGAACCATCTATTATACTAATGGATGAGCCAACTTCAGCTTTAGACCCTATTTCCACGGCTAAAATTGAAGAACTTATTTATAAATTAAAAGACAAGTATACTATTGTGATTGTTACGCATAACATGCAACAAGCAAGTAGAATTAGTGATAATACGGCATTTTTCTATCTAGGAGAACTAATAGAATACGATAAGACCAACAAAATCTTCACTAATCCTGAAAAAGAACAAACCGAAAATTACATTACAGGTCGTTTCGGATAAACTTAAACATTATGATGAATTTAGAAGATCACAGGGAAATTTTGAATCAGTCAGGTTTGGAAATGTTCCAACTGGTTAGAAAACAATTTATAAAATCTAAAGAGGCATTTCTTAATCACGATAATGATCTTGCAGAAGAAGTTTTGCATACAGAAAACCGAGTAAATGGAATGGATCTTAAGTTAGATAGAGAATGTGAGCGTTTTATAGCTTTGCATAATCCTGTAGCTGGCGATTTACGTTTTGTTTTGGCCTTAAGAAAGATCAATTTCGATTTGGAGCGTATAGGAGATCATGCTTATGGGATTTCTAGTTACATCGTAGAGGTAGATACTCCTGTGGATAAAGAAGTATTGGCAAAATTAGACTTTGAGGAAATGTATAAGGCAGCTTTGTCTATGCTAGATGATATTAGAGATGCTTATACAACAGGAAATGCTAAAAAGGCTAGAAAGGTATTTAAAAAAGATAAGATCCTTAATAAGATTAATTTAAACTCTTTTGGTGTTATTTCTGAGGAAGTACGAAAAGATCCTAATATGATCGAGCAGTATTTATTGCTGTTTTCTGTAATAAAGAAAATTGAGAGGGTAGGGGATTTAATCACCAATATTGGGGAAGAGATTATATTTTACCTTGAAGCAGAAGTATTAAAGCACAGAAAGAAAAAAGGTCCATCTAAGCCAAATAAATAAGAGTGTACCAATCCTTTAGGGGTTCAGCAGGCACTTGATAATTTCGTCATGCTGAACTTCTTTCAGAGTCTTCTCCCGATTTATTGGGATGCTGAAACAAGTTCAGCATGACGAAAACTTTTAATGCAACTAGTTAAATGTAATATCTAACAAAGCTAAGTACAATTAGATAAAAGTTTATAAATATTGAGAATGCAGCCTTAAGTAATACTTAATGGCTGCATTTTTATTTTTAAGCAATTGCATATCGCATATCAACTGCTTTCTGGAATATTTTTCAGGTTGAAAAAGTGAAGTTTCCGAAGTTTGTAATTTTTTAAACTGATCTAGACATACATATACACGAGAAAGTCCAAAAATTATGATCCTTGTAAATTCTTGAAGCTGTTTTTCTGGATAATTACATTTAGATAATAAGCTTATAGTTTTCTGCAACTCTGTAGAGAATGAATTGCGTAATTGGTGAATGGAATTTGTGTTGGTAGCAAGTGTTTCTATCTTTTGTTGTACATCCTCCCAAATATCAAAAATATCGTTCCCCATTTGCATCAGGCCGCCTAAGTGATAGATCATTTTTTTTTCCTCTATCTCTAATCTGTTATTCAAACACAATCTATAGAACAAAAAGGAATGTCCTCCTTTGAGAAAAGTGAGTTCTTTGATCTTTTTTTCTGAAAGATCTTTGTTAAGTTGAAGCTCACTTTCTGCTTGTGTATTAAAAACTGCCTTAGCTTGTTGTTTTAGGGCTTGCGGGTTTTCTGAAGATCGCAGGCCTTTTATATAGCAATGCTTTAATAGGGCTTCGTAGCTGTTTTTAGGTTCTAATTTTTCAGGATCAATTATAAAATCTTTCAGATGCATCACTTCTTTGTCCTGTTCATCAAAGAGATCATCGAGTAAGCCTGATATTCCACCTAAGTAAGTGATAGTTTTTCGTTCTGCTAAATCCAAAGGAGAGCCTCTTAAAATACCAAATGCATAACCCAAAATTGCTGGTACTCCTAAAGCGTAATACTTAGTGAACTTATTAAAATCATCTTTTTTAAGGCTGCCGTCATTAGTGTTTTGGAAAGATTGAAGCTCTGGAAGTACATTTTTATTTAGATGCTTTTTTTGCTCCCTAACATTTTGGAACAAAAAAAATGCAACTGAAGGAAGTTTCAAAATCCCGACAGTTGCATTTATAAATGAATTTCGATTATTTTTCATTCAAAAGAATTGGCTCCCCGAATTCGAGTTGCTTTAATTTTTCTAATTGTGTTTCAGCATCACCAACAATTAGATAATACATTTTAAAAGGGTTTACATATTCCCCAGCTAATGCTTGTAAGTCTATCAAACTCATTCCTTTTACAATAACTTCTTGTTGCTTAATAAAATCATCCTTATAATTAAAGTTTGCAATATCACTAAGCATATTCAATTTTGCTCCTAAAGTTTCAAACTTTCTCGCATTGCTTTTAATCATAAAACTCTGGGTTACATCAAGGTCTTCTGGTTGCAGGCTTTCAGAATAATTTATTAGCAGCTGTTTTATCAATGCTACCGCTTCAAAAGTAATATTAGAACGAACACCACTAGAGATCTCGAAAGGTCCAACTAAATTACTACCATTAAATCTAGATCTTATTCCATAAGTATAGCCCTTACCTTCTCTTAGTTCCTGAGTAAGCTGAGATGCAAATCCTCCGCCACCAAGTCTATAATTCATAACTTCTGCTTTATAGAAATCCTCATCTGTAGCTTTTAAAGCTGGAGCTCCAATTTTAATAATAGACTGCTTTGCTCCGGGAACATCATAAAAATAAACCTGAGAATTTTCTGGAGCAACAGGAGTAGGGAAGCTTGGAATTTTTACCGACACCGGTTTCCAATTTGCTGAAATCGCTTTTAAGGATTTATTAGCCATTTTTTGATCCAGATCTCCCACAGCCAAGAACTTAGCTCTCATTGGAGAAAGATTGTTTTTGTAATAGGTTTTAAGATCTGTTAGGGCAATCGCCTCCACAGATTTTGAAGTTCCTAAAATATTCCTGGAAAGAATATGATCTTTACCATAGATCAGTTTTTTAAATTCAATTTCAGCTATACTGTTAGGATTCGCTTGTTGTTGCTGTAACTGACTAATAACTTGCTGTTTTGCTAATTTAAATTCGGTTTCATCCCATCTTGGTTCTAATAGAATTTCTTCCATTAGTTTCATGGTTTCCCCAAAATTGCGAGTCAAACTACTTCCAGAAAGGATGATCTTTTCATCCTCTGCATTTATATAGATCTTAGAGCCTAGTAATTCTATTGCTTCTTCCAGCTCTTGAGGAGTTTTCTTTGCGGTTCCTTTAGTTAGTAGCGTAGCTAATAAATTAGAAACCCCAGTTTTATTTGGTTTTTCCAGCAACAATCCGCCTTCCATTTCTAAACTGAATTGAATAATTGGAACTTCTTGAGAAGTTATTCCCGAAACACTTAAGCCAGAAGGTAAATTGAATTTCCATATTTCTGGAACTACGATTTCTGGATTTCCCCAGTAAGGAGGTTCGGAACTTCTATCAAAACTACTTGGGGTTTTTTCGTAGGAAACATTGGTAGTAGAATCAAATTCTTCCTCAGCTCCTTCAACTATTTTTTCTTCTGCTACGCTTGCTAGAACTGCATTTTCTAAAGCCAGTTCTTTCTGAGCTTTCGGCACAAAACTAGTAGCAACATATGGTTTATCCTTAATGTATGTATTATACACTCGCATAACATCTTCCGCGGAAACATTTAAAATTTTATCTACATTTTTATTGATCTCGTTGGGATCATTTGCGAAGATCTGATATTGTGCTAATTGAAAACCTTTCCCTAAAACGCTAGAAATACCATTATAAAAATCGGTTTCTTGTCCGGCTTTAATTCTTTTTAGATCTTTTTCTGAAATTCCCTTCTTTTCAAAGTCTTCAAAGGTTTCATTTATGGCTTTCTGAACTTCATCCAGATCTTTACCATCATAAGCTCTTACCTGAAGCATTAATTGCCCTGCAAGTTCAGAGGTGTAATCAAACATACTAACCCTGTCTGTAAGCTCTTTTTCTAACACCAACTTTTTATAAAGAGGCGCATTTTTACCATCTGCAAGATATTTGGTTAAGATCTCTAAAGCATAGGAATCTTCATGATACGAATATTGAGAAGGCCACGTAAGGGTTAGTTCGGGAAGATTTGCAAAATTATCTTCGTAGTAAAGACTTTTGCTCTCTTTTAAATTAGCAGGTCTTTTATCTTGTCTTGCGATATCTTTTCCTGCCGGAATCTCATCAAAATATTTATGGACCCATTCTTTTGCTTGTTCCTTATCAAAATTCCCTGCAATAGTTAAGGTAACATTGTTGGGAACATACCATTTATTATAAAAGTCTTTGACATCTTGTAAGGTTGCATTTTGCAAATCTTCTAAAGAACCTATTACTTGCCAGTGGTAAGGATGATTTTTAGGATAAAGATTTTGATCTATTACGGCAAAAGTATGGCCGTAAGGATTATTATCTACCCCTTGTCTTTTTTCATTCTTCACCACTTGCTTTTCCTTAGCTAATACTGGTTCTGTCACAGTATTAATAAAGTAACCTAATTTATCTGCTTCTGCCCAGATCATTTTTTCAAGAGCATCGCTAGGCACTGTTTGGAAATAGTTAGTTCTATCTCTGCTTGTAGATCCATTAGCTCCAGAGCCACCAATTCGCGCACTCATTTTATCTAAACCACCCTTTCCTAAATTTTCAGATTCTAAAAATAATAGGTGTTCAAAAAGGTGTGCAAAGCCCGTTCTTCCTTCTATTTCTCTAGCAGACCCAACATGACTGGTAAGTGCAACTGCCACCACAGGATCTGAAGTGTCTTGGTGCAGGATCACGCGTAAGCCATTTTGTAAAGTAAAGGTTTCAAAATTTACATTGATTCCGCTTCCTTTTTCTTGAGCTAGTATTGAAAATGGTATCGCTAAGAAAAGGAGTAATAGTGCTGAAAAAGTATTCTTCATATTTTTATTTTAAGTTTTTTCTAAATTTTTCTATGTTCCTGATTTTTGCGAATAATTACTTCAGACTAGTATTCGACATGCTGGACTTGATTCAGCATCCCAGTTATCCTGAAGAAGACCCTGAAACTAGTTCAGGGTGACGAAAAATCTGAATGTCACTTGTTAAATCTTCAATCTGAAATTTTCGTTATTCACAAAAAACACTGCATTGGCAAAAAACAATTTTCCATTCTCCCAAAATGCTCTAAATAAAGGATTATCTACCATATAAATAATGCTTCCGTTACCTATTCGTTCTTCCCCGAAAATCATGGAATTCTTCATATTTTTCGTGGCTTCGCTACCTGCAAAACCAGAAACCACTTCAGGAGAATCTTTTAAATAGGCAATATTATAACCTTTAGATAAATAGCTGTAGCTATCACTGCTTAATTTTAAACTGAAATAAGAATCTCCATAACCAAATGCCATAGGATGGGTCTTATCTAGAATTGTTTGCACAATACTCCCGGTAATAAGATCTTTAATGCCTTCTCGTTCCCGACTGGCATAAGAAATTAGATTTGCGGTTGCAGTTGTATCTTTTTTAGTTTCAGGTTTATTCTCTTTTAAGTTGAAGCCATCCTTATCTGCAAAACTGCCAACTGCATTTCCAATTGCGATTACTTTTCCACCACCTTGAATCCAGGATTTAAGTTTTGCTAAAGTTTCTTTATTGAATAGGCTATTATATCTTCCAGATGGAATTACTAACACATCAATTAGAGAAAAATCTATATCCTTAAAATAGTCGGTATCAATGGGGGTGATAGGGAAGTGTAGATCTTTTTCAAAAAAGTGCCAAATTTCACCAAAATTTAATGAGGAAACTCCCTCTCCTCGAAGCACGCCGACTCTTGGGTGGTTAATGATTTTTATTTCTGAAGAGCCAAAGTCTGGTCCGCTTTTAGAAAAACCGGAACTCGCAGATGTAAGTTCTCGCCCATGTTCGTTGGCAATAGTAATTATTTTAGAATTGAAATCTTTGTAAGTTCTATTGTCGCTCTTAGTAATTATAAGACTTCCTGGATTGAATTTTTTACCTTCATTTTCAAACTCCAGTGTGCTGAATCTTACCTTAATTCCTTCTTTTAATAAAGCTGCTAGAAAACGAGCATCTTCCATACTGTCCCATTTAGAAATATAACCGCTTGCATTAGAAGTGGTATTATTAACAGCAGTTTTTGGAGCCGTATTGTTAAGATTTAATAGTTTATTACTTGCTACTGCCTCAAGTCCATAAGCATAAGGCAAGCTCCAAGCTGTAATATCGTAAGTTAAGGAGTCACTTAACTTGGTGTTAGGCTCGAATAATACTTTTACCATTTTCCCTTTTGCCTGATTGGTATTAATAACCAATGTGTTTTCATTGGTATTAAAATCTGATTGCTTATTCTGAGAGTAATTAAAACCCTTTATTTTTCCTGAATTGGTTGCGCCATATTTTATTTCATGAAGATCCAAAAGTGCTTTTAATGCAGCAATTTTATCTGCGCTACCATTCAACGCATAACTTTTATAGGATAACTGATCGTTCTGAAAGAACTTATTGAATTCAGAATTTAATTTTTCAACATTTTGAGAGGCGATCTCCACGGTAGATAATCCCGTAGTAAAATGATGCGCTACCCGATCTACTAGAGTTAATTCATAACCCTCTGTAGTTTGGATCCCAAGACCTGCTTCTCCATTTCCTGCTTGTTCGTAGGTCATTCCGATCGAGCCCATATAAGTTGGGTAGGTATCTCCATAACTTGGATATAAAAGATCAAAACGTTCTTTGGTAAAATAAAGCCAGCCATTTTCATCGAAATATTTCGCATGATTTTGCCCTATTTCGGTTTGAAAACCACGTTGAAATGGTGTGATTATTTCATGAAATGGCTCTGCTGCAGGAGCAAAATAATAAGGATCGTTAATGCCTTGTTCATGAAAATCTACATGAATTTGAGGCATCCAGGTGTTATATATTTTTAATCTGGCTTTGGTCTCTACTTGTGTAGCCCAAGCCCAATCTCTGTTCAGGTCGAAAAGATAATGGTTTGGTCTTCCTCCCGGCCATGGTTCGTTATGCTCTGCCGCCAGAGGAGATGCATCATAAGGAGTAGCTTTTACTTGATTGTACCAATTGGCATAACGATCTCTTCCATCAGGATTAACACAGGGATCCATAATAATCACAGTATTCTTAAGCCATTCTTTTTTATTGGTTACCAGTTCATAAACGGTTTGCATAGCAGCTTCAGTACTAGAGGCTTCATTTCCGTGGACATTATAGCTTAACCATACAATTGCTTTATCTGCTTGGTTTGGGGAGTTAGTTTTATTTCCTGCTGAGTTATCTAGATGGTTTTTTCTGATTTCTTCAATATTCTTTAAATTTTCTTCTGAAGAAATCACCGCATAGGTAAGTGGTCTATTTTCGTTAGTTTTCCCATAAGTAGAATATTCAACTAAATCGGAATTTTCTGCAACTTGCTTAAAATAATTCACCACATCTGCATGTCTGGTAAATTGAGTGCCAATTTCGTAGCCTAGAAACTGTTCAGGAGATTGTAGATTTTGAGAGAAGATTGAAGTTGTAATTAAACAAGTGAGGAGGAGAAAGAAGATCGATTTTTTCATTTATATAAGCGAATATTGAAATTTGAGTAGTAAAGATAGTATACAGCGCGGAATTAACTATAATTTAGGGTCTAAAATACTTATCTTCGATATCTTTACCGCTTAAAATTTATTTATGCCTGCAGACTGTCTTTCCTATCGTGAAACTAATTATTACTCTAATCTCATTTCAGATTATTTGGACCAAAAAGAGGAGCTAAAGCCCTTCTATCATAGATTTCCTGTTATTGAGAATTTTGAAGCTCAGATTAATGATAAGCAAAAGTTTTTCTCTGCTGAAAAACGTGAGGTATTAGTGAAAGTCTTGGAGCAGCAATATTCTGAAATTGAAAAAGGAGAAGAAGTTTCAGCTAACATAAAAGCCTTATTAAACGAAAATACTTTTACAGTTACTACGGGGCACCAATTAAATCTCTTTACTGGACCTCTGTATTTTTTATATAAAATTGTTTCTACTATAAATTTAGCTTCAACATTAAAAAAGCAATACCCGAACAATCATTTTGTTCCAATCTATTGGATGGCTACAGAAGATCATGATTTCGAGGAGATCAATTATTTTAATCTGAATGGTAAAAAATTCAAATGGAATAGTCAACAAAAGGAAGCGGGAGAAAATGCAGTTGGTGAGTTACATACAGAAGGATTAGAGGAGGTTTTTAATCTTTTTTCAGCAGAAATAGGAGGAGGGAAAAATGCCGAAGATCTTAAAGATTTATTTAAGTCGGCTTATTTAGAGCATTCTAATTTAACTGATGCTACTCGGTATCTGGCACATCAACTTTTTAAAGAATATGGACTTGTAATCCTTGATGCTCATAATAGAGAATTAAAAAAAGAATTTATTCCTTATGTGGAAAAGGAGTTATTTGAAAATGTGTCTCATACTACAACTATTTCTACAGCAGAAAAGTTGGAGCAGTTGGATTATGGTATTCAAGTAAACCCGAGGGAGATTAACTTGTTTTATTTAAATAAAGGCTTGCGTGAGCGAATTATAGAGAAAGAAGGTAAGTTCTATGTGAACGAAACCGAGATCTCTTGGAGTAACGATAAAATGCAAACGGAAATTCAAAACTTCCCAGAACGTTTCAGTCCTAATGTGGTGCTTCGGCCCTTATACCAAGAAGTGATCCTGCCCAATCTTTGTTATATAGGTGGAGGGGGAGAGTTGGCATATTGGTTTGAATTAAAGGAAATGTTTAAGGAATTAAATGTTCCTTTTCCAATATTATTACTTCGGAATTCAGCCTTGATAGAAACAAGTAAGCAAAATGAAAAACGCAGAAAATTAGATATTTCTCAATCAGAATTATTTCTGAAGCAGCACGAGCTAATTAATAGAAAAGTGAGAAAGATTTCTAATATAGATATCGATTTTTCTTCACAGAAGGTGCATTTGGTGAAGCAATTTCAGCAGATGTATGAATTAGCAGAAAAGACGGATCCAACATTTTTGGGCGCAGTAAAAGCACAGGAAGTAAAACAATTGAAAGGCTTAGAGCATCTGGAAAACAGATTGCTTCTGGCTCAAAAAAGAAAATTGAAAGATGAGGTTGCAAGAATTGCAGCACTTCAAAATGAGCTTTTTCCTAATAAGAGCTTACAAGAGCGACAAACCAATTTTTCTGAAATGTATCTGGAATATGGACAAGCTTTAATTCCTACATTAATTGAGAATTTAGAGCCCTTAAAATTAAACTTTAAAATATTGACTTTTGGAGAAAAATAAAATGCACAGCATAGATATGGATTTGGTGGAAATGACGCTAGACGTTATGAAATACACCATAGACCGTATATCCAATGTAACTCCAGAACTGGGTGCTCCCAAAAAAGAAGAGGAGTTGTTTGCGATGGTTGGAGAAACTATTACTCCCAATGGAATTGGAGGAGAAACTGCTTTTAAACTTTTTAAAGATGTATTAGTAAAGGCTACAGTGCCTATAGATCACCCAAGACACTTGGCTTTTGTGCCTGCAGCACCTACCAGAGCAGCAATTATGTTCGATCTAGTGACATCAGCTTCCAGTATCCATGGAGCTTATTGGATGGAAGGGGCAGGTGGGATCTTTTGTGAAAATCAGGCAATGAAGTGGTTGGTTTCCTTAACCGGCTTGCCTAAAGATGCATTTGGAGTTTTTACCAGTGGAGGAACAGCTGCAAATTTATCGGCACTAGTTGCCGCAAGAGAAGATTGGAGAAGTAGAGATGAAAAACATAAAGCAGTAAAAGGACTTTTATTGACTTCCGATGGCGCGCATAGTTCTATTCAGGCAATGGCTAAGGTGATGGATGCCGACCTAAAAATGGTTCTGTGCGATGGAGAGAATCTTAGCGGTGCAGAATTAAACACGGCTATAGCTAATTTAAGCAAAGATGATCGGGAAAGACTTTTTGCAGTGGTAGCTACTGGTGGTACTACCAATGCGGGAATTATTGATGAATTAGACACTATCGCTGAGGTTTGCGAAAAAGAACAGCTATGGTTTCATGTAGATTGCGCTTACGGTGGAGGTGCTTTAGCTGCTCCTTCTGTAAGACATTTGTTTAACGGAATTGAAAAAGCAGACAGTATTACTATAGATCCTCATAAATGGCTTTTTTCACCTTACGATTGTGGGGCGGTGATTTATAAGGATATGGAATTAGCTAAGAATGCACATTCACAAAAAGGCTCTTATTTGGAGATTTTCAAGGATGAAGGTGCGCACGGCTTTAATCCAGCAGATTATCAAATTCAGCTAACCAGAAGGTTACGTGGAATGCCATTATGGTTTTCCTTAGCGATGCATGGAACTGAGAAATACAGAGATTCTATAGAGCGGGGAATCGAGCTGGCTAAAATTGCGGCTAATAAGATAGAGGATAGAGATTTTCTAGAATTGGTAAGGCCTTCAAGCCTTTCAATAGTTCTTTATAGAAGAAAAGGCTGGACTCCAGACCAATATAGAGATTGGACGTATAAGAACCATAGAGAAGGAATTGCTTTAGTAACTCCAACTAAATGGAAAACAAATGGGGAGCAAGAAACTATTTCCAGATTTTGCTTTATAAATCCTGACACTACTGAAGCGGATATCGATTTGATATTGGATACGATGAAGTGATTTTTGTGTCAGCCCTTCGTCAAGCTTTCGGGAAGTCGGTAATAATTTCTAACATTTGAAATTGTTCATTTTTTTGCGTGTCCAAAAAAACGAACCAAAAACCCGCCTGAACATTTCGGGCAGGAAGAACACTTTTTTGAAGGTGTTTCCATTTATGCTACCGCATATTTGCAACCATACTTCCCAGGCTAAATTTTCTCCAAGGCTTTGAAAATTTTACGCTTAGGAAGCACTACACTTACAAAAAAGAAGTTTTTAAAACGATAAATTTATTGAGAACCCTCGTATGTCAATTGACTCCGCTAGATAATTTTTTTATCATTGGTCTCATGGTGATATTTCGAAAATGACAAGAAACAAAAAAATCCTGAAAGTTTTCTTTCAGGATTTTTTAATTGAATTCAGTAAAATTTACTTAGAGGAAGTCTTTGCTCCTTTGTCTACTGTAGGACGTTCTTCTCTGTTCGCAATTTCCCATGCTGTTAGGAATACTAATCTAGCACGTTTTTCCAAAAGATCGTATCTAATTTTATCTGGAGTATCTGTCATTTTATGATAGTCGGCATGAACACCATTGAAATAAAAGATAATTGGAATATCGTTTTTAGCGAAGTTGTAATGATCACTTCTGTAGTAAAAACGGTTTGGATCGTTCTCATCATTATAAGTATAATCCAAATCTAATTTTGTGTATTTAGCATTTACCGCTTCACTCAACTCATGAAGTTCTGTGCTTAACTTATCACTACCTATTAGATAAACGTAGTTATCATTCTTTTTATGAGCTTCATCTGTTCTTCCAATCATATCTATATTAAGATTAGCAACAGTTTGAGAAAGTGCAAAAACTGGATTATCTGTATAATACTTAGAACCAATAAGACCTTTTTCTTCACCAGTTACATTTAAAAACAATATAGAACGTTTTGGAGTGAATCCATCTTTTCTGGCTTTTGCAAAAGCTTCAGCGATTTCTAAAATAGCGACGGTACCAGAACCATCATCATCTGCTCCATTAAAAATATTTCCTTCATCATCAATCCCAACATGATCGTAATGAGAAGAGATCACTAAAATTTCATTTGGCTTTTCACTTCCTGGAATGTAAGCTAATACGTTTTCAGAATCTTTTACATCTCCTCTAAACATAGAAGAAGGGACTTCTTGATAATAATCATCACCACCTAAAGGAGAAATTATTTGTAAGGATTTATATTCTTTTTTGAGGTATTCCGCTGCTTTCTTTTGACCTGGTTCTCCAGTTTCACGACCTTCATATTCGTCGCTGGCAAAAATGTAAAGATGTTCTTTTAATTCTTTAGAAGTTATACTCTCAGCATAATTCATTGGGTTTACATCTTCGATCATTTTAGGTTGTTGCGCTCCACAACCGAGTAAAGTAAAGGCCATTGCGCCTAAAAAAACATTTTTCATAAAGGATTGTTGATTTAATATAAATCGCAAGATAAGGGAATTGAATATAAATATTAGTTTCCTATTTATAAATAAATACTAATACTTTAGGCGGAGTTATAATAAGATATTTTTGGTTATAGTACTGATATTTAGGAAGATTGAATGCTATATTTCTTATAAAAGAAAAAATCTAGAAAAAATGGTTGAAATATTTCACTATTTTAAAAAAAGCTCATTATATTTGCACCCGCAATCAAGGAATACTTGATGAGACACACTGGAGAATTGGCAGAGTGGTCGAATGCGGCAGTCTTGAAAACTGTTGAGGGTTACACCTCCGGGGGTTCGAATCCCTCATTCTCCGCTGAGAAGCTCGTAAACGTAATGTTTACGGGCTTTTTGTTTTTTAAAAAATGCCAAGATTTTCAGCTTGATAGCGTTTTTGTAAAACAAAAAAACAAAGCCCCCTCTCCCTTTTTTTTAGCGTGGCTTTGTTTCTATGCTTGCCCGGGATTAGCTCTGGGGTCAACACAGTTAATCCTATTTGACTTTGCTACATCTCCAGCAGCATTGTTATCTACTAGACAAAAATATTTGATAATCTATATAAATAAAATACCACATTTTCACTTCTCTAAACTATCTTTTGCGGCGGTACATTTCATAAGCTCATTGCTTCCCACCAATTTGATAGATCTTCAAGGTTTTCCGAATGCTGTCGGGATAGGGAACCTGACCAGCCGGGGGAATTAAAACTGCAATGAGGAATTAAGAAAAACATAACGTAAATTGTATGAGTCAGGAATGTAAACCAGACAATTTGTTAACTCTTTTCAGAAATACAGCTTATGAAATTTGTAGGTAGTCAGTTAGAATATTATTTGAGAGACAGAGACTTTAAAAGAAACTCTAAGATTCTGCTTAGATATCTAGTTCTTTTGGGAATTGTCATCATAATATTTTCTGTTCTTTTCCATATTATAATGGCTCAGGTTGAAGGCCATTATCATTCTTGGATCACTGGGTTTTATTGGACACTTACGGTGATGAGTACGCTTGGTTTTGGAGATATCACTTTCGAATCTGATATAGGTCGACTGTTCAGCATAATAGTGCTAGTGTCTGGAATTATTATGTTATTAATTGTTTTGCCTTTTGCATTTATAAGGCATTTTTATGTTCCTCTTTTAGAATCTCAAGACAGAAACAGGGTTCCCCGTCAAGTTCCTGAGGGAACAAAAAATCATATTTTAATCTGTTCTTATGATGTTATAGCAAGAGATCTAACGGAGCGATTGAAACAAGAGAAGACCCTTTTTTATGTTATCGAAAACGACCTGACTAAAGCGCTGGAATATCATGACGAGCGGGTCCCAGTAATTTTTGGAGAACTGGATAGTCAGGAAACCTATGTTCGTGCCAATATTAAGGAGGCGAAAATGCTTGTTGTTAATAGGGATGACATTCTTAACACTAAGATCATTCTCACCATACGCGTCATAGCTCCTGCTATACCTGTTGTTGCTATAGCAACTGATGATGAATCGGTTCATGTACAGGAACTGAGTGGCGCAAATCACGTACTACCTGTGAAAAGATGGCTTGGGGAGCAATTAGCGAATAGGGTAAACGCGCAAAATACAAGATCTATAGGACAGTATGAAGATCTATTTATCGCAGAATTGCCCGTCCTTTATACTCGTCTGGTTTCTAAAACTATTAGGGAAGCTGGACTGAGACAGAAATTCGGGGTTAGCATTGTGGCAATTTGGGAGCGAGGTAGGCTGAAACCAGTGCATGGCAATGAAAAGCTAACCTATGAAAGTGTTTTGGTTATAATTGGAAATAAAGATCAACTCCAAAGTATTGATGAACTCTTCTATGAGCATAATATCAACCCAAATCCCATTCTTGTAATTGGTGGAGGGAAGGTAGGTTTAGCTGCGGTTAAATTGCTACGTAAAAATGATATCCTAGTGAATCTAATTGATAAGGATCCAGAAATATGCGAAAAAGCAAGACATCTTTGTGATAAAGTGTTCGCTGGGAGAGCCTCAGACTACGAGCTACTAAAAAAAGCTGGAGTATTGGAAGCTCCTTCGGTATTGTTATCTACCAATGATGATACTATGAATATTTATCTTGCATCATATTGCCGTCAATTGAACAAGGAATTAAGGATAGTGAGCCGGATTTCAGAAGCTCGAAATATTGATATTATCCATAGGGCAGGAGCGAATTTTGTGCTGAGTTATGCGACTTTAGGTTCTGAAGCAATTTCGGCTATTTCCAAAGGTCACGAACTTACTGTTCTTGGAGAAGGTATTACTTTATTTATTACCCCGACACCCTCTTCGTTAGAAGGTAAATCTCTTGCAGAGTCTGGTATAGGTGCTAAAACAGGACTTTCAGTCATCGCCATTAAAGAGAATTCAAAAGTCCTTACATTATTAAACGCAGATACACTGCTTCCCTATGGAGCTGAAATAGTTATGCTTGGAAATACTGAAATGAGAAATAAATTTAATGAAATATATGTGGGACAAGTCTAAAGAGTGAATAATAACCAGTTGCGCATTTTTATCATTATCTGGGTTTGCATGATTACTCAGAATCCCCATAATTGGATCAACGATGTTAAACCGTCTTTCTCCAAAAAAAAATGATTTTGGCTAATGGATATCATTTTTCACTTTATTATAATTAGGAACTTTTTTGTCAAATTTGGTAAAAAGTAATCTACAGCAATATTCAGCATATTTGGAACTAAACCTTTTGTAAATTCTTTTCTAACTTTTTCTATGGTGTGATCAGCCATATATTCAACTTTAATAGCTTCAGACGTGGCAAACATATCTTTGATTGCACCTTCAGAGGTTCTCAGTCCAGATGTCGCGGTATTTATAAGTCCACACCGCAGCATATGTTTACAATTCGTTAATTAACAATAATTTAAAAAATAGAAATAGGTGGGTTTTTAATTTTACAATTAATATTGTGACGTTGAAAAAATATTATAAACATGGATAATATGCAGGAGAATACTGAAGATTCTATAAGAGAATTTATTTTAGATGATCATCCATGTGTGATGGCTCAAAGTTTAGTAGCAGATGATAACTTGACAATTAGAGATTATAAAAAAATCACCAATATCAATACTCCTTCTGCATTACTTGAAGATCTTCAAGCTTATTTGGAAAGTATAGATGAAGAGGATAAAAAGTTCCAGACATTTATAGCAACCTTTGAGGAGGATCATTATGAAGATGAGTTAGATTTTGAAAATTCATTGTGGAAACTTTTAAGCGATTTAAATCAATTAGATCCCAAGCCTTGGGATAAAAATACAAGTGCAGATCCTTCTTCTTCAAAATTTAGTTTTAGTTTGATAGGAGATTCATTCTACATTGTTGGTATGCACCCAAACTCTTCAAGAAAGGCTAGAAGTGCGCCCTTCCCTATGATTGTTTTTAATTTACATAGTCAATTTGAATTACTTAGAGAAGTAGGAAGATATACCCGAGTTCGAGATATTATTCGAAGACGAGATAAAGATTTTCAAGGATCTATTAATCCTATGCTTGAAGACTTCGGGACTAGCAGTGAGGCTCGGCAATATAGTGGTAGAGAAGTAGAGAAAGATTGGAAATGTCCATATGGTTTCGATAAAAAATATGTTTAATTCGGAATCATAAAAAGATTGTAGCAGTTAGTGAAAATTTAATTTTAGAGAATTCGAGTATTGCGAAAGGCATAATCAATCTGATTTACGATTTAAATTATTCCTCATATTGCAATATTATAACAGGTAATTATTTGGGAAATTATCAGTTAATAAATTTTACTCCATTGTTTGTTCTTATAATATTGTTTTGATATTTAGATATATACACTAACATCCGTTTTAAAGTATGAATATTACTTTATTTATTAATGGAGTGATAATTACATTGATTACTATTTACGATATGATTGCAACGATATTTTCACCAAGAGGGGCAAGCTTTATGGCAGATAAGATTTCCAGAAGAATTTGGAGGTTTAGTTTTAAAATTGCTAAGAAGGATGGTAGAAATAAATTGCTAAATACTGTTGGACTATCGCTTTTGCTTATTATCGTTTTATCATTTATAATTATATTCTAGATAGGAAATACGCTCATCAATTTTTCTGATCCAGAGGTATTATAGTCTTCGAGTACTAATACATATGTCATAGGATTTGTTGAGAAAATAAAGACACAGTTAAACTTAACTTTTAAAATTGGTTAAAATTATCTAATAATGCTTGGTTAAAACGGAGTAGCACTAAAAAATAAAACATGGATAAAGTTGAGCCTTTTGATTGGCAAAGAATATTTATAGGCAAAGAAAACGATGCCTTGTTTTTATTGGAAATAGGCTTTAGAGTAGCCTTTATTTACTTATTCGCAGTGCTTATTATGCGTTTTATGGGTAAGCGGGGGAATAGAAGCCTCTCCATGTTTGAAAATGTTTTAATTATCGCCTTAGGTTCGGCCATTGGGGATTCTATGTTTTATCCAAAAGTCCCTCTGGTATATGCTTGTATAGTGATAATAATTATTGTTGGTATATCCAGGTATATCCAATATTTGCAAATTAGAGTTAAAAAAGTGAATACTTTTTTAGATGGTACCCCTGTTGTTCTCATTAAGAATGGAGAAATTCATGTATCAGGACTCAAGGAATCTAGAATACGAGAAGAGGAGCTCTACGGAATGTTAAGAGTTGGTGGAATTCGTAATATGGGTGAGGTTGAATTTGCAATATTAGAGCGAACAGGAGATCTTAGCATTTTTAAATATGTAGAAGATAAACCAGTGTCTAAAATGAATTTAATAAATGAAGTTATTCTGGATAATGAATAATTAGATATTAAATAATTCATGAAACCATGCTGGATAAAATTCGAAACTCTCACTTATTCTTTGCTGAAGAGCGTGGAATAGAAAAAACATATTGCCCTTCTGAAGTAGCTAGAAAATTATTTCCGGAAAATTGGAGAGATAAAATGAATCTTGTAAGAGAAATGGCAGATGAATTGGTTAAGTCTGGAACGCTCGTAGTTTTACAAAAAGGAGAAATTAGCTTGACACCACCTTCTAAATTATCTGGACCTATACGTTTACAGAAAAAAGGGAGTCAATAAGAAAGACTTTTTTCATTATCCCAGATTAGATTTTAATCTTTTAATTAAGCGGATGCATTTTTTATAGAATTCATCGGCGTAGAATATTCTACATCCTTGAACTCTCAATTAATATCTGGTATTTTCTGCCATTGTGCAGGGAGAAAAGTGTTTGTTTCTAGTTGTTTCATGCAAAAAGTCGTATTATTAGGAATGAAAATTATTTTCCCTTTTTTACTGTTTTTTCTTTGTGTGCAAATTTCGCAATCACAAGATCTTTCCAAGCATCATTGGGAAAATAGGTTAATTTTATTGCTCACAGAAGATCTTGCAGATGAAGATTTCAACAGTCAGATAAAGGAACTGGAATCTGGTTTAATAGGTCTGGAAGAACGAAAAGTGATTGTTTATCAGGTATATCAACATCAAATGAAAGTAGGCTTGGAAAAAGACGCAGAATGGACCGCTGCGACCAATTTGTACAAAAAATATGATGAAAAGAATAGTCCGTTTGAATTTTATCTAATTGGCTTAGATGGAAAAGTAAAACTGCAGGATACTAGTTGTATTTCTATAGACAAAATACAAGATCTTATTGATACGATGCCAATTAGAAAAAATAAGATCCAGCCGAAAACTTAGAAGATTTTATTAATTCATCAACTTGAATTTTTAGATTTTTACTATAAAAAAATCAGAACATTTTTTTTCATTTAATTTCGCTACTCAGGGAAGTTTTATAAACCTCTTTCCTTGTTATATAGATAAATTAATCATTCGGTATCAGAATAACAATCGAGAAGAAAATCTTCAATTTTTTGAATTAGCCAATCTAGTTTTCTAATCCATTATCAATAATATTTTCCCGATATGTTCGCTGCTTTCCATTAGCTTATGAGCTTCTGCAGCATCTTCTAACGGAAACTTTTTATAAATAACAGGATGTATTTTTTCAGATTTAAACAGTGGCCATATATTTTTTTCTACCTCTTTCGCAATCTGAGTTTTTACATCAGCCGACTGTGGCTTTAAAAAACTACCAGTTAAAACGAGATTTTTACTCATTATGCTACGTAGATTGATAGTTGCCTCCATACTATTCATTCCGTTGATATTAATAAGGCGACCCTTCTTATTCAAAATTTCAAGATTCTTTTGGGTATAATCTCCACCTACCATATCTAAGATGACATCTATTTTTTCATCTTTAAAAACTTCTTCAAAAGCTTCTTTTTTATAATTGATGGCTTTGCCGAGATTCATTTTATTGAGAAAATCAATCTTTTTATCGCTACCAGCAGTGGTATATATTTGAGAGCCTAAAGCTTTAGCCATTTGTAAGCCCATTGTTCCAATTCCACTAGTGCCACCATGTATTAGTAACTTTTCTTCCGGCTGCAGATTTGCTAAATGGAATACATTGAACCAAACTGTAAAAACAGTTTCGGGAATTGCAGCGGCATCTGTTAAACTTATTCCCGCTGGTATAGGAAGACAGTGGGAACTCTCAACTGCTACATATTCTGCATAACCTCCACTTGAAACAAGGGCGCATACTTCATCACCAATCTTTTTGTCACTCACAGTATCGCCAATTTCAGTGATTACACCAGAAACTTCCAGCCCAGGAATTATTGTCTCAGTAGAACCATTGCCATAGGTGTTCATGTTTTTACGAGTTACAATATCACTACGATTTATACCTGCCGCTTTTACTTTTATTAGAACTTGGTTTTTCTCCAGTTTTGGCTTTGGAGTCTCTTTTAATTTTAATACTTCCGGTCCTCCGGATTTTGTTATATGAATCGCTCTCATTTCTTCTATTTTTTCAATTAAGATTAATAAACAAAATATTTTATAACTCTATTATAATAAAAACATAAGGTTTTTATATGTACTTAATTCCTCAGTTTATGGATGTCCATTTAAAGTTCTCGCTAGGTAAACTGCTGTTTTACTAGATTTGTTTTTTGCTACTTCATCTGGCGTACCTTCCGCCACTATTTTTCCGCCATCTTCTCCTGCTCCAGGACCTATGTCTATAACCCAATCACTTCCTGCCACTATCTGCATATCATGTTCTACTACAATTACGGTATTCCCTGCATCAACTAAGCTCGCTAGCTGAAGTTGTAATTTTTCAACGTCATTTGGGTGTAAGCCTGTAGTTGGTTCATCTAATATATAAAGAGTATTCCCACGACTAGGACGCTGAAGTTCTTTAGCGAGCTTAATTCGTTGCGCTTCTCCACCGGAGAGCTCAGTTGCTGGCTGTCCTAGGCGTAAATAACCTAAACCTACTTCCTGCAATACTTTTAGCGGCCGACTTACACGGTCTTCTTTCTCAAAAAATTTAGCTGCCTCATTTACGGTCATGTTAAGAACCTGTGCAATATTCTTTTCATGATAGGTTACTTCCAAGGTTTCAGCATTATATCGAGTACCGCTACAAACTGGACAAGGTGCATAGACACTTGGTAGAAATAATAATTCAACCATAACAAATCCTTCTCCTTCGCAATTTGGGCAACGACCCTTTCCAACATTAAATGAAAAACGGCCAGCACTATAATGTCGAGATTTAGCTAATTTTGTTGAAGCAAATAATTTTCGAACCACATCAAATAAGCCAGTATACGTTGCAAGGTTAGAGCGCGGGGTTCTTCCAATTGGTTTCTGGTTGACTACAACCAAACGTTTTATGTTTTCTGAACCTTCGGTAATTTCACCTCCAAGCGTTGCTACAACATCCTGTTGCAAAACATCTTCTCCTTCCTCTTCTGGCGCAACTCCATTTCCTAACTCGGTGGTCATTAACTCCACCAAAACCTGACTTACCAAACTACTTTTACCCGAGCCTGAAACACCTGTAACACTTGTTAATACACCTAGTGGAAAAGATGCCTCAAGGTCATTTAAATTATTTCTTGTAACTCCACTTATTTTCATCCATCCAGATGGTTTTCTGGGTGTGGGCTTTTTGAAAGGCAAATCATTAAAAAGATGTTCCCTGGTTTTAGATCTAGTTATATTTTTTAATCCTGCTGGAGGACCACTATACAAGATCTCGCCGCCACCTTCACCAGCTTCTGGCCCTACATCTACAATCCAGTCGGCATAGCGAATTACGTCCAGCTCATGCTCTACAACAAAAAGTGAATTCCCAGAAGCTTTTAATCTATCCAACGTTTTAAGTAAAGCCTCGGTATCAGCGGGGTGTAATCCTGCAGAAGGTTCATCTAAAACATAAACTACCCCAAATAGATTACTACGTACTTGGGTAGCTAGTCTTAAACGCTGATGTTCCCCAGGAGAAAGGCTAGGAGTGCTACGCTCCAATGATAAGTAACCAAGTCCTAATTCTAATAATACATTTACTCTAGCAACAAGATCTTCTGCTATTCGTTGTGCCACCATTGCTTTCTCCTGATGTTGTTCCCTTAATTCAACTAAACCAAGTGCAGATCCATCGCTATAAGGCTTGAAAATAGAGAGCAACATTTTTAAAGGTAATCTTGAAATATCGGCAATATCATAATTTGCAAAAGTGACAGAAAGAGCTTCGCGATTTAAACGTTTGCCATTGCAGGTAGGACATTCGCTGCTAAGCATATATTGTGAAACGCGCTTTTTCATTAAAGCACTTTGTGTATTTGCGAAGGTGTGCAATACATGTTTTTTAGCACCAGTGTAGGTACCCATATAGCTTGGCTCCCTCTTTTCTTTAATGGCTAGTTGTACCTCCTCTTGATTTAGGTTTCGGTATACCGGCACTTGCGGTTTTTCATTAGTAAACAAGATCCAGTCACGTTCTTTTTTTGGAAGATCTTTCCAAGGAATGTCAACGTTGTAACCAAGGGTGACTAATATGTCCCGCAGGTTTTTCCCTTGCCAGGCGGTTGGCCAGGCAGCGATAGCTCTCTCCCGAATTGTCAGGCTATCATCTGGAACCATACTTTTTTCTGTTACTTCGTAAACTCTACCAAGTCCATGGCACTGAGGGCAAGCTCCTTCTGGAGTGTTTGTTGAAAATGAATCGGCATATAAAATAGATTGACCTTCTGGATAATCACCTGCACGGGAATATAACATGCGCAACAAGTTAGACAATGTAGTTACGGAGCCTACTGAAGATCTTGTGGTTCCAGAACCACGTTGCTGCTGTAAAGCAACCGCTGGTGGTAAACCTTCAATTTCATCTACTTCTGGGATTGGCATCTGATGAAAAAGTCGGCGTGCATACGGCGAGACAGATTCTAAATATCTTCGCTGAGCTTCGGCATATAAAGTACCAAAAGCGAGTGACGATTTACCCGACCCAGAGACCCCAGTGAAGACTACCAAGGCATCACGAGGAATTTCCAGAGAGACATTTTTTAGATTATGTTGTCTTGCTCCACTTACAGTAACGAAGCCTTGTTTTTTTGTCTTGTTGTCATGCGGTTGTTTCATATCTTCGGTTCGTCCAAAAAATATACCAAGCAGCAGCTGGATTAACTCTAAGCCCAAGACTTTTGCTTAAGTTTAACGCTAAACGCTATTCACGACAGATCAAAATCTTGTATTTTTTTTAATGAATAGAAAAAAATATTAATAAAGCTGGGTTCTAGCTAGAGATCTTGCGTAATGCTTTGGAGGTAGCAGGATAGTTACTCGAAAGTGAATAATTATCAAATAAGTTCTTTCCCCGATTTATAAAATGACACGTCTCCCGTAAATGCATTCAGTTCACAAAGCGACATTTCCTTTTCATAGCGATTTTGTAAAGCCTTTTGGGTTATTCAATAATTTCATAGTTAACACTTAATTTTCGCAAAGCCCTCAAAGCAGAACCAGAATTTTTATCTTCCATCTCAATATCTACAGCATCACCTTCTAGGAGAATATCGGTGAGTTCATTGGATATGGATCCATCAATGTTAGATGAAATTTCTTCAATACATTTGGCTATCGCTCTTCTATCTGGTCTAGGAGCATCACAAGACAATAAATTTAATTTCATAATAATATCGATAATAATTTATTGGTGCAAGATACTAGAGTTTAGATGATAGTTACCCCTTTATTAACTTTAGTGCTGCGCAAGCTGGTTAACTTAATTCACATGAAGTCTGGATGACCCGACAACTATTTTAAACAACTAAAATTTTCAATTTTCGTGATGCTCGCTTTTGTCTTAAAGTTGAATATTGAATTTACTCAGTCTATTTTCTTATTCTCGTATAGTTCATTTTTGAATGTATTCCAGAACAATTCATTGAACTCAACTCTGTTGAGTAAGACCTCGTTTTCTTGATAATGATCATAATCTATAACTTCTAAATTATCTTTTTCTAGGTCGAAAATGGAAGACCTTAACTCTATAACAATGTTATCTCTAAGGTTTTTAGAATCTTTTGTTTCAATAAATTGGCGCTGAAAATAGTTAGTTGCATAATATTTTTCATCACTATCCTTAGCGAAATCTGCTATGTATTCCTCTTTAAATATTAATTGATTCATACTATTATAGGACTTCAGTCTATAATTCTTTTTAATTTCCTCATTATTTAAAGTAGTTTCCCAATTTTCTATAACTTTTACAATTGCAAAATTTGCTTTATCTATATAAACTTTACCGGAATAGGATGTTGGATAGTTACGATTCGTGTAATTCCATTTATTTCTATCTGTACTAAAAGCAATTATATATAATCCTTCGTCTTCAAGCTTGTTTGATTTATTGAAACTTACATTAAATTTCTTGTATTTTCTCTGATGTAAAATGTTGGAATATCTAATTGGGTTTTGACGATAATGAAATATTTGCCTAACATTCTGCAAATTTGACTTTTCAGATCTTTTATTCCATTTAATTTGCTCTACCCGTTGAGTTATCTGTTTAGCTGACGATAGCCTTGTTCATACTCCTTGGTAATTATATCTACATCAATTAGATCCTTATCATCTTTATTTAGTAAATAATTAGAATATCTATAATAATTAAAGGGAGTGATAGGATGGTTGATATCCAATTGCTTTACTGCTTGTTTTAAAACAGATTTAGCAGTTCTATTACTAATAATTACAACAGCTTCCAACTCATCCATACTTGGACTTAAATAAATAGTTGATGGCAAATTTTTTAAAGGTATTACGCGTGTTTCATAACCCATAGAAGAAATTTCTATAGATGAATTGTTAAGCATATCTTTATTCAACACAGGTAAGCTAAATCCTCCTTCTTCATCTGAAACTCTATATATTTCTTTAGTCTTCATTATTAAGTTTGCATAAGGAACAGATAGGTTAGTTTGGGCATCTATAATTTTTCCTGATAAAAACGAAAGATCATTATCAATTTTAATGGTGGCTAGTACCGTATCCTTTGGAATGTTATTTTTTACTTCTATTCTATGATTATGTACTGAATTAGAGTTGACTGCATTTTTTATAAAAATATAACCATCATGTAGCTCATCCAACCGACTTTCAGAAAAGTCTATAAAACTCAATAATCTGTGAGATCTTAAGGTTTTCATTGCCACTTGATTAGAACTTACAAATAGAAAAGGTTCATTAAAGGAATTCAACTCATACTCAAAAGAAGGGATTTGAATGGGGGTTTTGTACCATTCTTTTTGTTCAAAAAGAGAGTCGTTTGCGTGTATCGTCGCAAGGCTATATACTTTCTCTTTAAGTTGTTGTTTTAAGAAGGAACCCATGGGTAAAAATTCTTTGGTTATAAAATTTGTTTCACTTTTCATGGTATTGATAAGATGGATGTTATCTGCCCAGACGATTATTTTCTCTGTGGGATTTCTGGCCATGTAATTAAGTAAATTATCTGCCATCTGCTCATCTCGAAAATTATGACTTTTATTTGCATAATAGGTGCTTAAAATAGGTTCTTCGTTGTAGTAAGCATCTCTCGTAGATGCCAAAAGGCCTTTTATAAACTGATTCCAATAGTAATTCTCTTCAGTATCTTTCAGTTTGCTTATTTTTTTCAGAAGTGATTTTAATTCTTTCTCAAATTGCGGAAAACCAATATCAAAATCCTCGTAGGTATTGGTGTTAAGTAGATTTTCTAAAACAATGCCAAAATCTTCTTCATCTAAATGGAGCTCAATTTCATTAACTTCCAAATAATCAAATAGATCTGTGATAAAAGAATCTGTATCATTTATCTGGGAGTCAAATCCAATTGTTTTTAAATTATTTTCTTCAATGTATTTCACTAATTCTTGAAACTCAGAAGAATTTGACCAAACACCATATATAGATTCGTTAAAAGCAATCGTATCAAATTCGGGATTTAAACTAAGTTTATAAAGATCATAGATTGGCGATTCCATCGCTATGGTAGCATACCCTAATTCTTGATGTAAATACTTAATAACCCGTATTTTCATTTCAAAAATATTACCATACATATGACTTTGCTCACCCAAGGTTACCAAACGTGTACCTTTCAATTCTTCATTCAGGAATTTAAGATCTTCAAGATTTTCTGTTTGAGGCGGATATAATGGAAAGGTTTTTAATTCTTGCGCCTGACAATAAGTGGCAATAAGTAAGAATAAAATAGAATAATAATACTTCATAATTTTTCGGGAGTTAAAGGACGATTGAAGTCTTCCTTTTAATAAAGACGTATTAAAACCAGAAATGGTTGCCTGAGCATAGTATTATAATTTTTATTTTCGGCTTTGTACTAGGATAACTGTCTTGGATAACACAAGATCAATAAGAAGAGGAAAAGGATCTCATGATCTATATGGATTGCATGATTAGTTTTTTTACTATGATCTCAAAATCTCTAGAATTCCTTATAATTTCTAAGGGATAATCATATAACTCCAAAATTTTTATAGCATTTCCACTCTGCGGTTTTCCAGGCTTAATCTTGTAATCAAAACTTAATTGGTCATTTTTTATAGTTTCTGAAAAATGATATAAATCAAAATTTTCCTCTTTCAAAAGTTCTGTGAGTTCCAAATCGTGGGTAGAAACCATAACAACATGATTCTTTTTATTCAAATAGGATAATATTGATTTTCCAGCTGCGATTCTTTCCATGGTATTGGTTCCTTTAAAAAGTTCATCTAAAATAAACAGGTTGCAATTTCCTTGATTTGAAGCATCAATTAGTTCTTTAATTCTAACAACTTCTTCTAAATAATAGCTGGTACTATTCATTAGATTATCAGAAATTCTAATAGATGAATAGATCTTAAAAAATGCAGCTTCAAATTTTGTAGCAAAGCAAAAGTTTAATGTTTGTCCTAAAATTGCATTAATACTAAATGTTCTTATAAATGTTGTTTTGCCAGACATATTAGAGCCAGTCAATAACAAACTGTTATTTTCTAAATTTAAATTATTAGAGACGCAATTTTCTATCAAAGGATGATAGATGTCTTCAGTAACAACTTTTTTACCGCTTATAAAATTTGGTTTGCAATAATTAGCATGAGCAGATTGTATTGAAGCGCAAGATATCGCAGAGTCTATTTCGCCTATAAACTGAAAAAGTTGTTTGATATCTTCTTCTTTTTCTTTTAATGAATTTTGAAAAATGTAAAAAAGTATGGGTTCTATATTAAAAGTGATTTTTATGATCTCTGATATGAACCAAATGAACAAGGTATATTCACTATCCAACTTTTTCTCCCATTCAATAAATTTAATTTTTGATAAAATAGCTTTCACGTTCTTTAAAAAAATGAAGTCTTTATAGAAGGATTCAATTTCTGTAGAAGAGCTTAATTTCTTAGCAACTTTATATGCAGTGGCTAATTGCCCAACACCATTTAAATAATATTGTATTGAAGATTTATTTTTATAATGAAAAACAAGATTGATGAAAAATATAGGAATTAGTAAGAGAAACCATATTGGATTAAAAAAGCTAAGAATAATAGATGAAATTGCAGCTAAAGAAAGAAAACTGAACAGCCATATTTTATTAGATCTTTCTACGCTTTGTGATCGGAATATTTCTTCTAAGTAATAGGCTTTATTAGACGACAATTTATATAACTCTACCTGACATTGAAGTCTTAAGCTTGGGTTTAATTTAAAAATTTCAGTAAGATTTCCAAATCGGTTTAATTCTGAAACCCCTGAGATTGTTCTAAGTTTATAATAAAGATATTGCTGACCTATCTTTGAGGTTGTTCTATCTATAAATTTAAAAATATCATCTAAATCTAGATCAGTCCAGGTAGTATTAGATATTGATTGAAATATTCCTTTTTGGGAATTATGATTGTTATAAAACTGATCTATTAAATTAAAATCGAAGTTCTTTTCGTTTTTAGGTTTCCCCCAAATTTCTTCTAAAGTCTTTCTTGCAATTTTACTTCGGCGTTTTCTTAATTGAATACCAACAAGGTACATTACAATTAAAATTAGAACAAAGCTTAAAATCCAGTTCATATCTAAGCTAAAATCATGATTAATATATTTACTAAAAGATTTGTATATAAATTATGTCGTTTGTTACAATTTACTGCTGTAAACGCTTAATGTCTCTTAAATTATCTTTGCTACAAATTATCTTAATTGCTAACTAACAAGTGAGGAAAGCCAGTTCAATAATTTGGAAATTACAATTTACAATTATTTGTTAGAAAAGCTTAATTGGAATATAGCAGTGCCCCAAATTCTTAAATTTCGTTAGCGAAGGTTATCTTAAACCTTATCTGGCCAGTTATTAGGCATTTCTCCACTAAAACCTATTTCAGGAAGATTATTAATATATTCCATATCTACCGCATTCAACTCAAAATCGAACAGATTGATATTTTCTTCAATTCTATTTGGCGAGGTGGATTTTGGAATTACAATTACATCGTGTTGAATAATCCATCTAAGACACACTTGTGATACAGATTTATTATATTTTTTGGCAATTGCTTGCAACACTTCATTCCCAAACACCTTCCCTCGTGCTAAAGGTGACCAAGATTCCACTACTATGTTTTTACTTTTACAATATTCTACCAATTCTTGTTGCCAATAACCTGGATGAAATTCTATTTGGTTTATTGCAGGAATCACATTTGCCGTTTCAAATAAAGCTTCTAAATGTTCTCGAAAAAAATTACTAACACCTATAGATTTTATTTTCCCTTCAGCTTGTAATTCTTCCATTGCTCTCCAGGTATCAGCATTGGTTTTTTGCCAATTATCGTAATTTTTGGCATTTGCAGGCCAGTGTATTAAGTATAAATCTATATAGTCCAGATTAAGTCTTCTTAAAGAATTTTCAAATTCCGTTTTAGTTGATTCAAAACCTAAATTCTCACGCCATAATTTAGTAGTTATATAAATTTCTTCTCTTAAAACTCCACTAGCTTTTATTCCTTTACCAATAGCTTCTTCATTTTCGTATTTTGCTGCGGTGTCTATTAGAGAATAACCTTTAGAAATAGCAGTGGTGATGGCTTCAATCCCTTCTTGCTCTTTTGCTTTGTAAGTCCCAAAACCTACTAGTGGAATCTTATTTCCGTCATTTAAGATTACTTTCTTCATAAACCTTTAGTCAATTTCTTAAATTATTTATTCTTTAAAATGTATACTAATAACATTTGTTAATTCAATAAGGACAAAGCAGAAGCAATCTTAAAACTCCCGTGAATCTTATCTTTTTAAACATTCCTTGTTTTTACTATATAACTTTTTTACTGTAATGTTTATTATTCATAATAATTTTCATTTTAAACTGCAGTGACTGGATTAATTGCTATTGAAAGATATTCGAGTGCTGGAGATAAGAAAATACTGAAAGAATTTTTATGAGAATTACTTCAAATTTCCTTTGCCCATATTTAAGAGTTTTCTTTAGCCAGAAACAGAATTTTCAATCAATGAATAGTTACTCTATATACAAACCAAATCAAGTTTTAGCGAAACTGTTTTTTCTTATTTTAAGAATTGCTAACAGCATTAATCCAAACCCAATTCCGATAGATGCACCTTTATAAAAATCTGATAATTCTAAATAGTGCCAAATTATTTGAGAAAGTGCAATGATAATTAAACCAACTGAAATTAATTGTAATAACTGAATTTTGCGCTTATTCATTTTTAATAATATTTAATTTCTTGAAATTACAATTTTGAATTTTGTTTTTCTTATTTATAAAATTGTTATTTAGAATTTAATATTTTTCAGGAGTGCCAATTGCTAAAGCTTTTATTATTTTCGGCATACTTTGTTATGGCTGAATTTCACATACGCATCGAAATCCTGTCGCTTCATTTGGAAATTCGGAGGGAGAGCTATTCTTCCAATTCTGCCCAAAAAGGTTTTCTTTCAACGTATACTCTGAAATATTATATAAAACAAAATCATTTTCTTCATTCTGGGTTTTGAATTTAGTAGGATTTTTACCAGCGTGATACTTGAATTTATTGAGATTTTCGAAATATTCCTTGGCTAAACTTATTTCATCTTCTTTGGGCAATCTATAATTAATCTTGTAATTGATTTGGTCAGTTTTATTTGACCAAGAATATCGTACCATTTCTGTCCTCCATTTGCAATAGTCCAAGGCTTGTTCTTTAGATACATTCAAGACAGGCGAATTTTTGTATCTATAATTTTCAAAGTAATTTTTCTTTGTAAGGAAACTTCCCTTCTTATTCAGGTTTTTTAAGAAGGAAGGATATAAAAATGTTAGTCGATCAAATTTTTGATCTGCGCTTTTATGAAATTCAGAAAAAGAATCAAAACCTTTTTTTCTAATGAAATGTTTTGCTGTTAAATATTCCAAGAACATTAAATTGGTAACAGGAACTTTATCAATGAACAAACTGTCATTCAGAAAAATTGTTCCAGGTGGGGTTTCTAAATTGTTTTGACCAAATAAAGTCGGGGAATTCAGATTTAAGCTAATAAATAATAAAATAAAAAGTTTCTTCATAAGGGTAAACGGTTTAAAATCAGGCAAATAGTTTGGAGCCGAAAGTCCAAATCTCAATTAAAATTTCCGATGTTATTGTTTCAACTATAAAACAATTATTCAGATCTATTTTTTTTAATTAATTACATCCTATTGCATCAACTAACCTTTGTTCAACGATACTTTTTTGTGTCGGAGAAAATTCAGTTGAATAAAAGTCATTTCTCATTATAGAATTGTTCCATTCTCTCCAATAACCTGTTTGAGAATACCTTGATCCTTCAAACCATTTATCTGGATTATGTGTTAGAACGTTTAATTTTGGTATTGTTGGTAGAAACCAAGGTTGTAATTTCATTGCACAATTAGATTCGGAATTTTCATACTCATCATCCATATTTCCAAAAGAATGACCGAATTCATGTCTTATCAAAAATTTGAATATTTCATCACTGTCATTTTTTGAAACGATCATATTAGAAACCTTGGGATCTGAAATTGTATTATATTCTGTTATACCAGGAAATTCAGCACTTGCAAAATATCCTGAAGAATTTACTATAATTATGGTATACGCATAATCTCCTGTTGAGTAGCGTCCATATAAGGTTTCAAGAGTGTCTCTTTTTGAAGATTCCAGGCCTAACAAACGTTCAAGTCCAATTTTGTTGCTAAACACACTCCAAGGAGTTTGTGAGGTAGTATTAGTGCCAGTTGTTCCATTACAATCGCTGGTAAATTCTATTGTTCTAATACCTGAGGTTAAGGATGGCGAGTCTACTCTATAAAAGTTTAAGCTATTGCTTGAGGAGGCAAAAGGTTCCATATCAAGAATTGCTTGTTTTGCAATATTACTTAAATTTTGAAATTCTGGTATTTCTTCCTCTGTAAAGCCTTCCGCTAAGAATATAATGTTAGCAACACAACCTGTTTTTTCTTCTCCAATTATTATTGGACAAGGGAATTTAGGGTCTTCACAGTTTTGAGTGATCTCTTTTTCTGGTAAGTCATCATTATTACAGCTAAAAATGAGAACACACGTTAAAATAAGAAATATAGTTTTTTGCATACTTTTTTAAGATTAAATCATGAATTCTCTAATCAACTTTGGCATTCCTGTCTTGGAAAAGGCAACTAACGTGGAGTAGGGAGGTGTTGCGATAAATTCCTGAATTGTAGGCTTTGTTAGTTTTAATTTAAACTCTAAAATATAACTTTTTATTTAAACACCCCATTTTAGCATTTAACCTATTCTGGCAGTAGTAATGTCAGTCACTTAAAGAGTTGTTATTTTTTTTGTAATAGTCCTCTAATTCTGAAATTGATTTAAAAATCTTGGGGAGAGATTTTTTAAATTATATATTTCTCTGAATTAAGGTGTTAATTCAAATTAAATTCTAAAATTATGATTATAAGCTTATTAATTCTAAATAAATCACACTTTATACAGCTTTCTTTTAATGAAGAATAAAAATTGTTATTGCTGGCTGCATATAATGCCCAACGGTTTAACGGTTTGGGTTGACTAAAGGGTCCTGGAGCAGGGATTAGACATTCCTAAACCTTTTTTATGGTGAGAGTTCTTGTTTGTTTCTTGGTTTTTTAGATATCATTTTTCAGCCGAATACATACCAATAATAGTGATTAATGACACTCGATTTTAATGGTGTAATTCAGTAAAAAACCAGATTAAAACCTAGTAGTCAACAATCTGGATTTTTATAAATATCTTTAATAATTAAATAGAAAGCTATTAATTGATTCTTGTAATCTTCGTTTCTCCTATTACGATCCCTTTATCTATTTCTGGGTTGCCAGAGTAAATAATTGTGGCTTCTCCATAAGATGTTATTTTAAGCTTTTTAGAAACATTCAATTGAAAACTTCCATCTCCATATGCAGTTAACTTTGTTTCCGTATTTACTATGTTAGAGGTATTAACTTTACTTTCTCCATATGCAGTAAATTTCTGCTTTTCAATGTTTCCTTTTGTGATTTCCAGATAACTTTCCCCATATATAGATACCTGTAGATATTTAAGGTAGACATCATTAAAGTAAACCTGAGATTCCCCATATATGTTTAAACGTAAATTGTCTGAATTCATAGTGCTTTTAAAAACAAACTTTTCTTCTCCTCTTAAGTCTAATGAACTAATTTTCTTATAAGTGATAATGGCTCTAACTACAGTGCCGTTATAGATGGAGGTGTTTCTGATGTTCCCCTTATTTTTTTCTTTCCTTTTATTTGCTGTGATTTTTGCATCATCTAAATATACATTTAGTGTGTTATTTTTAACAATGACATTCAGCTTATCCATTGGTACTGTAATAAATTCAATACTCACAGATTCTTTGTTTCCTTCTACGAAAATGACTTCAATATTTGGGCTTATAATAACCTTGTCAAAAGCTTCGACATCAATAACTTTAGATTGAGCAATGGAATAATTTGAGCAAAACAGGAATGCCAGAACTGCTAAACTTGTTATTTTTACTATCTTTTTTAATGGAATAATCTTTTGATCTTTAAACATTTGCTGAAATTTTAATGATTATACTTTTTATAAAGACAGTACTTTTTTTGAAGTGTTACACTTTTACTTATAAAACTCTTTGATGAATATCGAATTATAGATAATCTTAGCCTTGCTTTTCCTTAACCCAACTCCCTCGAGTAATTACATATAATAGTGCTTAGAATAATATGTGTAGTCGAATTCTTTATTAGAATTTTGTCCTGCAATTTAGAGATTTAAACAATTAAGTTTATTCAGCCTTACTAATCTCAGTTTATAAATCAAATCCTAAATTAAGCTGAAACATAACCGGAAATATATTCCCTCTACCTTCTACACCTATATAATATTGAGGTCCAATATCAAATAGTAAATGAAAATTTTTCCCGTATTTTCTTTGTATTCCCCAAGTTGGTCCTACAGCCCAATCATAGTCCGATGTTCTAAAAACGTTATCTGCAATAGACGGACCCCGACTTATTATTCTCGCAGAAATGAAATTTCCTGAATTGTTATCTACAGTTTTTCCCTTTCTAACCCGCTTATCAATATTATAAAACCATTTTTGTTGTAAATCTACAAATGGCGCAATAATATAAATAATCCCATTTGCTCCTGAAGTTAAATCGGGATATCCTCCTCCATATCCAATTCCAAAAGCGGCTGAAAATGTTGAATAATTTCCTGTTGGGAGTTCCAATTCTAAGGCAGGATTTAGAAAATTAACTCTCCAGACTTTTTCTGTTTTATAAGATTTTTCCTCTTGCGCATTTGTTGTAATTGCAAATAGCGCTAGAATAACTAATATTGATATTGTTTTCATAAATATGTAATTTGTAGATTTAAATTAAATTTAAAATTATTGGTGTCGTGTAAATCCCAATAGGGGCGGTGTAGGGGAGTGATCCTATTTATCAGGATTAGGCTTTGGTTTATCATTATTTGGTTAAAAAAATATACTAATGATTACCTAGGGCTTTTATTTGTTCAGTTTTTCAAATTCAAATGATATTTTCATTTCTCCTCCAGAAACTGTAGCATTTAATTGATTGCCATCTATCCAATATTTTATTCTGTTTGGAAATTCGATTTCATTATTTTCACAAATAAATTCAGTTTTTGTATAACTGGTTCCTCTAAATATAATTGATTCTTCATAGGGAGTTTTAACGACTAGATCCCAAAATTTTGCTCCTTTTGTAAGTCGAATATTTTCTTGCTTAAAATTGTCTCCATTTTGCATGGTAAAGCCTATCCCGGAGTATTCAGTCTTATTTGTTTTTTCCCAGTATTCAAAAGTATCTTTCCCTTCATCTTCGTTTAGTCGCTTCCATTTACCTAATAGCCAGTCAAAATTTTCAGGATTCTTTATTAAAGTATCAGATTTAGACTCAGTTCTTAAATCCTCTTTTTTATTTTGATTACAGGCTAAAATTAAAATCCCAAGTAAGAAAATCAATTCTCTTTTCATAATTTCTGGTTGATACTGGATGATACTGGTTGCTATTGGTCTTGATTATATTAACTGTTATGTGCAAGCATGCAAACTTGTATGCAATGTTGTGAATTTTTAAATCTTCAAAATTACTTTTGAGTAGAACTAGCTATAAAAAGTCTAATTCCACCTAATTTGATAGGGATATCTTTCATAAACTACATTGTCTTCATTAATCGAGAAGCCTTTCCGTGCATATTCCTTTGCGCTTTTATACACGCTATCGGCTTCCTCTGGTTTTCCTAATTTATAAAGGATTTTGGCCTTGTAATATTGAACATCTGAAAATTGGGGATATCGCGCTAATGCTTGATCAAATAATACTAAGGCTTCATCATATTTTTTTAGTTCATACTTGCTAATTCCATAGTAAAATAGGTCTAAATGATGTAGCCAGTCTTCACCTTTTTTATCAAGGGTTCTTTGGTAATCTTTCTCAAATAATTTTTCTGCTTCCTCGAATTCACTGAGTTGCAAATAGCTCAATGCAATGTAAAAATCGTAAGAGTGATCCATTACAAAGCCATAACCATAGGTCTCCTGATAATCTTGAAAATCATTAATAGCATCTTTATATTGCTTAGAAAATATACACTTAATAAAGGCTCGGTAGTTTTGCCATCTTTCAGGATTGTATTTTACTGCTTTATCAATAAAAGTCATTCCTATCTCGTATTTGCTTTGCTTGAAAAGTGGCATAGCTTTCTGTTGCCAGAAATAAGCTAATGTAGAATCTACTTCCAGTCCTTTATCTATTTCATTTTGCCATTCCTGAGAATAAACATCGGTTTGCCAAGCCCCGTTTTTAAGATAAATTTCTTTTAAAGAATCTTGTTGTTTCTCAGTGAATTTTGAAACTGATTTTTCATTGGAATTTTTTAATTCTTCTTTCTGATTACAACTATTTAAAGTTGAAATAAAAAGCAAAGTCAGAAGGGGTAATTTTAAGTATTTCAAATCTTATTTTAAATTTTGCACATGCATATATCATTATTTTTAAATACTAAAACCCCAGAATCTCAAGACAAAATATTTCTTAATAACAAGAGAGAAACTCTAAATGGGTAGGGCAACTGGAATTTCCGTGTTTCAAACATAATTCTATTTTTCTAAAGCTCCTAACTCTTTAGTCTACTAGTTATAAACACTTATTAACGAAGAGAGTGATCTTTATAATAATTATTGATTAGATCGGTCTAGATTTTCAAGGATGTAGATCTATGAAATTTTACTTTTTTACCAAATGTCGGACGTATACATTTATCAGATGCTACCTGTTTCGTTTGAATTTTAATTTACTTTAACGTTAGTTTTCTTATCTACAATTTTCATTATAACTGTTTCAGCCCATAAATCGCCAAGTCTTTGATTCTTGTCAGTATTTTTAATTGCAATAATTGCTGGAATTCCCCAAATAAAAATATCTATGGGATCTAAAAATCTTCTCTTTATAGCCTGAGTAAAATAAATTTTACTTCCATCTGTCTGTCTAACTTCTAGTTCAAAAAGTTGATGTCCCAATGTTGCAGAAAAAATAATTTCAGATAGCACAAAATATATAAACCATACTAGAATAATAGGTAAGGTCATTGCTCCATTTACCTCTTGTCCACCATCTCCAGTATCGTGGCCAAAAAACCCGATATAAATCATTCAGAACAAATAAAACAGTCCATAATCAATTATAGTGGCAATAATTCTTTTAGTTAGATAAGGCTCTGTATTTGATACAATCATAATGAATCTTGCTTGGAAAGGTTTGGATTAAGGCAGGTAGCCGACTTAGGATTTTCACAATAATGCCCGCTATTTGTGCGTAACAGATAATTTAAATAGTGTTGAATACTAGCAGCTTAATTAAGTTCTAAATTACTTTTACTATCAGATTGAGCAATTGATAAGATATTATCCCAGAAATTATTCCTAGAATGATCCAAGGCAAACGATCTTTAAAACTTAATTTTATAGATCTTTCTTGTATTAGATTATTTTCTTTCAAGACTTTTAATTGTATAACCGATTTATCAAACATATTGTATTTAGTAATTATTGAGAAATCTTCACTTCAATTTTAAACTTATGTTTTGTACCAATAAATGAATAGCGACTTGATTTTTCTTCTCCATCGAGAATAACTTTTTCTTTACTAAATATTGAGTTTTCAAATTTTATTTGATGGGAATCAATATGGAATGTTGTTTCAGTCATATATAATTAAAGTTTATATTGGATTATTCCAAGCACCAAGAGCCACTTCTAAAAAATAATCTAGTATAAAAATGGTAATTATTACAAACGCAATTACTCCTATTACTTTTAATATTTTTTGGAAGTTTTGCATATTTATATTTTTATGTTTCAATCGTTAAGTCAAGCTTTTTTACAGACAATTATTAAATAATCGTCCAAAATAATAAGCAATTTGTCCGAGGAACAGAATTGAAAACACAATTAGTAATGAAGCTTTAATTATAAAAGGAAGTTGAATTCGTTTCTTATTCATAACACTCTAATTTATAATTTTAAAACTATGAAAATTTTAATAAATGAGCAGTTATTTTTATTACTATAGTAATCTTAATTGAATCATAGCAGGTAACCGACTTAGGATTTTCACGAGATCGCCCGCTATGTGCCACAAAATCAGGTCGTGAAACTTTTATTATCTATTTAGCTTGAGATATCTACCATCGTCAAAATCTATATATTCAATTCCATTTTCTGCTGAGTAAATTACTTGATTTATTTCGGACAGGAGGGATGTTTTAAAAATCAATACATTATTGAAAGTAAAGCCATTTATTTCAATTTCTGTAAATAGATCTTCACTAAAGTGATTTTGACCATTTGCATTTACTATTCGATAATCTTGATGTGATCCACTTTTGAATAATCTCTTCATAGACAAGATAAGTTCATCATCGTTGAATCCTCTAGAGAGGATGAATTCAAATTTTAACTCAAATATGTTTATGAAAATTGAGCTTTTCAATACCTCAAAGGTCCATAAATTACAACTATCTGGACCAGATCTTTCTTCAAGAATTTGTATTTTTTTTTGTTTAGCGTTCGCAGAGAAAGCAATGTTTTGTTGGCTTATATAAGTCAAACCAGCATCTTGCTCAAAAGGAATTAAATATTGTTGGTCTACGGGAATTTTATAAATAGAGACAATTTGATCTCTACAGCAACCCATTATAGAAAATATAATAAGGAGACAGAAAACGGATTTTTTCATGACATTTCGACTATTGTTATAAATTTTGCACGACGTCTTAATTAATTTAAGTGGGTTTAATAGGGACATGTAATTGCCGCTTTGTTGTTTGTTAGTTGATGTCTAAAATATCTCTTTTCACTTAATTGCCCGTTATTTACGATAAGCGATGTTACCTGCAGTACCTATTTCCTGATTTTATTCTTTAACCTTTTTCTTTTGCGGATTTTTTACTGAATAGAAATAGTGAAATTGAAATTATAAATGCTGGGATTATAAATATATCAATGACCGTTTTTGGTTCTAATAATTCATATTGACCTATAATTATGGCTAATATTAGAAGTGCATTTAGGATGACCAAACCAGATTTTATTCTGCCATTCATACTTATCTAGTTATAAAGTTTGCTTGTTCGCCTTTTGCAAATCCTTCTCTGAATGATTTTACATTATCTTTCCAGTCATATATAACAGAAAAAATAAAGAAAGCAAAAATTCCTAATATAAAAAATTTCACATCTCTAACTTTAATATTGAATTTCATAATCTTGTGTTATTATTTTGATTTTGTTTAGAATTATTTTCAGTTTTAAATTACTCTCAATAATGCTAATTTAAAATATACCTTTTAAATTTTAACCATTTTTTCTTTTTCAAGTAATTATTTAAGATTTATCGCGGCAACGGTTTTGTTTAACGCAGGTAGCGTGGAGTAGGGATACGTTCTTGCCAGCAATATTGTTTTTTTTTGCCGGGTGTCTAGAATAGCATTTTACATTCAATTAACCCGCTATTTGAAATTATCCGATATTGTATATAATTATTCTTGTTTCATTTGTAGTAATACTTTTTTTCCATTTTCGTTTTCTGGATTTAATTCAATTGATTTCTCATACATTTCAATTGCTTCTTCTTTTTTATTTGCCATCAATAAGGCTTCACCATAACTATCATATGCATTAAAACTATCTGGATATAAAATTGCAGTTAATTTAAAAACTTCTAAAGCCTTATCTAATTCTTCATTTCTCAAAAATGAATAACCTAATTCATTCAAATCATGTTCAGAACGATTATTTACCTTAGCTTCAATAGATAATTCTATTGCATTATCTAGAACCTTATTTAACAGCGCATTTTGTTGATCTTCGTCTACCGTTTCTGAGTACGCTTTAATTATGGTATTGATGATTAACGCAGGGTTATCTTGAAATACAGCATGACCACTTCCCTTGGCTATAATATTTTTTACATTCTCCTTATTTTCACCAAGCTCTTCGTGGAGTTTTTTCCACCTGTTTGAAAGAATCTCCGGGAAATTTTGAAAGGAGTTTTCAGGAAAAACATTTGTAATTGCGGTGTTTTCTGGGAACTGCATATTTCTCGTATAGCGCATTGTTTCATTGAAATTTGAATTCAAATAATAATCGCCTGAAGGCTTTTTTATAGTACTCATATCAAAATTCATATCTCTCATTGTCAGTAATTCCTCATTCCAGAAATCACTAAGAGTAGCATCTATTAAAATGACCGAGAGCACATTTTCAGGATGTTTACGAGCGAATAACAAATTATATAATCCACCGTATGAATGGGAAACCAGAATAATTTCATTGTTGTAACCCAACATGGAAAGACCTGTCTCCAATTCTTTAATACCATTTTCTATTCCAAAATCCATATCGTTTATCAAATTTGGATTTAATTCACTTTGTCCAAATCCAGACCGGTCATAAGTAATTAGTGTTGTACCTGTAACATTATGAATCTTTTCTAATATATTGTTCCAAACATAACTATCATCACCCGCACCAGCTTCAAAAAGAATTGGAGTTCCTTTTCCTTTCATAATGTTAAAATACATTTTATAACCTCCAACGTCTATTAGCGTATCTTGACTTTGGGCATGCAAAGAGAATGATAAAGTGAAAATTACAAAGAATGTTAAATAAAAATGTCTCATTTGGTTTGTTATTTAAGTTATTCCATTATTATGAAAACGTCTCGTATTGAAACAGTGCGAGTTGGTGAGCCTGATTGTCCGCAGGACAATCAACCATTATATGTGAGCACGGTATTTCTATTTAAGACAGATTTGAGAATTGTTTTTATATGTTGTTGGCAAAAGTTTTTATCTTATTTATTAATTTGTTCAGATCATACTGAGACAACACAAATTATAAATGTCCTTTAACGTTCATATCGATGAATTAAAAATAAAGTGTAAACTCAGGTTGGTTTAAAAATTCAAAATATTGACCCTTTTAGAATGAACATTATTAAAAACGTACCTGCAGAACTAACAAACAAGGAACTTTGCCAGAAATAAACCTTGTTTACCCAAATTTTCAACCACTTTTTACCGAATGCTTTTCCCACATAACCCCTCATATTTATATAATAAATGGGATTGAATATTAGAAAAATTGCTATCGCTATTAATATTATCAATATTTTGTCCATTTGTAGATTTTTTTATTGTTAGTGTATTTAAATTTTCGCCAAAGTCTCTTATAAAAACAATGCGAGTTGGGGGTCCTGATTGTCCGCAGGACTATCAGGCGTTGGTAATCGCCCTAAATAAGTCGGTTGCAAATAAGTTTTTATAAACAGCATTTTAAAATATTAATAGGTAAAAAACGGTCCAAATAGCGAGAAAAAATAATCCCAAAAAAAATAATTCTGTTATTTTTTCCTTTTCCTTTTTTGTAATTATCATATAGACAAGGTAAATAATCCAAATCACTAATAGTGGTCCTGCCGCACTTACAAAAGATTCGGTTCTTTTCCATTCTAGAGTCAAATTATCTAAGCCAGTTTTGTTTGAATCATCAGAACTAAACGACGAAAAAAATACCATTAAAGTAAGTGAATAAATCACGTTTTTCATTATTCTATATTTTAAAGATCAAATCTTAAAATTTGTCTGACTTAAATTTTTGCAAACGCTCTTAATTAAGACAAGTAGCGTGGATTAGGGACACGTTCTTGCCAGCATTGTTTTTTTTGCCTGGTGTTTAGAATAGCACTTTTAACTTTAATATTCGCTATTCGCTGTTAAATGATGTTTTGTGCAGGTTTTTATTCTTTTAAAATTACTTCAATCGCTTTTTCCAGCAGTTCATCTTTTCCTTTTCTAATACCATCGATAGTTGGCTTAACCACTATGTCTGGAACTATTCCAATTCGTTGGGTTTCTTCTCCATTTGGGTAATTTACTCCAATGCCTGAAATCATTGTTCTTAATCCACCTGGCAACACAATTGTTGACACGTTTCCGTCTGCTCCTGCTGTTGTACTTCCAATAATTGTGGTATTATCGCCTGCTCTAAATGCCATTGATGTATATTCTGCCTGACTTTGGGATAGTTCGTTGACTAAAACAATCAGCTTTCCTTTATAGGTTTTACCTTGACTTGGTATTTCTAAATTACTTGTGAATGTAAATTCACCTGGATTATTAACATTCCCGTTAGTAAACTTCACAAAAGGTGTCGATGACGAAACAAAAAATGAGCCTAAACTAAAAGGAACAAAAGTAGACGGATAATTGCGAATGTCAATAATAATTCCTTTTGTATCCTTAAACTCACTTTTTATATTGGGAATGTCTTCTTCTTTGATGTTTTGAAGTGTTACATAACCTATGTTATTGTCTAACATTTTAAAAGATTTGGTATCATTTCTTCTATACCAACTATAAATGTCCAGGCTATCTTTTGGGTATAGTTTAATTGTCTTTGTTTGGAGGTTAGGATTACTCGAAACAAACTCAATTTCAATATTATTTGAATTTGTACGTAAAAGGTCTGCCGAAATATCTCTTAATCTTGTTGGCTCATTTGAAGCTGGATAATATTTGGATTTTTCCTTTACAATTTTGTCAATAAGATTGCCATTTATTTTGGTAATGACATCTCCAATTTTTAGTCCAACTTGGTTTTTTATTTCTTCGTTGTAATAATCTGTTACAACTAATTTGTTTTCTATAAAACGTACTATTATTGGTGGATAGTTTGAGCCTTTCCATTCATCAATTTTGTCCGCTCCGCCCCAAAGATTTGCGTGAGTGTCCTCTATATCTCCAATTATTTGAACTGCTGTCAATTCGTATTCTAACTCGTCTTTTGATTTAAGAAAAAGAGGAATGTATTCTTTTAATTTTTTATTCCAATCTTCATCCATTAGGTGTTTGTAAGGAAAAAAGTAGTTTATCATATTCCAATAGCGATAAAGCGATAATAATCTAAATCCATCATCGGGAAAGGACATATTTGAATATGGATTTTCGTTTTTAAAATTAGGATTTCCAACATTTGCAGTCATTCCAATATAATAGTGTTTGGCTTGAGAACGATTATTATATATGTGAAATAACTCGTTTTTAAGTTCTTCATTTTGATTGTTAATCCATTCTAAATCAGGATTCAGGAATGCATTTTTATTTGCTGGTTCACATTTTGTACATTCTTCTACTTTGCCAAGTGAATTAATCCAATCAATGATAAGTTTATCTCTTTCTTTATTATTTTCTACCTCAATGTATTTTGGTAAAAACCTAAAAAGTTCATAGTCCCAATTGTAGTTCCCTTTCGCAATTTCAGGATGATGATATTTAAGAAATCCCCAAACTCTGCCTAATAATTCGAGGTTTTCTATATTTTCAGTGGTCAAATTAGATAGCTCAATTAAAGACCCATTATCAAATTCCTTGTCAAGCTGTGCTTTTGACAACTCTTTTTCTACTTCTTTTAACGTTTGAACATTTTTACCGTCAATTGATAAAGTAAAATCGTCAAACCAAGCTTCTCCTTTTCCTGTAAGTATTCCTGCAATAAATATATTTTCAGCTCCCTCTGGATAGTCGAGAGTTATTGTATATTTCTGCCAATCTCTTGTTCCTGTCACATTTTGATTTTGCATGTTGTCAAATGCCAAAGAACCTCCATTTCCGTCAACTCGCAACAGCAAACCCGCAAATCCATTTTCAACATTTTTCATTTTCATAAAACCCTCAAGTTTTATTTCTTTTCCTTCATAGTTTGCTGGGATTTTATAAGCGATACTTCCAAAAGAACTACCTTCTTGGTCTGATGTGATTTTTCCTGATTTTTTTCCCGAATGAGACGTATCAGTTATTGTTAGTTCATAGTTACCCCATTTGAGCCATCCATCGGAGAGTGATTTTTCCTCTTTTTGATTTTCAAATCCGAGGTTGAATTTTTCGATTTCTTGTCCTTGACAATTGAAAGAGATAATTGTCAATAATGCGATCAGTACTTTATTCATCGATTTCGTTTTATTAATATGAACACAACAGTCTTGTTTAACGCAAGTAACGTGGAGTAGGGACGCTTTCTTGTCGGCATTGTTGTTTTTTACTTATTCTCTAAAATAGTAATTTTCACCTAATTACCCGCTATTTGCTGTTAGCATCCATGAAAAAGCAGTAATCGAGTATCTTTAATAATCACGATAAAAACTAAAGATATGGAAACCCGAGTTACTGCATTACCAAAGTTATTCATAGGAATTGATATTCACAAGAGAAGCTGGAAAATACATTGCAGCACCGATCTCTTTGGCGGTAAATCTTTTACAATGCCTCCAGATCCTGAGAAGTTATATGAGTACGTTCAGAAACATTTTTCTGATCACCAAGTAACTACTGCTTATGAGGCTGGTTGCTGTGGGTATTCTGCCCATCGTAGTTTTGAGAGCTATGGTTGGAAATCTCTAGTTGTGAACCCTGCTGATATCCATCGTAAAGGAAAGGAGCGCTACACTAAAACAGACCGTATTGATGCGCAACTCATTAGCCGAGAGCTTAAAGATGGCCGTCTGGATGGTATCACTGTTCCAGATATAGAACGAGAAGAATTACGTAGTCTGTTTCGCCGTCGCAATGAGTTAGTCAAAGACTTTCGTCGAATAAAAAGTAGGATTAAGATGCACTTGCTATATTTCGGAATTAAAGTTCCTGCAGAATTTGATAATGATCACTGGAGCCATGCTTTTCGTCATTGGGTGGATAGCCAAGAATTCAATTACCCCACCGCACAGGAAACCATGGCTAGCAAAATGCGAACTTTCCGATTTATCGATAAAGAGCTTCGGGATGTATCAAGTCAATTAAGGGCCTATTGCCGAAAACATTTCAAGAAAGATTACTATTTGTTAAGAAGTGTTCCGGGCATTGGAGGGATTGTAGCGGTAGGGATTTTGTCTGAGCTGGGTGATATAAGACGTTTCAACACGCTTAAACATTTAGCGGGTTATATTGGATTGGCTCC
>NZ_APHJ01000026.1 GCF_000403785.1 Gillisia sp. CAL575
CTAGAGGCATTGTTACTGACAGATCTCTTTTAAAAAAGCAGCAAACTCACTAGTTATCCTAGTTCCTTTTGCCACTAAACTCCAATCCCTTGTAACTACTTTGCCGGTAGCCTCATTGAGCCATCTGCGTCGGGTTATGTGTAAAAAAACATTCTTTCCTCGTATGGGAAAATCCTGAACAGTAGCCTCTGTGAAGAAACCTTTAGACTGAAGCTTGATCCCGATAAATTCCTTTGGAACCTCATTGAGTTCGATAAAATAGAAGTGTAGCTCTTCACCCTTGATCTCGTGCTTGGTCAGATCAAAATAGGTTACAAGTACTTCGGGAAGCAATAAATTGGCTATCGCTAATAAGGTATCTGAGGGCATGGAAATTTTAAAGCAAAGTTCTCCCATTTTCTATTACCCCACAAGTTTTTGTATTGACCCAGTTTTTGTGACTTCATCCTAGTTGTTAAATACCCTAGACGTAAAACAAAGGATTTCTAAATAGTGGAGAAAAGATGTTTGGGATTAAATTTCACCTAAACATCATTCTTCTATCAAATCATAATACCATTCCTTAGCATTTATAATGGCTTGCTCCAATGATTCACCTTCTATATATTTTCCTTTGATTATCAACGATTCTATGATTTCGAATACCCTTTCCTTAATTATCGGATCCAGTGAATCTAATTCTTTTGTGAAGTGTTTATACATTTCAATTTCTGTTTATACTGCATTTTATTATGTTCAATTTATTTTGAATTAAATCTTTCAAGATTTATTATTTTCTTTTAAGAGATATCTAGCTCTTTCTATCGCTATTTTGATATTGTCAGTAATATTATGTTTACCAATTAAAGAATATGCATCTGCTTTTAGAAGCTCTTTCTTAACCTTTCGGTTTGCACCAGAGATTATTATTTGTGTCTTATTTTCTTTGAATTGAAGACAAATTTCTTTTAGCCTGTTCATTCCTGATGCATCTATAAATGGAACATTTCTCATTCTTAAAACAAGCACTTCAGTTTTAAAATTTAAATCGGTGATTACTTCCTGAAATTTTTGGGACGCTCCAAAAAATAAAGGACCATTAATCTCATACATTAATATTCCTTTAGGAATTCCTGGAATTTCTTCTTCAAATAATTTCTCTTTATAAATTTCATTATATTTTAATAAATGCGCAGTATTCTCAAATGTCGTTTCCTCACTCATTCGTTTCATAAATATAAAGCTGGAAAGGATCATCCCAATTTCTATGGCTAATATCAAATCAAAGAATACAGTAAGAAAAAATGTGGTTAAAAGTACAATTACATCCAATCTATTGCTTTTCAATAAGGAAAAAAAGTGATGCCATTCTCCCATATGCCATGCTACCACGACTAATATTCCGGCTAAACAAGAGAGCGGAATTAATTTAGCTACCGGAGCAAATAATAGCATTATTAACAAAAGAACAATCGCATGAATAATACCTGCGATTGGAGTTCTTCCTCCATTTTTAATATTTGTGGCTGTTCTTGCAATTGCGCCAGTGGCAGGAATACCACCAAATAATCCAGAAAAAATATTTGCAGTTCCCTGAGCTATCAACTCCATGTTAGATCGGTGTCGCCCTCCCGTCATCCCATCCGCTACAACAGCCGAAAGTAGGGATTCAATACTTCCCAAGAGTGCAATAGCAATTGCAGGCTGAATTAATTGTTGAATAATGGCGAAATTTATATTAGGGATTTCAGGAAGAGAAATGCTGTTCGGGATTTCTCCAAACCTACTTTCTATGGTGTCTACAGGTAAATTAAAATAATAGACTACTACGGTACTAATTACTATAGCAACAATAGACCCCGGGATCTTTGGACTAATTTTGCTGAATTTTAATGAAATAATCACTGTGGCTATCGCGATGCTGAACGCTTGCCAGTTTACTTTTAAAAAATTACTTGTATAGGTTTCCCATTTATCAATAAAATCTACTGGAACTTCTCCCATATTTAACCCAAAGAAGTCTTTGATTTGTGATGAAAAGATAATTACTGCAATTCCGCTGGTGAATCCTACAATGAGAGGGTAGGGGATAAATTTTAAATAATTTCCCATCCGGGCTAAACCAAAACCAATAATTATAAATCCAGCCATAAAGGTTGCAATGGTAAGTCCTCCAATTCCATGTTCCTGAACAATTCCATAAATAATTATAATGAAAGCGCCTGTAGGACCTCCAATTTGTACACGGCTACCACTAAGTAGAGAGATTGTGATTCCGGCTATTACCGCTGTTATTAATCCTTTTTCTGGCGATACCCCAGATGCGATTGCAAAAGCTATAGCGAGAGGTAATGCCACAATGCCAACTATAATTCCGGATAAAATATCATTGGATAGCTGTTTTTTTGTAATACCTTCTTTAAGCAGCGTAAATAGCTTCGGGGTGAATTCTGTTTTCATTTTATGCTAATGTTATTGTAGAATTTCCATTTCTCTAGATTGTTAAAAATGTTTATTAAAATCGACATGCATATTTAATAAAATTGCTCTGGTGAAACGCATTAATGGAATTTGAAACAATAAAGATAGAACGACGATCCCAGGGTAAAGAACTGTGAAAAACATGTGAAGACTTTTTAAGGAGAATCCAAGAATTATCAATGGAATAAAAACTACAAGTACTATTGGATAGCTTATCCATAAGGCAGCAGTGTAAAAACCGGGTTCTACATTATAGCTGAGGTTACAATTACTGCATTCTTCAGGCATATCGAGAATTTGCTTGTAAACAATCCAGCCTGTATTTATAAATAAATCTCCTTTCTGGCAGCGAGGACATTTTAAATTTATAATACTATATAGTTTGGTGCCTTTCGTCATAATTTTCTTATTGCAATATTAAGCTTTGAGGAAAATTTATTACTCTAAGCTTTAGGATTTCAGGGTTTAAATCCATTAAATAAATCACATATTATATATTATTTCCTTTCCAAACTGGGAGCATTTTAATGCTGTTGTTCTTACTGTTGACCTCTTAAGATCAGAGCTTAATGTATTTTTGGCTATAGCACCCTCAAATCCTTTCAGAATAAAATTTGCTGCTTCAAACCATCCCATATATTCTAACATCATTACTCCTGACAGAATTTGCGAAGAAGGATTTTCTTTTTCTGAAGCTGTATTTCTAAGAGCTGTTGCACTACGAACTTCAAATATTGCTACACCAGTTTCATAATTAATATTAGCGCTGGGAGTAAAACTATTGCCATTAACAAGCTGTGTTAAGGCATCAGAGATGATATTTTCATTTGAATTTGGCGTTAAAATAACATCATATTGTAACGGTTCTAAAATAAATTCTTTCAGAAAAATATCAGCTTGAACATCCTTGATTATTATTTGGTAATTTTCTTTTTTAATCACCATCCAGGATCCAAATTTATAAGATATAGCACCAAATTCTGCTTTTGCTAGCTGATATGCGGTATCTCTGAATTCAACATTACTGAATTCTATATTATCTGTATTATTTACAATTGTTACAGAATGTCTATTATTTTCAATCGCATATTTTATCGCTGCTCTAATAATTCTTTGTGCAATTAATTTGGAGACAGCTTTCCCCGCTACTAAATTAGTAGGTGAGCTATAGTTGATTTCTTTTTTGAAATTACTTGTATTTGGCAATGCATTAAAGCATTCGTTCGCTTCCATGAATCTCTCAGTATTTTCATGGAATAATACTATATCTAATAGTTCAGAATTTTTTGCAAGGAAACTGGAATCCTTATAAAATTTTATAGGAATAACATGTGCAAAAAGCTCAAGTTCTTGTATAAGAGCAAGGTTAATAGATCTTGTTTTTCCAGCAATGATTGTATTTAATGGACCTTTAAGAATAACTAAGTGTTCCTTAATATTTTCCAGGGTTCTTATTGGTAAGCATTCTCCTTTTTTAGAAAATGCTTTCTCCCCGGCATAAACCTGTTTCCAAAATATTTTTCTTTCCCCTCCGTATGCTATCTCAATAGCAGTATCAATTACATCTTTAGTTGCTTTCCAAATACTCTGGCCAGCACCGTCTCCTTCTATGTACGGAATAATTGGAAACGGAGGAACTTTTAATTTTTTATTTTCAAAGATGATTTTTTCTCTAATCATGTTTTATTCTTCTAATTTTCTTGCTTTTTTTAGAATGGATTTAATCGTTGTTTCCCAACAATTTTTTCTGCTCAATATATTTTTCAGCATTTTCACATAGTAACTACGGTATACTTCATCTTCAAGAAGAGTATGCACATCTACATTCGTAAATCCAAGCCGCTTTAATTTTTCAATAGCCAAATTGTTTAATGTTCTTTCTCTATATGAATTGCTCATAAGAATGTATTAATATTCTAGAATGTAAAACAGTAGTAACTTTAAAGACTATGACTTTTAATACTCGGTCCACCTTTTAAAATTTCAGCATTAGCAAATTCAGAATATTTCTTAAAGTTGGTTTTAAACATCGAAGCAAGATTTTCTGCAATTGCATCATATCTATATTTATCAATCCAAGTATTTCTTGGATCTAATATTTCTGTAGGTACGTTTGGACACGAAGAAGGTATTGCGAGTCCGAAATAATCATCTTCATTATATTCGGCATTTTCTAGTTTCCCTTCTAAAACAGAACTTATCATTGCTCGGGTATAACTCAATTTAATGCGTTCTCCAACTATATATTCTCCACCAGACCAACCAGTATTAATTAGCCAAACTTTTACATTATGTTCTTTTATCTTATTTCCCAATATTTCTGCATATTCAGTAGGATGAAGGGGTAAAAAGGGTTCACCAAAACAGGCAGAGAAAGTCGCTTGTGGTTCATTTATTCCTGCCTCTGTTCCGGCAACCTTTGCGGTATAGCCTGATATGAAATGATACATAGCTTGACCTGGAGTTAATTTTGAAATAGGGGGTAAAATTCCAAAAGCATCACAGGTAAGAAAGAATATGTTTTTTGGTATATCTCCAATTGAGGGAACAATAGCATTATTAATAAAATGGAGAGGATATGCTGCCCTGGTGTTTTCCGTAATGCTGGTATTAGAATAATCTACTTTATTGGTTCCAGGATAGAACTCCACGTTCTCGAGTAAGGTTCCTTTTTTTATCGCATTAAATATTTGAGGTTCCTTTTCTTGGGTGAGGTTTACACATTTAGCATAACAGCCACCTTCAAAATTAAAAATTTTGGTGTCGTCCCAGCCATGTTCGTCATCTCCAATAAGTTCTCTTTCTGGATCTGCGGAGAGAGTTGTTTTTCCAGTGCCAGAAAGTCCGAAAAATATAGCTGTATCTTTTTTAGCACTACTATTAGCAGAACAATGCATAGGAAGAACTTTTCTTTCTTTTGGTAAAATAAAATTCAAAATTGTAAACACACTCTTTTTAATCTCTCCAGTATAGGCACTTCCACCGATTAAGATTTTTTTACGTTTAAAATTTATGATTGTAAAATTTGACTGTCGTGTGCCATCTATCTCAGGATTAGCATAAAAACCCGATGCAACAATTATTTCCCAATCTGGAACAAAATTTTCAAGTTCAGGTTTTGTAGGTCTTAGAAAAAGATTATTAGCAAAAAGATTTTGCCAAGGAGTTTCAGTGACTATTTTAAGATTTAATCTATATTCATTAGAGGCACAGACGTAAGAATCCCGGATATAAACATCCTTATTTTCGAGGTAAGAAATGACTTTTCTATAAAGATTTTCGAAAACTTCAGTCTCAAGAGGCTGGTTTACATCACCCCACCAAATAGTATCTTTTGTGATTTCGTCTTTTACAATAAATTTATCCTTTGGGGAGCGTCCAGTATAAGTTCCTGTATTTACTGCTAAAGCCCCAGATTCGGTTATTAAACCTTGATTTAATTTAAGTGTTTTTTCTATTAGGATCTCGGGGGGTAGATTATAAAATATATGTTTATCTCTTAGAGATTTTAAAGCATTACTTTTTGTTGATTTATCTAAAATACTCATAGTATGTTTTTTTCAAGTCAAAAGTAAGGTTAGGTATATTCTAAATTCTTGATACATATTTGATAAAAACTTGATCTTGATCAAGTTTTCTATTGATAGCAGAGATCTTTATTTACCTTTGGTTAGAACGAAATTTATTTAAAATGTCAGAAAGTATAGGTTTTCCTATCGATGATTATCATTTTAAGAGCCATTCTATTTTTGAAGAATTACCTAAGGAGGATCAAAATTTTATAAAGTCGGTAATGCTCCTGAAAAAATATAGTAAAGGAGATATGGTTTTTATAGAAGGATCTTATCCTTCCGGAATATTTTACCTAATTGAAGGAAAGATAAAAAAGTTTAAAGTAGATAAGGATGGTCGGGAACATATAATTTATATATGCAATACTGGTGAGCTCTTGGGATATCCTGCATTATTAAGCGAAGAAACATTTTCAGATTCAGCTATGGCTTTAGAGGATATAAAAGTAGGATTTATTCCCGGCAATAAATTTCTGGAATTACTTGAGAAATCTAAAGTTCTATCCAGTAAACTTCTAAAAAATTTAAGCCATGAATTTGCTGTTCTTGAAAACAACATACTAAGTATAGCTCATAAAACGGTAAGAGAGAGACTTGCACTTACATTACTTATTTTAAGAGATAAATTTAAAGCAAGTGAGAAGCCCAATGAAATTGTTGAAATTACCCTTACCCGCGAGGATCTGGCAAATATTCTAGGAACCGCTGTTGAAACACTAGTACGATTTTTAAGAGAATTTAAAAATGAGGATATTATAGAAACTAAGGGCAGAACTATTCGTATTTTGAAAGCTCACAAGTTAGTTGAAATCGCAAATATTTAGCGAGAATCTAATTAACTTAGTTTTTTGAATGTATTATTTCAGAGGTGGAAAGTATATTTATTAGACAAAATTTTTAAGCGGTCTTATTGTATTTATGAATTTTCAAATTTCACCAAGCTCTTGTTGTATTTCTTTTATATAAAAATTCATTAATGGGGAATTATTAAAATCCCTCTTTAAAATAGGATAGCTTGATATCGCAGGTGTGTTCTAAAAATTATAATTCAAAATTACATCTAAATGAAATAGATCAGTTTTATTTAAATAGAAATTTGGATTGTCTGGGAAATCCCCGCTTGCAAACTTACTTACCAATAATAATTCTGGTTTGAAATTTTTCCATTTTTTGATATCGAAGAACAGATCTAAGTTGATGTGTGTATAATCTGGAACAGCATATTTATTAAGAATAGGATCTAAAACTGAAGGTTTCCATTGATGCCCTAAACTTATAATCGATATTAAATTTAATTTGTCTTTGCCAATTGGAAGTGTATTAGTATAATAGACAACCAACGCATGATTATCTCCAGTTCCTTCACTGCGCTCTCTTTTTTGAAAACTGAATAGAAATTCTCTACCCCATTCCCTTGGAAAAACAAACTGACCTTTTTTAGGGATTCGGTTGTACGATAATGAAAGAGAAGAGTTGCTCCAATCGTAGGCTGCTTTTATACCAAAATTATCAGAAGAGTTGCTCTGAAAATAACTTAGGGAATCAATTGCATTTCCACCATTATTTATTCTATTTTGATGCAACCATTCCGCTTCAATATTGAAACTTTTTGAAACTTGATATTTAGGTTTTAAATACAGGGTATTAGAGACATTGTCTGTATAATAATTCCAGAATTCTACAGAAGTATTTTGAGTAATTTTAAAATCTGCATTGATGATAGCTAAATAATCTGAATCGGTATTCCCTCCATATAAACTCGGCTTTCCATTTTTATTTCTTCCGGAACCATAAGTTCCTATACTCTGCCCTATTGAATAAAATTCTCCTGTAGATCTTGGTGCAATTTGATTAAATATACCTGCTTGTATTTTATTTGTTTTGGGGCTGCTATAAGCATACCAAAGACCTTGAGCTAAAGTAGGAATCATACGTCCATCCTGTGGATTTACTAAAGGAGATATAATTTTCATTCTACCTACAGTAAATTCGTGCTGGGTAGTCTTGTAATTGGCATATAGTTCGCCTAAAACGAAAATATTTTTATTATCTAAATTTATTCGGTCAAACAAACCTTCTTCATACCGGCTTAATTGTCCAGTTGATATATCAGGAATCCTAAGATCTTGTATATTTAAATTATTGGAATTATATACTGCTCCTCCAAAGGTTAACTTTTCTTTGAGTTTGAGTTCATATTTAATATGGCCTCCGGTAGCCAAAGCGGTAAAGTCCTTAAGCTCCCCTTTATTATAAGTATTCATATAGTAAGATCTCAATTGTCCTGAAAATTTCCCCTTTACAATTGATTCTTCGGATTCTTGAGCGAAACTTAAGAATGGAAAAAGTAAAAATAAATAACCTAAATTTTTAAAATTCATCATTTAGTTTTTGTGATTTGGTATTGCTCCTTATAATACCTAACAATAGGAGGAAAAGGTCCAAACTTATGTTGGTTGGCAGAAAATGAATCTTCCCAAGGGCCATATGGAGTTGAAACCGGTTTTAACTTTTTATCTGGATAATCATTTTGGGTATTATTTTTTACCGGCCTCTCAAAACTGTTTATATAGCCCGCTAAATGATACGCCTCTTCATCGGTTAATTTTGGGTTATCCCAAGTCGCCTCGCCAAATGGCATATTTCCTTTTATAAATTCAGCAGAGGTAATTACCCGGTGCATTCCTGCACCAGTATTATAACTATCTTGACCCCAAAGTGGAGGGTATTGATAGCCTTTTGTTGAATCGGCAAGTTTTACCCCTTGCCCATTTTCTCCATGACAAAGCATACACTGGTTTAGATAGAGCTCTTTTCCTTTATCCAGATCTACTGCCACATTAGGAAGCTCAATTGCAACATAGCCTTTAAATTCCTTTTCTCGCTCGGGTGGTAAACCTTCTCCCAACCATTCCATATAAGCTACTATAGCTTTCATTTCTTTAGAATCTGTAGGAAGTTTTTTTCCGTCCATACTCCTTTCCATACAACCATTAATTCTTCCCTCTATGGTACTTTTACTGTTGGAGCGACCGCTAAATTCAGGAAATCTTTCTGTCACTCCTACCCAAGATGCAGAACCTGCTTGAGTTCCTGCTTTTAAATGACAATTCATACACGCCAAATTATTACCTGCAAAATGCATGGAGGGATCTTCGGCCTGAGGCCCCATATATTTTGGGGACTGTGAAATTAATTGATACCCATACTTCACCTGAGGATCCATAAATCCAAAATCAAGTTCTGCTTCAATATCTTTAGGCTGCCAATCTTCAGCACTTATTTTTTTTTCGATAAATAGATAAGGATTATTATTATATAAATAAAGCCCAGAGAAAATGATAATGGTTAAAACTAGAAGTGAGCTAAACAGATAAGCAATGGATTTTACTATTGAGCGGTATGTTGTCATTTCAAAAAAATATTATTTCAAAATTTCTTTAAATATCTAGAATAAATGAGAATGTTGATTTATTTTAAGTAATAAATACAGTAAATCTGACAAATCTAAAAATTCAAATCTTTAATTTATGTAACAAATGTTACAGATAAACCAGTGTAAGAAGATAGAAAGGTGAAGTTTATTCTAAGTATGTTTAGTAATTACTATATCGATTCTTAAAAATGATATAGTAAAAACTTCTAACTTCTGGCTGCCTTTAATTTTTAGAATCCTTTCTAACAACTGATGCGAAAATTTATAGCTTAAAAATGTTGTCAATAAATTATTGCTAAAAATTCACACTGTTAATCAGTTAATTAATATAAATTCTCATGTCTAATATCTTCATTCGTAGTGGTCTTTTATCTTTAAGAAAACAATGCTTATTCCCATATATGTTCTACAAAAATTATAAATTAATAAGTTTCAAATACTCTATAAAATTTAACTAATAAGGTTGTAAGAATTTAATGAATTTTATCTTGATAAATAAAAAAAATATTTGGTCAAAACCAAGAGCTTTAGCCTTTATCTCGGCAGGAAAATAATTTTAATATATCGAAGCTCGCTTAGGGAAATGAAATTCTATTGAAGAAACAAATTCCATATAATCTATACTTTTTTTAATTTTTGAAACCCTTAACTTATAATGGTTAAAAAAAGTTAAAGTAATTTATATCGTTATGGTTCTTGACTTAATTTACAGTAAATCAAATTTTTATGAAAAATTCAATTCTACTTTTCAGCTTATTGCTGGGTTTAAATTCTTGCTCTCAAAATGAAATAGATTCTTCTGAAAATAATATTTCACAAACTAATTTTAAGACATCCGAAAATTTAAACAATGCAGATTTTCCAATAGGAACCAATTATTCCAATAGTGCAATTGCAATTCAAGGCGCATACAATCAGTTTATTCAAAAACTAAGAAAGAACGATGCTATTAGTATTGTAGCGCAAGTAGATCATTCGAAAAATGCTAACTCTGTAGGGCTGAAATTAGATTATACTAGAATAGTTTTTTTTGGAAACCCAACTTTAGGTACTCCCTTAATGCAAGAGAACCAATTGGCAGGATTAGATCTTCCGCAGAAAGTTCTTTTTTACAGAACAGACAATAAAAGTGATATTTTGATATATAATAGTGTGTCCTATTTAAGATCGAGACACAATTTAGACGGAGTAGCAACCTTAGATAAACTCTCAAATGCACTAGAAAATTTAGTTTCTGATGTTTCCAAAAGTCCCGTAATGGAATCTTCTAATCAAAATGTTGAATTTATGGAGGGTATTATCACAAAGGAAAGCAAACAGGATTTTGAAACTTCTTATGCTACTCTTAAAAATGCTATTGTCAACAATCCTAATCTTTCAATCGTAGCTGAATTAGACCATCAAGCTAATGCTAATAGCGTTGGGTTGGACTTGAGACCAACGAGACTTATAATCTTTGGAAATCCAAACCTTGGTACCCCTTTGATGCAGAACGAGCGAACAATAGGCTTAGATCTTCCTCAAAAAATGTTGGTTTGGAAAGATCAAGATGGAAATGTGAAAGTGTCCTATAACGATATTTATTTTCTTGCTGAAAGACATGAAATTGAAGGAAATAAAGAAATTTTAGATAAAATTTCTACTGCTCTAGAAAATTTAAGTAATGCTGCTGTCGGAAAATAAAAAATAACACCTTTTTACATTAGGGTTTAATAAAACTTTTGAGATGCGGGATTTCCTATACGGATTTCCCGCTTTAGTTTATATGTTGTTTTAACAACAAAACTCGATATGGGACAAAAGCAAAAAATTTAGAGTACAACTATCAACAAGTCTTAAACTTCATTGATATAAAGGTTGTTTATCGAATAGGCAAAAGACAATTGAGTAGGGATAGATACATCAAAAAATTCAATATCTATGAGCGTTAATGATAGGTATTAATGAGGATGAGATTATAGATTTCATTAAACTTTTAGCAATACAGCCTATTCATATTCAATTTAAAGAATTTATGACTTTTGATGGCAATCAATATGACATGTCTAGAGTAGTTGCTTATAATGAGGTTTTAAATTATTTTGATGCTACTTTAGAAGAAACGAATGTTCAAAGAATAATTGATCGACATTCCCATAATTCAACAATTTATCAAGAAATGGCTATAAAGACACTTTCGCACCATAAGTAATGGGGAAAAATAAATGCTTTTTGTGATATTTGTAATCGCATACGTCTTATGGCGAATGGTCAGATCAAGAACTGCACAACAATCAAGGCTACAGTTCCATCACTTATTGAAAAAGCATCATTAGCGTCAAAAACTATTATAGGAATGGATACTTTAGAAAATGTATAGACCTATTTCCAATTCTAAAAAAAAAATAAGACTGTTTGTTTTAGGTTTATATTAATCCTGTCCTTTCTTAAACCCATAGGTATTTTGACGAATAAAATCTTTAGGGAATTTTTCATCTCCTGGAAAACCTAATTCAACATTTCCACTGTCTTCAGGAATGTAGTTGGTTTTAAATATATAATCCCACAGACTTAAACTAATACCGAAATTCACTCCATATTTACCATCAGGAAGATCATATGCATGGTGGTATAAGTGCATTACTGGATTATTAATAATGTATTTAAGCGGCCCCCAAGTAATCTTAATATTAGAGTGATTAAAGTGTCCAATTGTAATTGCTATAAAATGTACGATATATGCCTGCTCTGGCTCAAATCCGAACAATATCATTACAGCAAATGTTTTAAGCGGTTTATATAAGATATTTTCCATCCAATGATAACGTAAATGTGCTGCAAATCCCATTTCTTTTACACTGTGGTGTACTTTATGATACTTCCAAAAGAATGGATATTTGTGTAGTAACGTATGCGTAAACCATTGTACAAAATCGAGAATAATAAAAAACACGAATAACTGTAATAACATTGGCCATGACGAAGGATCAAACAATGCTAAGGATTTGTCTGAAACACCTAAATCCTCAAAACCAACCTGAAGTAGTTTATAAAACCCACTTATGGCGATAGAGAAAATAAAGAAGTTAAAAAACATATAGAAACCGTCTAACCAAAAATCCTTCCTAAAAATGGACTGTTCTTTGCGCCATGGAAAAATCATTTCTAGACTCCAAACAATAAGAGAAATAGCAATTAACCCCCAAAAGTAATTAGTATACCACGGGACTTCAAATAATATAGATTGCCATGTCCAATCTACAGTTCCAGTAAAAGCATTTACAAATGCATCTAAATATTCAATCATATTTTATTATTTTATTATTCTATTATTGTTGTTATACTATCTTGGTCAAATGATAAGTCGTCAAACTGGCTCCATTCTGTCCATGATCCATCATAATTTTTTACATTTTTATAACCTAATAGTTGAGTGAGTACAAAAGTTGTATGTGCAGATCGAAAACCACTATGGCAATAAGCTATAATCGTATCATTTTTTGAAGCTCCAAGCTTACTATATATTTGAACTAAAGCCTCTGTAGATTTCATTTTTTTATCATCATTGTATTTAACAGCATTCGCCCAATCTATTGAGATACTATTTGGTATTCTACCTGCTTTTGCCGCTCCTTCTTTATGCTTTTTTCCTGAAAACTCATCGTCTGTTCGAGCGTCTACTATCATCATCTTATTCTTTACTGCTTGTTTCATTTCTTCTTTTGAACCATAATACTTCATAGATGGCGTATTAGATAGTTTAAATACTGACTTATTTACTACTGGTATTTCCGATGAAACATTACCATTTTGTGCTTTCCAAGCTGTTATTCCTCCGTGTAATAATCTCACATTTGTAAAATCATAATTTTGCAATATCCACCATAATCTTGTAGAATCCACCAAACCATTATCGTCATAAATGATTAAAATATCATTTGAATCAATTCCTAAACTACTAAGCAGAGTCTCCATTTGCTTTTTTCCAGCCATCATGCCTTTATAAGGAAATGATACATCTTCAATATCTGTGCGCCAAATATTTAAAGCACCTTCAATATGTTCATTTGCATAAATTTCAGATTTTCTAAAATCTAAAATTTTGATGTTCGGGTCATTAGCGATTTTCAGTAACTCATCAACTTCGATCAAATAGTTAATTTTACTATCATCTTTGTTACTAATATTTAGATTAACTTCTTCATTTTTGGTAACCTCTACTTTATTTTTTTTCTCTTCCTTACAAGATGAAAATGCGAGCAAACAACATAAAAAACTAATTCTCCAGATCATACCATTCTATATTTGTTAAATTTTCACGTCTCCCTTTTTCCGTAACTGGATAATTAGTAACAAGATAATTCACGATTATCTCTTGATTATCACCTAAATCCCACAGGTTTTGAGTTTCTTGCATCCACTTAATCGTCTCATTCCAACGCTCGGCGCTCATTCTATTCTGGGTGACTAATTTGGCAGAATGACAATTGGTGCAATTATTCACAACCGCCATTAATCCTGAACCTTCAACAAGCCCTGTACGAACATGGATCCCATTCTCTATTAGGTTCTCATCTATCTCTTCTGGAGTAATAACTAAAGTTTCTGTATTATTTTTAAAGACCGAAAAATTTGGGTCGTAGTTATAATATATCATTGCTCCTCCAGCAACCATAAATATGCTGAAGATTAAAGCCATTAAATGATATAGCTTCTTAGCGAATTTTTTAAATTCTTCTTCTTTTGTCATTTAAGTTACTTTGATAGCAATTCTATGGCAGGCATTATTTAAATAACCTTTTGGATTCCAGCCGGGTAAGAGCATTGGTTGTGCGATACCTTGAGTGTCTGTTGCTCTAGCCCAAATTTCGTAATATCCTTTCTTAGGAAAATCTATAGATGCTGAAAAATGTTGCCAAGCTAGACGATTTACTGGTTTCTCTATAGGGCAGTCTTTCCAGGTTGCCCCAAAATCTATGGAATATTCCATTTTTGAAACTTCTAATTCTCCAGCCCAAGCGTGGCCTCTAATCTTTAAGGATGTTCCATCTTGTATAATCGCGCCAGATTTAGGATATGTTATTATTGATTTTACGGGCATAGATTCTATAATGCACATATCTTCATCTTTAACCTTTTCTCCTGGTGCTACTGGTTCGCAAGGCACACGGTACGCTGTACCCGTCATCTTAGTGCCATCATGTACTTTGTTTCTAATACTTATACGATTCACCCATTTTCCAGAAACGGATGCTGGCCAACCACCTGCTACTAAACGCAAGGGATATCCATGAATTAAGGGAATGTCTTTTCCATTCATTTTAAATGCTAATAGAGTTTCATCTTGAAGTGATTTAATCATAGGTGCACCTCTAGAAATAGGTTCTTTTTTGGGATCTCCACTTAAGTGCAGATCTGCTGAGTGATATCCAATATAAACAGCGTTATTTTTAATTCCTGCATCCTCTAAGACATCACGTAAGCGTATTCCAGTCCAGGTAGCACAATGTACCGCACCAACTGTCCATTGGTTTCCTTTTGCCGGCGGATTAAATTCATTTCTTCCATTTCCCCCACATTCTAAGGTTAATTGATAGGTATGTTGCTCGAATTTCGATTTTAAGTCATCCAGCGTATATGTTTTTTGGGTCACTACAGATTCTCCATCTATAGTAAGAGTCCAATTCTTAGCATCAATACCCTCAGGAACTAATCCATTATTTCTAATGAACATGGCTGTATTTGGCGTGATTTTATTATCGAGTAGGTGAGCTTGAGCTTCAATATTCCAAGGTTTATCATTTAGCACGATCATTTCCTTATTCTTATTGAACATCTTAAATGGGTCTGGATCTTGTACTGCTAGTAGATTATATCCTTCCAATAAATTGGAGCCAAAAACAATTTCGGCACCAATTAAGGTAGCCAAAGAACTCAGGGTTGTTTTTCTTACAAAATCTCTTCTTTTCAAACGATTTAATTTATAAAGTGCCTACTAACAAAATCACAATATACAATGTGCTATATTTATTTACTGTAACAAATGTTACATTTAGACTTCTCTGAGAAGGTTAATTTTAAAATTTAAAAATCTAACTTAATGAGATATAACAAATTCTTTATTCCAGTTTTAGGAATAACTTCAATTTTGATTCTAAGCTGCAATTCCACGAAAAAATCAGCATCAATGGATAAGTCAATCCCAACAAAAGTTCATTCAATTTCAATCCTTCATACTAATGATATGCATGGCTCTTATATGCCATTTGAAGCAAATTTAGATAATGCCACAGCCCAAACTGGAGACTCTATAGATAACCTTATGAATTTTGATCGCAAGGCGATGATCGGGGGATTTGAATATATGGCAAGTGCTATTAAATCTGTTAGAAAAATTAAAGGAGAAGATAATGTAATTTTATTGGATGGGGGAGATACTTTTAGCGACGACCAATTAGGCAATTTTACTAAAGGGGAAGCTATGATAAAGATGATGAATGAAGTGAATTATGATCTTATGGCGCTGGGAAATCACGATTTTGACTATGGTCTTGAAAGAACAAATGAATTACAAAAATTGGCAAACTTTCCAATTCGGGCAGCAAATATTAAAGTTAAAGAAACTGGAAATCCAATTTTTGGGGAACCATATGTGATTATAAATAAGCAAGGTGTTAACATAGGTATACTTGCATTAAGCTATAGAAACACCCCACTCACTGGAAATTCTAAAAATATAGAAGGTTTGGAGTTTGGAGTAGGTGTTGAAGCAGTTAAAGAATATCTCCCAATTATTTCGGAAAAGGCTGATATCATTATATTGTTATCACATGAAGGAATGGCGGTAGATAAAATCATTGCAGAAGAGATAGAAGGAATAGATCTTATTGTAGGTGCGCATAGTCATGATGTAATTTCCCCTCCCATAAAAATAAACAAGACTTATATAGTTCAAGCATTATCTGACGTTGCAATCTTAGGGGAAACAGAAATACAAGTAAGTAATAATAAGATAGTAAATATTAATGCAAATTATCATTACCTATGGCACGATCAAGTGTCTCCAGATATGGAATTGCAAAAAATGATTAAGCAACTTCGAGATCCATATTTATCTAAATTAGAAGAGAAAATTACAGAAACAAATACTATAATTGGAAGGCAATATAAATCTGAAAGCCCTTTTGATAAGATGGTTACTAGCATGATGATTGATAAATTAAATGTAGATGCTGCATTTTTACCAGGAGTTGGGTACGGGATATCTTTACATGGAGATATTACTTCCGAAGATATTTATAAATTATTGCCGCATCCTGCTAAAATCGTAACCTTAGAAATGACAGGTGAGCAATTGAGAAAAACGTTGGAGCAAACCGCTACCAATCTTAATCCTAATGATAAATTGAATACTGTAGGAGGCTTAATTCAATCTTCTGGTATAGAATATAATTTAAACCTCAATAAACCTATTGGACAAAGGGTTGGTGATATTAAAATAAACAATGAGGTATTGGATTTGGAAAAATCCTATAAAATTGCTACTCATACAGGGATGCTTAGTGGGATTCATAATTATGAAGAATTTGGAAAAGGCACTAATATCCAAAAAACAGATAATATCCTTACTGAATTTGTATTACGAAACCTTAGAGAAATAAAAGAGCTATCCTTTCCAAAAAGAATGGGAGAGGTGATTCTTAATAAATAATTACTTTCTTGAACATCTAACTCTTACTGAATTTTAATTTTAAATACTATAGACATGAAAAGCATAATAAGTTTAGTTTTAATATCCATATTTAGTTTCCAAATGCAAGCACAAGAGTGGCAAACTTCAAAAATTGAAGGTTATGGGAAAATTAAATATTTTGAAGATGCAGCAGAGCAACCAGACTCTACCCTAAATTATAAATTGGTTTTTGATATTAAAGATGGAAAAGAAAAAGAAGGAGTAAATGTAGGTTTGTTGAAAATTGCTCGTGCCCTTAATATGTTAGAATCAGGAAAAATTTCATCTAAAAAAATTGATGTCGTAGCAGTGGTCCATGGTGATGCGACCGATTTGGTCCTTTCTAATGAAAAGTATCAAGAGAAATATAAAAAGTCAAACCCGAACATAGAGTTATTAAAGTTATTGAAAGAAAATGGGGTGAAAATTTTTGTTTGCGGACAAGCTACAGCTGCTAGAAACATAGCGCAGGAAGATATGAATGAATCTATTCAGTTGGCGCTTTCAGCTTTATCGGTTTTATCAAATTATCAACTTAGAGGCTACGCTTTAATTCCTTAAATTTTTTTTTAATTCATTCGTATAAATAAAAAGGAGCAAATTTGCTCCTTTTTATTTATATAATATTAGAATTCAAATTTTAATATCTTCATCGTTTAGAATCACTCAATCCTTACTGCTTAAACCAGCCTGTAGCTACCTATTTTGTTTGGTGTGAAATTCGGGTTGTTCCTTAGATAATCTTTCATCGCCTCAACAGCTTTTTTATCATGATTTTCTCGGTTTTTACCGTATTTACTCGCTACACCTTGAGTGGTGACAAAACCCACTTTGTATGTCTTTTCAAAATCAATGTGCTTTCCTCTAAAGTATATTTCCTGAATGCGATGACCTTTAGGATTTTCAATTCGAAAATTTACTTGTAGTCCTATGCATCGTTTAACATAACCACCCATTTGTCCAAATGGATTACAGCAAAAGGTACGCTCTAAATTTTCCTCCAATATTTCTTTGATTTCCTTCCCGGTAAGGTCTACGGTTGAGACAGGAGGATTCATTGGGGCAATGTTATATAAGTCATTCTCAGTTATCTTACCTTTTGCGATGGGTGCTCCGTAACGCCATCCGTTCGAAAAAGCAATTTCAGTTTTTGTACTTTGGGCAATAGCGCTAAGTAGCAGTTCGTCTAAGGTGGAATTTATAGTATTATAACGATGTAAAATCTCACTTGTACTTCCTAAAGGAGTGGTACTAATTTCTTTATATGGTTTCAAAATGTCTTGAACCATAGAATCCACTTCTTTGCTTTTTTGTGAGGAAGCATCAACTTTAACAAGTTCATAATTATAGTTTTTAATTTTTTTATCTTCCACTTCAAGAGTGAATTTACCTACGAATGCACCGTGACAACCGCATTGTATTATACGTGCACCATTTACCTCTACGGGTTGATAAATTCTGTTATGGGTATGAGCACTCAGGCAAATATCAATGCCGTCCACTTTTTTTAAGAGTTCAACATCCTGCGGAAAACCGTTATGGGAAAGTAATATTATCATATCAGACCCATCGGCTTTTAGCTTTTTTATTTGTTCTGGTAACTCATCCAATCCCGATGTGAACGTTAAACCCTCACTCATCTTTTCGGGCATTACTTTATCCACAATCATTGCACAAATACCAATCACTCCAATTTTAAATCCTGCTTTTTCGAGCATGGCAGTGGGCTGTAAAAAATTTGATCCATCTTTTGTAAATACATTACATCCTAATATGGGAAAATCTAACTGACTACCGGTTTCTTTTAATCTTTCGGGGCCATATGCAAAGTCCCAATGGCCCACTAGTGCATCAAGTTTTAATGCATTTAAAATGGGAATTACGGCTTTGCCCCGCGAATCTACCAACGGCTTGGTACCGTGTAAAGTATCTCCTCCATCAAAAAACAATGTATTAGGGTTTTCTTTTCGAATACCTTCAACGAATCCCGCAATGTGAGCATAGCCGCCAGCAGTTTCTATCACTTCTCCAGTTTCATTATAAAAAAGCTCGGGATGTGGAGCTAGATAACCGTGCACGTCGTTTATAAATAAAATATTTAATTTCATATCATAATTTTTTATAGAACCTAATGTGATTTTAATCTTTTAGACAAAGGGCTACTTAAGGTACTGAATTTTTCTTTCCATTTATTCCTGAAATAGTTCATTAGCTGCAATATTTTTTTCTTGTCTTGCTACGAATTCTTGCTTACCGTTGTCCAAAAATTTAATAAAATTTTCAACATTTAGATCATAACCTTTTGGAGTTGAAAGTAGTTCCTCGTTATTTCCAACCAATGTATAATAAGGTTGTGCATTAGCATTTAGTCTTTGGATCATAAAATCCAAATTTTGTTTACCAATGGTTTTCTTTGTTTTTCCATCGTAGTCGGAAATGTACCATTCAGTTTCTGGTAATTCTGTTTTTTCATCTACATACAATGCAACTACCACATAGTCATTTTTAAGTCGTTTGAGAACCTCTGGATCACTCCAAACTGTTGCTTCCATTTCTCTACAATTAACGCATCCGTGTCCAGTAAAATCAATAAATAATGGCTTGTTTTGCTTCTTAGCACATGCTAAGGCTTGATCATAGTCATAATATCCTTGAATATTATGAGGTAGCTCCAGTAAATCATCATATTTAGGTGTCCCACAAGTTGTTATATTACCACTTTTATTATTCGGTTCAGAATAAGATTCCAGCATGTTAAAATCCTGACTACCCATTGGAGGTAAGTAACCTGCCAAGGATTTTAAAGGAGCACCAAACAGACCTGGTATTAAATAAACAACGAAGCTAAAAACCAATATGGCTGATATCACTCTATATACTGAAGTGCTTTCAGTTTTCTTCTCATGAGGGAATTGAATTTTGCCTAATAAATAGAATCCTAAAAAGGAAAAAATCACAATCCACAGAGCCAAATAGATATCACGATCTAGAAATTCCCAGTGATAAACTTGGTCTACTATACTCAAAAATTTTAGAGCTAGCGCTAATTCCACAAATCCAAGCACTACTTTAATAGTATTAAGCCAGCTACCACTTTTTGGTAAGGATTTTAACCAATGTGGAAATATAGCTAATAGTGTAAAAGGCAGTGCAAAAGCTAATGAGAAGCCAAGCATCCCAATTAATGGCTTTATAGTCTCTCCATTTGCTGCTTGCAGAAGGATTGTTCCAGCAATAGGACCAGTACAACTAAAGCCAACCAACACTAAAGTAAAGGCCATAAAGAAAATTCCTAAAATGCCCCCTTTATTAGATTGCGCATCTATTTTATTTACAAATGAATTTGGTAAACGAATTTCAAATAAACCAAAAAAGGATAAGGCAAATAATAAAAAAACAGCAAAGAAGAATAAATTGGGTATCCAATGGGTACTAAGAAAATTAGCAAAATCGGCTCCAAAAAACAATGAAAAAACCACTCCAATAAGGGTATAAATTAGAATAATAGAAAAACCATATAACAGCGCTTGTCTAATTCCATTTGCGCGACTACCGCTGGATTTGGTGAAATAAGTCACCGTCATTGGGATCATTGGAAAAACGCATGGAGTTAATAAAGCTGCCAATCCCGCTCCAAAGGAGAGTAGAAAAAAGCTAAGAAGAAATACTCCACCCTCCTCGTTTTCTTCAACTTTAAAATCATTTTCAAAGGATTTTAAATCTTTGGTAGAGGTATCATCAATTATTTTTTCTGATGCCGTATCTCCGTCAACCTCATATCCTTCATTTTCATTCCACATCAGATCTGTTTCAAAAGGAATACACTGTCCAGTAACATCTGAACAGATCTGATATATCGCTACAGCTTTGATTACTGGACTGTTTTTTAGAAGCCTTAAACGTTGTTGGAATTCAGCTTTACCAGTGAAATAGGTGTATTTACCTTCCCATAACTCATCATATTTCTCTTTAGATCCTATAGGAATAAGATCCCCAATAATTTCATAATCAGAATTTTTACTGAAATTAATTTCGGTAATCATTGGTCCCAAGTCGGGATCAAAGTCATTGGAATATAAATACCAATCCTCGGGTATTTCAACCTTAAAGCTAACCACTACAGTATCTCCGATTTTTGGATTTTCTTTGGTAACTGAAACCTCCCAGTTAGGAGGTTCCATTACCTGTCCAAAAGTTGAGAGCGATGGTATAAAGCCAACTAACAAGAGGATAAACAGTTTTATAAATTTCATAAGTGTGTTTTTAACTGAAGATTTAAATGAATAATAGATAACAGAATAGTATCTATTTAAGATTGGTTAAAAACTCTTTGAATTCCTCGCTATCATAGTCTCCCATACCTTTATGTGTTAGAGCCAAATTGCCTTCTGTATCTATTACATAGGTGGTTGGAATTGCTTGGGACGCATACATAGGCGGCAAACTACCTGCTAGTTTATAAACTTCAAAATCATATCCTTTTCTTTTATTAAAATCAATTGCCTTTTGAAAGTCATTATCTACAGAAAGCATAATAAAGGCAACATTCTCATCCTTCATATCATTGTACATATTATTTATACCAGGCATTTCTGCAACGCAAGGAGGACACCAAGTAGCCCAAATATTGAAGAAAATCACTTTACCTCTAAGCGCTTCCATTTCAACACGTTCCCCTTTGGAGTTGATGAGGCTCATGTTAAAATCTGCTTTAGGTTTTTTTGATTGAACGGTGGATGCTGGTTTCGTTTCCAAATCAGGATCCATTATGCCAGTTTTTAATATACCTCGTTGTACAAAACCGAAAACTTCAGTATGTAATCCGGTTAAAAATAATGTGAGGATTATTGTTCCTGTAATACCAAACTCTATGAGATTCTTTTTTACTTTTTTATTCATCTTAAAATTATTGAAAGCAAGAGCATACGTGCGTTAAATATTAAAATAAACACATCGTGATGATTCTTTTGCCTGATTATTAATTGAGTATGAAGCAGAATTTACCAGCTTCTTAGAAAATTGAAAAGTTCAATTAGATTTAGAACTTTATAATAAATCAGGAATATTTAGGAGGAGGAATAAATTTGTAATTATACGCCCTAGTTTCAGCGAAAATCGGCCTAAAATTGCGTTTAAATTTTGTTGGAGAAAATAGTTCGTAATTAACAAAAGAATCTATCTGGTACACAGAATTGCAAAAAGAATTAAATGTAATCTGAATCCCATCATGAGTTTGATTAAATTTTGTATCGTCAGATTTTTTATGTGAATTAAAATCACATTTTTTCTTTACATAACTGATTTCGTCAGTATTCACTATCTCGCCCAAGACATTAGAGTCCAAGGCTAGCATTTTACCAATCATAATAAAGATTAGAAAAAGTGATATGTAAGTTTTCATTTTCATCGACTTCAAATATAAAAAGTCTTGAATGAACTATATGTAACTTATGTTACTCACAGTTTTTTCCGACTTAAATATGTCATCAAAATACTATACCAATAGTTTTAAAAATAATCTCTGAAAAGAAATGTATTAAATCTAAAATCTTCACAGCTGAAATAAGAGGAACCTGCAGTTTTTCAAGTTTTTATATTATCCCAAAAGAGTAAAGCACTATTAAAAATTAATTCTATTTTTGAATGTTTAAAAATACAGCTTACCTCAAATCACCTATTTTAACAATTATAGAATGGCAAAGAATACTAGTAGAGTATCATTAAAGGAACGATTAATTCACGCCACAAGAACATTTGCAAGTTTCTCGCTTATTTGGTTGATCCTGATGTTTGTATTTAGTGTTGCAGAATTAACATTAAACTCCTTCACCAATGGATTACCTAGTGGGTTTTTTAATTTGATGCTATGGAGTTGGTATTTAGATCTTTTGTTTTGGCTTAAATGGGTACTTATAATTTATATTATATATGTGCCTATATATCTATTGTCTCCAAGATTCGCGAAAATCACATTCCAAGGGCTTTTGCTGCTCTTTTTTATAATTCAAATAATATTGCTTAATTATTTTAATGCTGCTTTGGTAATGCTGGGAGCAGATCTTTTTGGATATAGTATAGAAGACATAAAGCAAACAGTAGGATCATCTGGAGGCTTAAATGCGATAACTATTATTATATTTATTTTGCTAATAAGTATAGTTTTATTTTCTACCCATTTCTTCACTAAAAAGGTAAGACCTTCTATTTATATAGCATTAGGATTGCCTATTGTTTCTCTCTTGTTCATGTCTTTTAGCGGGTATAAAGCAGTAGGGAAAGTTAATTTGGAATCAGATTTTGCTAACAATTTGGTGACCAATAAGTCCGATCATTTTTACAGCAGCGCGTATTCATATTATAATCCTGTTATTTTAGAAACTGATATTTATGCAGACAATTACATTGGTGATTTTTTCGACAAGTTTAGTGAAGGAATTGCTTTTAATTTTATAGATGAAGAAAATTATCCATTTTTACATGGAGAAGTAACGAATGATGTGCTAACTCCTTTCTTCACTCCTAAAGAGAAAGCGCCTAATATTGTTATAATCGTAGTGGAAGGTTTGGGTAGAGCATTTACCAATGAGGGTGCCTATTTGGGTAATTTCACACCATTTTTAAGTGATCTGGCTGAAGATGGTATGTATTGGAAAAACTTTTTGAGTCAAGGTGGCCGAACTTTTGCTGTTTTACCTTCTTTACTTGGATCTCTCCCATTTGCTGAAAACGGATATTTAGGAATGGGAAATAATATGCCTAAACAATTATCCTTATTAAACACCCTTAAATTTAATGGCTATAATACATCTTTCTATTATGCTGGTGACGCGAATTTTGATAATATGGCGCTCTATCTCAACGCAAATAAAGTAGATGAAATTAATGATGAAGAAACCTTTCCTGCAGGATATAAAAAATTGCCTCAAAACAACGGATTCTCATGGGGATATAATGATAAGGAACTCTATAGGTATTTTCTAAATTCAAGAAAAGAAGTAGAAGAAAAACCGCAGTTGAGTGTACTTCTTACGGTTACCACACATAGTCCATTTTTAATAGATGAGGTAGATAAATATAATGCTAAGTTTGAGGAACGCCTAGAGTATCTAAGGTTTGATGAAGCTGAAAAGGAATCACATAGAAATTATTCAAAACAATATTCAACTATTATGTATGCAGATGATGCATTGAAAAACTTCTTCGAGGATTATAAAAAAAGAGCAGATTATGATAATACTATATTTTTAATAACAGGAGATCACAGGATTCCAGAGATCCCTATGAGTACTAAGATAGATAGATATCATGTGCCTTTAATAATTTATTCTCCATTATTAAAAAGAACCGCAGAAATTGAATCTATTTCTACTCACTTCAATGTTACCCCAAGTATATTGGCTTACTTAAAAACTAACCATGATATAAAACTGCCAGAATATACCAGTTGGGTGGGGAAGGGGCTAGACACTACTCGAAGCTTTCAGAATATTCACTATTTACCGCTGATGCAAACAAAAACGAGCTTGGATGATTTTATCATGGGAGAATATCATTTAAATGGTGATAATCTCTATAAATTGAATAAAGAAATGGGAGAAGACGTAGTTGAAGATGAAGTAGAAAAAAATAGAATAAAAGGAGCTTTTGAGCAATTTAAGCAGCGTAATTCCCAAATTATTATAGGGAAACAAATAATTCCCGACTCTATTTTTTCAAATTACACTCCAAAATAAAAAAAACACCAATTAATCTTTACTTGATTCTTCAATATATTCTTCAAGGATGGTATTAATTAATGGGCGATAGTATTTCCAGAAAAAGCTAGTTCTTTCTGTAATATCATCATCGTTGTAAAACATGCCTTTAAAATATCCGATACCTTTAAAATAAGAAGAATTATAGTTTATAGGATTATCACTAAAATCTCCAGAAAAGTAGAAGAAGCTATAATCTGAATCCTTATGCATAGTTATTGCAGGGAAGTTATTAGGAATTCCATACTTGTTTAACTCCTCATTACCCTCCTTATTGGTACTGATGTTAAAAGATGATATTACTAGATTCACCTTTTTATTAGGTTTCATTACATCAAACCAAAAGGAATATTTCATCTCCTTAGGTAATCCATAGTGATCTTGCGCAAACTGATTACTAATTATGTGCGGCATTGAATTGGTAAGATGCGTATCCTCTTCCAAGATCACTACTTGATCTTTATCATTTACAAATGCAATTCCAGATTTTTTAAAAGGCCATTGGTTGTTATTCGCTTTTTTATAATTATTAATTAACCAATTTGGTAACTCTTTATTTACTTCCAGATCTAAATTATTGAAATATCGAGCGGTCCATCCTGTCCATTCTAAACCAAACATCTCTTCGAATAATGCTCTATTTCTTGACTGAGTAGGAGAACCAATAGTGTTGAATTCAGTTATTATCAACTTTTTTTTCTCCTTCATTAAAGCAAGTAATTCTATATCCTTATCGCTTAGCCCTCCATATAACATTCCGGAACGTTCATTGAGATTGGTGTGCTGAAACCATTCGTTGTTATAAATCCCATAAGTATCTGTGAAATAGACCATATCTGCATCATCACTTAATTGATCTAGCTGCTTTGAGGTAAATCTCTCTAAACCTTTTAATTTATACTCCTCGTTTTCTAATGGAAAAAAGCCAAAATAGTCATGATCTATCTCGTAAGGATCTATAGAAGTTTTGGTATATCTATTATAATTGAGGATCCAATTAAAAGAGATATGTTCCTGACCTTGTTTTGTAAGTACTGTTTTATCTACAATTGCTGCTACAAATTTTGTTTTAGGTGTAAAAACCCAAGCAAGCCACATAAATAAGGGTAAAAAAAGGAGCAGTAAAATTATTGTAAAGACAATGTTCTTTTTCATTTTAAAACCTTTTGGTAAATCCTGCGCCAATAGTAAATTGATATCCCTTTTTGTCTAAAGCATATTCTTGATTTTCTGCACTTAAATCTATTGAGAAAATGTTAGACTGATTAATGGATTTTCTATAACCTAAATTAATGTTACTAGATTTTAAATTCTCTTGATCTAGAGATCCAATAACATTGTTATTTTCATCTAATAAAATATAGTTTTCAGGTCTATCTGGGGAAAGTCCAGAACCCACTCTCAAACTTAAGTAATCATCTGCTCCGGCTAAATAGTACCTCACAGTTAAAGATATAGATTTAGAAAGAGAACTATTAGATGGCGTTAAATAGGTTCTTAAATTAAACCAGTAATTGCTATAGTATTTACCTACAGAGGCTGTATAAATCCATGTAGATTTGCTAAAACTTAGAAATCTAAACCCTGCATCTGCTTCAAATGACTTTGGAAGATTTGCATACAAAGAAAAGCCAGCACGATATCTAGGAAATATCCCTCCATTTTCTGAAATTCCTCCACTCACGTAGGCATAAAATGTATCGGAAATTCTTGGGTAGGCATCTACTTCAAATTGTACTCCGTTGGTTGTAAATCTATTTGCATAATTAAGCCTACCAGTCACAGAACCAATCCCTGTTCGCCTTCCATAACTCACGCTGGCCAAGTGCCAAGGGTCGCTAAAACGTTCGTCAAAATAAACAAAATCATAGTCTATCCCAATTTGATTATTTGATGAAAGGTCTTTAATTTTCTGACTAAAGGCTCTGGCTTCAGAATCCTTTGGATGAAAAACTAATAATTCTTCGAGTGTTTTATTTGCTTCAGTAAATTTTTCTAGATTATTCTGAATTTTAGCCTTTAGCATCATGAGACTTTTAGAGCCTGGATTTTTATCTATTCCAGGTTGAATAATTTCCAACGATCTTATGGGATTATCATTCCAATATTCTAAATATCCATAAGCCAAATGCGCATCTTCATACCCAGGATTTGTTTCAATCACTCTGTCAAATTCTTTTCTTGCCAGAGCCACTTCATCTGTCCAAGTATACAGCCTTCCGAGAAAAATACGGATATCAGAATAATCCGGGCTAATCTCTAGAGCTTGCTTGGTAATTCTTATGGCTTTAGGATAATCATCTTCATCAAATGCTGCTGTTCTTGCATTTATAAACAGTTCGTCTGAAGATAAGGTGTCTTGTGCATGTAAGTTTGCAGAAATAACCACAAAAAATAATAACAAACTGAAGGATGGAAAAAAACTAATTTTTCCAGCAACTAAGTTGGGTAGGTGATGTTTCACAAAAGGGGTTTTTAGGGTAATTTTAATTAATTGGTTAAACATAATTCGCAATAACTATCTAATATATTGTGAGTTATAAAATTGCTTAATCAAATAAAAAAATAAAGATAAATAAATAATAATGTCTCAAAAATTAGTTTGTACTTTATTTAATTCATTTTCACATTATTGCTCTGGAGTGTTTAAAAAAACGACATACTATTGATTAAAATCTAAAACCGAGATTTCAGATTTATCGTAAATATATATTGTTCAATTACAGACAGATGAATAGAAGGTCTTCATAATTGTAATATATCATTAATAAGTGTTATTATTACAAGTTCCTATTTAATAAATTAATAAAATTAGAATCGCCTATAGAAAAAAAATTACCGTTTGAACTTTTAAAAATCCCCAATGAATATTTATACTTTCTACGGTGTTATAAATTTTCGTAAGTTTTAATGCGAAAAGCACTGGTTATACAAGAGGATATTATTATCCTAAAGATCATAGAACGTTTGGTTATCTTAAACCAATACGAGTGCAGGGCTATTAGATCTATTAACGATCTTGATATTGAAGATCAGTCTGCAAATTTTGATGTAATTATCTCCGACATCCTTTTTGAAGGAATTGCACCCTTAGATTTTGTGTTTCAGATTCAAGAAATCATCCTTCATAAATCTTTGATTATTGTCACGAATATGGGACAGAATAAGATTGAGAAGGAAATATTGGCTTCACAAAATGTTAGAGGATTCTTTCCAATTCCTTTAGATATGGATAATATTCAAAAGCTTATAGCCTAATGAAAGCTGAAATATTAATATTATTAATAAAAATTTTATTGCTTGTATTAGTAATAGTATTTGGGTCTATTGCTTACAGCATGATTTATAGAAGATGGCGAACAAAGCGGTTGCAATTAATTGAATCTACTTTTGCTAAAATTTGTTCTTTATACTTATATCCTGCGCCTAATGAAGAATCAAACTTAATTGAGATTCAAAGAGAATTGAAAGCTGTGGGAATTGTACCATCCAAACCAAGAAATGTACAATATTTAATAGATTTAATGATTAGGACACAAAGATCTATTCTGGGGAATAATTATACTAAACTAAAAAAACTTTTTACTCAAATTCCTCCATACGGCGCTTCAGCTAGTAAGTTAACAAGCTCAAAATGGTACATAAAAGCAAGGGGAATACGGGAGATTTATGAAATGGATCAAAGTCAGTATACTCGGGATCTAATTAAACTTAGGAACGATGATAATATTTATGTAAGGAGAGAAGCTCAAATTGGGATTGTAATTTTTCTTGGTTGGAAAAGTCTGAGATTTTTGCCATATCTAAAAAGACAAATGACGCTTTGGCAACAAATAAAAATCGTAGAAAAATTGAATGATCTCTATCCTATTCCAGATCTAAATCATTTAAGAAGAGCATATAATAGTGATAGGCCATATGCGAATGAATTGATAATGAGAATTATTAGAAAATTCCATCTCACTGAAGACATTGCTTATATTATTCAATTTATAGATAATCCAAAATTTGAAATAAGAGAAGCAGCAATTTACTGTATTTCTTCATTTTCATTAAGTGCAGAACAACTGAGAGAAATAAAGGAAAAATTTTATCATATTAGCAATACAGAACAGCAACTAATGCTTCTTAAATATATACAGAGAATTTCAATGGATATAGACTTGCCTTTCTATAAAGATCTATTATATAATGGTAGCGATATTATCAAACTAAGCACTGCAGATATTCTTTGGAATAACGGTTATAAGGAAGAAGTTCAAGAATACTATTACCACCAATATACCCAAAAGGCGGATAGTGAATCTATTTCAGTTTAGATGGTTATTTTAGTGGAGATAGATCTTTATTATTACATATTCTGGATCTTAAATTACTTTTTCCTGTTATATGGTTTGTGTTTAATTGCGCTCTATTTTTTTGCAATTATTCTCTCTACAAGATCTGTTAATAGGAATAAGAGGAAAGCTCGTTTCTTACAAGTAAATGATATTGTAAGCGCCACAGATATTCCTTCCATTACCTTAATTGCTCCTGCTTTTAATGAAAGCAAAACAATTGTAGAAAATGTAAAATCATTATTAGCTCTTCAATATCCTTATTATGAATTAATCATAGTAAACGATGGCAGTACAGATAATACACTACAACTATTAATAGATAAATACGATCTAGAATCGTTCGATTCTACCTTTATAACACAACCCATTCCTACTTCAACCGTCAACAAGATATACCGAAGCAGGAAATTACAGTTTAAACAACTTACAGTAATAGATAAGAATAACGGTGGAAAATCTGATGCCAACAACGCGGGAATCAATTTTGCCGCTACAGAATTAGTGCTTTGTACAGATGCAGATTGTATTATAGAACAGGATGCATTATTAAAAATGGTAAGGCCTTATTTGGAGGAATTTAATCAGGAGATCGTTGCTTGTGGTGCTGCAATTGGAATTATTAATGATTCTATCGTTAAAAATGGGGTAGTAGAAAAACTTCGTTTACCAGACAGCTTAATACCGATGATCCAAGTTGTAGAATATATAAGAGCTTTTTTATTGGGTAGAATGGCATGGAGTGAAATTAATGGAGTAATGTTAGTTTCGGGTGCTTTTGGGCTTTATGCTAGAAACAGAGTTATAGAAGTAAATGGATTTAATATTCATACCGTAGGAGAAGACTTGGAACTTGGAATTCGATTGAGAAAACATATGGAGGAAATTAAAGTTCCTCATAAAATGGTGTATCTGCCAGAAACCCTTTGTTGGACAGAGGCTCCAAATAATATTGATGTTTTAATAAAGCAAAGGGATAGATGGGCCCGTGGACTATGGGAAACTATGACACTGCACAAGGATTTATTCTTTAATAGGAAGTATAGAGATATGGGATTATTCTATTATCCCTATTGGATGGTTTTTGAGTTAGGTGCACCTATAGTGGAATTTCTAGGTTTATTAAGCTTAATCGTATTTACAATGCTGGGTCTTATCAATTGGAATGTTGCAATTCTTCTTTTTACCAGTATATATCTTTTAGGGTGTATATTTTCTACTATTTCAATATTTATCTACGTTAAGAATTTTAAACATTATAATACAGGCAAAGAGGTAATAGAGTTGTTACTCGCTGCTTATCTGGAACCTTTTCTATATCATCCAATTTTGGTTTTAGGACAGATTCAAGGATATTATAAAAAGATCTTTGGAGTTAAATCTGGATGGGGCAATATGGATAGAAAAGGATTTAAAACACTTCCAAAAGAAAGGCTTTAGCTAAGAGATTTTAGCTTAGTTTCTACTTATTATTTTTGAAATAAACTAAATTAAATTTATTTTCTATTGGTTGTTTTTTTTTCTCCGAATTCATCAAAAATGGAAGCCGGAAATAACCAATATAACAACATAATTCTAGAATTGCCAAGTAGAATTATAAACAGAGAAAATTTAAGATAACTATTATTTGTATTTTAACTGTGAAGAGCAATTAGAGGAGCGTGTTGCAAAGGTCCAAAATTCGTAATCCAAGAAGTGCTTAGTCCACACATCCTCCAAATATTTGGTTTTTTATCTATTAAGCAAATAATGTAACTACAAGCAATATTTGATCTTTCTTTTAATTCATTAATAGATTCAATATTTTCCAATTTTATTTTATTGTTGGAGAAGTTCGCTACTTCTAAGAAAGCAAGGTTTTGATTATATTTTTGTAATGTCGTCATTTCATCCTTTTTGGAAAGCGTGACAATTTTTATAGTTCCTTTGGTGATTTTCACTAAATGACACCAACTCTGAAGGTCAGATGTAGAGAGCTCATTCTCAAATTTTGAAACTAGAATAAATTCTGGTTTTTTATGAAACTTAGCCGTAGGAGGGAGGATGATTACGGGGCATTCTCTTATGTTTTCAATGATGCGTATTGTATTTCTACTGTACTTTTCGCTGCTATTGTTGGTATCCTTTTTCCCTGGAAAAACAACAATATCAATTTCATTTTCTTTAATAGCTTTTTTAATACCTTCAATCAAATTGGTACAATCAGTTAGGGCACTAAAAAGATGTTTTTTTGCTCGATTGTTATAGAGGTACTTATTAGTTACTGCCCTCATTTTGTTTTCAGAATAATTTTTAGGTTTTTCGAACCAATTTTCATCTGCCTGAAGCAGTTGTATCGCATTTAAGCCCTGTACATCATAAGTAAAAGTGTTGAAAAAGTAAAAATGACACGCCTCGTCTTCAAAAAATTTAATAGCATAGTTAATTGCTTCATAGCCATTAAAATTAAAGTTGATTGGTATTAAAATCTTTTTCATGTCTTTAAAGCTTCTATCTGCGCTGATACATAGATAGGTCAAGGTATATTTCTCGTTTAACCTGATTGAATTCTGAGATAAATGATGAGTGAACATCACGTTTCTTTTCGTGCTCTTCTGCCCGTGTTAGATTATATTCACTTTTTCCATACTCATATTCTGTTTTTAATTCTTGCTCATATTTACACAACATTCCCATTAATAATGTATTTTTTCTTCGTAAGCCTTGAAGGTTCGCTTCAATATTGCTGTTCTTCAAAAGCTGCTTCTCAATTAATTTTAAATAGCCTAATTCCTCATTAATGTTGGAAAGGATATCTATCCAATGACTCAGTTCTATGAGATCTTTCTTGATACACAGCTTTCTTTGAACATCAGTTTTGTATGGTAATGTAGTTTCCAATTAGTATCTACTTTCTTAAGATTTGTTATTAATCCAAGAAAATTGTCCCTGTACTTTGCTGAAAAAGTCATCTTTCAACTTTCTATATTTATCCAGATGATATAAATAACTTCTTCTGTAACTCTCATGTTCGGTTATATAAATCATATCGCACTGGGTATCTTCACACTCCCGAATATCCCCTCTAGAACCCATGTATTTATGGAGTGCCTTTAACAATAAATCGTTTTCTGAATCTTTCTTTTGAAATTTTTGAAGTATAGTTTCGTCCTTAAATTCACTACTTAGATCCTCTCCATAGAGGCCAATAAGATTGCTCAATTCTTTTTTTATATATTTTAAATGATTGATCCAATTATCTAATTCAATCGAATTTATCTTATGAGTCACATCAATTTTAGAATCGTGATTATATATTTCAGTTTGTAATATTTCCATTTTTGATGTTTTTAAATTTAGACTTCAACTTTTTTCTGAAGCTCATCTTGTACAACCGCAATTATTTTTATTACTTGTTTGCCAGAAGGAAAATCCCATTCTATGGTATCTCCTTCGGAATAACCAAAAAGAGCAGCGCCCATTGGGGTTAGAATAGAGACCTTATCTTGCTTGACATCTTTATCTTGCGGTATTACAAGTTGTATAGATTTTTCCCAGCCACTTTCAGAATACACCATTATTCTACTATTAAATCTAATGACGTCCGTAGGCATTTCAATTTCATCTACAATTTGAGCGTTCTTAAGTTCATCAATCAGCCTTTGCAAAGATTTCTTTGTTTGAAAATCTTCTGCATAGCCCGAGATGTTGAGTATGCGCTTTAAATACACATACTCTTTCTTATCTATTATTAAACTCCCGTATTTCATCTCATTTGTATAAAAGTGTTCTACATTATGGGAATATCCCTCTTTGTACATAAGCTTTTTCTATGCGTTTAATAGCAATACAAAAAGCTGCCGTACGTAAATCCATTCCTTCTCTTTCAGAATATTCATAAACTTTATTAAAAGATTCCAGCATCTTCTTATCAAGTTTTGCCATCACCTCATCTAATTGCCAAAGCTCTCCATTTCGGTTCTGTAACCATTCAAAGTAGCTACCTACAACACCCCCAGAATTACATAGGATATCAGGAATTATTGTTATTCCTCTTTGCAAAAGAATCTTTTCACCTTCTACGCTTGTAGGACCGTTTGCACCTTCAGCAATTAATTTTGCTTTAATGTTAGTAGCATTAGTTTCCGTGATCTGGTTACCTAAAGCCGCAGGGATACAGATATCACAATCAGTTCCGTAGAAATTATCACTTGCTATATCCTTTGCCTCAGGAAATGAGACGATACTACCATTATTTGCTATACTGTAGTTAAATAGATTTTCAACAGAAATTCCATTTTGGTTTTCTATACTTCCAAAAGCATCTTGAACTGCTACTAATTTTGCTCCCTCTTTTTCTAGAAAATGAGAAGCCCAATAGCCAACATTCCCAAAACCTTGAACAATAAACTTCTTGCCAGAAAGAATTTCGTTATTGCGCTTTGCCCAAAACTTTATATTTAAGAATACCCCGTATCCAGTTGCACGATCACGACCTTCCAATCCACCACTACCATCTGGTTTTCCTGTTACCACATGCTGATTTGCAGTTCTTTCTGCGGGAGGACGTGTGCTCATGTAAGTATCTGCGATCCAAGCCATTGTCTGGCTGTTTGTGTTTACATCTGGAGCAGGAATATCATGTTCTGGTCCAATATTATCGGCTAAAGCAAAGGTAAATCTACGAGTGATTCGTTCTAGTTCTCCCTCAGAGTATATAGAAGGATCTAATTGGATTCCTCCTTTACCACCTCCATAAGGTAAACCTGCAAGAGATGTTTTCCATGTCATCCACATAGCAAGAGCTCTTGCCGCATCAATATCTACTGTTGGATGATAGCGTAAACCGCCTTTATACGGTCCAAGTGCATTATTATGTTGCACTCTATATCCAGTAAAAATTTCTACCTCACCATTGTCCATTTTCACAGGGAAATGTACTACGATCTCATTGTTTGTAATACTTAATATCTTACGAATATTAGGATGAAGATTAATATGATCTGCGGCAGTATTAAATTGCTGCATCACATTCTCCATCATACCCTTAACAGGAGCCTTTTTTGTTTTGTTATTTAATTTTGCTGTAATTGTTGTCATAATTATAGACTATTTATAAAGTGTATTATTGGATTTGGTTTATTTAAAAAGACGGTTACTTATACGTCTTTGTTCATATCTGCTATTATGAGAAACCTCATTTGAATCTGATTTTTCGATTCCTGATTGCAATTTATTTTTTACTGAATTCCTGTTTGTAAATGTTGTTACTAGGGAGTTAAATATCATGGTTACTATTATTAGAAAATTATGCCATCGCCATTTCTGGCTGACCTTCAATACTTATAGAAGATTCTGAATTATTGTGGTGATCTGACTCAGATATATCCTCGTCATATTCACTACAAGACCAAACTTGGTTCTTTTGTTGAGTCAACACACAGGTCTCTTTATGAATGCACGTGGGACAAATATTAAATGGATTAGATTTCATAGTACATGGTTATTGTTTTATAGGAAAAGGCAAGCTGTGTGCCAGCACTTATAAGTTCAGGTCTAGATGCACCTAAAAACAGTGAATCGCTTGCTGTATAGGGATTGGAAGAAATTATTGAATGTAGCGTATATAATGGCAATCGATACAAAATCTCCCACCTGGGAAAAATTGTATCATTATTTTGTTATTAAATAGGGCTTAACGATTTGCGAATAAATTATAGATCAATTCTATATTTAAGGATCAATTATTTAATTGGCACAATGGCATTGCCTTGCTTTGAAGTTTTGGAAGTCCAAAGCTGGAAAATAATTTAAAATAAAGATGATTGAAGAAAGATCTCATCAATATTATTGAAATCTTTTAAAAGTGAAAAATGGAAGATTGTTGATATCACTTTCCTTTAGATGGAAAAGAAATTTATTTCAAGGATTTTTAATCCTAGTTGCTGAAAATCTAGAATAAATGTAATATCGAGAATGTAAAGAAATGTTTAATCTTCTAATTTCATTCTAATTGTTTTTCGATCGATGCCTAATATCTCTGCAGCCTTGGTTTTATTGTTATTAGTTAGGTTGAGCACTTTTTGGATATATCGTTTCTCCATATCTTTAAGTGGCATCAATTCATTTTCAGGGAATTGAATACTGTACTTTAAGGAATCTGGGAGACATTCAACTTCTACTGTTTTATCACACATTATAACAGCACGTTGAATCACATTTTCAAGTTCTCGTATATTTCCCGGCCAGTCATAACGTTCTAAAATAGCAGAAGCTTCTTGACTAATTTTCACAAAGCGATCTTTGTATTCCACACCATATTTAAAGAGAAACTTTTCTACTAATAATGCAATGTCTTCTTTTCGCTCTCTCAATGGTGCTACCTCTATTTCCACCACTGTTAGCCTATAGTACAGATCTTCCCTAAAAGTTTCTTTTTTGATCATTTCTTTTAAGTCACTATTAGTCGCGGCAATGATGCGAACATCAATTTTTTCTGCTTTTTGAGCTCCTACTTTTACTACTTCTTTTTCTTGAAGAACACGAAGTAAACGAGATTGAACAGCTGTGGAGGCATTACCTATTTCATCTAAAAAAATGCTTCCGCCATTTGCTGCCTGGAAAAATCCATCTCTATTTTTTTCTGCTCCCGTAAATGCTCCTTTGGTATACCCAAACAATTCTGCTTCCAATAGATTTTCAGGAATTCCTCCACAATTTACAGTGATAAAAGGTGCTCGAGAAAATTTACCCTGATAGTGTATAGCGCGTGCAACTAATTCTTTTCCCGTCCCACTTTCACCTTTAATAAATATTGTAGCTTTATTATCTTTTACCCGCTCTATTATTTGAATAACATCATTAATCTTTTCGGAATTTCCTATAATTTCTCCGTAAGCTTTCTCATGTGTAGGCTCTACTTTAGAAGAACTAATAGTATCTGTCTTACCTTTAACAGATTTATTGATCGCTTGTTCCAATTCTGCCCTAGTAAATGGTTTTGTTAGATAATCTACCACGCCAGATTTGATTGCAGAAAGTGAATCTTGTACTGAAGGATAACCTGTTATTACAAGCTTGGGCAGCTTTGGATAATGTTCTGAAACAAATTTTATAAGCTCCGAACCATCGATGTCCGGCATTCTTAAATCTGTGATGAGTAAATCAATTTTAGTATCCCGTAAGATCTGTACAGCTTCCTTTACAGAAACTGCTTTATAGGTATGGTAATTCCAGGATTGTAGGTGACGCTGCAATAACTCCCGGATATTGATGTCGTCATCTACAATTAGTATGTTTTCTTTTTTTAATTGCATAGCATCACTAAATTAATCAAGTTTTAGGAAGTCGAACTGTAAAGGTCGCACCTTTTTGTGGATTGTTTTCTGCCATAATAGATCCATCATGGCTGGCTACAATACCATGAACCACACTTAGTCCTAAGCCAGATCCATCGCCTGTAGGTTTTGTAGTGAAAAAGGGTTGGAAAATTTTTTCTAAGGATTCTTCAGCTAGTCCGGAGCCTTCATCTGAAATTTTAAATATGATCTCATTTTTAGATTGAAATGCCTCTATCGTAATTAAGCCATCTTTAGGTGAAAAGTAAATTGCATTAATTATTAAATTGAATATAATTTGTGTTAACTGAATTGTATCTGCTCGTAAAAACAGTTTTTCCTCTTCAATTTTTACAATATATTTCACTTCTGCTTTTTTAAAGGAAGCATCTAATAAAGTCACCGCATTTTTAATGCTTGGAACAATGTTCACTTTTTGCATTTCCTGAGGCATTTCACAAGCAAAGAACATGAGTTTCTTAACAACTTCTCGAGAGAAAATTGCATTTTGAATGATCTTATCTAAATCTTCTGATATATGTTTATCTTTAGAATGATCATTTTTCAAGAGTTCTGCGAAACCAAGAATATTAGCCAGTGGAGTGTTGAGCTCATGGGAGATCCCAGCGGTGATCTCTCCTAAAATAGATAAACGGTCAGATCGTTCCATCTGTCTTTTTAATGAGGTCTCATTTCTCTGAATCTCAATGCGCTCTAAAAGATTTCCGATTTTTAAAGCAACACTATCTAATAATTGTTTTTCTTCCTTTAGAAAAGAGCTCTTATCATTTTTTAAAGATGCAATGATGGCTCCATTAGTTTTATTAAAAACCCTAATTTCTGAAGTTAGATTTATATTCTTATTAATGTTACCAGTTTCTATGGCACTAAGCGATGTTTCAATGGCAATCTCAGTATGTTTAGGGTATTGAAACCCGTTTTTAAGACTGAATGCAATAGCATTTAAAGCCTCATCCATTTCCTCAAAATCGGCATTTACTATTATAGATGATACTTCATAAAGACAGGTAAGTTCTTTGATTCTTTCTTTAAGTGCTTTTTCGGTATTTTCCATTTTCAACTTTATACATCAATTTTTTAAAGATAACATACATTCTATATTATGAAATAGATCATGGCTTATTCTATTTGTATAATAAGATTCTTAAATGATTTTCTTCATATATAAAATTAAGTCAATCCTATTGTGACTTCTAAAGATCTATTTTAATACCAAAAATAAGGAATAGCTTATGACTTGAGTATCGATTGCCATATGTTATGCGACATTTAGAGTAATTTTTATTACATGACCTTGAGTATAAGAAATAAGCTAGCTCAATTTCAGATTTTAATTCTGAATTAGAGATCTCTTGAAATAAAATTATATTTAAAGCAAGATTTGTAAAATCTCATTCAATTTTTTCAAAAATTAAAAAGGCTGAAAACACATCCAGCCTGTTTTAATTCATCTATAGCAGTGCTTAGATTTTCTTCCTATAAGATACTTCCATCTTCAGCGATCATCAATTTTACATCTTCATTAAACCATTTTTCCAATTCTACTTCATAGGTTTTTTTACCTTTTGCTTCACTTAGCTCAACTTCATCTATATCGTATTTTGGATATTTACTCTTAATAGTTGCTATTACTGCACTTGGTAAATCTTCTAAAGTTAGCTCCTTTTCGGTTTTCAATATTTCCCCGTTATTAGAATACCAGATTTCGTTTTCCATATTGTCCTGATCAAACTCCACTTTGAAATTTACTCCATCTTTTTCCCATTCAATATCTGAAGCATTAGGAAAAGCTTTTTGAAAACTACTATTTAGACTAGTTGGAACTTTATCATTTGCAATGTCCTGTGCAGAAACAGTTGCCGTTGCTAATAAAGCAATTGCAGCGATCTTTAAATTTTTCATTTTTTAGGTTTTTAAATTTATACAAAACAAGAAACTAAATCTGGAAAGAAAAGGGAATGTAAGCTCCAGGATTGTAAATATTATCTTATTATGTTTTTCTAGTTTCGGCTACTTTGATTTTTATTAAAGCCAAATTGATACTATGTTATACTTTATTGTAATTATTCTACCAGATAAAATTTTGCGATTAATTATAAATTCCAGAATGTTTATAGAATTCTATTATATTATTGTAAAAATATAAAGAGAACATGAAAATTCTTATTGTTGAAGATGAACCGCAAATGCTTCAGAATATGCGACAAAGCCTAGAAAAGGAGCATTACAATGTGGAAGCTGTTTCAGATTTTAGCTCGGCATCAGAGAAAATAGGAGTTTATAATTATGATTGTATTTTGCTTGATATAGGTTTGCCAGATGGTAATGGATTAGAATTGCTGAAACTGCTAAAGAAATTAAATAAAGATGGAGGAGTGATAATTGTTTCAGCAAAAGATTCTTTAGATGATCGGTTAAAAGGATTGGATCTGGGTGCAGATGATTATCTGCCTAAGCCATTTCATATGGCAGAACTACATGCCCGTGTAAAGGCCGTAATGCGCCGTCGTAATTTTGATGGAAATAAGATCGTTGAAGTAGGGAATGTAATTATCAATCTTGAAAATAGGTCTGTACATATAGAAGAGAAAGAAATTAATTTTAATCGTAAAGAATATGATATCCTAATGTATCTTATTACCAATAAAGCGAGATTGGTAACAAAAGCGGCTTTAGCAGAACATGTATGGGGAGATCATATTGACCAAGCCGATAGTTTCGATTTTATTTATTCTCAAATGAAGAATCTGCGAAAAAAATTAGAAAATGCGACAATTAATGTAGAAGCTGTTTACGGGGTAGGTTATAAATTACAAATTAGTTAATGAAATTACTTAATTATACCTCTAGATATTTAGCTCTACTACTACTGTTGCTTATTTCGGTTTGGGCGGTGTTATTTTATTATGCAATGCTAGATGAGATATATGACAGTCTTGATGATGGACTAGAAAATCAAAAGTTTTTAATGGTGGAAAGGGCTACAGAAGATCCCAGCATACTTTTACAAGATGACCCTGAGTTTAAAAAGCATATTTATAATTTCACTCCAATTTCAAAGGAAACCTATCAAAATTTTAAAGAAAGTTACCGGGACACTTTAATGTATATGCTTAACGAGAAAGACTTTGAGCCAGTTCGAGTTTATGAAAGTGCAGCGGTCTATGGCGACAAGTATTATAAATTAAAGATTATTACTTCAATGGTGGAGGAAGATGATCTCGTGCAGCATCTCGCAGTTTATTTAATTGGTTTATACCTAATATTATTAGTTAGTATATTATTCTTGAATAATTTATTACTCAAAAGAATATGGAAACCTTTTTATAGTCTCATAGATCAACTTCGTAAATTTAAAATTGAAAAAGGAATACCTATAGTGATTCAATATACTCCTATAGAAGAGTTCAATTTGCTAAATACAACAGTAGAAAAGTTAATCCGAAAATCTTCAGATAGTTATATTGCTCAAAAACAGTTTATAGAAAATGCTTCTCATGAGTTACAAACACCGCTCGCCATATCCATTAATAAACTAGAATTGCTACTTGAAAATAATGATCTTACTAAAGATCATACTGAAGACCTTGCTACAATATTAGATAATTTAGGTAGGCTAACACGAATGAATAGATCTCTAGTGTTATTATCTAAAATTGAAAACAAACAATTTGAAATAGAAGAAGAAGTAGATTTTGCGATCTTGACAAAACATATAGTTGCAGATTTTGAAGATCTTGCAGAACATAGGAATATGAAAATAAAGATCGTTTCCAATCATTTGCTGAAACTTCAAATTAATGAAGACCTTGCTATTGTTTTACTTATAAACCTTATAAAGAATGCTTTGGTACATGGTAAAAAAGGTTCAGAAATTAAAATTGATATTCAACCAAATAGTTTGCAAATTAGCAATTTTGGAGATCCAGAATCTATAGATGAGACTTCTATCTTTAAGCGTTTTGCTACAGCAAGTAATAGTAAAAAATCCACAGGTCTCGGCTTGGCAATAGCTAAAGCCATTGCAAATCGTTATTCAATAAATTTGAGCTATAACTTTAATAAAACTCATAACTTCTTATTAGAATTTCCCTCTGGAGATTAAATAATTCAACTCTTATCTTATATATCCTTATTCCAAATTCTTTACAGATTCATAACTCATTTTTGTAGTTGAAAAGAGTATTCCTTTAAGTGGTACACAGCTAAGATTAATTCTGGCTTTTATATTTTAATGCTAGAATTTTTTTCTACGGAATGCCTATAGCAATAGCTTACACTTTTAGAATTTAGAACAACTAATTATATAGTACAGCATATTGCATTTTAACCAATAAAATTAGATTATGAAAACTTTAAAATATGCAGTAGGAATAATTATAGCGGTATTCGCCCTAGTAGCGATTTTCAGCTTTATGATACTCAGTAAAGACGAGAATAAAGTAGTTAATATAAATTATAGTATAGAACAAGTTTGGGAGTTGCCAAAAGAACTCAAAGAGGTGAGTGGTATAGCTTGGCTTAAAGATGGCAAAATTGCAAGCGTTCAAGATGAGGAGGGAATAATTTTTATTTACCATCTTGAAAAGAGGAAGATCGTAGATGAAATTAATTTTGCTGAAGAGGGAGATTATGAAGGTATCGCCATCAATGATGATGATGCTTATGTCTTACGTAGTGACGGTACTATCTTTGAAATATTAGATTTTCGGGGAAGTAATAAGTCAACAAACAATTTTGATACAGGTTTTTCAGCGAAAAATAATATGGAAACACTAGAAATTGATAAAAAAGATAATAATCTTATAATTGCTCCAAAGGATAGAGATCGTACAAAAGATTTCAAAGGTTTATACCAGATCTCAATAAATTCAAGAAAGACCGAGGCTATTCCTAAAATTAAAATTAATATGAATGACGCTGCTTTTAAAAATAAGAAAAGGCAGAAGCTCTATAACTCATTTAATCCCTCAGATATGGCTATCCATCCTAAAACTGGTGAATATTACGTGTTAGAAGGAATAAACCCTAAACTCATGATCCTCAATAAAAGTGGAGCCATTAAAAAAATATATGAATTAGATAAAAAAAGCTTCGCGCAACCCGAAGGGATCACGTTTGGTGCAGATGGAACCCTATATATATCAAACGAAGCAGGAGATAATGCTGCTAACATAATGGAGATATCATTAAAATAATGAATGACTATAAAAGCAATAAAACTGAGAAAAGTAATCTTCCTCTCTATTTATCCATTGTTTTGGTAGTAGGATTAATAGCATGTTATTTTTTAATACCTAGTGTCCAGCAATTTTTAGATAAAGCGTGGGGTGTTTTAACAAGTAACGACAATCAACGTATCAAACAATGGGTTGATGGGTTTAGATGGTATGGTCCAATGGTTATTATTTTGGCAATGATTCTACAGATGTTTTTACTAGTTATTCCAACAATAGCGCTTATGGTAGTGTCCATTTTAGCTTATGGACCTATATGGGGAAGTCTTATTATTTTGGTCTCTGTATTTGCTGCCTCAACTGTTGGTTATTTAATAGGGAGATATCCAAGTCAGAGTTTTATAATAAAACTATTAGGTCAAAGGACCAAAAAAAAGATTGAAAATTTCATAGAAAATTATGGTTTTTGGGCGGTAATTGTAACGCGTCTCAATCCATTTCTGTCTAATGATGCCATTAGCTTTGTGGGTGGAATTTTAAAAATGGGATATTGGAGATATATAGCCGCAACGATGGTTGGTATTATGCCTCTTACTGTTTTAATTGCTATTTTAGGAAAGAGTACTGACCAATTAAAATCAGGTTTATTATGGGGATCTTTGGCTAGCTTAATTTTGTTTGGCGCTTATATCTTTTGGGACAAATCTAAATCTAAAAACTCTGCAAAAATTGAGAGCTAGTTTTACGGAAAACAAAATTAGTCTTGTCTTATAGATTGCTACTTAGGATCCAAATTTCATGGCTTTTCTCAATCTTTTATCTAGATGGAAGAATAATCACAAGTCTAATCAGTAGATTCCACGCATTCATCAACTGTTAAATACCTACTAAAAAAAACACTGATAATAAAGGTTTAACGTCCATTTAAGAGCGATTGCCTTTGCTTTATTTTACTTTTAAATATTGATAAAATTTAAACAAAATAATATGTCTTCAGAAACTGATAAAAATAAAGATGAAATAGTAACTATTAATCCAGCTACTGGCGAAAAAATAAAATCTTATAAATTAATGAGCTCAAAAGAGGCAGAAGATGCTGTAAAAAAGTGTCATGAAGCCTTTTTAAAATGGAGGCTAAAATCTCCAGAAGAAAGAGCAAAGGTAATAAAGGCAATTGGTAAGAGTCTTGGAAAATATAAGGATGAATTAGCAAAGTTAATGACCCAGGAAATGGGGAAATTAGAATCTCAAGGAGGCGATGAAGTTGATCTTTGTATTGGAATATGTGATTGGACAGCAGAGAATGCTCCAGAAAGTTTAAAATCTGAGGAAAGAGATCTCCCAGATGGTGGTAAAGGACATGTGACTTATTCCCCAATGGGAGTTGTGTATGGAATTCAACCTTGGAATTATCCAACATATCAAGTTATAAGATATGCCATCGCAAGTTTAATGGCAGGAAATGGAGTTTTGTTGAAACATGCCGCAAATGTTACGGGATCTGGACTTTTAATTGAAAAAGCATTTTTAGATGCCGGATTACCAGAGCATTTATTTACCGTATTAAAAATTTCTCATGATACTTCAAATAAAATCATCGAAAATGATCTGGTACGCGGAGTTACCTTAACTGGAAGTCCAACAGCTGGGAAAGCTATTGGTGAATTAGCGGGGAAAAACTTAAAGAAATCTGTTTTAGAATTAGGGGCGAATGATGCCTATATGGTTCTGGAAGATGCAGATGTGGATTTAGCAATAGAAATGTGTGTAAAAGGCCGTCTTTATAATAATGGAGAAACCTGTATTGCAGCTAAACGTTTTATCGTTGTGGACTCAGTTTTTGAAGAGTTTAAAAAAGGCTTTGTTTCTAAAATGAGCGCTATTAAATATGGAGATCCTACAAAAGAAGGTAATGATATTGGCCCAATGGCAAGAAAAGACCTTCGCGAAGATCTACATGAACAGGTGACTGAAAGTGTGAAAAATGGAGCAGAGATCTTATGTGGTGGAAAAATTCCAGAAGGGAAAGGATATTATTATCCTGCAACTGTCTTAGGTAATGTAAAACCGGGTCAACCAGCTTACAGCGATGAACTTTTTGGACCTGTAGCCTCATTAATTCATGCTAAAGATGACGAAGATGCAATGAGACTTGCTAACGATAGTAGATTTGGACTTGGTGGTGGCATCTTCTCTAAAAATGAAGATAAAGCTATTGAGCTGGCTAGTAAGTATTTTGATACTGGAATGGTGTTCATAAACTGCTTTGGACTAGCTATACCTAATATGCCTTTTGGCGGGGTGAAAAATTCTGGTTATGGTAGAGAACATGGTGGTTTTGGATTACTAGAGTTTGTAAATGTGAAATCAATAATGTTGATGAAGAATTAATTTGCATATATAATATTGAATTAAAAAAGGTGATGTGAAAACATCACCTTTTTTTTATTATAAGGTATACTTTTCAAAGAAATAAGTGACCTAATTTAAATTTTGCGATATTATCAATTAATTAATATTATTTTTAATCTTTAGAAATATACTAGATGTTACAAGAGGTTTTTGATGCATATTCGTTTGTTTTTGAAAAGGAACTTTTAGAAGAAATTTCAGAAGTTGGGATTCTTAAAGATTTCGAAGCAAATGAAAAGATAATAGAAATTGGTGATAGTGTTAGCTCTATGCCTTTGCTACTAAGTGGAGCCATAAAAATATTACGGGAAGATCAAGATGGAGATGAATTGCTTCTTTATTTTCTAGAACGCGGTGATACTTGCGCTATGACTCTTTCATGTTGTCTAGGTAACACCAAAAGTGAGATACGTGCAGTTGCCGAAATGCCAACTAAATTGATTATGATTCCCATTGAAAAAATGGAAGAATGGACTTCTAAATATAAAAGTTGGAGAAATTATGTTTTTGAAAGTTATCACTCCAGACTCTCTGAAATGCTGGACACAATAGATACCATTGCATTTTTGAATATGGATGAGCGATTGCTGAAGTATCTTAGAGATAAAGCGAAGATTAATCAAAATGAACTGGTTCAAATAACACATCAAGAAATTGCATACGATCTGCATACATCTAGAGTAGTAATCTCTAGATTATTAAAGAAATTAGAGCTAAAAGGAACTATCGCACTTAATAGAAATAGCATTAAGGTGATAGATTTGTAAATTGAACTATCTGTGTAACCAATGTTACTGTATAAGGAATGTAGGAATAATACATTTGCCGTATTATAAAAAAATATAATGGGGATTATAGAAATCTTAGGTTACGTTGGTGCTTTGTTAATTGGCGGTGTGTTAGGTTTAATTGGTGGTGGTGGTTCAATTTTAACGGTTCCAGTATTAGTATATTTATTAGCAATAAATCCGGTTACCGCAACTGCTTATTCTCTTTTTGTAGTAGGATCTGCTTCCTTGGTTGGGACCGTAAAAAATATTCAAAAAGGATTAGTAGAATTTAAAACGGCTATTTCTTTCGCTATTCCTGCCTTTATCGCGGTTTTTAGTACTAGAAAATTTCTTGTTCCCGCAATTCCTGAAGAAATATTTACCGTTTTTGAGTTTACACTTACCAAGGATATTGCGATTATGTTGTTTTTCGCAATTCTTATGTTGGCCGCCTCTTTTTCTATGATCAAGGACAGAGACAAACTACTTGCTAACAAAGATGAAAATGCAAAACCCAAATATGGGGCACTAATTCCTTTAGGTTTTGTAACTGGAATTATCACAGGTCTTGTAGGTGCTGGCGGTGGTTTTATAATTATCCCTATTCTAGTGATTCTCGCTAAACTCCCAATGAAAAGCGCAGTAGGAACCTCACTATTTATAATCGCAATTAATTCTCTAATTGGTTTTTTAGGAGACTTAGGCAATATTAATATAGACTGGGTGTTCTTACTTATATTTACTGGTTTATCTATTGTAGGGATATTTATAGGGATCTACTTCAGTAAATTTATAGATGGTAAAAAGCTAAAGAAAGCTTTTGGATGGTTTGTTCTAGTCATGGGTATTTATATTATGTGGAAAGAATTAAGTGCTTAAAAATTAAAAATATGTCAAAATTAAAATTAGTTATTGTTATGGGATTTTTCGCTTCAATATTTGGTTTAAACGCTCAAAGTACAAAAGAGATTACTGTTTTAGATGCAACAGAATTCAAGCAGAAAATTTCTGAAGGAAAAGTTGCATTAGTAGATGTAAGGACTGCAAATGAATTTAATGCGGGAAATATAAAGAAAGCAGTAAATATAGATTTTTTCGATCCTGAATTTATTACCTGTTTTTCAGAGTATGATAAAGATGAACCTATCTATTTGTATTGTCAAAGTGGTAATAGAAGTGGAAAGGCTTCAAAAAAGCTTGCTGCCTTAGGCTTCACTAAGATCTACGATCTAAAAGGAGGATATTCTGGTTGGAAGACTACTTCAAAATAAATTATTTATATGGATCATATTGAGTCTAAAAAGAAGCATTGGGAAAATATTTATGACACCAAAAAATTAAATGAAGTTAGTTGGTACCAGCCTGTTCCTGAGAGTTCTTTAAATTTTATCAATTCTGTTGAATTAGCTAAGGATGCTCGAATTATCGATATTGGAGGAGGAGATAGCTTTTTAGTAGATAATTTAATTAGTCTGGAATATACCAACCTAAGTGTGTTGGATATTTCTTCAAATGCTATAGCCAGAGCAAAGCAGAGATTAGCTGATAAAGCTGATGAGGTAAAATGGATAGTTTCAGATGTTACCGATTTTAAACCGAGTGGAACTTATGATCTTTGGCATGATCGCGCCGCATTTCATTTTTTAACTTCATCAGAAGATATTAAGAAATATTTGAATACAATGGAATCTGCAATATCACCAAATGGCTATTTGATACTTGGAACTTTTTCTGATAAAGGTCCTACCAAGTGCAGTGGGATAGAGATCAAACAATATTCTATAAAAGGATTAAAAGCTTCAATTCCAGATACCTTTACATTCATTGAAGGGAAAAATATAGATCATACAACCCCCTCTGGTAGTATACAGAATTTTACATTTTGTAAATTTAAAAAGAAATAGATAGTAGAATATAATTTAATATTATTACTCTCCAGAAAAGATAAAAAAGCCTCAATGATTTGAGGCTTTTTTATATTTATGTATCTAAGAAATTTTTTTAAGCTCATTCTATCTATAGATTATCAACACACAAAATTTAATTTTTGAGCATTATAATCTCCCTTAATTTATATCAAACTGAGGGAGATTTTTAATAAAAATTATAGTGCGATATTATAATAACCCTTCTTCTGAAGCTGAAAATCATAAAGAATGCCATTATCTACAACTTCAACTTGTTCCGGCAGATCGTCTTTTGAAACTTTGAATTTTTTAAGAGAAAAACCACAAGCTACAATGCTTATATGTTGTTTTTCTGCCTGATGTAAGAAATCGTGCATCAACTCTTTATTTACTAGATCTTCAACTGTTTTTCCGCAAATAATAACTTGGAAGTCACCATAATTACTACCGTCTTCAGAAGCTAATACTTCCGCAGCTAAAAAGATGGGTTTTAATTGGGCTACTTTTTTTGTTAATACTACGTAGTTATTCTTTGAACTGTCATGCTTTTTGTGTTCTAAAGTTTGTGCGTTTAAGGATGTAATCCCTATTAATATAAGGAGTGCACTAGTGAATATGGTTTTCATAAGTTATTTGTTTTTGTTTTATTAAAATCGTTTAAAATAAAGAATAGGAGACCTCCTAAAATGGCAATGTTTTTAAACAAAGGTCCAAGAGTGGTGATTTGTCCTACTTGAATAGTTAATGTTATAGGGATAAGTACAGCGCAAAGAATTATTGCCGCCCATTTTATTTTGTATCCCAGCAACAGGCTAATACCGGCAATAAGCATAACAATTCCTGAGGAAATGACCATTAATTTAGGTTCTCCAAAAAAATGTGCCAGGCCTTTAAATCTTGCTTGTTCTATTCGTAGTAGTGTTTTTTCCAAGTTTAGTAGGTGGCTTAAACTCGCCACTAAAAAAATACCACTGAGCATCACTCTAAATATTACCAAAGAGCGCTTACTTACCAAAATTTCAGTTTTCATTTTTATAATGTATTTGTTATGATCATTAAAAGTGAATTCACTTATAATGATAGAAAAAATTATGTAAAACTGATTTAAACTTTTGGTGGAGGGTACTGATTATTAAAATAATCTGAAGGAATTGTAGATATTTTATAATCTATTTTTTGAAGATACTTTGGCTGAAATAAATTATCCCAATTGGATATTTCTAAATTATAAGGTGTAGCACATACATATTGAAACGTATGATTTATATCTGAATTCAGAATAGTAAATTGAGTAGTAGTGTTGGTGGATGGAGGCTTTATTTTTTTACAATGCGGATTTATATGAGAAACAAAATTAGTTTCTGTAGCAAATTCAATAAATTTAGCATCTATAGAAATTAGTTTTCCTATAAATACAATTAGTAATATAAAACCTATGTAATTTTTGTGTCTCATATATTTTAGCAAATATATAATACATGCATAGAAATATATGTGACAAATGTTACAATTAAATTTATACCTCAACATTATGAGTGCAGCAGTAGAAAAAAATAAATTAATAAACGGATATAAACATAGTCTATATGAAGCTGTCTCAATACCTGAAGAAGAACTTTTGAAGACTTCAAATCAGTTTTTAGAACATCTAGACAAAAGACGTTCGGTAAGGGAATTTTCAGATAAAGAGGTTTCAAAAGAAGCTATAGAAAATATAATAAAATCTGCATCTACAGCTCCGTCTGGCGCTCATAAGCAGCCATGGACTTTTTGTGCTATTTCAAATTCAGAATTAAAATCTAAAATAAGAGAGGCTGCAGAAGTTGAGGAGTTGGAAAATTATTCTGGGAGAATGAGTGAAAGCTGGCTTAGAGATTTAGCTCCATTAGGAACAACCATGGAAAAGCCATTTTTAGAAGAAGCTCCTTGGTTGATTGTGATTTTTAAAAAGGTTTACGAATTTGATGAAACTGGTGCAAAACATAATAATTATTATGTAAATGAGTCTGTGGGAATTGCATGTGGAATGCTTATAACTGCAATTCATAATGCAGGCTTAGTTACACTAACGCATACTCCTAGTCCAATGAATTTTCTTACTAAAGTTCTGGGTCGACCTGCTAATGAGCGTCCTTATTTATTAATGCCTGTAGGGTATGCAAAAAATCCGGCTTATGTTCCAGATATCCAGCGAAAGGAACTTGATAAAATATCTCAATTTTACGAATAATCCATAGAAACTGATTACCTAAGAAAAACCGCTTCCAATTTTATAAATGCTTCTCGATAATTGATAATTAGAAGTGTAACATATGTTACTTCCTTAACGCATACAAATGTTTATTTTTGCAGTGTAAACCTAAAAAAGGTTGGAAAAGTATTTAAAAAACATAAAAGAATCATTCTCAGATATTCTAATTATCTGGTATAAGAAATAATAAAAAAACGTAGAAGATGAAAGTAAAACAATTTAACGATGCCCCTTTGGCACATTATTCCTACGCAATTGTAAGTAACGGTAAAATGGCTTTGGTAGATCCTAGTAGAGATCCAATGCCTTACTACAAGTATGCTGAACAAGAAAACGCAGAAATCGTTGCGGTATTTGAATCACACCCTCACGCAGATTTTGTTAGTAGTCATTTACAGATAAGTCAGGAAACTGGAGCTGATATTTATGTGAGTAAATTATTAGGTGCAGATTATAAGCACAAGGCATTTGATGATGGTGACTCTTTGAAATTGGGAGATATTACTTTTAAAGCCATAAATACTCCTGGACATTCTCCAGATAGTATCACTATAGTTGCTGAAGAAGGAGAGGAAACCATTTTATTTACTGGAGATACTTTGTTTATTGGAGATGTTGGGAGACCAGACCTTCGTGAAACTGTTGGAAATATGACTGCTAAGCGAGTAGAACTTGCTAAAGATATGTATCATACCATTCAGAATAAATACGATGCACTACCAGATGATGCAATTGTATACCCGGCTCACGGTGCAGGATCTTTATGTGGAAAGAATATGAGTACAGATTCTTCTAGTACTTTAGGAAACGAACGTCGAGGAAACTGGGCTTTCCAAAAGCAAACGGAGGAAGAATTTCTTGCTGAAATATTAAAAGATCAACCCTTTATTCCTTCTTATTTTGGTTTCAACGTAGATATCAATAAAAAAGGAGCTGAAAACGTAAATAAAGCCAAAGGAATAGATCTTAGATTGAATGTGAATGAATTAGATTCTAGCATCATTAAAGTTGATGTAAGGAACGAAGAAGTTTATAAAAAATCACATCTTTTTAATAGCATTAATATTATGGCAAGTACTCCAACTCAAAAATTTGAGACTTGGTTAGGAGCTATAATAGAGCCAAATGAAGCTTTCTATATTGTTGTAGATAGTGTAGAAGACATAGAAGAAATTTTAAGCAGAGTGGTTAAGATTGGTTACGAAAAGCAGCTGATGGCTTTTGTTACATTATCTAATGATATTTTAAATGCTTCAGATGAATTAGATCTGGTGGATTTCAAAAAAAATATAGATAAATATACTATAGTAGATATTAGAAACGAAGGAGAAATTGCTGAAGGTAAGATATTCGAAAAAGCGATTGGTTCTCCTTTAAATGAGTTGAGAGATAATTTGAATGAAATTCCAACAGATAAGCCAATAGTGGTTCATTGTGCTGGAGGATATCGTTCTGCAGCGGGGAGTAGTATTCTTGAGAATAAGTTTAAAAACACTAAGGTTTATGATTTAAGTGATGCTATAAACGATTTCAACTAAATAATAATAGGACGAGAGAAAAAGCTTTCTTTAACATTTTCTACCCCAACTAGAAATTTAAAAACCTTTAAAGTGTAACAACTTTAAGGGTTTTTCGTTTTTTGTAGGTGCCAATTTCGTTGCGGAATTATTAAATTTTCCTTTGACATTTTTCTATATTTACAACCTTCAAAGGATTTTGGCATTCAAACTATGAATAATGGATAAAAAATATAAAGTAAAGGTGAACGGTTCCTATGAACATCAATTCACCGATAAGGATATTAACTCACTCGATACCCAAGAAGTTTCACCTTCTAAAATTCACGTGTTAAAGGATAGCTCCTCCTTTAAAGCTGAAATTATAAAATCAGATTTTCTTAAAAAGACTTATTCTGTAAAGATCAATGCAAACGTGTATGATGTGGAGATCTCTAATGAATTGGATCTTTTGATTGAAGAAATGGGTCTAACTATAGTTTCCTCTAAAGTTGTGAATGATATAAAAGCTCCAATGCCTGGATTAATTCTGGATGTTTTAGTGGAGCAAGGAGCCAGCGTTAAAGAAGGTGACTATTTAGTTGTGCTTGAAGCAATGAAAATGGAAAATACACTTACTGCGCCTAGAGATGGTGTAGTGAAGGCTATTTCAGTTAAAAATGGCCAAACAGTAGATAAGAATCAGCTTCTTATTGAAATGGAGTAGAACAAGTCCTTCGGGTTTTCTTCCGAAGATTTCAAAATATAATAGAATATAATTCTAGATTAAATGAAAAAGATATTAGTTGCCAATCGTGGGGAGATCGCATTACGAGTAATGAAGACCGCGAGAAAAATGGGCATTAAAACAGTTGCTGTTTTTTCTAAAGCAGATAGAAACGCACCACATGTGAAGTTTGCAGATGAGGCGGTTTGTATTGGTGAAGCGCCATCTAATCAATCTTATTTATTGGGTAGCAAGATCATTCAAGTGGCAAAAGAACACGATGTAGATGCAATTCATCCAGGATACGGATTTTTAAGTGAGAATGCAGATTTTGCCGAGGAAGCAGAAAAGAATGGGATCACATTTATTGGACCTGGTTCTAAAGCAATTCGAGTAATGGGAAGTAAGCTTGCAGCTAAAGATGCGGTTAAAGCTTATGATATCCCAATGGTGCCGGGAATAGATGAAGCCATTACAGATGTAGAGAAGGCAAAAGCAATTGCCAAAGACATAGGATTTCCAATTCTAATAAAAGCTTCTGCCGGCGGTGGAGGTAAAGGAATGCGAGTGGTAGAAAAGGAATCTGAATTAGGAGATCAAATGAAACGAGCGATCAGTGAAGCAGAATCTGCTTTTGGAGATGGTTCGGTTTTTATTGAGAAATATGTAGGTTCTCCAAGGCATATTGAAATTCAGGTTTTAGCAGATACGCATGGAAATTTTGTTCACCTTTTTGAGCGGGAATGTAGTATTCAAAGACGTCACCAAAAAGTTGTAGAGGAAGCTCCTTCAGTGGTTCTAGATGAAAAGCTTCGAAAAGAAATGGGAGCAGCAGCAATTAAAGTTGCACAAGCTTGTGATTATGTTGGTGTTGGGACTGTAGAATTCTTGATGGACGAACAGAAAAAATTCTATTTCCTAGAAATGAATACCCGTTTACAAGTAGAACATCCAGTAACAGAATTTATTACGGGAATAGATTTAGTTGAACAACAAATTAAAGTTGCCAGAGGCGAGAAATTAGCGTTTGGTCAAGAAGACTTAAAGATCAAGGGACACGCATTAGAATTACGTGTGTATGCAGAAGATCCTATGGAAGATTTTATGCCTAGTGTAGGGACCTTAGAACGTTATAGAACCCCAAGTGGCGAAGGTATAAGAATGGACGATGGTTTTGAAGAGGGAATGGAAGTGCCTATTTATTACGACCCGATGTTGGCAAAATTGATCACTTATGGAAAGACCAGGGAAGAAGCCATTCAATTAATGATCGCTGCAATAGATTCTTATGAAATTATAGGTGTAAAAACCACCCTTCCTTTCGGGAAATTTGTGTGTGAACATGAAGCCTTCCGTAGTGGAAATTTTGACACTCATTTTGTGAAGAATTATTACTCTGCAGAAAAACTAGCTTCAAAGATCGAAGAAGAGGCAGAATTAGCTGGGATTATTGCAATAAAGCAATATTTAAAAGATCAGGAAATAACAAGATTACCGCATAATTAATGAGAAGGCACCCTAAACTTGATTCAGGGTCTCTTTTAAACCTGCAGAGATGCTGAAACAAGTTCAGCATGACGGAAATTTGAATAAAACTAGTTTAAAAGAAAAATCATAACAAAATTATGAGCAAGAATATAGAAATTTTAAATAATAAGATTGCTGAAGCTCATTTGGGTGGAGGTGAAAAACGTATTGCTAAGCAGCACGAAAAAAAGAAACTTACCGCTCGTGAGCGTGTGAATTATTTTTTAGATGAAGGCTCTTTTGAAGAGATTGGGATCTTGGTAACCCACAGAACTACAGATTTTGGAATGGAGAAGCAGCAATTCTATGGAGATGGAGTTGTAACAGGATATGGAACAGTGAACGGAAGATTGGTTTATGTATTTGCTCAAGATTTTACAGTTTTTGGAGGAGCGCTTTCTGAAACACATGCCGAAAAGATATGTAAGGTTATGGATCATGCCATGAAAGTGGGTGCTCCTATAATTGGATTAAATGATTCTGGTGGTGCTAGAATTCAAGAAGGAGTTCGTTCTCTAGGCGGATATGCAGATATTTTCTACCGAAATGTACAAGCTTCTGGAGTGATTCCGCAGATCTCGGCTATTATGGGACCTTGTGCTGGTGGAGCAGTATATTCTCCAGCAATGACAGATTTTACTGTTATGGTTGAAGGGAGTAGTTATATGTTTGTTACTGGCCCAAACGTGGTGAAAACTGTAACCAATGAAGAAGTAACCTCAGAAGAATTAGGAGGGGCAAGTACTCATTCTACCAAGTCTGGTGTAACGCATTTAACTTCGAATAATGATATTGCTTGTTTGGAAGATATCAAGCATTTATTGAGTTATTTACCGCAGAACAATAAGGAAACCACTACTAAGTTGCCTTATGAATTAACAGATGAAATAAGAGAGGTTCTGGATGATATGATTCCAGATAGTTCTAATAAACCTTATGATATGCATGAGGTGATCAAAGGAATTATAGATGAAGATTCTTTCTTTGAAATTCATAAAGATTATGCAGATAATATTATTGTTGGTTTTGCAAGATTAGGCGGTAGAAGTATTGGGATTGTAGCAAACCAACCTATGAGTTTGGCTGGAGTTTTAGATGTAGATTCTTCTAAAAAAGCAGCTAGATTCACAAGATTCTGTGATTGTTTTAATATTCCTCTTTTAGTATTGGTAGATGTTCCAGGATTCTTACCTGGTACAGATCAAGAATGGAACGGGATCATCTTGCATGGTGCAAAGCTTTTATACGCATTAAGTGAAGCAACGGTGCCTAGAGTAACAGTGATCACTAGAAAGGCCTATGGAGGCGCTTATGATGTTATGAATTCTAAACATATTGGAGCCGATCTAAACTTTGCTTGGCCTACAGCAGAAATTGCCGTGATGGGAGCAAAGGGAGCTAGTGAGATTATCTTCAGAAAAGAGATTCAAGAATCTGAGAATCCAGAGTTGATCCTTTCTGAAAAAGAAGCTGAATACGCAGAGAAATTTGCTAATCCATTTGAAGCAGCTAAACGCGGATTTATAGATGAGGTGATCATGCCGAGAGATACAAGAAAGAAATTACTAAAAGCCTTTAGTATGTTAGAAAATAAGAGTGTGCATAGAATTGATAGAAAGCACGGGAATATTCCTCTATAAAATTAATCACAAGTTGATGAGCCGGATCAATTGTATTGATCCGGCTTTTATTTATAAGTTTTTCAATTTAATTACGACTGTAACAATTGTTACTGTAAACACTCACAAAATTGGTGTTCTTTGCACCTAAATAAAAATTTAAATATGGAATGGATCTTTGAACCTTGGCCTTGGTATGTGGCCGGACCACTTATAGCTTTTATAATGTTTCTTTTAATATTTATAGGAAAGCAATTTGGAATGTCTTCTAACCTTCGGACCTTTTGTACGATGTGTGGAGCAGACAAAACTGCTAGTTTTTTTAATTTCGATTGGAAATCACAAAGATGGAATTTGGTTGTTGTCGTGGGTGCCGCTTTGGGAGGCTTTATTGGAGCGCATTATTTATCTAATGATGTTGCAGTTGCAATTAACCCAGATACTATTGCTATCCTAAAAGATTTAGGATTTAATAGTGCAGGATCTGCTTATCTACCAGATGAACTTTTTAGTTTAGATGCTTTAACAAATGTAAAATCTGTCGGACTTTTATTGCTTGGTGGATTACTTATTGGATTTGGTGCTAGATATGCAGGAGGCTGTACTTCTGGACATGCAATTTCTGGATTAAGTAATTTACAATTACCATCGCTTATTGCCGTAATAGGATTCTTTATAGGAGGATTATTTATGGTTCATGTATTATTCCCTTTAATATTTTAGAAATGAAAAAAACACTTAGTTATTTATTTATAGGAATGTTCTTCGGAATCGTAATGTACAAGTCTGAAGCTGCATCATGGTTCAGGATCTATGAAATGTTTCAATTTCAATCTTTCCATATGTACGGAATCATAGGATCTGCATTGGTTCTTGGAGTTATAGGAGTACAATTGATCAAGAGAAATAACCTTAAATCTATTTATGGGGAACCTATAAAATTTGTTCCGAAAGAAAAAGGAATTACAAGGTATTTACTTGGAGGAACTATTTTTGGTCTTGGTTGGGCATTGGCTGGGTCTTGCCCTGGACCCATTTACACATTAATTGGAGCTGGATATGTATCAATTTTAGTCGTACTTTTTGGAGCAATCGTAGGGACTTTTATCTACGGCTTGTTAAAGGATAAATTACCTCATTAACATTAAGGGGTATCTACATCTGAAGGATCTATATAAAAGGAGGGAAGTGCGATTTTAAACTTCACCACAACTAGTCTTATACTGATAACAATTAAAGAGGTGACTATATAGATAATGTCTTTATCTACATTAAGGTCATATAGGACTACATACGCAAGAGATCCAATAATACAAGCGGTAGCGTATATTTCCTTTCTAAAGATCACGGGAATTTCATTACAAAGAATATCCCGAATAACACCTCCAAAAGTTCCTGTAATGGCACCAAGAGCAATGGATATTATAGGGCTTAATCCGTTTTCTATTCCTGCTTCGACTCCAGTAATTGTAAAAACTCCTAGGCCTATAGTATCAAATAGAAAAAGGGAGGTCTTTAGATGATTAATTTTATGTCTAAATACAATTGCCAAAAAGGTAATAATGCTAATTAGGTAGATGTAAAATGTATTTTCCATCCACATTACAGGATTATTACCAATTAGAATATCTCTAACTGTTCCTCCGCCGGTAGCAGTAACAAAAGCAATTATAAAAATACCGAATATATCTAGCTTTCGGGACATAGCGGCTAGTGCTCCAGAGATAGCAAAGGCCACGGTTCCTAAAAGATCGAAAGTGCTAAAAAGTGAAATGTCTATCATTGACGGCAAAGTTAATTCTTAAAATAATATATACTAATAGGATCTATTAAAATCGCCTTTTTTAAACCTTGCTATTCAATAGAATTATAAACAAATAGTAAATCTTAATAACAATTCTTGTAAGTTTTTAACTAAACTCCCTACTTTTACAAGAATAAATAAATATTGAAATGTCAGATACTGTAGAAAAAATAAAATGTTTGATTATTGGTTCGGGACCTGCTGGTTATACAGCAGCCATATATGCAGCCCGTGCAGATATGCATCCAATTATGTACACTGGAATGGAGCCTGGAGGACAATTAACAACTACAACAGAGGTTGATAATTTCCCTGGTTATCCAGAAGGAATAGATGGTCCTGCAATGATGGTAGATCTTCAAAAACAAGCTGAGCGTTTTGGAACCCAAGTAAGATTCGGGATGGTTACAGAAGTACAGTTTAATGAAGAGCCAGGTGGAATTCATAAAGCCTGTATAGATAATTCAACTTGGGTAGAAGCAGAGTCGGTTATTATTTCTACTGGAGCTACTGCGAAATATTTAGGATTACCTAGTGAGCAACGTTTGCGTGGAGGTGGAGTCTCTGCTTGTGCTGTTTGTGATGGGTTCTTCTATAAAAATCAGGATGTTGCCATAGTTGGTGGGGGAGATACTGCTGCTGAAGAAGCAACTTATCTTGCTAATATTTGTAGTAAAGTAACAATGTTGGTTCGTAAAGATGAGATGAAAGCTTCTAAAGCTATGCAGCATAGAGTTACCAATACGAAAAATATTGTTCTAAAATATAACACTCAAGTAGATGAGGTATTGGGAGAGCAAGTAGTTGAAGGTTTAAGAATGGTAAATAATGAAACTGGTGAGAAAGAAGAAATTGCTATCACTGGATTATTTATAGCAATTGGGCACAAACCTAATACAGATATCTTCAAGGGACAACTGGATATGGATGATATGGGATATCTTGTAACAAAAGGGAAAAGTACCAAAACCAATATTCCGGGAGTTTTTGCATCTGGAGATGTACAAGATAAAGAATATAGACAAGCAATTACTGCTGCAGGTACGGGTTGTATGGCAGCATTAGATGCAGAACGCTACTTGAGTTCTGTTGAAGAATTAAAAGAAAATGAAGCTGAAGCCAATATGTAATCTTTTAAAAATTACATTATTAGTACAATAAAAAAAGCCTCTGCATTTGCAGAGGCTTTTTTTATTGTTAAATGAGGACTAGTTATCCCTTTTTACTTTTACCTCACCACCATCAACTTTTACCTTAGATTCACTACCATCTGCTCTGTCTACTTTTTTCTTATATTCTCCATCATCTTTCTTAATTTTAATTTCATCGCCTTCAGCGGTTTCAATTTTAATCTTATCTCCATCCTTACTTATTTCTACCTTATCATCAGAATCTAAGTTCATTTCTTGACGAATAGCACTTTCATCATCTACATCATCTGCCGCATTTTTTTCATCTCGGCAAGAAACCAAGGCTATAGATAACAAAGAAAAGATCAAACCATTTCTTAAAATATTTTTCATTCTATTGTAATTTAGAGATTAATAGGTGTAAACATAGTGTAATTTAAAGAACGTCTATCTAATAATTAATTTTTTTTAGAAAGAACTGCTTTTTGTGAAAACTCCACTAAATCTATTTCTGGAGAATTATAAAGATCTATTTCACTTTTATCTTTTGCAGAAAGTTTTAAGTTTTTGGAAACATTAATACTATTCTTAGAATTCCCGGTTGTAAAAACTTCCGCAGTTTTAGAAGTTAGTTTTTCGCCATCAAATTTTGCGGATTTTGCAGCACTAAGATTTAGTTGATCAATAGCTCCTTTTAATTTTGCTGACGATTTATCTAATGCTTTTACACCTAATAAAGGTGATTTTAATGATCCTTCTAATTCACTTGATTCTTTTAATTCTAAAATTATTTCTTCTGAAGTTATCTCTACTTCAACTTTGGCATCTCCAGAGTTGTTTAATTTGAAGATGTTCGTGGTTGCAGATAACTTGCTTTTCGATTTTCCTTTAGCAATAAATTCAAAATCTTGTAAATACAGCTCTTGAAGGGTTTCAAATTCTACCTTACCATCAATACTAATCCTTGTTAAAGTATCATTGAATGTGATGCTTAATTTCTGAGATTTGCTATTAGAGATCTTTGCAGATGGCTTTATATAAAGAACATTATTCACCACTTCAATTTGAATAAGTTCATGTAAATTGTCATCTGCTTCAACTTCTACCATAGATCGGCTTCCTTTTAAAAGTCCCACTTCAAATTCTCCATCCATTTCTATGGATGTAAATGATTTAATATCTATTTGCTCTGTAGTTACATTTCTGCTTCCCTTTACATTTTTTTGTGCTTGAGAATTTAATCCTATTAAAAGAAAAGCTACAAGTATATATTTGTACATAATTTTATAATTATAATTCAGGCAAATATAGAAAAAGCCCCCAAACTTTGGGGGCTTTATTTAGCTAGCTACAAAGACTTGTGAAGGCTTTATAAATATTTTTATTTTTTGTTGGTTTTGGTATAGTTCTAAATAATGGCCATTTTCACTTACTTTTTCTTCAGTTGGCTCACCTGAGAAAACAGATAAGACTAATACGATTATGAGCTTAATTAATGCAATCATGACTAGTTCTTTTTAATTTCTATTCCGTTTTCATCAATCTTAATTTTCTTATTATTTTTCTTTTCAATTTTAATTCCGTCTGAATTTAATTGGATGTTAACTTCATGAGGTTCATCAAAACTGTCAGATTCTTCCCAGTTATCTGCATTCTTTTTAATTTGTACTCCATTTGCGTTTATTCGAACCTTTATTTCATCGTCATCATTAAAAGAATCTGACTCTTCCCAACTATCATCTGTGTTCCAAGAGTCGTCACTAGAATCTATATGTACTTCAGGACAAGTTTCGCAAAGGGTTTCATTCTCAATCACTTTTACAAAGTGCTCTTCTTGGTCATATTTTAAAATTCCTCCAGCGTTGTCTGAGTATCTATAATAATCACTTACATTATTATCTACAAATAATACAGTTCCTTCTGGGACATAAACCGTTACTTTAACTTCTTGGTCTCTATAGTATTCATTCAAATTAGAGGTAAGATAGGAATCCAGATAAAGTTTGTTTCCGGCAAAACTGGTCTTATAGCTAATATTTTTCGCCCTGTTTTTAGCGTCTTTATAGTCACTCCCATCCGCGGTTTTTACGATTTCTATTTTACCGATAGAATCTTTGGTAGATTTTACCACCACATTAATATCTGTTATGTACATGATTTTGTTATCATTATTATCGTACATAATTTCAACATCTTTTCTCCAGGTATTAGAAGAATAGTCTGGATTAGACCTCATTGCTAAATACAAAGTATCTTGAGGTTGGATTGGCAATTTTTCAGTAATTACTATTTCTCCATCAAACGCTCTTAAGGTTGCTTGTTTTACTCCCAAAAATATTAAACCAATTACAGACAATAACCATAAACCTAACAAAACCATTTTAGCAAGTGTACCTATAGACTTTAGTTTTCTTACCATAATTTTCAAGCCTAAGATGAAAAGGAAGAAAAATGGAATCCCTACAGCAAAAAATGTAAGTAGAGAGATTGCCCAAATCGGAGCACCAATAGCAGCCATCTCAATATAATCTGTCCAAGGTGCTTCTACAATTCCAAAGGTTCCAACAGTAAATAGACCAATAAATAAAGCAATTAAAGTAGATCCTGCAATCAATAGAATAAGTAAGCCTATAAATTTAACGAAGATATTAAGGATTGCTAAAATAGCTGAACTAATCCCTGTAGCAGCAGAACTGGCACCAGATTTTACTTGTCTACCATACTTATCGTAATCTGCATTTCTAACTTTTCCAGCAACATCATCAAAACCTTCTTTGATCTTGCGTTCTATGTTAGAGATATTTACTTCTTCTCCCCGCATAGAAAGTTTATCTGCAGTTGTTTTAGCTTCAGGAACAAAGATCCATAGCGCTATATAGATAAGGATGAATGCGCCACTAGATGCAATGGTTAGGATTATCCATAATAAACGTACCCAAATGGCTTGTATTCCTAAGTAGTGACCTAATCCGGATGAAACTCCTCCAATATAAGAATTTTCGGTATCTCTAAAAAGCTGTTTTCCTGTAGTATTTGCAGTGTTAGTAGTTTTAGCATAAGAAGGTTCATCTTCAAAAATCTCATCATCTAACATATAATCTTCTGGTTGGCCCATTGTTGCGATTACTGCTTCCACTTCTGTATTTCCAATTACCTGCTTTACGTCTTTTATCTTCTCATTAAAAAGTTCAGCAATACGAGCTTCTATATCAGCAATGATCTCTTCTTTACCCTGTGTATTAGTAAGCGAGTTTTTTATTGCCTCTAAATAATGTTGAAGTTTGGCGTATGCATCTTCATCAATATGAAAGAAAATGCCGGCAAGGTTTATATTTACTGTCTTATTCATGATTTTTATTTTTTTGAGTGGTTACAACTTTTACAGCGGTTTGTAGTTCATCCCAAGTATGGGTTAGTTCAGTTAAAAATGATTGGCCAGTATCTGTTAAGCCGTAATATTTTCTTGGTGGGCCACTGGTAGATTCTTCCCAGCGATAGCTTAATAATCCAGCATTTTTAAGTCTGGTAAGCAAAGGATAAATTGTTCCCTCCACCACTAATAATTTTGCGTCTTTAAGGGTGTCTAAGATCTCTGCCACATAGGCATCGTTATCTCGTAACACCGATAGAATACAATACTCCAGCACTCCTTTACGCATTTGTGCTTTGGTGTTTTCAATCTTCATAGCGTTTGGTTTTGAATGTTGTTAAACTGTTCATTGTTTGATTGATTTGTACCAACCTGAGTTGGTTTGATGAAATTGATGGTTAACGGATATTTATATAGTTGTCCTTCACTTGCTTTGATGGTAGCAAGAATTACAGCTACAAAATCCAGAACGAATAGTCCTACTAATAGGAGTCCTAGGATTGCTGCAAAAACGAACAACGATATTAAATTTTGTGGATGTCCTGTACTTATATAGTTGTCAGAAATTATAAAAGGGTCATTTAAATTAAAATGAACTCCCCAAAAAACAACACCTGCAACTCCTATACATACTAATAGTATAAAATACAGAAACATACTTATTTGAAAATTTAAAGCTTGTTTTCCATGATGATCTACAAATGGATCTTTTTGCTTAGCCGTCCAAAATATTAAGGGAAAAATAAAATTTCCGAAGGGAAATAAATACTTACTAAAGGTTGATAGATGGATAAAAGCTGCGATTGTTTTATCCGGATGTGATGATGTAGTTTCCATAGCTGATTGATTTTCTTATACAAATATATATCTTTAAGATGGTATTATGCAAAACAAAGTACTGTATGTTAATTAATTTAAGAAAAGTTTAACATTTCGCTGTTCAGTATTTTTTAGATACTTTTAAGGAAAATTAAATGCTATAATGAAAATAACACCCGGAAAACTTAATAAATTTTTAATTCTGAAATTGCCAAGTGCATGGTTATGTGGTGTAAGAGTTAAAGAGATAAATGAAGAAAGTTGTACTGTAAAGGTCCGGCATAGATGGATTAACCAAAACCCATTTAATTCTATGTATTTTGCAGTACAAGCAATGGCTGCCGAGCTTAGTACAGGAGCTATGGTTATTGGTCAGATCAAGGAAAGTGGAAAAAAGATCTCTATGTTAGTTGCACAAAATAAAGCACACTTCACTAAAAAGGCAACTGGTAAGCTAGAATTCACTTGTAAGGATGGTCATTTAATATCTGAAGCAATACAGGAAACTATTAGTACAGGTGAAGGACAAACTTTCTGGATGAAATCTATAGGCTTAAATGAAGATGGAGTGGAAGTGTCCACGTTTGAATTTGAATGGACAGTTCGGCTAAAAGGTAAAAAACAATAAAATCGTTTATAGTAGTGTAACGTTTTTGACGATTCAACTACTTATTTCTTTAAATAAGTTATTATGAATTCACATGAAATAGATTATAAGATATTTGGAGAGGAGATGCAATATGTGGAATTAGAGTTAGATCCTAATGAAGCAGTAATTGCTGAAGCAGGTAATTTTATGATGATGGATAGTGGGATTAAAATGAACACTATTTTTGGAGATGGATCCAAACAAAACGAAGGTTTTCTTGGCAAAGTACTTGGCGCAGGAAAAAGACTTCTTACAGGAGAAAGTTTATTTATGACAATTTTTTCTAATGAAGTCTCTGGTAAGAAAAAGGTAAGTTTTGCATCTCCTTATCCCGGGAAAATACTTCCCTTAGATCTCAATAAATATGGAGGAAAATTCATTTGTCAAAAAGATGCTTTTCTATGTGCGGCTAAAGGTGTTTCTATAGGAATAGAATTCAGCAGAAAATTAGGAAGAGGGTTCTTTGGAGGGGAAGGCTTCATTATGCAAAAAGTAGAAGGAGATGGAATGGCCTTTGTACATGCCGGTGGAACTATGGCCCGAAAGGAGTTAGCTAGTGGAGAAAAATTATGTGTAGATACTGGATGTATAATCGGGTTCACCCAAGATATTAATTATGATATTGAATTTATAGGTGGTATCAAAAACACCATTTTTGGTGGGGAAGGATTATTCTTTGCAACCTTGACAGGACCAGGAGTAGTATATGTGCAATCCTTGCCTTTTAGTAGATTAGCCAACAGAGTACTTCAAGCTGCACCTCAGGGCGGAGGTAAGGATAAAGGAGAAGGCAGTATTTTAGGCGGGATAGGAGATATTATAAGTGGGGATAATAGATTTTAAATTTATTAACATTATATTACCATTGTAATATACATGAAATTTCCTATCTTAGAGAGGATTTAATAATACCTGCCTATAGTATAATTCTACTTTTACTTAAATTAAATCATCAACTTAAAACAGTATCAAATTATGGCGAGAGCGATGTTTGAATACACCAAAACAATACTTGATAAAGTAAGTTTTGATGCCGTATTATTCTGCAAAGAAGTTAAAAAGGCACTTCAAAGATTATTACCTCATGAAATTGAGGAATTGAAAATCTGGATAGTTTCCCTGACTCAGCAGAACCCAGAATTAAATAAATGTCTAATATATTTAAACTAAAAGATCGGCCTTTTGGCCAATCTTTTAGTTTACTATATTTTTTCTTTTATTTACGGGACTTATGATCTTTACGTTTTGGAAAGCGATAGCTCCTTTCACAACGCCCGCAATCGTAGTGCGAAGCGCTTCTATAATCTGCATTTTTAATTCACTTTTCGTGTAAATTAAACTTACTTCTCTAGCTGGTACTGGCTCCTCGAACATTTTTAGTCTCTTGTTTTCTTTTTCTCCAAGATCCATGGTATGTAAATAGGGGAGCAATGTCATTCCTAATCCTTCATTAGACAGTTTTATTAAAGTTTCAAAACTTCCACTTTCTAACTGAAAATGATCTCCATCATAATTTCTAGATGCTTTACAGAGATTAATAATCCCATCTTTAAAGCAATGTCCATCCTCTAAAAGCAACATATCATCAATATCTAAATCCTCTACTTTTAAATTACTTTCGGTTGCTAAGCGATGTCCTTCAGGAATATAAGCCACAAATGGTTCATAGTATAAAACTTGCTCTTTTATCCCATCTAGTTCCAAAGGGGTTGCAGCAATAGCAGCATCTAAGTGCCCGTCATTTAAACGTTCAATTATCGCTTCCGTATTTAACTCTTCGATCTTTAGCTTAACTTTGGGATATTTTTTTATAAAGTTTGTAAGAAACATAGGTAGAAGCGTTGGCATAATGGTAGGAATTATACCTAATCTAAATGTACCTCCAATAAATCCTTTTTCTTGATCTACAATATCCTGAATACGATCACTTTCATTAACAATATTTCGTGCCTGATTTACAATCTTTCTCCCAGTCTCGGTTAATTGAATTGGTTTCTTTGTTCGGTCAAAGATCTTTACACCTAGTTCATCTTCCAATTTCTGAATTTGCATACTCAAAGTAGGTTGAGTTACAAAAACCTTTAGCGCTGCTTTTGTGAAATTTTGATGTTCTGCAACGGCTAGAACATATTGAAGCTGAGTTATAGTCATATAATAGAATTAATACGTTTACAAAGGTATTGATTTATTCTATTATAAAATATAATTCAGCTTCGCTTACCTATAGTTAGTTTGTCAGCTTTATAGTCATATTTACAGACTGGTCTTCAAGTTCAAATTTAGCATCAGTCCATTGAGGTGGTCCATAATTATCGATTCTATTATTCGAAATTCCGTAAGGTTCTAAAGGCATTCCTGTTGGTTCGAAGTCCATTTGCGAATTTCCGTTTTTATCATGAAAGCAAGATATTGCATAGGTTCCTGGAGGAAGGTCCTTAAATGTTATGCTTGCTGCTCCATCTACAATTTCGCTTTGGCCGCTAAATTTTGGCGCCGCTTTTAGAAAGGTGTTCTCAGTATACACCCCGAATATAATTTTTCCGGTATCATTTTTTATGTTTTCTACACTTACAGATATTTCTGGAGAACTATCGTTTTGTGCATAAAATAGTTGAGTTAAAAATAACGCGATCAATACTGCAATTGTTTTCATAATTAAAGGTTTTTAGATGTTATAAGATCAAATGTAGTTTCAGTTCTGTTTTAAAGAATATTTAATTTACTGAAATGTACAGATTTAAAGATGAATTGAGTTTTAATAGAACTATGCTAATATATATAAATCTGCTTCAGGACTAATAATCTATTCTCCTCTTTGAAATTGTTACGTTACCCTTTCTCCTAATATTGATTCTCAGGATATAAATAACCCATATGGATAATGAAAAAGGTTAAAGCCAATTTTGGCAATGTGGCTCATATAGATAGATTTACACTTTTTATGGAAAAACAAATATGTATGTTTAAGATGAAAATAGTTTTCCTAAACACTAAACTGACCTAACCAAGATACAGCTATGATTTTAAATATTGCACGTATGGAAAATGTTCAGCAATCCATTAGGAGACTAAGGAATATGATGTTTCTGGCTCTGAAATTTATAATTAAATAAAGAAATATGGTAACTTATGCCGTAAACTTATAATCTTTGTAGCCAACTACTATAGTATCAATACCACTAAAAAACTCTTCATTATGCAGGCTATCAGGTCTTTTTTATCATTCATTTCACTCGTATGTGTTATCTCTATTCTTATTGTTGGCTGCACTCCACTAAAAACTCCTGTAGAATCATCTAATGGAATAGATGCAGAAAAAAAAACAGAGGTAGTTCAATTAACGTCAGAAAATAAAGTTACTCCTGAAGATTGGCCAGTCATTAAACAGCTACCATTAGACCCAGCTATTGAAGCACAAATAGATGAATTATTGCCTAAACTAACTTTGGAACAAAAAGTAGGTCAGGTTATTCAAGCAGACAATGCATCGATCACTCCAGAGGAGTTGAAAAAATATCGATTAGGGTCAATACTCAGCGGTGGTAATTCAGCACCGGGACCGCTGCCCTACGCAGATACCAAAACATGGTTGGCAATGGCTGATAAATATTATAATGCCTCAATTGACCCTGAAGGTGTTGAGGTAGCTATCCCGTATATATGGGGAATTGATGCGGTACATGGGCATACCAACCTGCGCGGAGCTATTGTCTTTCCACATAACGTTGGACTTGGCGCTATGCACAACCCAGATCTAATAGAAAAAATAGCAGCAGTGACCGCTCACGAACTCACCATATCTGGTCACGATTGGACTTTTGCACCAACCTTAGCGATACCCCAAGACTTACGTTGGGGTAGAAGCTATGAAGGATTTTCTGAAGATCCAGAAATTGTTAAATCGTACGCAGACCGAATTGTATATGGTCTGCAAGGTCATATTGGCGATCCAGATTTTATGGGTGATGGCCGCGTCATATCTAGTGCCAAACACTTTTTAGGTGACGGAGCTACAGAAAATGGGATTGATCAAGGTGACGCCAAGATTAGCGAAAAAGAATTGCGAGAGGTTCATGCTGCAGGGTACTACAGCGCTATACCTGCAGGTGTGCAAACTGTAATGGCCTCTTTTTCTAGCTGGGAAGGCAGAAAACTGCATGGTGATAAAGAACTGTTAACAGATGTATTGAAAGGTAGATTGGGTTTTAATGGTTTTGTTATTGGAGATTGGAACGGTCACGGTCAAGTTACCGGTTGTACGAATACTGATTGCCCACAGTCTTTAAACGCAGGCCTCGATATGTATATGGCTCCAGATAGTTGGAAAGGTTTATATGAAAGCACCTTAAAGCATGCGAAGAATGGCACAATCCCCATGACCCGCTTAGATGATGCGGTGCGACGTATACTTCGAGTAAAAATTGCATCTGGTATATTTAGCAAAGGGGCTCCTAGCACGCGTAAAAATGCAGGAGATGAAAGCCTTTTGGGCCTTCCTAAAAATAGAGCCATTGCCCGGCAAGCAGTACGGGAGTCAATGGTTTTACTGAAGAATAATGGTGGCGTATTGCCATTAGATGCAACTAAAACGATTTTGGTAATTGGTGATGGGGCAGATAATATTGCTAAAACCAGCGGTGGTTGGACTCTTTCATGGCAAGGTACGGGCCATACAAATGATGAATTTCCGAATGGCCAGTCCATACTTGAAGGGATCAAGGAAGCCGTTAAAAGCGCTGGCGGACATGTAATTTTTTCAGCCAATGGCGATTCAAACGAAGCAGCTGATGTGGTGATTGCAATATACGGTGAAAACCCATACGCGGAATTCCAAGGGGACCTTGAAAATCTGGACTTTATTCCAAACGGTTTTGACACCAACATACTTGAAAAATTTCGTAGTAAAGGTATACCTGTGGTGTCGGTTTTTCTATCGGGCCGCCCAATGTGGAGCAATCCTGAAATAAATAGATCAGATGCATTTGTAGCTGCATGGTTACCTGGCAGCGAAGGAGGTGGTGTCTCTGACCTATTATTTCAAATAGACCCGTTATATGACTTTACTGGTCGCCTATCTTTCTCTTGGCCAAACAGTGCAGTAGTGCCAGAAGATCTAGCAGAACGAGAGTCTACAATGTTGTTTGAGTTAGGTTATGGTCTAACTTATGAAAACGATGTGGTCATTGATCAACTTTCAGAAGATGCTGGTTTAGAAAATATTGAAGTAGTTTCAACAGGTGTTTTTTTTAGCAAAGGTGCTTCTATCGCGCCTTGGAATTTATGGCTAAAAACAGGAGACTTGAACAAACAAATCGGCAGCTTTCCAACCTCTGTAGGAGGGCTGATTGTTAGCAAAACTGACCACACCGCACAAGAGGATGCATTACGCATTAATTGGACGCTACCAGATTATGACCAACTAATTTTAAGTGCGGCTTCGCCAAGTAATATGAGTCGTCAAACCAATGGCGCGATAGAACTGACCTTCTCCGCAAAATCCTTTAATGCCAAGTCCGCGACTGTCAAAATTGGCATGTGTAATGAAGGTGCGGCTTGTGATAAAACTGTTAATATAAATATCGCTGCCAATGAGTGGCGAGAATATAGGATAAGCCTAAGTTGCTTTGCTGATCTTGGTGTTGATATGAGTAAAATTAGCAATGCATTCATGGTGACGGCTAGTGAAGGTGTAGATATAGGACTTAGCAACATTCGCTTAGAACCAGATATGGATGCTAAGCCAGGATGTAACGGCAAGTAACACCTTTAAGTTTCATTTAGAACTGAAGAGATAAGGCGTTTAGTTTATACTTTTTCAACCATAAATTGTTAAGAAACAAAAACTAAATAGGTTGGAAAAGAATAGGGTTCATGCAACAGGAGATTTTATATACTAACAATTGGAAAAAGGAGATTACTAGATTTCAACACATTTAAAACCTAATTTGGAGAATAACTTTGATAAAATAGAAATGCGATAGATAAAAACTTACCTTTTTTACTTTCATTATTAGTTTAATCTTTGGAAACTAGTTAAAAATTTCATTATAAGATTTCATAGCAGATCACTTTACTACATTTAACAGATCTTAGAATGATTGAAACTATCTCTTTTGAAATATTTAAAACTATTCACTTGTAAAAAAGTTACAACCAAATTTTATTCTATGATCTCTACAGTGATTGGAATGTTGATTAATGGCCATTCTCCTTCTCCAATTGGTTGCTTGGCAATTTCATCTACAACATCCATTCCCTTTGTAACTTTCCCATAAACTGTGTGATCGTTGTCTAAATGATGCGCTCCACGATCACTTTGTACAATAAAAAATTCAAAAGGGGAAGAGGCTTTGCTAATATTTTGTTCTGCATATTTGGCTGCGGAAAATGCTCCTCGAGTGTGTCTATGGCCAGCTTCAAATTCGCTTGGAATTAAATAGGAACCCATATTATTCCTTTTGGTACTAGTCTCTCTATTATCTGAATTACCTCCTTGGATGACAAATCCATTAGCAACTCTATGGAAAAAAGTACCATTAAAATATCCTTTCTTAATCAACAATATCATATTTGCCCTATGTAAGGGAGTGTCATTGTACAGCAAGACTTCAATATCGCCAAAACTCGTGCTAATTCTAAATTTATTCTCATGATTCTTCTTTCCATATTCGGTTAAAAAAGGGATTAACTTTTCCTGAACAATCATGGGTTCGTCATGTAGATATAATTTATCTTTCTTTGGTTTTGCAGTATTAATATTATTACTATCTGTAGTGTCCTTTATCTTAATACTAGTCTTGTTTGTGGAGGCTTTTGTATTATTGATCTTTGATTTTTGTGTATCTTCACAACTTGCAGTTAATAGAATAATAAAAGCGAAAAAGAAAGTAAGTCGTCTAGTCATGAAATTCACTGAATTTAATTATAAAATTTCAAAATTAAAGAATTTAGAACTTCCAGGGGTAGAGGCACAGCATAAATTGGCTCCTTTACTTCGTATTCAGGAATTGACAGATTTAGATATTGAAGCTAAAAAACCAAATAAAGCAGGTGTAATGGCACTTTTTTACCCTGATAAAAACGAAATCACCCATTTAGTATTAATTCTAAGAAAGACCTATAAAGGTGTTCACTCCAATCAAGTAGGTTTTCCTGGAGGACGAGTAGAAAATTTCGATAAAAATTTAAAACACACAGCTTTACGGGAGACAGAAGAGGAAGTTGGAATTCCAAAAGCTGATGTAAGGGTTGTAAAAAAGTTAACCAAGTTATATATTCCTCCAAGTAATTTTTGGGTGCATCCATATGTTGGACTTATAGATAGAACGCCTAATCTTATTCCGCAAGAGTCTGAGGTTGAGAAAATATTAGAAATAGACCTTGAACATTTTATGGACGAACGAAATTTGATCTCACAGGAGTTAAGTACTTCATACGCTAAGAATATTCAAGTTCCTGCATTTTCTCTGAATGGTCATGTTGTATGGGGAGCAACTGCGATGATGCTAAGTGAATTAAAAGATTTATTGAAGTTAGCTCTTTAAAGTTTATTAGTATCTTTGACTTCTTTAAGATAACATTAACAATTTAAGATCAATAATACAACATGGGGCTACTTACAAAAAATCCATTTGGACATTATCTTTTTATAAAAAAATGGCTAATTCGTATTTTTGGTGTTTTATCGCATAGACGTTATAGAGGATTTAATGAGTTGAATATTGAAGGATCCGAAATCATTAAAAATCTTCCAGAAACAAATGTGCTTTTTGTTTCTAATCATCAGACCTATTTCGCAGATGTCACAGCGATGTTTCACGTTTTTAATGCGAGTTTAAGTGGGAGAGTGGATAATATAAAGAATGTGGGATATTTATGGCAACCCAAACTAAACCTTTATTATGTTGCTGCCAAAGAAACCATGCAAGCAGGATTGCTAACAAGAATTATGGCCTATGCAGGAGCAATTACGGTTGAAAGAACTTGGCGCTCTAAAGGGCAAGATATTAAGCGGGAAGTTAATACAGAAGATACAGATAATATTGGAGTTGCTTTAGATGATGGATGGGTGATCACTTTTCCACAAGGAACAACTAAGCCTTTTAAGCCAATTAGAAAAGGAACTGCCCACATTATTAAACAGCATAAACCTATAGTGATTCCTATTGTTATAGATGGCTTTAGAAGGTCTTTTGATAAAAAAGGAATCCGACTTAAGAAGAGGGGGATACTACAAAGTTTTCAGATTAAACCAGCATTAGAATTCGACTACGAAAATGATTCTATAGAAGATATTGTTGAGAAATTAGAATATGCAATAGAGCAACATTCTTCATTTTTAAAGGTTATTCCACAGGAAGAAATTGACCATATGGAGGAATTGAATGAGAAAAGGAAGTGGGAATATTAAATCAATTTAAAATTTAGTATTCAAGATTATTTATTCTCCCAATTTTATCTATTATTTCTTCAAACTTAACGAAAACGAGATTCAAAAGTTAACTATCTATTTTTAATGCTTTTCGCATCTGTTTAACCGTTTTGGTACTCCCATCGTGACTCCAACCAGGAGGTCCAAAAACATACATGAATTTATGTTTCCAATTTTTAGTTTTTTTGGTATCCTCCCAAATATTCTTGTATTCATGAGTTAGGATTACCCATAAGTTATATGATTCAGGTGGTGTAGATACCCCATATTCTATGTCAACTTGAGGATCTAGCTCTTTCCATGTACCAAAGATCCTGTCAAAAACATTTAAAATACCTCCATGGTTTTTATCCATGTATTCCAGGTTCTTCGAATGGTGGACTTGGTGCATGGTATGAGTATTGAGAAACTTTTCTATAATTCCCATTTTAGGAACATATTTAGTGTGTAACTGGAATTGCCAGAGGGCTTCAATTCCAAGGCATACCACCACCATTTCTGGGGAAAATCCTATTATGACTATCCACACGTAAAAAAAAGGTTTGTAGAGAATTGTGAACCAACCATTACGAACTGCAGTTCCAAGATTAAAATTATCTGAGGAATGATGAACTATATGGGCTGCCCAAAAAAATCGAACCATATGGTTTTGTCTATGAAACCAGTAATAACTAAAATCGTCTAGTAACATACATATAATCCAAATATACCAAGCATACCCAAAGGACTCATATCCCATAATATTTGTTCTTACCCCTTCAACAAATGGGTTAAACAATTCATAGACAATTTCGAATAAAAGAATAATAGAAACGGTTTTTATCAATGCAGCGATTACCGCAGATCCAATCCCCATAGAAAGGCTCGAAAAAAGATCTTTCCATTTATACAGATCTGTGTTGTGATGAGTTTTACTATAGGTTAGTTCTAACAGAATTAGCGCTAAGAAAGCTGGCACCCCATAGATCAGGGGATTTGTAAATTCCATTCTTATGATTTTTTAATAGTGGAGGGAAAAAACTATTTTTTGCAAAAGTAACCTATTTAAAGGGTTATTACTGAATAAACCTAAATTAAAAAAGGAAACAACAGTTAATAGGGATCTTTCCTGAGATAAGAATAAAGCTCATTTTCTAAGCAATTAGTTACATCTCAGCCTTTCAATGAACAAGTAATATTGCTTATTCTATAATTGACAATCCTCAACATTCAACAAAAATATAGTTCTTAAAATTACTCAAATATTAATTACAGTATTTAGAGATGAAAGTAATAAGTGGAAAAAGCAAATAGCAATTTATAATTCAAATTCAATATTGAATCAATTCCTCTTTCTAATATCTCAATTACATTTCTAACTTCTTTAATTCTATATAATTTCTGTGTAGCCTTTTAAGCAAAATCCCATAAAGCAATCTATAGAACAACCAGATTAATCCTAGAAATATTCCTAAAACCAATGCACTTATTCCAATAAACTTAAGCCAATCTAAAGCGTCAAAGGCATATTTGGAAATAGGTTCTACCTCTTTATTGCTATGTTTTATAATCATAAATCCAAGTATTCCTACCACTGTTAATCCTGTAGAAATTAATACATATGCAATGTAAAACTTTACTGTTCTTCTAGTTCTTAAAATATTCTTCATTAAAGTTGCAGCATCATCTGTAGTAGATATCCTTTGGTAATTCCTATAAAATCTATAAATAAAATAGAAGGTGATTGCATAACTAACAATATATAATATTGTAATTATTTCCTCTAAATTGTTCTTTTCTATTCCTTCCCAATACTTATTACCGGAGAAAATTATATTTATAACAGTACCAGCCAACAATTCTATTAAACTAATATAGAATATCCATTTCACAATAGAATGAGAACGCTTCCATATCATTTTGTAGATTTGGTCAAAGCTAAGCTTGGGATAATTCCCTTGCTGCTTATTCCAATCTCTTTTTAATAAATCTAACTCATCCATACGCTTTACGGATTTAATATTTTTTTAAGCTTAGTTTTAACTCTATTCATTTTTACACGTGCATTTACCTCACTAATACCCATTGTTTCGGATATTTCTTTATAATTTTTATCTTCCAGATATAAAAATATTAAGGCTTTATCAATATCATTCAATTCTTTAACCGCATTATACATCAGTGACAATTGTTGCTCTGTAGCATCATCATACTCGTCTACCTTAATTCTAAACTGAACAGAATCGTAATCCTGAGTCTGAATTCCACGTTTTTTCTTACGATATAAAGTAATAGCTGTATTCAATGCTACCCGATACATCCAAGTACTAAATTTTGCATCTCCTCTGAATTTTGGATATGCTTTCCAGAGTTGTATGGTTATTTCTTGAAAAAGGTCGTTGTGGGAAGCCTGATCATTTGTATAAATCCTACATATTTTGTGAACAATATTCTGGTCCCTCTCCAGATTTGTTACAAACTGATGTTCTAATTCTTTCTCCACAGATGCTATTTACAATTTGTTAGTCTTTGATTCTTGCACAGTGTTACATCTAGTAGGGTAAATTCTAAACTGCCAGCTTAAATTCTTTTAAAAGCTAAATTATTCTTATTTTCGAAGATATATAAATTGAGGAATAATAGATTACCTTAATACATATTTATACGAATAAAATAATTTTGAGCTTTATAAATGAATATACCTAAGACTGATTTACCACGTGTTGTAATAATAGGAGGAGGATTTGGTGGAATTTCGTTAGCCAAAAAACTTCTGAAACTTAAATTACAAACAGTTTTAATAGATAAGCATAACTATCATACATTTCAACCCTTGCTTTATCAGGTTTCCACTTCAGGTTTAGAACCAGATTCCATCGCTTATCCACTTCGTAAAATTATTAGATCTAGTGACTGTGGTTATTTTAGAATGGCTGAAGTAACAGAAATTGATGCAGAAAATCAGTTAATTCACTCAAATATTGGAGAGATCTCCTATGATTATCTGGTGATCGCAACAGGTTCTAAAACTAATTTTTTCGGAAATAAAAGTATAGAGGAGAATGGGATCTGGATGAAAACCGTGCCTCAGGCCCTAAATATTAGGAGTTTGATCTTACAAAATTTAGAGCAGGCTGTTATAACAGATGATCCTGAAGAAAGAAAAGCATTATTGAATTTTGTAATTGCGGGTGCTGGGCCAACAGGAGTTGAATTAAGTGGTGCCATTGCAGAGCTTCGAAATAATATAGTAGCTAAAGATTATCCAGACTTGGAACCTTCAGAAATGGAAATTCATCTTATTGAAGGAATGGACAGGGTACTGCCCCCTATGAGCGAAAAATCTTCTGTAAAAGCAGCTAAATTCTTAAAGGAGTTAGGTGTTCAAGTGCATTTGAGTACACAAGTAAAGTCTTATGATGGTGTGCTGGTGGAAACGAATACAGATGTTAGTTTTAGAACCTATACATTTATATGGAGTGCGGGAGTTACCGGAGCTCCAGTAAAGGGACTTAATGCTTCTGCACTTATAGAAAAAGCAAATAGATACGAGGTTAATCAATTTAATCAAGTGAATGGTTATTCTAATATTTTCGCAATTGGGGACATTGCGGTGATGGAATCTGAAGATTTTCCAAAAGGCCATCCGATGGTAGCTCAGCCTGCTATCCAACAAGGGAGTCATCTCGCAAAAAACATTAAAAATATTCTTAATAATAAAGAATTAGAACCTTTTAAATATTTTGATAAAGGAACTATGGCCACGGTAGGTAGGAATAGGGCAGTTGTAGATCTGGGCAAAATTAATTTTGGAGGATTCTTCGCTTGGTTTGTTTGGATGTTCGTGCATCTCTGGTTTCTTATTGGATTTAGAAATAGACTTGTAACCTTCTTTAATTGGGTTTACAATTATGTGAATTACGATAAAGCTGCTAGATTAATCATAAGGCCATATAAAAAGCCATATAATAAGATAAATGAAAGTCAAGAATTATAGTATCCTATATTATTAGCTTTAAATGAAGTAATAAAAATACCCAGAACTGCTTCTGGGTATTTTTTTATAAAAACTTGAAAGACTTTATCTATTTTTTGTAATTGCCTTATTATAATCATCGGCAAGAGATAATTTTTGTTTTTCGGTAAGAACTTTTCCTGCCATTTGGAAAACTTCGTGCTCTTCCTCATCTAAGTGGTGTGTAACTTTATGTTCTAGATCTTTCGCGATCTTTAACCAATTAGAGGCACTCATTTCTGCATCTTCTAGCTGTTCTACAAGTTCATCCATCTCATGATGCTCTGCTACACTATGTCTTGCTTTTTCTTGAGTCATATCCTTTTTTATTAAAGGAATATAAAAATGTCTTTCTTCAGCATCAGCATGTATTGCAAGCTCATGTTTTAATTGAGTGAAGATCTTTTTTCGTTCCTCAGTATCACCATGTGTTTCAACAAGTTTTTTTACAAGATCTCTTTGGATTTCATGTTCCTGACGTAAAGCTTCAAAAATATTCATAATTTAGGTTAGATTGTTTTAAGATTTCAAGATATAAAATATAGTGTTAAGGAAAATTTAAAATCCTGAAACGAGTATCTTTTGGTGACAATTTCTCTGGTTTACAATTCATCCTGAAATTATCACAGTTCGGTTTCTAATATTTTCGACACTCATATGTTTTGAAGATATTCGAAGTATAATAACTGAAATTTAAATTCTCAGATGTATAAATACATTTACAAATTATTCAAATTAAGTATTCTCATCACCATAATTCTGGTTACGTTAGAGATGGTTTTTGATCAGTCTACATCCTTAAAGGACCTATTTGATATCAGTTTTCTAGGTATTTATTTCTTTTACAGTTTCGTGTTGTCTTTAGTAAATGGATTGTTCTTTTATTTTATGAATTATAAAATAAATTGGGAAGGGAAAGGGGTAAAAAGAATAATCGTTGGAGTTATTGGAGGAATCGCAGTAACGCTGGTAGCTTTCTTCTTCTGCAGACTTGTACACATGGTGTATTTTATTAATAGATATAATGTATCTGAATTTTTAGAGAATGAAAAAATAAGTACCTATTTATTTCCTCTATTATTTACAGCAATAGTATCTCTAAGTTTTCACCTCTTTTATTTTTATAAAGCATTACAGGAGCGAAGAGTTGCTGAACAAAAAATTATTGCTGGAACTGCTTCAGCAAAATTTGATGCCTTAAAGAATCAATTAGATCCGCATTTTCTTTTTAATAGTTTGAATGTCCTCACTTCTCTGATAGAAGAAAATCCAATAGCTGCACAAAAATTCACCACTTCATTATCTAAAACTTATAGGTATGTATTAGAGCAAAAGAATAAAGATCTAGTTGAACTTTCTGAAGAAATTAAATTTGCGAAAACTTATATAAATCTACTCAAAATGAGATTTGAAGATGGAATTAATTGTTCTATTCCATTAGAGCTTAATCTTGCTGAAGCTAAAGTAGTGCCTTTATCGCTTCAATTACTACTAGAAAATGCAGTTAAGCATAATAGAGTTTCTCCACAACAACCATTACATATAGAGATCTTTGAAGATAAGAATGAATTGGTAGTAAAGAATAACCTTCAGAAAAAGGAAATATTAGGAAAGGGAAGTAAGGTTGGCTTGATTAATATACAGCAACGATATGGATTGCTTACAACAAGAAAAGTCCAAATAAATAAATCTGAACTTTATTTCGAAGTTCGATTGCCATTACTAACTAGAAAAATTGAAGTTATGAAAAAGGAAAAGACATGGAATTCAGACAAAAGTTATTTGAGAGCTCAGGAAAAGGTTAAAAAATTAAGAGGCTTCTATGGTAATTTAACCTCTTATTGTATAATAATTCCGGCTTTAGCAGTCTTTAATTTTCTTTCCAATAGCGGTTTTCCTTGGGTGATCTTTCCAGCAATTGGGTGGGGAATTGGTTTGCTTTTTCATGGTATGGAAGTATTTGGCTATAATCCTCTATTAGGTAAGGATTGGGAGGAAAAGAAAATTAAAGAATTTATGCAACGTAATAAATAATAAACATGGAAAATTCAGAAAATAGTTACCAGAGAGCTAAAGAAAGAGTAGAAGAATTAAAAAAATTCTACAGTCATCTTCTAAGCTATATTGTAGTAAATGTCTTTCTTGCAGCATTAAATTTTTATTCAAATGAGTGGAGAAACCCTTGGTTTCTATGGGTGACTGCAGGATGGGGAATTGGGATTGTTTTTGACGCTTTAAGAGCATATCAAATAAACCCAATGTTCAACAAAGATTGGGAAGAACGAAAAATAAAATCTTTTATGAAAGAAGAAGAAAAGCAAAGATGGGAATAGTACTTAAATTTATTTGATGCGAGCAGTAATAATTGAAGACGAAAAACCGTCTGCGAGGAGACTTAATAGAATGCTAGATGTATTGGATCTAGATGTGATCACCATGTTACATAGTGTAACAGAAGCTATAGAATGGTTTAAGAATAATGAGCATCCTGAACTCATATTTCTGGATATTCAATTAAGCGATGGTTTATCTTTTGAGATCTTCGAAAATGTTGAAATTAAGAGTGCCATTATATTTACTACTGCTTATGATGAATATGCATTGAAAGCTTTCAAATTGAATAGTGTAGATTATTTATTAAAACCAATAGATGATGAAGAGTTAAGCGAAGCGATTCAGAAATATATGTCTAATAGAGTTAAAAAGAGCCCAAATTTTATAAAGGCAGAAGATATTCACAAAATGTTTGAGCAATCTAACCAAAAGGATTATAAAAAGCGATTTACCATTCAGGTAGGGCAACATCTTAAGATCTTTGAAGTAAATGATGTTTGTTGTTTTTATTCAGAAAATAAAGGTACCTACTTACATACCAATAGTGATAGAAGTTATTTATTAGATCTTAGCTTGGAAAAATTAGAAGTAGAACTAGATCCAGAGAAATTCTTCAAAATTAGTAGGAAATTTATAGTAAACCTTAGTGCTATAAAAGATATTGTAAGCTATTCTAATTTGCGTTTAGAAGTAAAATTGGACCGCTTCAATAAGCAACAGTTAATTGTAAGTAGGGAAAGAGTGAAGCTTTTTAAGGAGTGGTTAGGATAATTTTTCTTTATCCAAATGTTAAAAAACTCAAAATTTAAAACCCTATCATTTTTATTCTCGTAAGTATGGTATAAGAGAGTTACTGTGGGTAGCCTAAGAAATTGAATTTAGCCATTTTGCTAGCTAATATTTAATTTAATCTGCCCCCTTAAATTAAAAATTGGTTAGCCTAATTATTTTTTAAATTCTACTCTTAGAATAAATGCTTTTGATTTTTTTGGTTGGTTAGTGAAGAGTTTGTTCCTTAACGGTGCAGACTCTTTGCATTTAAAAGTACTTTTAGATAGTGTTTATAAAGAAAATCACCTTTAAAATCACGCTAATTTGCGACTTTAAAGGTGATTATTTAATCTGTTAAGAGAGATCTTTTAAGAGGATACTACTCCTAAAGTATACAATTGTTCCATAGTTGGAGTTTTGCTTCCACCAGCAGGTTCCAAGGTAATTCCAAATGCTTCAGAAGAATTCATATTCTCCAATGCAAATATTTTATTGTCGTCTTCTGCATATTTATCCAATACCCCAATACTCGTTGGTGTTAATGGTTCTAGTTGTAAAGACCACACTTGATAAACCATTCCTCTTGGGGGCTCTGGTAAATCTTTCACATCTATATAGGTAATGTTTGTATTCTTATCCCAATAAGCCGCTGCATAGGCATCTGGAGCAACTGCTTGTCCAGCTAAAGGAACTTTTACAATATTCTTATCTCTTATTATAGATAGAAGCTCTTTAGATTTATCTGCATCAGTTCTAGCTTCAGCAATTTGAGTTTCCATTTGTGCTTTTTCACCTTGTAATGCTTGTAAATCTTTTCTTAGCTCCTGATTCTTATTAAACATTAAAAACAATCCAATTAAGAAAAGTAAACTGGCAGCCCATCCAATATACATAGGTATATTAGACCTGCGGTTTTCCATGGTTACCACTTTGGGATTATGGGCAAGCTTCTGCTTAATAGATAATATTAAATTCTCGGCATTTGCAGGTGCTACTGCAGCAGAAAGTTGAATAAGTACATCTTCAATCTCCTCTACTTCAGATTCTACTTCGGGGTATTGTTTTAATATTCGGGTAACTTCTCTACTTTCTGTTTCTGAAAGAGCGCCATATACATAGAGCTCAAGAATACCAGATGATACATAATTGTTAATATCCATTATTGTAATACTTTAGATCGTAATTTATCGATACACACCCTGTTCTTTGTTTTAACAGTTCCCAGTGGCATTTGTAGTTCTTCTGAGGTTTCTTTTTGAGTATAGCCTTTAAAGAACAGCAAGTCTATTAGACTTTTACATGTTTCTCCTAGAGCATCAATGTATTTCTGTAATCCAATAGCATCGATTTGTCCAAAAAAGTTAGTCTTAGACTCCAATATATCTACGAAATTATCACTCTTAAGGTTTAGCTTTTTGTTTTTAAAATCTTTAGATCTAATTTTATCTATTGATGCATTCCGTGCAATATTGAGAACCCACGTAAAAAATCTGCCTTTATCGGGATTATAACTTGAAGCATTATTCCATATTTTAATAAAAACATCTTGTAATATTTCTTCTGAAATAGGAGTGTCTTTTATTATACTATATATGATACCATAAGTACTGTGTGAGTAAAGTTCATAAATACGTTCAAAGGCTTTTTGGTTACCAGCTTGAAGCTCTTCAATTAACTTATCTTGTTGCATAGAATTAAATTATGCTTAAAAATAGAAAATAAATCTATTTAAAACAGAAAAAGCAACCCGAAGGTTGCTTTTATTATTACATCTTTAAAATGTACTACATTTTAATTGTTCCACATCCAACTCTAGTTCCAGCTGCGCCAGATGGTTGAGACGTGAAATCATCTACACCATCATGAACTACTACAGCTTTACCAATGATGTTCTTAGCATCATCATCACAGCCAATACACCATTCATCTGTAGTCATTGTAATAGTTCCATTTCCATTTCCATCAACTTTGAAATTCCCTATATCTCCTTTATGATATCCTGCGGCATCACCCCATTTCCCATGTTGTTTAAAAGTAGGATTCCAATGTCCTCCTGCAGAAGATCCATCTTTTGCAGAACAGTCTGCATTTTCATGAATATGTATGGCATGCATACCTTGAGATAACCCATCTATAATTGCTGTCATAGTTACTTCACCATTTTCCTCGGTGAATACAACATTTCCAGATAGTTTACTGTCACTCTTAGAATCTAAAGTGATTTTCACTTTTTTAACCTCAACTTCCTTTTCCTGAGTCATCTCAGTGTCTGAAGTTTTATTTTCATCTTTTTCTTTTTTGTCATTTTTACATCCTATAATTAATAGGGATGCACAGAATAAAAGTGATAAACTAATACGTTTCATAATTTATATAGATTGGTTTTACATTGAATTCATCTAAAGTACTTGTATATTCAGGAACCTCCAAAGATTTAAGGATTGCTTAACATAGATTTCTTGCTAATAAAAAATGATATAAAAACCTCTATTCATTATCTCTCAAGCTAGTAATGATTTGTGTTTCTGAATGCAAGGTTTTATGAACAGGACATTTATTTGCGATCTCTAATAATCGCTGTCTCTGTTTATCATCTAAATCACCTTTAATGATAAGCTCCCGTTTGAAAGTGTCTATTTTTGTCCCACCTTCTTCGCATTTTTCACAATCCAAAGCATGCTCTTTTCCGTAATTTACTTGCGTATCTACAGAGTCTATCACCCAACCTTTACGCTTAGCATACATTTGGAGAGTCATAGAAGTACAAGCTGCTAAACCTGCAGAAACATACTCATAGGGGTTAGGTCCAAAATCATTACCTCCTACCTTCTCTGGTTCATCGGCTATAAAGTTATGTCTTCCAGCTTTTATTTGTGTGGTAAAACCTTCTGGTCCTAAATGAGCAATGACATCTAGATCGGTTTTTAATTCAGTTTCTATAGGAATGTCTATGTATCTATTTGCCCACGTTCCAATCACTTCACCTGCATAGTTTGAATCTACTCTATTAGATAATAAATGATCTGCACCATCTAAAGAGATAAAGCTTTTAGGATGCCTGGCAGCGACATATATTTCTTCAGCATTTTTAATACCTACAATACTATCTTGGGGCGAGTGAAGAATTAATAATGACTTATTTAAATTTGAAATAATATCTGGAAGATCATTATTTTCCAGATCATCTAAAAATTGCTTTTTTATATTGAAGTTTCTGCCTCCTATATTTACCTCGGCGATTCCATTTTTATTGATATCTTCTACATCATTTTTCAAAAGATTCTTAACATGTCCAATATGTGATGGTGCTCCAATAGTTGCTACTGCTGTGATGGAATCTAATAAAGTTGAAGCAAATAAAACTGCCGCACCTCCAAGAGAATGACCAATCAACAATGAAGGAGCTTTATAATTGGTTTCTAAATAGCCAGAAGCGCATACAAGATCTTCTACATTTCCGGAAAAGTTTGAATCTGCGAAGTCGCCCTCACTTTCACCCAATCCAGTAAAATCAAATCGTAATACTCCAAAACCTTTAGCCGTTAATGCTCGACTTATATTTTTTACCGCTAAAAAATTCTTATTACACGTAAAGCAATGCGCAAAAAGCACAAAATTATGCGGAGTTCTATTATCAGGTAATTCTAAACTTCCTTTCAGGTCTAAGCCTTCTTTGTTTTTAAATGTAATTTTTGAAGTGCTCATATTATATTTTTAAGAATTTGTATTTCAATTTATGCAGGTTTAAAATTTTCCGGCACAGCAATTTTCAGTTTTTTGTCTGAAACATTCACCTTAACTTTCTTTCTCTTTCCAATAAACTCTCCATCAATTTGAAATGCGACGGGCTTTTTGCAATTAATCACTGCTTCCTCAACAGAAATAGCTTCCACAAAATTGGAATCCATTTCCGAATTTTTGAGCAAAGTTTTTATAATTTGAAAGATGTTCAATCTTTTAAAAATAAGAATTTCAAATTTTCCATCATTCAATTTTCCGTTGGGATTTATATTTGCTCCAGTGCCAAATTTATTTGCATTAGCAATAGCTAAAAGCACTCCTTTTTTTACATATCTATGTCCATTAGCGTCAATTGTAAACTTATAAGGAAAATTAGATTTAAATAAGGTTGGGAATGATTGAAGAAAATATCCCAACTTTCCTCTAATACTGGAATGCTCATAATGTCTAATGAGTTCTGCATTTATACCTAAATCTGAAATATGCAGGCACATTTCTCCATTTAATTCTAAAGTATCTATAGTAAATGTTTTATTGCCTGTGGCAATTTTAATTTGATCTAGAAGATTATCTGGTAGCTCAAGATTAATTGCAAAACCATTTGCAGAACCTGCAGGTAAGATTCCCATAACAAGATCAAAGTCTTTAAGAACTTTTGCTACAAGTTGGATAGTTCCATCTCCTCCAGCTACTAATAATCGCTCTGGCTGTTGTTCTTTTATTAACTTTCTTATCGCCGTTTTATCTCCTTCACCTTGAGTTTCATAAATAAGAAGTTTAATATTGTTACTAGATAGTTCTGCCTCAACTGTTCTAATGAGATTAGCTTTGTCAAAACTTCCTGAAATTGGATTTACAACAAGTAAAATTTTATTTTTTGGTTCCATGCACTGTAAATTGTTGCTAAAATTAACTATTTTGGAAGTATTCTTTCGTTAATAAAATCTCAATTGACAAAAATCGACTTAAAATTATATCGTGGATATTTAAACGAGCAGCAGCTGGTAGTTTTTGGCCATGTGTTTAAGTCTTGGGCTCCAGATAAATACAGAATAGATAGACGCGGAATTAAGCATGCCATGTCTATTATACATATGTTTAATATAAAACCAATTCCCAATATTAGGGTCAATCTAGAATTTCAGGGTATAGAAGTTCATACTAAAACATTGAACGATGGATATTTTAGATTTAATATTCCATTTAATAAAGAATTGGATAGTGGTTGGCATCAGTATCAAGTGTCTTGTGATTTTAATGGATTTGGAATTATAGATACTGGTGAACTTCTGAAACCTTTCGAAAGTAAATATGGGATAATATCTGACATTGATGATACTTTTCTAATTTCTTATAGTGGTAATTTTTTCAAGAAACTCTATGTAATGCTACTTAGGAATATTAATAAAAGAAAAATATTTGAAGATGTTGTGCCGCATTACAAAGCATTAAGTTCTTACGGGCAAGATAATGATCAAGCTTTCAACTCCTTTTTTTACGTCTCTAGTAGTGAATGGAATTTATACGATTTTATAAATGAATTCGCTAAAAGACATGAGCTACCTAAAGCTGTAATAAAGTTAAAAAAGATTAAATCAGGGATTTCAGATTTTTTGATGACGGGCCGTGGAGGACACGATCATAAATTTGAAAAAATTAAGGATATCATCTCATTTTACCCTAATCTAAAATATGTGCTTATTGGAGACGATTCTCAAAAAGATCCCTATATATACGAGCGAATATGTAAAATTTTCCCTTTGAGTATAAAGGCAGTTTATATTAGGAGAACCAATTCTAAAAAAAAGGACAAGGTTATTACAGTACTGGAAAATCTTAAAGGATTAGGAGTAGAAACTTGTTATTTTATACATAGTGAAAAAGCAATAGAACATTCCAAAGAGATCGGGATAATTTAGTAGGTATATTCGATTTTTAAAATGATTCATTATAATTTCTAGGTTTAATAGTTATATATTTCAATAAAAATTTACTATATCCACCATGGTAGTTCATAAATAGACTTAGCCTATAAAAGTCATAACGAATAAACAGACTCTTTCATATTGGATAGTTGGCCACTGGGCACTAACTGGAAATACAATAGTTTTATTAAGACTTTCAAATTCATTAGATATCTAATTTTAGCATACGCCGCCTTTTTATGTTTTTTGAGAATTTATAATATAAATAGTTGTAAAAAACAAACTGAGAATTAAACGTAAATTAAAAGTCCAATTAAGATAGTTTGCACTAGCATAATTGGACTTTTTTAAATCCAAGAATATTTCAGCTTAGATTTGGAATTAGTTAACATAAATTAAACTATAAGTACAAAACTTATCGATACTTATTCTTTACATTTTTTTTATTTTGATATTTCTAAACCACACATCATCTCCGTGATCTTGCAAGCCAATAAAGCCTTGTTTATCTTCTCCGCCTGCATTTAGAAAGTTCTCCCAATCTTTAAATTTGCTGTTTTTTACCATTTCCTTCCAGTTATCTGTCCATAAATGATATTCCACCACATTTTCACCATTTTGGTTATGTACAACGGTACCGCGGTAAACAAGTATAGAAACTTTATTCCATTCTCCTACGGGCTTCGCGTTTTGAGGTTTAGCTGGAATAAGGTCATATAAAGAACCCGCCTGTCTATTTCCATCTGTTCCTAACCTTGCATCAGGATGTTTGTCATTGTCAAGAACTTGCATCTCCGGTGCTGAAGTATAAATAGGTTCACCTTCTATTTCCTGCGCCAAATAAAAAATACCGCTATTACCTCCTTCAGAAACTTTCCATTCCAGTGTTAATTCGAAATCCTTGAATTGCTCATCATAAACAATATCGCCACCGCCACCAGCTTCCCCGGCACCCGATCCTTGAACTTTTATAGCTCCATTTTCAACAATCCAACCTTTAGTAGGGAATGCCTTATTATTATAACTTCTCCATCCATCTGTAGATTCACCATCAAATAGTAATTTCCAACCTTCATCTTTCTCCTTCTGAGAAAGTTCGTTCACTTTTGCTTCAGAAGCAACTTCTGTAACTTCGACCTCTTGAATTTCTTCAGTGTCTTTCTTTTTCTCACCACAAGAAGTGAGTAAAGATGCGATCAGGATTAATGATACTGGTAATGTATAGATTTTCTTTATATACTTAGTTATCAAAATAGTTTTTTTCATTTTATGTATTGATTAAATTATTTTTTCAATTTTTAAAAAGATTAAGATAATTCCCAACCTTCCCTGTAATTGTGTTTAATATACTCTTCTGAAGCCTGTTTTGCATTTATTGTTTCGTACTGAGTATCAAATTTTGGATCACCGTTAATAACTGTAAACTTATCTGTAGTTACAATTTTAACTTCCTCATTGTCTCCAATATTTGTAATCTTCATATTCTCACCATCCCAATCTAGTTTTTTCTTAAGATCCTGCAACCTAATGGCAAGATTACCCATTACAACTACTTCATTGAAAGGTCCAGCATAAGCGAAGTTAGAACTCGCTTCAACACGGCTTGCTTTAGGCTCCTTACATGCACGTACCCAGTCCATTTCATGGCTAAGTTCTACACGTGGAATTACTTTTTTAACTTGTGGAGGATTGTTTTCTCTTCCTATAATATAAGGATCGCGTCCGTATGTACTACATATTATAGTTCCTTTGGTACCAACAACCATAGCACCGCCGCCACCGTCACCCATTATTTTACCAGGTTCCATTCCCGCAGGTCTTTCAGGCAACAATCCGCCATCATACCAATTAAATTTAAGTGCAGGCATTTTTATTTTATCTAGACTCTTTCTTTCAGGAAAATAATAAGTGACCATTCCCGCAATAGGTGCGCTCTCTGTGTTTACTTGGGAAGAACTTCCCTCGAATGCGGTAGGATGTCCAAGATTAAGTGCTAAATACACAGGATCCATAAGATGGCATCCCATATCTCCTAATGCTCCTGTTCCAAAATCCCACCAAGCTCTCCAGTTCCAAGGTGTATATGCTGGGTGATAAGGTCTGCTTTTAGCTGGTCCAAGGAAAAGATCCCAGTCTAATGTGGATGGCACTGGGGGTTGCTCTTCGGGTCTTTCCAAACCTTGAGGCCAAATAGGACGATTTGTCCATGCATGTGCCTCTATTGGATCACCAATTTCACCATTCTGAATCCATTCTGCGAATAATCTTGTACCTTCATTGGAATGACCTTGATTTCCCATTTGGGTAGCAACGCCTGTTTGTTTTGCCATTCCTGTTAAATACCTGGATTCATAAATTGAATGGGTAAGTGGCTTTTGGAGATATACATGTTTTCCCATACTCATGCTTGCCCCGGCTGTAAGTGCGTGAGTATGGTCTGGAGTTGCAATAACAACTGCATCTATATCCTTATCCATTTCCTCAAGCATTTTACGATAATCTAAATATTTTTTAGCATTGGGATAATCGTTAAAAGTTTTTGCAGAATAATCCCAATCTACGTCACAAAGCGCAACAATATTTTGACCTGTGATGTTTGTTAAGTTTGCTCTTCCCATACCTCCAATACCAATACCGGCTATATTGAGAGTATCACTAGGGGCTGTAAAACCTACTCCTCCAAGTACGTGTCTTGGAACGATCATAACTCCCGCTGCGGTCAAAGCTGTACTTGCAATGAATTTCCTTCTGGAAACACTATTAGTTTCTTTTTTATTTTCTTCCATGATACTAGAATTTACATTTTTAAGGTTGAGAAAAAGTTTGTTAAAATTGTATGGTTAATAATATACAATTTAAAAAAAACCAATGCATATTGTTAATAAAATCTAAATATAATTAGATTCTTATTATTTAAATTTGTTTCATAATTCATAAACAATTGACCATCAATTACTTACGAATATTAATTTACTGTAATTTTTTTCCTTCTGAAATTAAAAGTTTTTTTGTTGCAATTATACCTTCTTCTGCAGAGAGATTTTGGCCTTCATATTCAACGCCTATATAGCCTGTATACCCTGCATCTTTTACGATTTTAAGAATCTTCTCAAATTCCATAATAGTTTCTTGACCTTCCAAATTAAAATTATAAGATTTTGCGCTTACTGCTTTCGCAAACGGCATCATTTCTTTAATCCCCTGATATCTTGGGTATTCTTCTACACATTTGGCTTCCCAACGTTCTCCTCCCTCACGTTTTAAGCAAAAATTACCAAAATCAGGAAGGGTACCAACATTGGAAAGGTTAACACCTTCCATTACCTCGACAAGAAGTTTTGCATTGGAAGATAAGTAGCCGTGGTTTTCTACCAAAACATTTACCCCTTTGGTGGCTGCATATTCTCCTATATTTTTAAGACCTTTAATAGAATTTTGTTTCCATGTTTCAGCATCATTGCTTCCAAACAGATTTACTCTAATAGAGTGGCATTTTAAAAATTGAGCGGCGTCTACCCATTTTTTATGATTATCTACTGCTTTATTTCGCTCCTCTGTACTAGAGACAGCAAGATCTCCTTCCCCATCAATCATAATGAGAACATTTTCAACATTAAATTTTTCACTTCTCGCTTTTAAAGTATCCAGGACAGTTTGTAAATCACTTTCTTCAATTTGGGTAGAGTAAAGTCCACTAACATATTCAATACCGGAAAATCCCATATCATGAGCTTTCTCAGCAAAATCCATAGGGTTCATTTTTCCTTCTATTATTGGCTTACTAAGGGACCATTGAGCTAATGACAGTTTGAAAAACAATTCTTTTTCTTTGGATTGCTCTTGGACTATTTCTTGTTCAGAAACTTTTTCTGGTTTGTTCTTACAGGATGCAGTTACTATTAATAGCAGAAAAGTAAATAGTAAAAACTTTGAAAATTTTGCACTTTGGTCGATCATAAAACAATGGTTTAGAGATTGATTAAATAATTTTATTAACAATAAGTTTAGAAATTTAAAAATAGACTTAATTTTTGAATCCCATTTTATTTTAGCTTTAATTGATATATTTGGAAATACAGATTGGATTTAACTTTAATAAATATTAAAAGCTTGAGCAAAAATTTAGAATCGGAAACCTTTGATGCAATTGTTGTAGGTACCGGAATTAGCGGCGGATGGGCTGCCAAAGAATTATGTGAAAAGGGATTTAAAACACTTGTTCTTGAACGAGGTCGTATGGTAGAACATATTAAGGATTATCCAACAATGAATGACGATCCATGGGATTATGAATTTAAAGGTCAAGTTCCCAGAAAAGAAGCGAAAAGACAAGAAAAACAGGCCAGAACAGGTTATACAGTTAATGAAGTATCCAAACATTGGTTTGTGGACGATATTAAACATCCTTATAATGAGTCTAAAAGGTTCGACTGGATTCGTGGGTATCATGTTGGAGGGCGATCTATTATGTGGGGTAGGCATAGTTATAGATTAAGTAATTTAGATTTTGAAGCCAATAAAAAAGACGGTATAGCTGTAGACTGGCCTATTCGTTATAATGATATAGCCCCTTGGTATGATTATGTTGAATCTTATATAGGAGTAAGTGGAGAGAATCTAGGACTTCCACAATTACCAGATGGTAAGCTTTTACCAATGATGGACCTAAATTGTGTAGAAGATCATCTTAAACAAAATATTGCTAAAAATTTTACAGACAGAGTGCTTACTGCAGGTCGCGTAGCTCATATTACAAATAATGATTCCTTTGAGGGAAGAGCGCCTTGTCAATACAGGAATCGCTGTATAAGAGGCTGTCCGTATGGAGCATATTTCAGCAGTAATTCCTCTACTTTACCTGCTGCAGCTCGCACAGGAAATATGACCTTACGTCCAAATTCTATTGTGAGTGAGGTAATTTATGATGCCAATACTAAAAAGGCAACAGGGGTAAAGGTAATTGATGTGGAGACTAAGGAAGTGCATGAGTTTAGTGCAAAAGTTATATTCTTATGTGCATCTACTATTGCATCTGCCAGTATTTTAATGCAATCCAAATCAGATAGATTTCCTAATGGGATGGGAAATGATAGTGGGGAACTTGGTCATAATGTTATGGATCATCATTTTGATGCCGGAGCTACGGGGAAATATGATGGTTTTGAAGACATGTATTATAAAGGTAGAAAACCAAATGGAATATATTTGCCACGATTCAGAAACCTATCAGAAAACGAAAACTTCAATTTTATACGTGGCTATGGATATCAAGGTGGAGCAAGCCGGGACAATTGGAATGATACGATTGCCGAAGCTAGTTATGGAAAAGAATTAAAGGATGCGATATCTAAACCGGGAGGCTGGACAATGGGATTAATGGGATTTGGGGAAACGCTCCCATATCATGAAAATAAGATGACTCTTAATTATGATAAACTAGATGATTGGGGACTTCCAACTGTAACGTTTGATGCAGAATTCAAAGAAAATGAATTGAATATGCGAAAAGATATGATAGAACAAGCCGTATTAATGTTGGAAAAGGCAGGATTTAAAGATGTTCAGGGTTACGATAATTTAGGTGCTCCTGGACTAGGAATCCACGAGATGGGTACAGCAAGAATGGGTAGAGATCCTGAAACATCGGTTTTAAATGAAAATAATCAGTTACACTCAGTATCTAACGTATATGTAACAGATGGTTCCTTTATGACATCGGCGGCTTGCCAAAATCCATCGTTAACATATATGGCAATGACAGCAAGAGCAGCAGATCATGCAGCTAAACATTTTAAAGTAACCGAAGCTGAAATTTTATAATTATGAACAGAAGACAAGCTTTAAAAAACTTTGGCCTAGGTGCGGGAATTCTTATAATAGGACCGAGCACTTTAAGTTTACTGCATAGTTGTAAAGGAGAAAATAAATACGATTGGGAACCAAACTTTTTAAGTGTTTCTAATGGTTTTGCTTTAAAACAAATACTAGATATTATACTGCCAGTTACAGATACTCCGGGTGCGGGAGATTTAAATATAGCTCAATTTATAGATTCCTATATGGATGAAGTTGCCACTAAAAATCAACAAGAAAATTTTTATCGAAATGCAAATGCTTTTGCCTCAGTGTTTAAAAAGGAATATGACAAAGAGCTCGAAGAAGGTTCCGCAGAAGAATACGAGAAAATAATAGCAAAGTATTTGAGAGCAGCACCAGAAAAGAGAGAGGAATATGCAAAAAGAAATACCGAAACACAAGATCCACAGGATAATGACCCTAATATTAAAGATGATATAGATGTTAGTAGCTATGGTTATCTTACAATAATAAGGGAGATGGGAATTTGGGCATGGAAAACAAGTGAAGAAATCGGGGAAAATATACTATGGTACGATCCTGTACCAGGACGATATATTGCTTGTGGACCTCTAAAAGAATTAGGAAATGGAAAGGCGATGTCTTTATAGAAAGCAATTTTTCCTTTAACAATGCGTCTTTGGCAATTTTGTGATTGATTAATTAATATTTATCCTTAAACATTTATTTTTTAGAAATTATTTAAAAAAATAAATGTGCTATTTTCTACGAAATCGATTTCGTGGATATAATTGTTTTTTTCCTGTTATGAACAATATTTTACATAAATTTATTAGATTCTTAATGTTTAATTAAGAAAACTACCAACTAAAACTAATTCTTATGAAAAAAATTACTTTCAGGAGCTTTTTGTTTGCTATTGTTTTTCTATGTTTCGGAATAGTGAATGCGCAACAAACTGTTTCCGGAACGATTACAGATGGAAGTGGGCCAATGCCTGGTACAACTGTTGCAATTAAAGGTACATCTACAGGAACCACTTCTGACTTCGATGGAAAATATACTTTGAACAATGTACCAGCCGATGGAGTTTTGGTATTTAGTTTTGTAGGATATGAAATCCAGGAAATTGGAGTTAATGGTCGTTCTACAATCGATGTAAATTTATTAGCAGATGCCTCAGAATTGGAAGAGGTTGTGCTTATTGGATATGGAACTACTACCATAAAAGATGCTACAGGTTCTGTTTCTTCTGTTACTTCCGAAGAATTTAATAAAGGGGTCATTGCTTCCCCAGAGCAATTAATTCAAGGTAAAAGTGCTGGGGTACAAATTTCAGAAACATCTGGTGCGCCTGGTGCGGGTATAAATGTTCGTATTAGAGGATCTAACTCTATTCGTTCTGGTAACAATCCTTTGTTCGTTGTTGATGGAGTTCCACTTGCTTCAGGCTCAGCTCCTTCATCTAGCGTTGGTGGAATTGGTACTGCTGGTGGTCAAAATCCATTGAGTTTCATTAACCCGAACGATATAGAAAGTATATCTATTCTAAAAGATGCTTCAGCAACAGCGATCTACGGTTCTCGTGGCGCCAACGGAGTAATAATTATACAAACCAAAGGAGGTAGAGGTGCTTCAGAGGGTAGATTTGAATTTAATTCTAGCTTAGGGATTGGAACACCTGCTAGTGAATATGACCTATTAAATAGAGAACAATATTTAACCGCCATCGCTTCTGTAGGAAACGATCCTGATGCTTTGGACTTTGGTGCCGATTCTAATTTCCAGGATTTTTATACTCGTACCTCTTATTCAGAAAACATTGATTTAAGTTACTCAAAGAGTTATACAGGAGGAAATGTTCGTGCTTCTATTGCTTACAACGATCAAGAAGGAGTAGTAAGAAATAGTTATTTGGAACGGTTAACAGGTAGATTAAATGCCAGCCAACGGTTATTAAATGATAAATTAACTTTAAGCATTCAGGCCTCTATTTCTAAGATCGATCAGCAAAGTGCTCCTATTAATGGAGAGGCTGGATCTACAGGTGATTTAATTGGTGCTTCTATTACACAAAACCCAACAGCACCTATAGATCCAACATTTAACCCAGGAGGAAATGTTTTGAACCCAACGAGCTTACTAAATAGCTATCGAGGTCTTTCTGAAGTTGAAAGATTTTTAGGAAACGCTTCAGCAGAATATGCTGTTACTAATGAATTAAGTGCCAAAGTAACCATAGGTTACGAAAAGGCAGATACGGAAACTACTTCCGTGTTTGGTTCAGATGTAATTGGTTTAAATGGAATTTCCGGAATTGGTAGAGGTAGATATGACACTTTCGATCAGGAAAACTCTCTTCTTGAAGCAACCTTAAACTATAAAAAAGAATTTGACAACTCTGTTCTCGATGTGGTTGGAGGATATTCTTATCAGAAATTTGACAGAAATGGTTTCGGATCTGAAGGAGCAGGTTTTAATACTGCAGATCTTAGAGTGATGGCGCTTCAGTTAAAAGATGCTTATAGAAGTGTTACAGGAGCTATAAATGGTCCTTACACTGTATTTGGTTACGGAAATGATGGGACTTATTTAAATAATCTTTTACCTTCTTTTACAAGTGGTGAACTACCAGAAGGTTTTGACAGACCAATCCCAGCATATGTTTTAAATTATACTTTCGATAATTTTGATGAATTACAGTCATATTTTATGAGAGCAAATTATACACTTGCTGAAAAATATTTGTTTACAGGTACGTTTAGAGCAGATGGTTCTTCAACATTTGGTGAAAATAATAGATATGGATACTTTCCTTCAGGAGCAGTTGCATGGCAGATCCATAAAGAAGATTTTATTGGAGATACATTCTCTACCTTAAAGCTTCGATTAGGTGCTGGTATTGTAGGTAGTCAAGAAGGTTTAGGATATGGACGTTTTGTTCAACGAGAACGTGCTGCAGGAGGAGGAATAAGTAATGACCTTAATGTACTTGGAGCACCGGGAACTTTTATAGATGGAGATCCAAATCCAGACCTTAAATGGGAGGAAACTACAGATTACAACGTAGGGGTAGATTTTGGATTTAACAATGACAGGTTTAGTGGAACGGTAAACCTATATCGTAAAGAAACAAATGACCTATTGTTGCCAAGACCATCTGCCGCTCCAAGTAGTGGTAGTATAATTTTTAGTAACCTGTTGGATGGTAAAGTAATTAATGAAGGTGTAGAGCTTTCTTTAGATTACGATTTTGCAAATACCGAAGACTTTGGTTTCTCTGCTAATTTCAATGTAGCTTACAATAGTAATGAAGTACAGGATACACAATTCACAATTCCAACCGGTGCTATTAGAGGTAATGGATTAACCAACGCTTTTGCTCAGCAATTACAGGCAGGACAACCTTTATTTTCTTATTTTATGGCAGAGTTTACAGGTTTTGATACAGATGGAAATCCTACATACCTTGATGTAGATGGAAATGGTATTGGTGATCCAGATGCCGATAAATTCTTTGTTGGTAAAGATGCTCAGGCAGATTGGAATGCTGGTTTGTCTTTAAATGCGAGATATAAGAATTTTGATCTTTCTACGTATCTTAATGGACAATTCGACTTCTATGTGTATAATGCTACTAAGAACGCATTTTTCACAAAAAGTGCTTTACTTATTGGTAAAAATACAACACAAGAGGCAGCATCAAATAACGAGAACCCAGCATCTTCAGTTGCTGTTTCAACAAGATTTCTTGAAAAAGGTGATTTTATAAGACTTTCATCAGCATCATTGGGTTATAGTGTACCATTAAATGAAACCAGTCAAGTAAGTTCTCTTAGATTAAGTGTAACAGGACAAAACTTATTCCTAATTACTGATTATAGTGGATTAGATCCTGAAGTTTCTACGAATACTGGAAACTTAAACGATTCTGGAATTCCAACTGTAGGTATAGATTATGCAGCGTATCCAAGACCGCGTACTATATCTTTTGGTGTAAGTGCAACATTTTAATAAAAAAAAAGGACAATGAAAAATAAAACAATTTTTAAAACTTCAGCCAGGTTGCTATCGGGATCGCTAATTCTAGCGACTGCTTTCCTTTCCTGTACAGATTTAGAGATAGAGGGAACTGACTCTATTATAGTAGATGCCAGCGAAGCAGGCTTTCAAGGAGTTAGTGATCCAGATTCTTTTTTGGACAATGCCTATAATAGTTTAAACGGGTTAATAGGAAACCAAGCAGACCTTTATGCTCTAGCTGAAGTAACAACAGATGAGGCTTTGGTGCCTACGAGAGGTTCTGACTGGGGTGATAATGGTATTTGGAGACAACTGCATCAACATGATTGGACAGCCAATCATAACTTTCTTTTAAATGTTTGGAATCAATGGAATACTTTACATTTTCAGGGAGCTCAGGTTCTTTCTGATTTAACTAATAGTACGCCGCAACAAGAAGCAGATGCTCATTTTTTAAGAGCACTTGGAATGTGGATTATCTTGGATAATTTTGGACAAGTACCCGTACGTGATCCAGATGCTCCAGTATTTGATGACCCTATTGTGCTAAAAGGCCAAGAAGCTGTAGACCAAATAGTTTCTGATCTTAATTTAGCAATTGCAGATTTAAACGCAATTGGACCAGGAGCGGGAGTAGGAGATGCTGCTGCACCTAATGCGCGTCCGGGAAAAGCTGCTGCAAAATATTTACTTGCAAAAGTTCTTCTTAATAAGCATATTTATTTGGGCACAGAGCCTAATAGTGCAGACATGAACCAGGTTGTAAGTCTGGTTGACGAAATTTCTGGTGAAGGATATGGACTAGAAGACGGATATTTTGATATTTTTAAAAGACAATTGGATAGAGAAACAATCTGGTTTATACCTACTGCCGTAGGAAATAGAATTTGGAACGGACTTCACTACAATATGGCGCCAGATCAAGCTGGTGGTGGATGGAATGGTTTTTCTACCCTTTCTGAATTTTATGATATGTTTGAAGGAGATCCTAATTCTAATAGAGGAACGGCACAAGGTGAACCCTTAGATGGGCAAGAAGAACGTAGAGGATTTGTTCCTCCATCTGGTTTACCAGCAGGATCTTTTCCTGGCTCAATAAATGATAACGGGGATGCATTTGCAGATGGATCTAGTGTAGGTTTCGGTTTCCTTGTTAATCAACAGTACGATTATGATGGTACTCCTTTAAAAGATAGAGGTGGTAATCCATTAACTTTTAAAAGAGATTTTAAAGATGGATCTGGAAACATCAGTCTAATTAATAACAGTGAGACTACAGGAATTCGTACTATTAAATATAACCCTCGCAATGGAGCATTTACAGAACATGAAATTTTCTTTAGATATTCAGATGCACATTTAATGAAAGCGGAAGCAATGATGAGAGCTGGCGGAGATCCTTCAGCTTTAGTTAACGAATTAAGAATCCTTAGAAAAGCTCAACCACTTGGAAGTGTAACCGAAAGTGATCTTTTAGAAGAAAGAGGAAGAGAATTATATATGGAATTCTGGAGACGAAATGATATGATTCGATTTGGAGAATATACGAGAAATTGGGAATTAAAATCACCTTCTGCAGTTGGTGATCCAACCAGAAATTTATTTCCAATACCTGCAAATCAATTGATTTTGAATCCTAATCTTACTCAGAATCCTGGATATTAATATAAAGTTATAATTAAAAAAAAGAGGGCGAATTCGCCCTCTTTTTTATATGAATTATTTTAATTTAATTAATATTTTATAATAGATTACTTCAACATACATTGTAATAATTCTTCGTGAAAAATAAAAAATTCTTCTTGTTTTTTTGCTTGATAAGCCTGCTTATTCAGGGGTGTACTAAGACAGAATATCTTTTTGAAAAAATAGAAGCTTCGCATTCTAATCTATACTTCTCTAATCAACTTGATTCAAATTCAGAAATAAATATCTTTAATTATCTATATTATTATAATGGTGGAGGAGTCGCAGCAGGGGATTATAATCAAGATGGTCTTATAGACTTATATTTTACTTCTAATGAGCAAGAGGATAGGCTTTTTTTAAATCTCGGTAATTTTAAATTCAAAGAAATTACCTCAGCCTCCAAAATTGAAAATTCCAAAGGATGGACTACAGGAGTTAGCAATATAGATATAAATGGGGATGGTTTACTAGACCTTTACATATGTAAAGTAAGTGATTTCCTTAATTTAAAAGGACATAATTTGCTCTATGTTAATCAAGGACTTAATGAAGATGGGATTCCCATCTTTAAGGAACAGGCTGCAGAATATGGGCTCGATTTTTCAGGTTTTTCTACTCAGTCTGTGTTCCTAGATTATGATCTAGATGGCGACCTTGATATGTATTTACTAAACCATTCCGTACATCCTAATAGGAATTATGGAAGAGGTGAAAAAAGGAAGAGTTATGATCAAAAATCTGGCGATCGATTGTTTAAAAACGAGAATGGATTTTATAAGGATGTCTCTTCTGAAGCGGGCATCTTTCAGGGAGTAATTGGCTATGGATTAGGTGTGGCAGTGGGAGATCTTAATAACGATCTATATCCTGATATATATGTTGGAAATGATTTTTTTGAAAATGATTATTTATACATTAATCAGAAAGATGGAAGTTTTCATGATCTTATTTCAAATTATCCTGAAAAGTTAGGGCATACAACGCATTTTTCAATGGGCAATGATATTTCTGATATAAATAATGATGGACTAGCCGATATCATTTCTCTGGATATGCTTCCTGAGGATCTTCAATCTTACAAAACCTCCGGATTGGAATATCCATTTCAAACGTATGCTTCTTATTTAAAGAATGGTTTTTCTCCGCAATACATGCAGAACACCCTACATTTAAATACAGGAAACCTTAATTTTTCTGAAACTGCATTTCTAAGTGGTATTTCTGCAACAGAGTGGTCTTGGGGAGCTCTATTTGCAGATTTTGATAATGATACCTATAAAGATCTTTTTATAACCAATGGAATAAAAGGCGCTACCAACGACATGGATTTTATTAAGTATATTTCAAATGAAAAAATTCAGAAACAATTAAGTCAAGGAAAATTTGATAATTATGATGATCTTATAAAAGAGCTACCACAAAAAAAAATATCCAATTATATATTTCAAAATCAGGGAGACAATACTTTTGAAAACCGTAAAAATGAATGGCTAAATTCTGAACCTAGCTTTAGTCACGGTGTTGTATATGCAGATCTTGATAATGATGGGGATTTGGATTTAATAGTGAACAACACGGACGAAAATGCTGGAATTTTTAAAAACAATTCAGAGAAAACAAGTAAGAATAATTTTATCAAGGTTCAGTTTAAAGGAGATACATCTAACAAACTTGGTATTGGTGCAAAAATTATTCTTTTCTACGGAGATGAAATTCAACAACAGGAACATTATTTAAGTAGGGGATATCTTTCTTCTTTGGCTCCCGGATTGCATTTTGGTCTCGGCAGTAATTCAATAATAGATTCTTTAAAGGTAATTTGGCCTGGATCTTTAACTGAAACTAAATACAACGTTAAAGCAAATAGTACTATTGAATTCAATATAAAGGATGCCAACTCTTTTAATTTCAAAAAACCTCCAATCGATTCTGTATTTATTATAAGAGATTCTTTGATAGGTTACAAACACGTAGAGCAATCTACCTTAGAATTTAATCGTGAACCTCTAATCCCTTTTGGTTATAGTAATTTAAGTCCGCGAGCTGCTGTAGCTGATATTAACAAAGATGGACTTGATGATTTCGTAATTGGTGGAGGAAAAACACAAAGCTTGAAATTATGGTTTCAGAATAAAGATGGAAGTTTTAAAAGATCTGAGCAAAAAATATTTGATGAATTTGCTATATCTGAAGATACCGATCAAGTATTTCTAGATGTAGACGGGGACTTAGATGAAGATTTAGTAGTAGTAATGGGTGGTAATGAATTTACCAAGGGAAAACCTATACAACCGCAATTATACCTGAATGAAAATGGAAAATTTAGATTGGACGATCAACAATTTAAAGGAATTGCACTTAATGCTTCGCGAGTAACATCGGTAGATTTAAATGCAGACGGTTTTCCCGATCTTTGTTTTAGTGCAAACATAGTCCCGGGGGAATATGGTATAACTCCTATTCAGTTCCTATTTTTAAATGATGGCAAGGGTAATTTCACCGAAGCTACTAGTCAATATTCTGAATCATTCAAGAATGTCGGAAATGTTCAGGATATATTTTGGATAGACATTAATAAGGATAATATTAAAGATGCCATACTGGTTGGTCATTGGATGCCTGTTACTATATTTCTCAATAATGGCGAAAAGCTGAGTAAACTGGAGGCAGGGCTTGAAGATTCGAACGGTTGGTGGAATGCGGTGATTGCAAAAGATTTTGATGGTGACGGTGATATAGATATAGTTGCAGGAAACTGGGGTCTTAATTCCAAGCTTAAGGCTTCCGTAGAAAAACCATTGAAACTGTATCTTGGAGATTTTGATGGAAATGGCTCTATAGATCCCGTAGTGAGCTATTTTTATAAAGATAAAGAAACTGCATTTGCCTCTAAAGACGAACTTGATCACCAAATGCCATTTTTAAAGAAGAAATTTCCTAGTTATAAGGAATATGCAGATGCAGATTTTTCTGAGATTCTATCCCCAGAAAAACTGAAGAAGGCCCAAGTGAAGCAAGTTTTTGAATTGGCAAGTTGCTATTTCGAAAATAACGGTGATAATACTTTTACAAAACATATTTTGCCTTTAGACACACAGGTTTCTGCGATCTTTGCTATAGATTCACAGGATCTTAATAGTGACGGTTTTCCCGATCTGTTTTTGGTAGGAAACAATTATGAAATTAGCACTCAATTGGGTAGATTAGACGCCAGCCATGGAACTGTTCTTATCAATGATAAGAATGGGTTTTTTCAAACTTACAAAAAAGAAATACCTGATATTTTAGGGGCTGCACGGGATATTCAGGAAATTTGCATTAATGGCGAGTTACATCTCATTGTAACCTTTAATAATAGTACCCCAACAATTATGAAAATTAATAATTAGTAAAAATGAAAGCCCTATCATATTTGTCAATTTTCAGTATAATTATTTTTTCTACACTTCTCTCCTGTAATACTAAAGAGGAAAAAGGAGAAAAATCTGAGGTGAATAAAAACACCCTCTTTTCTTTAATGCCATCTGAAGAGACCGGAATAGCTTTTATAAATGAAGTAAAGAACAGTCCCGATTTTAATATTTTTAAGTATCGCAATTTTTACAATGGAGGAGGAGTTGCAATTGGTGATATCAATAATGATGGTTTGCCCGATATTTACTTTACGGCCAATATGAAACCCAATAAACTTTATTTAAATAAGGGCGATTTTCAATTTGAAGATATTTCAGAAACTGCGGGTGTTGTTGGAAATAAGCCGTGGTCTACTGGTGTAAATATGGTAGATATTAATAATGACGGTTTGCTTGATATTTACGTGAGCAACGCAGGTAACATGGAGGGCGACAATCATAATAACGAACTATATATTAACAACGGGGATCTTACTTTTACTGAAAAAGCTAAAGAGTATAACCTTGCCGAAACAGGTTTTAGCACTCATGCCACTTTTTTTGATTATGATAAAGATGGCGATCTGGATGTTTATATCTTGAATAACAGTAATATACCTGTGAGTAGTCTTGGATTTGCAGAACAACGTGAAGTAAGAGCTCAAGACTGGAAAGGTGTTCCAAAAATATTTCGAGGAGTAGGAGATATGTTATTGCGAAATGATGATGGTAAATTTGTAGATGTTAGTGAAGAAGCAAATATTTATGGGAGTTTAATTGGGTTTGGACTTGGCGTGGTGGTGAGTGATTTTAATAATGACTTGTATCCAGATATTTATGTTTCCAATGATTTTTACGAAAGAGATTATCTCTATATTAATAATCAAGATGGAACTTTTAACGAAGAAATTGAAAACTGGACCTCACATTTAAGTCTATCTGCGATGGGAGTGGATATCGCAGATATTAATAATGATGGTTTTGCAGATATATTCGTCACCGATATGTTACCTGATTCAGATGAGAGAGTAAAATCTGTAATGGAATTTGAAAGTTATAATGTTTTTAAACTCAAACAAAGTAAAGATTTCTTTCAACAGTATATACATAATACGCTTCAGCTAAATAATAAAAACAATACTTTTTCTGAAATAGCTCATTTCAGTGGAGTTCAAAGTACAGATTGGAGTTGGGCAGGTTTAATTTTCGATATGGATAACGATGGCAATCGTGATATTTATGTTACCAACGGAATTAATCATGATCTTACTGATCTTGATTTTGTAGATTTTTTTGCTAATGAGATTATTCAGAAAATGGCACTCACAGGAAAAAAAGAGGCAATAGATTCTATCATAAATAAAATGCCCGTTACACGGCTTCCCAATTATGCGTTTCAGAATATGGGAGACCTCAATTTTGAAAATTCGGCAGGAAGATGGGGTTTAGGAATTCCTAGTTTATCCAATGGTAGTGCTTATGGAGATCTGGATAACGACGGGGATCTAGATCTTGTGGTGAATAATGTAAATATGGAATCCTTTATTTACAAAAACAATACTGATAAATTAAAAGACAGAAATTTTTTGCGAATCCAGTTAAAAGGTGCTCCTAAGAATAGTTTTGGGATTGGGAGTATCATCAGGCTATACCATAATGATAAGATTATTATGCAGGAGCAAAACCCGTCGAGAGGTTTCCAATCGTCTATGGATTATACAATGAATATTGGTCTTGGAAATATTAAAGAAATAGATTCTCTAAGGATAATATGGCCAGATAATTCTACACAATTGCTCGAAAGTCTTAAAACTAGTACTACCCTAATTTTAAAACAGAGTGAAGCTCTGGAAAAATATATTCCGGAACCTATTAAAAAACAGGCTCAGTTATTCACTGAATTATCAAACAAAACCTTTGAAACTCATAGAGAGAACTCCTACACAGATTTTGATTATGAAGGAATGATCTATAAAAAATTGTCTCAGGAAGGACCATCTCTTACTATTGCAGATATTAATGGTGATGGAAATGAGGATGTATTTATTGGAGGAGCAAAAGGACAACCGGGAATTATCTATATAAACAAGGGAAATGGAAAATTAGAGAGATCTGCGCAACCGGCTCTGGATACAGACTTTCTATTTGAAGATACTGCCGCTGCTTTTTTTGATTTTGACAATGACGGCGATCAAGATCTTATGGTTGGCTCTGGTGGTAATGAAATTGGTGAAGAGAGTAATTATAGACCCCGACTATATATTAATGATGGAAAAGGAAGAATGTCACCTTATAAGGGGGTTATACCGGCTGTGAACCAAAATGTTGCAGTAATTGCTCCTTATGATTTTGATCAGGACGGTGATATGGACGTCTTTATAGGTTCTCGAAGTGTAGTGCTAAATTATGGTATAGATCCGCAGCATTTATTTTTGGAAAACACAGGAGATGGTAATTTTTCAAATGCGACGGAAAGAATTCTTTATGATGTTAAATATGCGGGCATGATCACCGATGCTATTTGGGAAGATATAGACGGGGATGGAAAAAAAGACCTCATAACGGTTTCAGATTGGGGTGCACCTATGATTTTTAAAAATTCAGGAAGAAGACTTTCATTTTTCAAAAGTAATTTAACCGAGTATACAGGCTGGTGGAATACCATAAAAGCTGCCGATATAGATAATGATGGCGACCAAGACCTTATAATAGGGAATAAAGGTTCCAATATTCCCTATAAGCCATCTATGGAACAACCTGTAAAAATGTGGATCAACGATTTTGACGGCAATGGGAGTATAGAGCAAATTGTGACGCAGCATAAAAACGGGAAAGATTACCCTGTACACATGAAAAGGGAGATGGTCTCGCAACTGGTTTTTCTGAAAAAAGAAAATTTAAAAGCATCAAATTATGCCAAAAAATCTATAAATGAACTAATGCCGAAAGCCAAACTGGAAAATGTAATTGTGAAAGAGGTTGCAATTTCAGAAACAGTTATTGCTATTAATAACGGCAAAGGGAATTTTGAAATTAAAAAAATGCCCAGTCGCGTCCAGTTTTCTAATGTAAATAGTATTTCTTGTATAGATGTGAATAAGGATGGTAATTTAGACTTACTAATGGCTGGGAATAATTACGAATTCAAACCCCAGTTTTCAAGGCAGGATGTTAGCTATGGAGATGTATTACTTGGGGACGGTAAAATGAACTTTGATTTGCAAGAGTATGCCAAAAGCGGATTTACTATTAAAGGGGAAGTAAAACACTTAGGACGTTTTAAAGATAAAAATGGAAAACAATATATAATAGTGGCTATGAATGATGAAAAACCTAAAATTTTTGAAATCAATAATTAGAAATGCATTATTCTTCCTGGCCTTCATCGCTATTCTCTTTGGATGCGCGAAAAAGGAGGAAAAGTTTTTTTCAATCCTGCAGTCAGAAACTACGGGGATAGATTTCATAAATAAACTTACCGAAAACCGGGATCAAAATATTCTCGATTATCTTTATTTTTATAACGGAGGGGGAGTAAGCTTAGGTGATATAAATAATGACGGTTTACCTGATATATATTTTACCGGAAACCAAGTGAAAAATCGCCTTTATCTCAATAAAGGAAATTTGAAATTTGAGGATATTACAGAAAAGGCCGGAGTACAAGGCAATAGCACTTGGAATACAGGAACCACAATGGCAGATGTTAACGGAGATGGTCTTCTTGATATTTATATTTGTGCAGTTGTAGGAGTAAATGGGTTTGTTGGTTATAATGAACTTTATATCAATAACGGAGATCTAACATTCTCGGAAAAAGCTAAAGAATACGGGCTTGATCTTGAAAATTACTCCTCTCAGGCAGCTTTCTTTGATGCCGATAATGATGGCGATCTAGATATGTACCTTCTAAATCATGCTATTCATACAAATAAGTCTTTTGGGCCCGCCATAATTAGAAACAACAGAGTTTACGAGAGTGGTGATAAATTATTTCTGAATGAAAACGGAAAATTCATAGATGTAAGCGAAAAAGCTGGTATTTATGGAGGAGCAAATAGTTATGGACTTGGAATAAGCACCGCCGATTTTAATAACGATGGATTCACAGATATTTACATTGGAAATGATTTTCATGAAGACGATTATTATTACCTGAATAATCGAGATGGTACTTTTACTGAAAGCCTAAAAACTAAATTTGGGCACGTGTCTAAGTTTTCAATGGGAAGTGATGCGGCCGATATTAATAATGATGGATTTATAGATCTAATTACGCTGGATATGTTGCCAGAAGATGAGAAAATCCTCAAAGTCTCAGCAGGTGAAGACGATGTAAATCTTCATAATCTAAAAATAGATAGACTGGGGTATCATCCTCAATATAGCCGGAATATGCTGCAATTGAATATGAATGGGGATTATTTTGCTGAAACTGCACTTATGAGCGGAGTTGCTGCGACCGATTGGAGCTGGGGCGCCCTTTTTACAGATCTCGATCAGGATGGGCAACAGGATCTTTTTATTACCAATGGGATCCCAAAACGCCCGAATGATCTAGATTATATTAAGTACACTTCTAATGAACAAATAAAGCAACAACTGGATCAAACAACTTTGGTAGATACCGAAGCGCTTGAAAAAATGCCTACAGGAGCGGTTACCAATTATGTTTTTAAAGGAAATTCCAACGGTACATTTGAAGATATGTCGAATATCTGGATTGCAGATGATTCCGTGATCTCTACAGGTGTAGCGTACGCCGATCTGGATAATGATGGGGATATAGATATTGTAACAAATAATATTAATAATCCACCGAGCTTCTATATAAATAAAGAAGCAACTGGTAATTTTCTTAAAATAAAATTAAATGCGGGGAATGCTAACACTTTTGGAATAGGCAGTAAAGCAATACTTTATACCAATAAAGGAAAACAATATCGCCAATTATATACTACGAAAGCATATCAGTCCTCTTCAGAGCCAATCATACATTTTGGAATTCCTAAAAATGCCCGTATAGATTCACTTAGTATAATTTGGCCAGACCAGACATTAGAAACATTAACTTCAGTGAATCCAAATAGCATTCTGGAAATAAAATGGAATGCAACTAATAAAAAAGCCGATCTAAGGGAATTGTTTCACAAAAGGAATAAAAAATGGTTTTCTCTAGCCGAAACTGATTTCGGACTTACTTATAACCATGAGGAAAATCTTTTTGAAGATTTTGATCTTCAAAAATTGATACCTCATAAGATCTCAGATATCGGACCTTCTGTAAAAGTAGCAGATCTCAACAAGGATGGCTTAGATGATGTGCTATTTGGTGCATCTAGATACAAACCTTCTATGGTGTTTTTTCAAAATGATAAAGGTTTTAGCATTGAAAAATTTAAAGATATTTCCAATGATTCCATTTACGAGGATACCGATATTGAAATTGCCGATTTTAATAATGATGGAAAACAAGATGTTTTAATTATTTCTGGAGGTGGAGAATCTGTAGGAAAAGATAAATGGTTATTAGACCGACTTTATTTAAATGAACTTGCAGGTTTTAAAAAAGATAGCCTTTTCCCGAAAATATATGCAAATTCTTCAGTTATAAAGTCGGCAGATTATGATAGGGACGGAGATCTTGATATCTTTATTGGTTCCAATGCAGTCAACTACAAATATGGAGAAATTCCAAAGGCTTATTTACTCACAAATGAGAATGGAAAATTCTTAGTGAGTAATCAAACTGGAATTTTTGAGAATTTGGGAATGATAAATGACGCAATTTGGGAAGATTTCGATAAAGATGGAGATCTAGATCTTATTGTAATTGGCGAATGGATGGCTCCAAAGTTTTTGGAGAATAAGAAGGGAGTGTTTATAGATGTGACCGGGAGCCTAATTTCTCAAAAACTAAATGGATTATGGCAGAAAATTTTACCCTTCGATATAGATAAAGATGGGGATACAGATTATCTTCTTGGGAATTGGGGATTAAACACAAAATTTAAAGCTTCTGTAGAAAATCCTCTTTTGATGTATTTTAAAGATTTTGATAATAATGGCTTACCTGAAACATTATTGGCGTCTGAAAAAAACGGAAATTATTATTTTATAAACGGCTTAGATGAGCTTGCTTCTCAATTACCCAAACTCATAAGAAAAAGGTTTGCCAACTATAAAGATTTTGCGGGTAAAACTATTGAAGAGATTTTTATTAATAAAGAATTAGAGACTGCTTCCAAAATGGAAGTGCATACTTTGGCTTCAGGATATCTTGAAAATAAGAATGGAAAATTTGTTTTTAGGGAGTTCGATATGCAGTTACAGGTGGCACCGTTAAAGGCCATGCTCAGGTATGATTTTAACAAGGATGGTAATGAAGAAGTTTTGATAGGTGGGAATTATTTTGGGATTACTCCTTATCAAGGAAAGTTTGATGCATTTGGTGGGGCCCTTCTAACAAACTCCGGTAAAATTCTGAATTCCAGTGAAATTGGTTTAAATTTATCGCAAAAATCGGTTAGAGATTTTTCTATAATCCAAATACAGCAGCAAGCTTATTTATTGATTACAATAAACAATGCAAAAACTGAACTATATAACATAATTGATTGATATGAAGAGTTTCATTTTACTTATTTTATCTTCTATACTTCTCTCATCCTGTAAAGACAAGCCTCAAAATATTGAAGTGACTTCAGAAGATTTCCATGCGGCTAATGATCATCTAACCAAGGTAATGGTGCATGACATATTTTCTCCACCCGTAGCAAGCCGGGTTTACACTTACTCAAATATCGCCGCTTACGAAGTAATTGCGCAGTATGATACAAATTATAATAGCCTGGCTGGTCAATTAACAAATCTTGGTCCGGCTCCTATTTCTACATCAAAACAAATAAATCCTGAAATAGCTGCCTTGGTTGCATTTTATGAAATTGGTAAAAACCTTGTTTTTTCAGAAGAAAGGCTTATAATTAATAGGGATAGTATTTTTAATATTTGGAAATCCAAAGACGAACAAACTTTCAAAGCTTCTGAAGCTTATGGATTGCAGGTAGCTTACCATATTAAAGAATGGATGTCTAAGGATAACTATTCTGAAACTCGCACAATGCCTAAATTTTCTGTACATACAGATGAAGAGAGTCGATGGCAGCCAACCCCGCCATCTTATATGGACGGTATAGAACCGCACTGGAGCAAAATACGCCCATTCGCTATTAATGCAGCCAACCAATTTAAACCGGTGCCACCACCAGAGTTTTCTATGGAGCCGGGAAGTCGTTTCCATACCGAATTGATGGAAGTTTATAATATTCGTGATGAAATTTCAAAAGATGAAGAGAATAGTGACAAGATGGCTATAGCTAAATTTTGGGACTGCAATCCCTATGTTTCTATCTCAAGAGGACATCTTATGTTCGCAACAAAAAAAATCACTCCCGGAGGACACTGGATGGGAATCGCTAAAATAGCCTGTCAAAAATCTAAGGCCGATTTTAATAAATCTGTTTATGCATATACCAAGGTATCTGTGGCTCTTGCTGATGGTTTTATTAGTTGTTGGGACGAAAAATACAGAAGTAATTTAGTTCGACCAGAAACTATTATCAATAAATATATTGATGATAGTTGGACTTCAGTATTACAAACTCCGCCATTTCCTGAATATACTAGTGGACATTCGGTAGTTTCGGGTGCAGCGGCTATTATTCTTACTAATATTTTTGGAGAAGATTTTAGTTTTGACGATGATACTGAAATGGAATACGGCCTTCCAGTAAGAAGTTTTAAATCATTTAAGGATGCTTCATTAGAGGCAGCAAACAGCCGATTATATGGAGGAATTCATTATAGGGCTGCTATAGAAGTTGGTTTAGATCAAGGCCAGGCAGTTGGAAATTTTATTATAAATAAGTTAGAAATGACCAATTCCAAAGATAAATTTGCGGCTAAATAGCTCTATGAAAAAAATTATTTTAGTATCCCTTACGTTAGTGCTTTTGGGATTGATATGGTACTTATTTATAAAAAAGTACGATTATCAATTTACAATGGAAGCGAAATATGGTCCCGGTTCTGTGTATCACGAAATATTAGAGTGGAAACGTTTTAATCCTGAATCTGCCAAAGATAATATTGAGTTTATTCAAGGTGAACCTTTCAGAAATCTTACACAAAAAGTAAATTCTATTACAGATTCCCCTGTAGATTTCTATTGGGAATTTAATAAAAGCAATGACAGTATTACAGAGGTCGTTTTAAATATTAGAACGGAAGAAAATTCTCTTGGGAATCGTCTAGACATTATTAATCCTTTTTCGAAAAGTATATATATAGATAGTTTAAAACAAAATTTGCTAGCTTTTAGACAGAGATTGAAAAATAATCAAGAGGCCTATCGTATCCAAATCTCCGATAGTATAGTTATTTCACCCGCTTTAGACTGTATTTGTCATATTTCTGAAAACATTCCGGTAAAAACAAAGGCCATAGAAATGGTACAGACCATTGATATTTTGGAAGATTACATTCAGAGTCGTGATCTCAAATTAACAGGAAATCCGTTCGTAAAGATTATTAAATGGAATAGAGAAGAAGATATTATAGATTTTGAGTTTTGTTTCCCTGTGAATCTTGTGCAAGATATAAGGCCTACGACCAATGTGAAATTTAGGCAAATTCCATCCTCTACTGCATTAAAAGCTGTATTTAATGGTAACTATAGGTTATCTCATAAAGCTTGGTTTGATCTTCTTTATACAGCTAAGGAAAAGGGTTTAAAAACTAATGGTTTGCCTCTGGAGGTTTTCTTTAATAATCCTAACGTAGAAAGTACTCCTTCACCTACTTGGAAAGCTGTAATCTATTTACCAATAGTGAAATAGAATTATACTTGGCTATACTTTTTTCTTGATTCAGAAATTTTTAACACCAATTTTCATATTTAATTCTCATATCATAAAATGCTAACGGGATAATTGTACTAAATAGTAGCGATCTTATTTTTATATCTGCACTTAATATGAAATTATGAATTAGTGTTTTGGACTTTTAGAGATGCTATAATTGTACTTTTGTTTTGTATAAAAATCCATTTAAAACCATTCCGTTGAAGTTATTAGATTTTATTAAGTTAGAAGTAAATTTTCCTGAAAAAGCTATTTTCAATACAGTGGCATTATTAGAAGATGATGCTACGATTCCATTTATTGCCAGATATAGAAAAGAATTAACAGGAAATCTGGATGAAGTGGAAATTGAAAAGATTTCAAATTTAAGAAAAGCTTTTCTAGAATTGGAAAAAAGAAAATTGACTGTCATTAAAGCTATTGAAGGTCTACAAACAATGAGTGATGCACTCTTGTTAAAGATCCATCAAGCCAATTCTTTAGTGATTTTGGAAGATCTTTATCTCCCTTTTAAAAAGAAGCGCAAAACAAAAGCGGAAGCTGCCAAAGAAGCGGGCTTAGAATCACTTGCTAAAATAATTATGTCTCAAAATGGAGCCGATATCGTTTTGGTTTCAAAAAAATATATTTCTAAAGATATCTCTTCTGTAAACGAAGCTATAGAAGGAGCAAAAAATATTATAGCTGAATGGATAAGTGAAAATCCTTATGTACGTAAAAGACTTAGAAAATTATTTCAAAATTCGTCAGAAATTGCTTCACGAATAGTCAAAGCTCAAAAAGAGAATCCTTCAGCTCAAAAATACAATCAGTATTTTGATTGGAATGAGCCTTTACAAAAAATTCCTTCTCATAGATTTCTAGCAATATTAAGAGCGGAAAATGAAGGTTTTTTAAAAATAAAAATAAACGTAGATCAAGAAGAAGCATTACATTCTATCTCTAATGTTCTTCATTTTAAGAATACTTCAGCAACAAAATATATAAATGAGGCAATCGAAGATTCTTACAAGAGACTTCTAAAACCTTCTTTTACAAATGAAGTGATATCTGAAGCCAAGAATAGGGCAGATGAGGATGCAATTCAGGTTTTTGCAGATAATTTAGAGCAACTATTATTAGCTCCACCCCTTGGTAATAAAAGAATTTTAGCTTTGGATCCAGGTTTTAAATCGGGTTGTAAGTTGGTATGTTTAGACGAGAATGGGATGTTGCTTCATAATGAAACTATTTATCCCCATCCACCGCAAAAAGAAATGACCATGGCAATTAAAAAAGTGAAGTCTTTGGTTAACGCCTATAATATTGAAGCTATTTCAATTGGTAATGGTACAGCATCTAGGGAAACAGAACAGTTTATTAAGAAAGTTCCTCTAAATAAAGAGGTAGAAGTATATGTGGTTAATGAAGCTGGGGCCTCCATTTATTCAGCATCTAAAATTGCCAGGGATGAATTTCCGAATTATGATATCACAGTGAGAGGTGCAGTATCTATTGGAAGAAGATTAATTGATCCTTTGGCAGAATTGGTTAAAATAGATGCGAAATCTATTGGAGTAGGGCAGTACCAACATGATGTAGATCAAACCAAATTGAAAGAAAAACTGGATGCGGTTGTAATGACTTGTGTAAACCGAATTGGGATAAATGTAAACTCGGCAAGTAAAGAATTACTTTCTTATATATCTGGAATAGGACCTGTACTTGCAGAAAACATTATTAACTATAGATCAGAAAAAGGGAGTATTAATAGTAGGAAAGAGCTATTAAAAGTTCCTAGATTAGGAGCTAAAGCTTACGAGCAGTCTGCCGGTTTTTTGAGAATTAAAAATGCAGAGAATCCACTAGATGATTCTGCGGTTCATCCTGAACGTTATGGCCTGGTTAACAAAATTGCCAAAGATGCGAAAATAGCATTACATCAGATAATTGGAAACAAGGAGATACTTCATAAAATTCAGTTAGAGAATTACGTGAAAGAAGACCTCGGACTTCCAACCTTGAATGATATTATTAAAGAACTTGAAAAACCCGGAGTAGATCCTAGAAGTAAGATTAAAGTTTTTCAATTCGATGAGAATGTAAATACAATTAAAGATTTAAGAACTGGGATGAAACTACCTGGAATCGTGAATAATATCACCAATTTTGGATGTTTTGTAGACATTGGAGTTAAAGAAAGTGGACTCATTCATATTTCTAAGTTGGCAAATGAATATATAAGCGATGTGAATTCTGTTGTGAAATTAGGACAGCATTTAATGGTAACGGTTTTAGAAATTGATCTGGATCTAAAACGAATTCAACTTTCGCTAATAGGATAAAAAAGCTGCGAATAGAAATTCTATTCGCAGCTTAATAAAATAATTCTAGTTATTATTTATCCTTATAATTGTCGAACCAAGATAAGATAGCTGCAACCTTAGCTATAAGGTTACTTGGTCTATTTGCTATTCCGTGTCCAGATCCAGGAATTCTAACCATTGCGGTTTCTACTCCTTCTAATTTTAAAGCAGAATAAAATTGCTCAGATTCAGCAATTGGAGTTCTGTAATCTTCTTCTCCAGTTAGTAACATTGTTGGAGTTGTAATATTTGCTACATAGTTTAAAGGAGATCTTTTGAAATAACTTTCCGGATCTTCCCAAGGCTTTTTACCAAACCAATATTTAGCAAAGAATCCAGGGTTATCTGCATATAACACAAAACTCGTCCAGTTTATCACTGGTTTTGCCACTACCGCTGCCTTAAATCTGTCTGTTTTACCTACTATCCATGCGGTTAAAACACCACCTCCGCTTCCTCCAGTAACAAATAAATTTTCTTTGTCTACATACTCTTTTTCAAGCACTGCATCTACTCCAGACATTAGATCATGATAATCGTTATTTGGGTAATCATGATGTATTAAATTTCCAAATTCTTCTCCATAGCCTGTACTTCCTCTAGGGTTCGTGTATAGAACAACATATCCTGCGGCCGCCATAAGTTGAATTTCTGCTGAAAACACATTTCCATAACTGGCAAAAGGTCCACCATGAATCTCTAGAATCAACGGGTATTTTTTGCTTGGATCAAAATCGGGCGGAGTTACGATCCATCCTTGGATATCTCTTTGATCTACAGAGGATTTCCACCAGATCCCTTCTACTTTTCCTAGTTTCTTAAAGGAAAGCAAGTCACTATTAACATCTGTTAGCACTCGATCATTTCCTCTATTCCCAACTCCTAGATCAGATAACATTGCATATTTACCAGAGGTGAAAGCGTAATTTCCATTATCTGCAACGCTATAAGATGCAGAATTATAAGGTCTTCCCAAGGAGAGCCCACCCATATTAGATGTTATGTCTTTTACTTTACCGCTTGTGGATAGATACCCTAGTTTTGTACTGCCTTTATCGTTATATTGAAAATAAAGTCCATCTCCATTTTTATCCCATGAAATATCACTAATATCTCTATCAAATTCTTCTGATAGGTTTTTAACATCACTACCATCTGTATTCATGATATATAACTGACTTAATTGATACCCTTGTAATCTATCATCGAATCCTAAATAGGCTATTCTCTTGCCATCGGGAGAGATTATTGGGTCGCTATCCGGACCCTGTCTATTAGTTAAGGCTGTTATCTTTCCATCTGCAACATTCAATCTATGAATTTCTGAGTTCATTGGGTCTAATTCATGATCTTCTCCAAAGTTGGCTGAAAAATATAAGCTTTTACCATCTTTACCCCAAATTGGAGTTCCATGATCAAAAGGATTAAACGTAAGTTGCCTTGGAGTATGTTCATCTATTGAGACAATAAAAAGTTGGTTATTTCCACTTTTTAAATATCCCGCTCCATCTGCACGATAATTCATATCTGTGATATACTTAGGAGCTTCGTTCCACTTTGCACCCTCCGGTTTCTTTGGCATTTTAATAGGAGAAACATTTTCTTTTATAACAAATTTTGAAAAGGCAATATTTTTGCTATCCGGAGACCAAGAAACCGCACCTGGTAAATCGTTGGAATTAGAAAGTACTTGTGGTTGTTTGGAATCTATCCACATTAAATATAATCGCATTTCCCCATCCATATTCGATTTGAAAAGTAATTTTTCCCCATCAGGAGACCAACGAGGATAATTATCTGAAGTATTTCCAGTGGTTAAAGGTCTATTTTGAGAACCATCGAAATTTACTATCCAAAGATTGGATAGATTCTTATCGGTCATTACATCCTTAAAGTTTCGCACATACACTACTTGTTTTCCATCTGGAGATATTTGCGGGTCGGATATATATTCCAAATTAAAAATGTCTAATAATTCCAGCTTATCAGATTGTTGTGCAACGATAAATTGGCAGAATAGGAATAAAAACAATGTGATTTTTTTCATAAATCGAATTTTTAAATTGAATTCAATATAAATGGTTGATCTGTACTTCTGTAAAGTGTCATAAATTGATAAAGTACGTCATTCTGAACTTGTTTCAGAATCTTAAAACACTAATATCAGAATTATAAATTTAGACCCTAAAATAAATTGAGGGTGACGAAAGATATATATGACTAACAATGGATATACAAAATGGTTGATTTATCTAAAAGTTGAAGATGGAAAAGAAACCAAACTTTCATGTCCGTTTTTTCCAACTGCGACTACACCAAAAAAGTAATTATCTATTACGATTCCCTCCAATATAAATTCAGACACATTTCCAACAAATCTAGAGTGTTGCCAAACAGGGGAGGTGGTATCTCTCCAATAAATTTTATACCCAGCAATTTCTCCGGAAACCTTTTCCCAACGTAATTTGGTAGATGGCTCAACTATTCCACCAATAGCAACTTTAATAGGAGCAGGTGGAGCCCAAGCCAAACTAGCTAAATTGATTGCATTTACAGCGGTAAGTTTTGCGGCATAATTAAAATTCAAGCCTTCTATTACATCCCCGTATTCAATTCCGTTCTCGGTTCTAATATCTTGATGTTGTCTATTATAATTTTCATGAGCTTCCATAATTCTAATCCCTGCAAACCCTAAATCATTAAAAGATCTATGGTGACCACCACGACCAAATCTGTCTAAACGGTAGATCATCATTGGGTTCATTTCCGGCATATAAGTTTCTACTGTTTTGTGAATATATCTTGCTAATTGTCTTGATATCCCATCTACTTCACCACCATAATATCTACGAGCATTACGCTCTTGCTCAGTCTCTGTGGGAGGTACAGGTTCAGAGAAAATTCTAAAACTTCTATTATCAATCACTCCATCCACGCCTTCAATGTTACCAATCATATCATTATTCAAGATTCCAATGATCTCCCAATTCTTGTCTTTAGCATATTGAGCAAGCCCTTTTCCTCCAAATAATCCTTGTTCTTCTCCAGACAGCCCAACATAGATAATACTATTTTCAAATTTAAATTTAGATAGGACTCTCGCAGCTTCCATGGTGCCAGCCATTCCGCTTGCGTTGTCATTAGCTCCTGGCGCATCGGTTTCAAAGTCCATAGTATCACTAGCGCGAGAATCTATATCTCCACTCATTATGATATATCTATTTGGATATTTAGTTCCTTTTTGGATTGCTACAACATTTACAACCCAAGCCTCTTTTGGTACACGATTTCCATCTTCTGGCGTTACCAAATCTTTTTGATAGAATACATTTAAACAGTTATTACAATCTTTAGAGGTTTTATCAAATTCAGATTTAATCCAACGTCTTGCAGCTCCAATCCCTCTGGTGGTTGACACTGTATCGCTAAATGTATTTCTAGTTCCGAACCCGGCTAATTTCCTAATATCACTTTCAATTCTATCTGAAGAAACCGATTCAATTATATCATAGATTTTGGAATCTGTATCCTGTGCGTTTATATTATTGAAGGCAAGAAAAACGAATAAGCAACTAGTAATATTTAATAGGGAGGAATTAATTTTCATTATTATAAATTTATTTAATTAGTTTTCTAAAGTAATAAATGTTTTTTAGATGGATTTCGAAAGATAATCGGGAATTTGAAAAATAAAAAACCCTCGAAAGAATCCGAGGGTTTATATAAAATATTTAAGCTTAGTCTAGCTAGCTCTCATATCATGAATATCTGCTTTAGTTTCATGATATTTTTCTTCAACTTTAGAACCAGTTGTTGCTGCTTTAGATCTTTCTTTGATCGCTTCAACTTTTTGGTTTAAACTTTCTGAAAGATCGTTCATCTTTCCTTTAGCACCTTTAAAATAGCTATCTCCAGATTCAGTAATTGATTTACGAGTATCAGCTCCTTTTTTTGGTGCAAATAATAAACCTATTGCTGCTCCTATAGCTGCTCCTGATACTAATCCTGTAATTAACTTTCCTGCTTTCATAATTATGATTTTTTAAATATTGGTTGTATAAATTTGATATTGTAAAAGTACTTCTAATAAGAAACTTAGGGAATTTTCTTTAGTTAAGTTTGATATAATATTTGAGCAGAATTATTAAGGATTTTAACAGTTTTGATTCTTGCCTTGAACTATAGCGCCCTTATTCAGTTTCTAAAAATCCTTGCAGTAACTCTCTAACCTTTTTAGTATTATTTAAATAATACGTGGCACTGGTATTCTTTAAACCAACTTTTACAGTTACCGCAGAATCTGGCAATTCCTGAAATAAATATTCATCTGTCCAATCATCTCCTATGGCAAATATAAAGTCACTCTCTTTTCTTAATAGGAATTTTGTTGCGGCCTTTCCTTTATTAACTCCACTACTTTTTATTTCTAGAACTTTGTTTCCATCTAATACACTCAATCCGTGATTAGAGATAAGATCTTTTAATACTGAAGAAAGTTCATTAGCCCTTTTTTCACCTAGATCTGGATCTGATTTTCTGTAGTGCCAGGCAAGCGAATAGTTCTTTTCTTCAATAAAACTTCCCGGGGTTCTATCCACATAGGCCTCTATAACGGGACGAATAGATTCCATCCAATCATTTCTTACATTTTCATTTAGTCTCCATTCTTTATTTGGTTTTAACGCCCAAACTCCGTGTTCTGCAATTAGCTGTACATCCACTTCTCTCCACCAAGTACCCAGAGTTTCTTTATCTCTACCGCTAATAAGTACGACAGTGATATTATCCATAGCTGCTAATTGGCTAATTATGGAAATAATTTCTTCATCTGGTTTTGCATCTTCTGGCTGATCTACAAAATCTACCAAGGTTCCATCATAATCTAGAAACAAAACTCTGTTTTTAGATTTTTTAAAATCTGAATATATTGATTCTTGGATCTCTTTAGTGATATGAATAGCCTTATTGCTTTGTCTGTTTTCTTGTGTTTTAGTCAAGGATTTCATAAAGTCGTTTGCCCATTTTTCTACATCATAACGCTTTAAACGTTTCTGAAGGATTTTATTTCTCTTAATTTGTTCTTCTTCCGGCATTTTTATAGCCTGATTGATAGCATCGGCAATCTGTTCAAAATTATTTGGATTAATTAAGATCGCCTCATTCATTTCTTGAGCCGCTCCTGTCATTTCACTTAATATAAGCACTCCTGTTTGATCTTTCCTGCTTGCTATATATTCTTTTGCCACCAAGTTCATTCCGTCTCTTATAGGTGTTAACAATGCGATATCGCAAGAAGCGTAGAGATCTATTAAGTTATTAAAAGGCATCGATCTGTAGAAATACCAAATTGGGGTCCAGCTTACTGTCGCGAATTTCCCGTTTATCCTACCTACTAAAGCATCAATTTCTTTTTTTAATAATTGATACTGAGGCACTTCAGATCTGGAGGGAACTGCAAGCATCACCAATCTAATTTTTTCTATATACTGCGGATATTTCTCCAGGAAATATTCAAAAGCTCGTATTCTGTGAGCAATCCCTTTTGTATAATCCAACCTATCTATACTTAATATTAATTTTGCTCCAGGTGCTTCTTTTCTATGGTGATCTAATCTGCGTTGAAGATCAGATTGGTCCTCCATGGTATTTTCAAAATGGTTTTTGGCTGCCTGCTCAAACTTATTATAATCTATACCCATAGGGAAAGAATCTACTTTAACTAATCTATCTGGTAAGCTAACTTCATCAAAATTTACTTGATGCCTAAGGATACGGCTTACCGAACTTAAGAAATGTCTTTCGTAGTCGTAGGTATGAAAACCTATTAGATCTGCTCCTAATAAGCCATTTAGAATTTCTTCTCTCCATGGCATAGTTCTAAAAACTTCATAAGAAGGAAATGGAATATGATTAAAAAAACCAATGGTTGCATTAGGAGATTGTTCTCGAACCATATTTGGAACTAAAAGAAGTTGATAATCATGAATCCAGATTTTATCGCCTTCCTTATAATGTTCTAGAATAGCATCAGCATATTTTTGATTTACACTTTTATAAGTTTCCCAATGCCAAGTTTCCCATTCTGTAAATTCCATAAAGTAATGGAAAAGAGGCCAAATACTTCTATTACTAAATCCATAATAGAAGCCTTCTATTTCTTTTTCAGTAAAATTTACAGCAATACAGGCCTGGTCTTTTGCTTTCTGAGTTACTTCATTTCTTAATTCTTCAGGTAGCTCTTCCATAGTTAAGCCACTCCATCCAATCCAAACACTATCTCCATCTCTGTGAAAAGATTTTAAACCTGTAGCTAAACCTCCAACGCTAGGGGTAACGTCTAGTTTTCCTTTTTTTATAGAAATTTGTAATGGTAATCTATTGGAAATAATGATCGTTTTACTCATAATTTTCTTAAAATTGAGGGATAAAAATTTGATTTTCCTTAAATTTCCGAAAATGAATTGTTTTAACCTTCCTTTTTAAAGAATTTATTATTTTATGGAGAATTTAGATTATGGGATTATCGGAAATTGTAAAAGTGCAGCCCTAATTTCCAAAACAGGATCACTAGATTGGTGTTGCTTGCCAAATTTTGACTCTGCTGCAGTATTTGCTAAATTATTAGATAACAAAAAAGGCGGTAGTTTTGAACTTAGGGTAACTGAGGATTATAATATCTCTCAGGAATATTTATGGGGTACCAATATATTAAGTACAGTGTTTGATAATGGCACAGACGCCTTTCAATTAATAGATTTTATGCCTCGCTACCAACATCAGGATGGATCTTACTACTCTGCTCCAGATGTTATTCGTTTTCTTAGACATATTAAAGGGAAGCCATCATTTAAGGCTTTATATAATCCTCGATTAGATTTTGCAAGAGAGAAAACCTATAATGAAAATAAGGAGCACTATATAAAGAGTTATACAACCGAGGGGAAATTTGAGACCCTTTTTCTTTATTCCAGTTTCGATCTTGATGCTATTTTAGATCAAAAGGAAATTGAATTAACAGGAAATGGCTATTTCTTAATGGGGTATCATGAAAAACTGGTTGAACAGTCTTTGGACAGAACTTATCTTAAATACCAACGCACCAAGACCTATTGGATGAATTGGAGTGAGCATACTACAAAATACAAATATTACAACGAAGAGATATTAAGAAGCGCATTAGTACTTAAGGCTTTAACCTTCAAAAAGTCGGGGGCGGTTCTTGCAGCTGCTACTACTTCACTGCCCGAAACTATTGGTGAAGAACGTAACTGGGATTATAGATTTTGTTGGATTAGAGATGCCTCTATGGTTATTAAAGTAATGGCTGGATTAGGGCATGATAAATCTGCAAAAGATTTTCTTCAATTCATTCTTAATTTGATACCACATAAAGATGAAAAGATCCAGATTATGTATGGTATTAATGGAGAAAAGAATTTAACCGAGCATATACTGGATCATTTAGATGGATATCAAAATTCAAAACCTGTACGGACAGGAAATGCTGCATATATTCAAAAGCAGAATGATATTTACGGGATATTGATGGAAGTTATCTATCAGCAATTTGTTCAGTTTGAAACTAATTTAGAAAACAGTGAAGAATTGTGGACTGTAACTAGGGGAATTGTGAAAATTGTAGAATCTCACTGGAGAGAACCTGATAAAGGAATTTGGGAGCTTAGAACAGAGGAGAGGCATTTTGTGTTTTCTAAGTTGCTATGTTGGGTAGCAATAGACCGCGCAGTGAAAATAGGGGAGATCCTTAGGAAAGGAATAAATGATACTAAATGGGTCTCTTTAAGGGCTGAAATTTATGATGATATTTATAATAATGGATGGAATGAAGAGGTACAGGCATATACACAATCCTATGGTTCTAAAGATTTAGATGCTTCTACACTTTTAATGGAGAATTATGGATTTATAGATGCCAAAGATCCTAGATACATTAGTACAGTTAAAGCTACAGAGAGAGAACTTTCCCGAGATGGTTTGATGTATCGTTATAAGAATAAAGATGATTTTGGTTTGCCCACTTCCTCATTTACCATTTGTACTTTTTGGTTTATTAACAGCTTGTATAAAATTGGTGAGAAGGAAAAATCTAAAAAACTATTCGATCAGCTTTTATCCTATAGTAATCACCTAGGATTATTTAGCGAAGATATCGACTTTGAGACAAAACGATTGTTAGGGAATTTTCCGCAAGCATATTCTCATTTGGCATTAATAGAAGCAGCTACGAATTTTAGTAAAACTTATACTTCAGAAGAAGAGATTAAGTTTTAATCAGTTTTTAAACTTATCCTGGATTTCGGAAGACTTTCAGGATAATTTTCTTTAATAAAAACAAGTAGTTGTTCTCTAATATATACCCTAAGATCCCATGAAGTGGGAGAATCTTTTGAACTCATTAATGCTCTAATTTCAACAGATCTATCTGTAGCATTAGTTACTTGTAAAACATTAGTTTTTTTATCCCATAAAGTGGAATCTTCCAGTAGTCTTGTAAGTTCTTCTCTTAATCTCTCAAAAGGAACTTCATAATCTGTATAAATAAACACAGTTCCTAATATTTCTGAAGAGTTTCTAGTCCAGTTTTGAAAAGTGTTTTCAATAAAATAGGTAGAAGGAACTACAAGCCTTCTTTTATCCCAAATTCTAACCACCACATAAGTGAGAGTTATTTCTTCTATCCAACCCCACTCTCCCTCAACAATTACTACATCTTCTATTCGTATTGGTTGCGTGAGCGCTATTTGAATTCCAGCTAGTAAAGTTGCAATTGCCTTCTGTGCTGCCAAACCAATAATGATCCCTGCAATTCCCGCTGAGGTTAACAAACTAATACCTATAGATCTAATACTATCAAAACTCATTAAGGCGATGCCTACGCCTAGCACAATAATTATAAAGATTATTATATTTTCTAAGATCATGAACTGAGTATATACCTTACGGGCTTTTAAATTATCTGATGTAGATACATCATATTTCCTCAGCACACGAGCTTTAAATATCTTTAGAATAATAATTAGGAACCAAGCTGTGCTTAAGATGATTCCTATGCTGCTTAAATGGCCTACAATTGTATAAGTGTAATCAAACCTAAATAGCTTTACTATAATTGCTATTTGACAGAATAAGGATGCCATAAATATGAGTAATGGGATCCATATTTTATTTGCAAAATTTACAGGGAGTATATTTCTAGGATCTTTACCTATTTTTTTTATTGCGTAGTATGCTAGAAGAAAGCAAATAGTGACCGCAATTATGCCTACCATTAAATAGTTTATTAGTTCTTGATTTATTGAAACCATAATTATTCTTAATAATATCTTTTACAATACCGTTAAAAATAAGGTTTCTGGTTAAACTGTTATATGAAATTTCTGAAATATTAACCTATAAGGATTTCGTGAAAACAAAAAAGCCACCCGACTTGGGTGGCTTTTAAATATTATAAATTGAGAATTAAGGCGCCATTGCAGCTCTAGGTCCTGAACTAGCAAATACAGTTCTCAAACGAGATTTCTGACCTGTAGAGAACATCGTCATACAAGCATCATTTGTGTAATCCATATAGTTCATAGTCATATCTGTAGAACGACAGTTTACAGTTGGATATGAAGGACATCCGTAGTTTGGTCCATCTGAAGATGGAGTATCAGCTACAAAATCATCTTGTTGACATCTTCCATCACCCCAAATGTGACGTAAGTTTAAGTAGTGACCAACTTCATGAGTCATAGTTCTACCTTCATCAAAAGGAGCAGAAACATAACCAGTAGTACCAAAGTAATTAGGACCTACAACAACCCCATCAGTTTCAGGCGCACCTCCTGGGAATTGTGCATAACCTAAGATTCCACCACCAATATTACAAACCCATATATTAAGAGTTGTAGCTGGAGTTACTGGAGGATATTGTCCTTTTACAGCATCGTTAGTTCCCCATTGAGTAGTAGAGTTACTATAACGACGTACACCAGCAAGAGTAAATTGTACTTCAGTATCTGCTATTAAACCTGCAAATTCAGAAGGAGTACTCGAAGCATCAGAATTTTGAGCTCTAAAATCTGCATTTAAAACAGCAATTTGAGAATCAATTTGGGCTTGAGAAATATTTTCATTGCTATTGCTATAAACTACAGTAACAATAACTGGAATGGTTACAATTCCTAAATTATCTGATGGAGGAGGAGTAGTTCCACCACCATCACCACTTCCAGGTTTCCCTTTAGCAGTGTTTCCTTGTTTAGCAAGAATAGATCTTGTATTCTTTTCAATATCATACATTTTTCTATAAAGCTTATCATCTTCCTTTAACAGTCGATTTAAGTTTTTCATAGAGTAACAATTTTTCCCGTTTTGCGCTGCTTTACCATCCTCATCGTTAAAATCGGTGTGCACGTAGAAATCGCTCATATCTACACTTTCTTGAGCTAAATCATTAGCATTTTCTGGTTGATCCTTTTCACAGGAAGTGAATAGTAGGGCTATTGCAGCCATTCCCATAATTAGTTTTTTCATTTAATAAGTTTTAATGGTTATAATTCACAATATAGAATAATCTTTAAAAGATATTGCCTAATAATCATTTTAATTATTAAGGTTTTCGTTATTTAACATATTAAACTTTGAAAACTTAGCAATATTGGGGTATAAAGACTATAAATAAATGAAAACAATATTTTGAATACTGTATTTTAAACAATAATCCATAATTTGTTTAATTATAGATGAATTCCATATAAAACTGAACAATTGTAATGAATAATTATGTGAGAGTAAACTTTCATGGCAGATATCCTTAATGTATATGAATTTCCCCTCTCACTAAATTTTGAGAGATAAAATAAGATTGTCGGTCTAAAATTTCAATAAAATAGGAAAAGCCAATTCTTTTTATAGAATTGGCTTTTAGAAAATTAGTAAAAAGTACTAATTGTATTAAATTTAATAGCAGTATGAGTTTTCTGAAGTTAATTTTTCAGCAATTATATTTCTAAGATTAACAACATTTGGTTGATTGTCATATTTCGTAAAACGTTTAAGTCCCATTAACATCATACGCTGTTCGTCACCTTCAGCAAAAGATACAATTCCTTCTTTTGCTTTTTGGTTTATAATATCTACAGCATGATATAAATATAATTTAGACATTGCAATTTGCTCTTTTTGCGTGTCTTCTCCGAATCTGTTTACATTTTTTTCAGTTCTTAAGATAGCAGATTCTGCCATATAGATCTCAATTAAGATATCTGCAGAAGCCAAAAGCAATTGTTGATGCTCTTCTAATTTCGGCCCAAATTTTTGAACTGCACTTCCAGCTACCATTAAAAATACTTTTTTTAATCTTTTCAATAAATCTTTTTCTTCGGCAAAAAGTACTGAGAAATCTGGTTTATCAAAGGATGGAATTCCGGTAAGTTCTTCTCCTACCTTAGTTGCAGGTCCTAGAAGATCTACATGACCTTTCATTGCTTTTTTAACAAGCATTCCTACCGCTAACATTCTATTTATTTCATTGGTTCCTTCATAGATCCTAGAAATACGAGCATCTCTCCAAGCAGATTCCATAGGAGTATCTGCAGAAAAGCCCATCCCTCCAAAAACCTGTATACCTTCGTCACTACAATTTTGAATATCTTCTGAACAGGCAACTTTTAAAATAGAACATTCAATAGCATATTCTTCTACACCCTTTAATTCTGCTTCAGCATGGGAATTTCCTTCTTCTAATCTTTTACTAATTCTATCTTCAATATTCTTAGCAGCTCTATAAGATGCAGATTCTCCAACATATGCTGAAGTTGCCATTTCTGCTAATTTCAGTTTAATAGCGCCAAACTGTGCGATAGGAGTGTCAAATTGAATTCTGTCATTAGCATATTTTACCGCTTGGTCAGTCACTCTTCTTTGTGCGTCTAAACATGCAGCAGCTAATTTTATACGACCGATATTTAATGCATTCATAGCAATTTTAAAACCATCACCACGTCCTGCAAGCATATTCTCTACAGGTACTTTAGTTTCATTAAAGAAAACTTGACGAGTGGAAGAGGAGTGAATTCCTAATTTTTTTTCTTCTTCACCAAAAGTAATACCATTAGAGGGATCATTTTCAACGATAAAACCTGTAATATTCTTGTCATCTTCAATTCTTGCAAAAACAATAAAAACATTTGCAAATCCTGCATTGGAGATCCACATTTTTTGCCCACTAATACCGTAAGATTTTCCATCTTCAGAAAGTACAGCTTTTGTTTTACCAGAGTTAGCATCACTTCCTGCTCCTGGTTCTGTTAGACAATAAGCTCCAAACCATTCTCCGGTAGCTAATTTTGGAACATATTTTTTCTTTTGCTCTTCTGTACCATATAAGGTAATTGGCATAGTTCCAATTCCTGTATGAGCACCAAAAGCAGTTGCTACAGATCCTGTTGCACCACTAATATAGTCACAAACAAGCATGGTAGAGACAAATCCCATTCCCATTCCGTCATATTCTTCAGGAACAGAAATGCCAAGAAAACCAAGTTCTCCAGCCTTACGCATTATCTCTTCAGTCAAAGCATAATTCTTTTTCTCAAATTCCTCCTTTTTCGGCCAGATTTCACGATCTACAAATTCTTTAACCGAATCTTTCATCATTTTTTGTTCCTCGGTAAAGTCCTCTGGGGTGAAAACATCTTCACTCCTAGTTTCTTTTACCAAAAACTGACCTCCGCGAAGTAATTCCTTATTAGTTGTCTCTGTGCTCATTTTATTTGAATATTAATTTTTTAAAATCAGATCTTAAATTTCTGATGTAAATATTTTTATTTGATTGACTTGATGTTAAGATAAAAACTCATAAACTCCCGCAGCTCCTTGTCCAGTACCAACACACATGGTTACCATTCCATATTTATTCTTTAGATCACGTTTACGCATCTCATCGAATAATTGGACAGATAGTTTTGCACCAGTACAACCAAGTGGGTGTCCCATAGAAATTGCTCCACCATTCACATTTACTCTATCTGGATCTAAACCTAAAGTTCTAACTACAGCTAAAGATTGAGATGCAAACGCTTCGTTTAATTCAATTAGCTCAAGATCATTTTGTTGAAGTCCAGCTTGTTTCAATGCTTTTGGAATAGCCGTAATAGGAGCAACCCCCATAATTCTTGGCTCAATTCCAACAGCGGTATAACTCACCAATCTTGCAATAGGTTCTAGATTAAATTCTTTAACCATTTCTTCACTCATAATCAGTGCAAATGCTGCACCATCACTCATCTGAGAAGAATTTCCAGCAGTTACACTTCCACCATCTGCAAAAACAGGTCTTAATTTGGCAAGAATTTCCTTTGAAGTACCTGCTCTAGGCCCTTCATCTTTATTTACAGTATAGGATCTGGTTTGTTTTTTACCATTTTCATCTACATAAGTTTCATCAACAGTAATAGGCACTATTTGATCCTGGAATCTATCTTCGGCTAAAGCTTTTAAAGATTTTTGATGAGAGTTAAAAGCAAATTCATCTTGATCTTCTCTACTTACTTTATAGTCATTAGCAACTGCTTCTGCAGTAAGTCCCATTCCCCAGTAATAATCTTCATGACCTTGTGCTGCAAGTTTATAGTCTGGAACTGGCTTATATCCACCCATAGGAATATAACTCATGCTTTCTGCACCACCTGCGATAATACAATCTGCCATCCCTGCTTGGATCTTTGCAGATGCTATTGCAATTGTTTCTAATCCAGAAGCGCAATATCTATTTACTGTTACTCCAGGAACCTTTACAGTATCTAATCCCATTAAAGAGATCAATCTACCTACGTTTAATCCTTGTTCAGCTTCCGGCATTGCATTTCCAACAATAACATCGTCTATTCTATCTTTATCAAAATTTGGAAGTTTCTCCATCATATACTGGATGGTTTCCGCAGCTAATTCATCAGGTCTTTTAAATCTGAATACACCACGAGGTGCTTTCCCAACTGCTGTTCTGTATGCTTTTACTATATATGCTGTTTTCATTTTAATAGATTTTAGATTTTAGTACTTAGTATTGAGATTTTATAAGGATTTTTGAAATCCATAATTCATTTTTTGTATCTCAATTATATTTTCAAGTATTGGTTTTATTATGTCTTCTGAAATTAATTTAAGTTCCATAGAAAGCATGAGCTGAGTTTGCAATTCGTAAGAAGAACCATTGGCAATAGAAAGAAAGTGAGCGAATTCTTTTTGTGAATTTCTTCCAGCACCTTCAGCAATATTTGAAGGTATTGAAACTGCACATCTTTTTATCTGAGATATAAGCCCGAATCGTTCATCGGAAGGTAATTCAGCACAAATTTTATAAACTGATTTAGTCAACTCCATAGATTTTCTCCAGATTTTTAAATCTTCAATTTTATGCATTTTCTTTATAATTACTCAATACTCAATGCTCAATGCTCAATACTCATTACTCAATTCTAATTCCTAAGCGGCTTTCCTTTTTTGATCATGTGCTCTAAACGCTCTAAAGTTTTGCGCTCTCCGGTAAGAGAAAGAAATGCTTCACGTTCTAGATCTAGTAAATATTGTTCACTAACATAATTTGCATCAGAAAGATCTCCACCAGCCATAACGTAGGCTAATTTATTAGCGATCTTCTTATCATGCTCGCTTATATACTTTCCTGCAAACATTTGGTCTGTTCCAACATAGAAAGTTCCAAGTGCTTGTTTTCCTAGAACTTTAATATCTGTTCTCTGGATTGGTTGCGTATATCCTGTTTCAGCCATTAGCAATGCATGCTTTTTAGCAATTGCTAATTGTCTATCTGGATTCACTACTACGATATCTTTTCCTTTCTGAAGAATATTTGTATCGAAAGCCTCATATGCAGAAGTAGATACTTTAGCCATTGCAATAGTTAAGAAATGTTCTCTAAGTCTGTTTAACTCTACATCATCCTTGTGGTAAGTGTCTGAAGCTCTTAAGGTCATTTCCTTAGATCCACCACCACCTGGTAGCACACCTACGCCAAATTCTACTAATCCAATATAAGTTTCTGCTGCAGCAACTACCTTATCTGCGTGAAGAGAAAGTTCGCAACCTCCACCCAAAGTCATAGCGTGCGGAGCTGCAACAGTTGGAATAGAAGAATATCTCATTCTCATCATGGTATCCTGGAAATATTTAATAGCCATATTTAGCTCATCATATTCCTGCTCTACAGCCATCATAAAGATCATTCCGATATTTGCTCCCACAGAGAAATTTGCTCCGTTGTTCGCAACTACTAATCCTTGATAATCTTTTTCAGCAATGTCTAATGCTCTATTCAAACCATCTAAAACATCACCTCCAATAGAATTCATTTTACTTTTGAATTCTACATTCAGGATTCCATCGCCAAGATCTTCTACTATTACTCCTGTATTTTTATATACTTCTTTGGATTCTCTAATATTATCTAGAATAATAAAAGCATCCTGTCCAGGAACTTTTACTTGTTCTTTTTTAGGGATATCATAATAGTAAGTATTTCCTTCCTTAACAGTATAGAAACTCTTAATTCCAGAATCTACCATTTCTTTAACCCAAGCAGCAGGTTCTTCACCCTCTGCCTTCATCATTTCAATTCCTTTTTCAACACCTACTGCATCCCAAATTTGGAAAGGACCATGCTCCCAGCCAAAACCAGCTTTCATTGCATCGTCTATTTTATATAATTCATCTGTGATCTCCGGAATTCGATTGGATACATATGCGAAGAGAGCCGATAAATTTTTTCGATAAAACTCCCCGGCTTTATCCTTTCCGCCTATCAATACTTTAAATCTATCTACAACGTTGTCTATAGATTTAGTAAGCTCTAGCGTTGCAAAACTTGCTTTCTTTGCAGATCTATATTCTAGGGTTTTAAGGTCTAGAGACTGAATCTCACTAGAACCATCATCACCCTTTATTTTTTTATAAAAACCTTGACCACTTTTACTCCCTAACCATTGCTTGTCCATCATAGAATCGATGAAATTTGGTAAGGCGAAAAGATCATGTTTTTCATCTGTAGGTACACCTTGATGTAGTCCATTTGCTACATGAACCAAAGTGTCTAAGCCTACAACATCTACCGTTCTAAAAGTGGCAGATTTTGGTCTTCCAATTACGGGACCTGTAAGTTTATCTACTTCCTCTATTGTTAATCCTACCTCATCCACCATATGGAAAAGGCTCATAATACTAAAGATCCCAACTCGGTTACCTATAAATGCAGCAGTGTCTTTTGCTACCACAGATTTTTTTCCTAGGAATTTCTCTCCGTACTCATTCATGAAATCCAGCACTTCTTTTGAAGTTTCTGGTCCAGGAATGATCTCAAATAATCTTAAATAACGAACAGGGTTAAAGAAGTGAGTTCCGCAGAAGTGCTTCTGAAAATCTTCACTTCGACCTTCACTCATTAATTTTATTGGGATACCAGAGGTATTCGAGGAAATTAAAGTTCCCTTTTTACGATGCTTCTCTAATTGTTCAAAAACCTTCTTTTTAATATCAAGTCTTTCTACAACAACTTCTATAATCCAATCTACTTCTGAAACCTTTGAAATATCATCTTCTAAATTCCCAGTATGAATTCTACTTGCGAAAGATTGACTATAAATAGTAGAGGGTTTAGATTTTAAAGAAGCTTGTAAAGAATCATTTACAAGTCTATTTCTTACAACTTTATCTTCTAAGGTTAATCCCTTACTTTTCTCTTTATCTGTAAGTTCACGGGGAACTATATCTAATAACAATACTTCTACGCCAATATTTGCGAAATGACATGCAATCCCGCTTCCCATGATCCCGGAACCTATAATTGCAACTTTATTAATTCTTCTTTTCATATGTAAATTTTAAATAGAAATTGTTTCAGGCAAAACCTGAAATTTATCTTTTGTTATATTTATTTTAAACTTATTTCTTGATTATAGATCTTTTTATTTGAAATAAGATCTGTAATGGAATTAGCTACTTTTATAAAAGTCTTGAGATCTTCTTCACTTACATTTTCCTTTACAGCTTCATCAAATTTTAAAACGACCCCTTTAGAGAATTCTCTCATTTCTTTTCCGAAAATGGTAAGATGGAGCAATACACTTCTTCCGTCGTCTGGATTCCTTTTACGAATAATTAACCCTTTCTCTTCCATAGATTTTAGAATTCGGGATAAACTAGTAGCTTCCATACCCATTTTTGGGCCGAGTGAGGTAGAGGGGGTTCCTTTTTCGGGATCAATACTTAAAAGAGCAAAACCTGTAGCCATAGTACTTCCAGCTTTTCCAGCTTCTTCATTATACATTTTAGAAACGGCCATCCAAGTTGCCCGCAAAACGTAATCGATGGTTTTTTCCTTCATGTGAATATTAGAATGAACCCAAAGTTAAGAAAATTTATTATGCACGCATAATAAATAGCCATTTTTTTTTCATCTATCTAACAATCTGCTTAAAATTACTCTAAATACATAAAAAAACTCCCCTAAAAAGGAGAGTTTAACAATAACTTAATGATATGGATGTTAATTCTATCTTTCGTAAATAGAATTATATAAGTCTAAATATCTTTCTTTAATATTTCTTCGCTTTAATTTCATAGTAGGGGTAAGTTGATCGTTTTCTATACTCCACACTTCAGGAGTAAGTTCGAACTTCTTAATCTTCTCCCAGCTACCAAATTTTTCATTGTAGAAATCTACTTCTTCCTGAAGTCTTGCGATTACTTCCTTATTCTTTACGATCTCTTCATTAGTTTTCCCAATATCAAGATTTTTACGATTTGCCCATTCTTCCACAAACTCAAAATTTGGTTGAATAAAGGCTGCAGGCATTTTTTCGCCCTCGCCAATAACCATAATTTGTTCAATAAAACGAGATTGTTTCATTGTATTCTCGATAATCTGAGGCGCTACATATTTACCACCAGATGTTTTAAACATTTCTTTCTTTCTATCTGTGATCTTTAAGAAACCATCAGCATCAACTTCTCCAATGTCTCCCGTATGAAACCAGCCATCAACATCTATGGCTTCATCTGTTTTTTCTTTGTCTTTATAATAGCCTATCATCAAATTAGGTCCTTTTGTTAGGATTTCTCCATCTTCAGCAATTTTCACTTCTACATTTTCTATCACTCTACCAACTGTTCCAATTTTAAAACCTTTGTCACGCTGATCGTTAACTGCTACTACCGGAGATGTTTCTGTTAATCCATAACCTTCCATAATTGGGATTTCTGCAGCAGCAAAAACTCTCGTAAGTCTAGGTTGAAGGGCTGCGCTTCCAGAAACAATAAGTTCTATATTTCCACCTAATCCATCTTTCCATTTAGAGAAAATCAATTTTCTTGCAAGGCTTAGTTGTGTTTCATACCACCAACCATTAACTCCGTATGGTTCGTATTGTAAACCTAATTCTACTGCCCAATAAAATAATTTTTGTTTAATTCCCCCTAATGCTGTTCCCTTCGCTATAATTTTGTCGTACACCTTTTCTATCACTCGAGGTACTGCAGAAATAACATGCGGCTTAACTTCCTTCAAATTATCACCTAACTTATCGATAGATTCTGCAAAGTAAATGGAGACACTGTAGTATTGATATAAGTAAGAGATCATTCTCTCAAAAATATGGCAGATAGGTAAAAAACTTACCGAGACGTATTTTCCAGTCTCAAATGGAACTCTTTTCCCACTATTTATGACATCACTCACAATATTTTTATGAGAAAGCATAACACCTTTTGGTCTTCCTGTGGTCCCGGAGGTATAAATTATAGTAGCAAGATCGTCCTCTAAAACTGCATCTTTAAGAGCATCTACTTCTTTTTGATTGCTTTCATCTTTCCCCTGCTCAATAATTTCTGACCAGTTTTTACAGGTATCTATGTTATCAAAACTATAAACTTCTTTTAGTTCAGTATTATGTTTAATCGCATTAACCTTATCAAGCACTTCTTTATCTGAAACAAAACAATAAGTTGCACCACTATGATTTAGCACATATTCATAATCCTCCTGAGATATTGTAGGATAAACAGGCACGTTTTGAGCCCCAATTTGTAAAATACCGATATCCATAACATTCCACTCTGTTCTATTGCTAGAGGAGATTAATGCAATTTTATCGTTTGGTTTTACGCCTAGGCGCAATAATCCTCTACTTATAGCATTAGCTTTATCTATATATTGTTGAGTGCTTAAAGCTTCCCATTTGCCATTATATTTTGTAACTAATGCTTTCTCTAATGGATGATTTTCTAATTGGTAGTATGGAAAATCAAAGATGCGTTTAATTTCGATCATGTGGTTGGATAAGATATTCCTTGCAAAATAGCAAAATTGATAGCTATATCAAATGAATCTTATAAAAAAATAAGGGAAATTTTACCTTCCCTTATTAAATTCTAATTATTAATTGAAATTACTTTTTCTCTTTTAGCCATCTGTTCGCATTCAAAAATCCTTCTAACCAAGGTGTTACTTCATCCTGTCTGTCTTTAGGATAGTGTGCCCAGTTCCAAGAAAAAGTAGATCGCTCTAAGTGAGGCATCATAACCAAATGTCTCCCGGTAGTATCTGTTAACATAGCGGTATTGAAATGTGAACCATTTGGATTAGCAGGATATTCCTCATATCCATACTTACCAACAATATTATAACTGCTTTCTTCATAAGGAAAACTGAATTTTCCTTCTCCGTGAGCAGCCCAGATTCCTAGTTTGCTTCCTGCAAGACTAGAAAGCATTACAGAATTGTTCTCTTGAATTTCTACGGAAGTAAAATTACATTCGAATTTATTCGATCTGTTATGAAGCATTTTTGGCTTTTGCTCATGATCTTGATTTATAAGTCCTAATTCTATGAACAATTGGCAACCATTACAAACTCCTAGAGATAAGGTGTCTTCTCTTTTGAAGAAATTGTCTAATGCAGCTTTTGCTTTTTCATTATATAAAAATGCTCCTGCCCAACCTTTTGCACTTCCTAATACATCTGAATTAGAGAATCCTCCAACTGCTGCAATGAATTGAATTTCTTCCAAATTTTCACGACCTGAAATCAAATCGGTCATGTGAACATCTTTTACATCAAAACCTGCTAAGTACATTGCACGAGCCATTTCTCGCTCAGAATTAGAGCCTTTTTCACGAATAATAGCGGCTTTAATTCTTGGGATTCCTTCTTCGATAACAGGTAGTTTCCCTGAAAAATTCTCTGGAAACTTAAATTCTAGTGGCTGATTTTTATAATTATTGAAACGTCGCGTAGCATGATCTGTTCCGCTCTGTTTCTTATCTAGCATAAATGACGTATTATACCAAACATCTCTATAAGTAGGAATGTCAAAATCGAATGAATCGTTTCCATTGATCACAGAAACTATATCTCCTTCAGTTGGAGTTCCAATTTTATAGAATTGGATATTGTTTTCATTTAAAACTGCTTCAACTGAAGTATCCTTTGCTTGAAAGATAATTCCGCAGTTCTCATTGAAAAGCAACTTAACCGAATCTTTTTCATTTAATGATGAGAGATCTAATTTTGCACCTCTATTCACTTCAGAAAAACACATTTCTAATAAAGTGGTAATCAATCCACCCGAAGCAACATCATGTCCTGCAAGAATTTTACCTTCAGAAATTAAATTTTGAACCGTATTAAAAGTATTTACAAAGTTCTCTGAATTTTTAATAGTAGGAACTTCTGTTCCTACTTTATTATGAGTTTGAGCAAAAGAACTTCCGCCCAATTTAAATATATCTTGGGAAATATTAATATAATAAATATCGCCTTCTGGCTGCAGGACAGGCTCTACAACTTTTGTAATGTCTTTACAATGTCCAGCTGCAGAAATAATTACCGTTCCTGGAGAGATCACCTCACTACCATCCTCACTGTATTTTTGCTTCATAGATAGAGAATCCTTACCAGTTGGCACATTTATTCCTAACTCTATCGCAAAATCTGATACTCCTTGAACAGCTTCATATAGTCTTGCATCTTCCCCTTCATTATTACAAGGCCACATCCAGTTTGCAGACAAGGAAATAGATTTTAAACCTTGCTCCATTGGTGCCCAAATAATATTGGTAAGTGCCTCTGCAATAGAATTTCTAGAACCTGCCACTGGATCTATCAATGCAGAAATAGGGGAGTGCCCAAGTGAAGTTGCTACACCTTCTTTTCCATTGTAATCTAATGCCATAACCCCACAATTATTAAGGGGTAATTGCAATGCTCCGGCGGTTTGCTGTTTTGCAACCCTTCCGGTAACACATCTATCTACTTTATTTGTTAACCAGTCCTTACAAGCCACTGCTTCTAACTGAAGCACCTGCTCTAAGTAATTGTATATTTTATCTTGAGAATAATTTAATTCCTTATAATTTCTCTGTACAGTATTATCTGTCATAATTGTTTTTGGAGAACTTCCAAACATATCTTCCAATTTAAGATCCATCGGTTTCTCACCGGTGGTCTTACTTTTGAACATAAAATTATGATCTTCTGTTACTTCTCCTACATCATACATTGGAGCTCTTTCCCGTTCAGATACACGTTTTAAGACATCCATGTCTTTTTTAGGAATAATTAAACCCATTCGCTCTTGAGACTCATTCCCTATAATTTCTTTAGCTGAAAGCGTTGGATCTCCAACAGGTAATTTATCCAGATCTATATTTCCACCAGTTTCTTCCACCAATTCACTCAAACAATTCAAGTGTCCACCTGCACCATGATCATGAATAGAAACTATAGGATTTGTTTCACTTTCTACCATACCTCTTATGGCATTGGCAGCACGTTTTTGCATTTCTGGATTGGCACGCTGTACAGCATTTAGTTCAATCCCACTGCTAAACTCTCCAGTATCTGCGGAAGAAACTGCTGCTCCACCCATTCCAATTCGATAATTATCACCACCAAGCACAACAATTTTATCACCTTTTTTAGGTACATCTTTTATAGCCTGATCGGCTTTTCCGTATCCAATTCCTCCTGCAAGCATAATCACTTTATCATATCCTAAGAAGCGATTTTCTTCAGCATGCTCGAATGTGAGAACAGAACCAGTAATTAAAGGTTGTCCAAATTTATTCCCAAAATCTGAAGCTCCATTAGAAGCTTTTATAAGAATATCCATGGGAGTTTGATATAGCCATTTACGCTCTTCAGTGGCTTTTTCCCATTCTTTAGTTCCATCTAAACGAGAGTAAGAAGTCATGTAAACCGCAGTTCCAGCTAAAGGAAGAGATCCTTTTCCACCTGCCAATCTATCTCTAATTTCTCCGCCGCTCCCAGTAGCAGCACCATTAAAAGGCTCTACAGTTGTTGGAAAGTTATGGGTTTCAGCTTTTATGGATATAACAGAATCGAAATCTGTATTCTGATAAAAATCTGGTTTATCTGGAGTTTTTGGTGCAAATTGCTCTACTCTTGGTCCTTTTACAAAAGCTACATTATCTTTATATGCCGAAACGATATCGTTAGGATTAACTTCCGAAGTCTTTCTGATCATTTTGAAAAGAGAAAATGGTTTTTCTTTTCCATCTATCACAAATGTTCCATTAAAAATCTTATGACGGCAATGTTCTGAATTCACCTGTGAGAATCCGAATACTTCAGAATCTGTTAAAGGTCTTTCGAGTTTAACAGATAATTCTTCTAAATATTTTACCTCTTCATCATTAAGAGCCAAGCCTTCCTGTTTATTAAAAGCATGAACATCTTTGATTTCTAAAACGGATTTCGGTTTTGAATTTACCGTAAATATCTCTTGATTTAGACCTTGATATTTCTGTGAAATCATAGGGTCAAAATCATGGAAATGAGAGTCGACTTTTAAAAACTCCTCAGTTCTAATTATTCCTGAAATTCCCATCGTTTGGGTGATTTCTACGGCATTGGTACTCCAGGGAGAAACCATAGCGGCTCGGGGACCAACAAAAAAATCTGCCAGTGCAGATTTGTTAAGTAGTTGAGCGTCGCCAAAAAGCCAGTCTAATTTTGAAATATTTTGAGCAGATAAGGAAGAGTGCGTTTGCACAGCATAAACCTTTGAGGTTTGTGTTCCGAAGAATAGGATCATTCTAAGTTTTTTTGTGTGTTGATGTGAGCACAAAAATAACTTTTTTAGAGAGACTTATTAGCCTAAATTCAAATTATTACAAATAGCTTATTGACTATATTTATCGTAAAAAGCTAATTATAAAACCTTATAATTTGTGTGTTATTTCCAATTATTTTCAGCCGTAGTGCCACCCCAAATTAGAGACGCTAAATATGGATTGTCTATAAATGGATTTCGATTTCCTTGAGCTTTGAATATGACTTCATTTCTCTGAATTTCAATTGTCGAGACTGGATCTTGGGCGTTCCACCTCAAGAATAACTCTAATTTACCCACAGATGTAAAATCTTCGTTATATCTCAAATTCAAATAGAAAATCATTCGAGCCACATCTCCAACCCACTCATCTCCAGGATACCAAGAATTGTTAGAGACCAATTTATATTTTCCGCTCCCTGAGGTAAAGCGATAATTTTTTCTTTGAGCATTGATTTTAATGTCTGCGGTTCGCAAATGGTGAAGATCTGCTTCTGCAGTATTTTCTATAAAAGAGCGAGGATAAATATGCTCTGTATTAAAAGTTTGAGGTTTGTGCTTATTACTACCAGAATAAAACTCTCTTTTATCTCGACTCTCCCCAGAGTAGATCAACAAAACATTTCTTGTATTCGAAGGATCTTCGTCTGCCAAATACAAAAACTGATGTCTTTCAAAATATTCTAGAAATCGAGTGTGTTTTGCAATTGTAGTAATTGCGAGATCTTCTTTTAAATCATCTCCTGTAAGACCAAAATCTACCTTATTATAATAGTTTTTTAGTTCAGTAGGGATATGTAGTTCTTCAAAATTCTCAAGAGCAATTTCTGAATTTTTATTTTCAGTTTTGCATCCCGAAAGGATTAGTAAGGGAAATAGTAAATAAAACACCCTAATTCCCATCACTTAATTCTTAGTTTTTCTGAAGAAGTGCCATATAAAATCCATCATAACCAGATTCTGATGATAGTAATTTCCTGTCTTTAATCAATTTAAAATCTTTTCCGTGTTCACTGGAAAGAAATTTTTCTACTTGTTCTTGATTTTCTGATGGTAAAATAGAACAGGTTGCATAAACTAATTTTCCGCCATCCTTTACTATTCTAGAATACGTATTTAAAATTTCGGCTTGCGTATTTTTGATTTTTTCAATAAACTCTGGTTGAAGTTTCCATTTTGCATCCGGGTTTCTGCTTAGAACTCCCAAACCACTACAAGGAGCATCAATAAGTACGCGGTCTGCAGTTCCATAAAGTTTTTTGATGACCTTGGTAGATTCTATAGCTCTTGGATCTATATTGTGAGCATGTGCTCTTTTTGCTCTTCTTTTAAGTTCCTTTAATTTATTCTCATAAATATCAGTCGCTATAATTTGCCCTTTATTTTCCATTAAAGCAGCAATGTGAAGGGTTTTTCCTCCGGCACCCGCACAAGTATCTACAACTCTCATTCCTGGCTTTACATCTAGAAATTCTGCTACTAATTGAGAATTAGCATCCTGAACTTCGAAAAAGCCCTTTTTAAAGGCCTCCGTTCTAAAAACATTAGATCGTTCCTCCAACTGTAATGCATAAGGATAACCTTTTACAGGCTCTGCCTTAATTCCTTCGTCATTTAATAGACTTCTTAAATTGTCTCTTGTGGTGTTTAAGGTATTTACCCTAAGAACAACTGGAGCTTGTTCATTTAGTGCGTGGATCTCTTTTTCCCAAACCTTTTCGCCTAATTCTTTAACTCCTAATTCATCCATCCAATCTGGAATAGACTCTTTGTACTTTCTTATTTTGCTAAGCTCATCAAACTTTCCTTTGATCTTTCTGCTGGGAGTAGGCTCAATTTGTTTCCAATCTGGAAGAGTAACCCCTCTCAAAGTGGCCCAAACAGCAAAGACTCTGAATAAATTCTCTCTGGAATATGGCGCTTTAACTTCAGCAATTTCAGTATATAGTCGTTTCCATCGTACAATTTCGTAAACAGTTTCTGCAATAAAACTTCTATCACGGGAACCCCAACGCTTATCGCGTTTTAGTGTTTTCTCAATTACTTTATCGGCATAGTTTCCTTCATTGAAGATATCTGATAATGCATCGATGGTTGCAAAGACTAAATTTCGGTGTAAACGCATAGTTTAATTTTAAGGTGGCAAAGGTACTCAATTTTGACGTCGATTATTTTATATTTGAATCAAATTCTTATAGATGAAACTATTCTACCTTATTGGTCTGTTATTAGTAATTAGTTGTAATTCCAAAGAGAAGAAATCTGCTCCTTCTTTTTTTACTTCAGTTGAAGTGCATACAATATTAGAAGACTCTATTAGCGTGAGAGCTATTGAGCTGATGGGAAATAATTTAGCTTTTGCAGCAAATAATGGGATGTATGGGATGTACGATTCCCAAAAACAAATCTGGAAAACCAATGTTCAAAAGTATGATACTCTCGCTCCAGAGTTTCGTGCGGTGGCAAGTACCTCTACAGATTTTTTTATGCTAAGCGTTGCAGATCCAGCACTTTTATACAAAACAGGTGATTCTGGAAAAATGGAATTAGTGTACAAGGAAGAAAATGAAAAAGTGTTTTATGATGCTATGTCTTTTTGGAATGATGAAGAAGGAATTGCCATGGGAGATCCCGTGGAAAATTGTCTTTCTATAATTATAACCAGAGATGCTGGTAAAACATGGAATAAAATTGCGTGCGAAAATTTACCCGCTGCGGAAGAAGGAGAAGCGGCATTTGCTGCAAGCAATTCTAATATTGCTATACAAGGAAATAAAACTTGGATCTTATCTGGTGGTATGAAATCTCGAATATTTTTCTCTGCAGATAAAGGTGAAACTTGGGAGGTATACGAAACTCCAATTATTCAAGGTTCTGCTACGCAGGGAGGTTATAGTTTAGACTTTTACGATGAAAATAGAGGTTTCATTATTGGTGGTGATTATACTAAGCCTGATGAAAATCAATCTAATAAAGCAATTACTATAGACGGTGGAAAGACTTGGGAATTAGTTGCGGTGGGGCAGGAGCCAGGTTACAAAAGTAGCGTGAGGTATGTGCCGGGAAAAAACGGAAATGAATTGGTTGTTGTAGGATTTACAGGGATCTCCTATTCTAAGGATGCTGGTAAAAAATGGAAAAATTTATCCTCTGAAGGATTTTACACAATTCGATTTTTAAACGATTCTACAGCCTATGCCGCAGGAAAAAATAGAATTGCAATATTAAAATTTAAGAAATAAGTCTAAAAGCGAAAATCCGGATCGCGAGATCCGGAAATTCTAACTAACCAACCAAAACTTATTTTTATTTTATTTCTAATTTCTTTTTCGTTCCCCTTCTTTGCGGTCTCTATATTCCTTCCAAAGTTTTTTGTTAAAATCTGACTCTAATTTTTGAAGTTTAATAATTTCTTTTGCAGAGATTATCTTTTTAAGATCTGAAAACAGTAATTTTTTAATTTGATATTCTTCGTTTTCAATATCTTGATATTCTTTAATCAATTTTTCAGCCTCATTCTCAGTGAGTGTTTCAATATTATCAATTTCATCATGCTCTCTTCTGCGTAAATCCATTTTTTTACATTCATAATTGTTATAAATAGGCCAGAATTTTTGAGCCAATTCAGGATCCATTTTCATTTCCTGAGTTATAAATGCCACTTTCATAGCTTTAATTTGTTTTCTGTGATCTTCTTTATCCTTGCTGTTTTGAGCTTGAATTCCAAAAAAGCTTATAAAGAGTATTATTATAAGTGTAACTTTTTTCATATTTTATTCTAAAATTAAACCTGAATCTTCTACATTTTCATTCAGATATTCAAAAACCGCTTGATCGTTAAGACTGTAAGAATCAAAGTTGTCCATTATTAATCCTTCTTCATAAATAAGGTTGGAAATATCGTTATAATCCAAATCCTCATCTTCGATATACTGCTCCATTGCAGCGTAATCTAAATTATTTAAATCTGAAGCTTGTGGAGATTTCAATAATACAGTACTAAATAATATCAAAAATATCGCTGCTATTGAAGCTGCATAATAAACTTTCTTTCTAGAAAATAATTTTATTAATTTTCCTCTTGTGCTTTCAGCATTTACTCTTTCCTGAATTTTTCCTTCTATAGTTTCAAAATAGTCGGTAGGTACTAGAAAACCGGGTTTGATATTTTTCAAACTGTCAGAAGAGATTTCCAATTTCTCAAATAAATTAGATTCAAAATCGTCCATATAATTATTGGGGATCTTAAAACCAGATTTCTTTTTATATTTCTCTAAATTCATTTTCATGTAATAATTAGACTCAAATTCTTTAGCAAGGTTTAATCCATTTTTAAATATTCTTCAATCTTTTTTACAGCAATATGATAAGATGCCTTAAGTGCCCCTTCACTGGTGCCTAAAATATCTGAAATTTCTCGATATTTTAATTCTTGAAAATATTTCATATTAAAGACTAATTGTTGTTTCTCGGGGAGAGTTGCAATAGCTTTTTGAAGTTTAAGCTGAATTTCATCTCCTTCAAAATAAACATCACTTTCTAAATTTTCAATTAAATTCTTCTGAAGTTCTTCTGAATTTAAATGAACGCGTTTAGACTTATTATTTAAAAAAGTTAAGGATTCATTAGTTGCAATACGGTACATCCAGGAATAAAGTTGGCTGTCTCCTTTAAAACTATGTACATTCTTAAAGATCTTAATAAATGTGTTTTGAAGGATATCATCTGTATCGTCATGATCTTTAACTATATTCCTAATATGCCAATACAAGCGTTCTTTATATTGCGTAACCAATTCACCAAAAGCTTTTTTAAGAGTATTAGGATCTTTAAGTCTTTGAATTAATATTTCTTCTTCTAATTTCAAAAAATAGAATTGTTTATAATTAATGTATTAAAATTAGCGGACTTGTTGAGTAAAAATTTAAAATTTTCGTAGGAATTATGTAGGAAATTTTATTAGTCTTAACGACTAAGTACATTATTTTTAGGTTAACTACATTATTTGTTTGGTGAATCCAGTTTTTCTTATATCTTTGAAGTGTTAATATTATTTAATCTTTTTTTGCCCCAAAGATTATAAATTGAATTAAACCTAAGTTTTCATTTCCCCAAAGTGAAAACTAATTTAAAAAAAGGATGAACCTACTTCATCCTTTTTTTTATTCCAAAAAGTTAATATTGTAAAGCAGCTTATTTCCTTTATCTAATTGTTAACCTAAATTGTGAAATTTCTAGTTTTTCTTAAATCTTTAATTAATATTATTCGAAAGACTGCATATCTACTAGCTTTCTATATGTTCCATTTTTAAGCAGAAGTTCAGTATGTTTTCCTTGCTCTACAATTTCTCCTTTTTGCATTACCACAATTAGATCTGCATTTTGAATCGTTGATAGCCTGTGGGCTATTACTATGGATGTTCGATTTTTCATCATATTTTCCAATGCATTCTGAACCAATTTTTCACTTTCGGTATCTAATGCCGAAGTTGCTTCATCTAGAATCATGATTGGTGGATTTTTAAGAACCGCTCTTGCTATGGAAAGTCTTTGTTTTTGGCCACCACTTAATTTATTACCGCTATCTCCAATATTGGTGTCCAAGGCTTTAGGTAAATCCTTTACAAATTCCCAAGCATTAGCTATTTTTAAAGCTTCAATAATCTCCTCCTCTGTAGCATTGGTTTTACCTAAGGCTACATTATCTCTTATAGAATCATTAAATAAAATAGAATCTTGAGTCACCAATCCCATAAGATCTCGTAGCGACCTTTTTGTGATCTCACGGATATCTACTCCATCAACCTTTATACTTCCAGAGTTTACATCGTAAAAGCGGGTTACAAGGTTCGCAATTGTAGATTTTCCGCTACCAGACTGTCCCACTAAAGCAACAGTGCTTCCTTTTGGCACATTTAAGCTGAAATTCTTAAGTACTAATTCATCTTCATACTTAAAGTCAATATTTTTTATTTGTACATTAGAATTAAAACCAGTTGCAACTACGGCTTTTTTGGAATCGACTATAGTAGAAGGAGTTTCTAATACCTCGATAATCCTTTCTGCGGCTGCATTCCCTTTTTTGACAGAATATGTAGCTTTAGATATTTGTTTTGCTGGGGTTAAAATATTGTATGCTAATCCTAGAAAAGCGATAAAGGAGGCTGCATCTAAAGAGCCTTCAATTAAAACCATATTCCCACCAAACCAAAGAATGATCACTATTACAAAGATCCCTAAAAATTCGCTGGTTGGTGAGGCTAAATTCTGCCTGTTTATTAAACTGTTTAGGATAGTATTAAGTCTATTTGTAGAATCCTCAAATTTCTTCTGAAATTTATTTTCAGCATTAAAACCTTTTACAATTTTAAGACTAGAAAGTGTTTCTTCTACTATAGATAAGAAATGCCCATTTTCTTCTTGAGCCTTTTGAGATTTTTTCTTTAGCGTTTTACCAATCAAGGAAATAATAAATCCTGAAATTGGTAGAAAAATGAAAACAAAAATCGTGAGTTCAGCACTCAACATCAACATTGCTATAATAGTAAATATAATAGTTAGCGGTTCTCTAACTATTAGTTCTAGAATAGAAAGGAAAGATGTCTGTACTTCGTTCACATCTGCAGTAATTCTAGAAATGGTATCTCCTTTTTTCTTTTCAGAAAAATAAGAGATTGGTAAATGAAGAATCTTATTATATAGGGCATTTCTAACATCCTTTAGAACTCCATTTCTTAGAAATGTAATAAAAAATGCTGCTAGATATCCAAATAGATTTTTTAGGAAAAATAAGATCACTACAATTCCGCAGATAAATACTAATGCAGAAATTTCATCTTCAATTACCCTTAGGGTGACATTGTAGTTGAAATAATCTACTAAATAGTCTTTGATGCTAGCTATACCATCGTATTCAGGTTTTAATAAAACTCTTTTGCTCTTATCGAATAAGATTTGAATAACTGGTATAAGGGCAATAAATGAAAGTGTGCTAAAAAGCGCATAAAAGATATTACAAATTATATTTAAAAATGCGAAACGTTTATAAGGTCTCGCATATTCAAGGATTTTTCTAAAATAGGTCATTCGTTTATATTAATCTACCTGAAGATCTGCTCTTATTCCGGCAATTTTTTGTTGTAGTAATTTTTGTGCTTTTTCAAAATCCTCTGAAGATTTTAATTCCTCATTGACGCTGATATAAAATTTTATCTTTGGCTCAGTACCACTTGGTCTCGCAGCTATTTTTGAACCTTCCTCTGTATAATAGATTAAAACATTGGATTTAGGAAGATCTATTACAGTTTCTGTATGATCCTGTTTATTTTTAGAGATAGAAGATTGATAATCTTCTATAAGTACCACTTTTTCTCCATTGATTTCTTTTAATGGATTCTCTCTAAGATCTACCATCATTTGCTTGATCTGCGATTCTCCCTCTATGCCTTTTTTTACCAAAGAGATTAACTCTTCTTTATAAAAACCAAACTCCGTATAGAGTTCTATAAGTTGCTTATAAAAAGAACTGCCATTTTCTTTCATTTGCGCTGCAATTTCGCAAGCGAGTAGGGTAGCGGTAGTTGCATCTTTGTCTCTTACAAAGTCTCCTACCATATATCCAAAACTCTCTTCACCACCACCAACAAAGTGCATTTCTGGACGATCTTTAATCATTTTAGCGATCCACTTGAATCCAGTTAACACCTCCTGATATTGCGCACCATATGCTTGAGTGATATTTTTAAGCATTGGTGTAGATACTATTGTGGAAGCCACAAAGGAATTTTGGTTTAATTCATTTCTCTTTTTCCATTGCTCCAATAAGAACCACGTCATTACTACCATAGTTTGATTCCCATTAAGTAATAGCAGTTCATTATTTAAATCTCTTACAGCTATTCCCAAACGATCTCCATCAGGATCTGTTCCTATCACAATATCTGCATTTTCCTTTTCAGCAAGTTTTATAGCCAATTTTAAGGCTTCAGGTTCTTCTGGATTAGGGGATTTTACTGTAGGAAAATTGGAATCCGGTGCTGATTGTTCTTTAACTAAATAAACATTCTCATAACCAGCTTTTTTTAAAACTTGAGGAGTTGCAGTACTCGAAGCTCCATGTAGTGAAGTAAAAACTATTTTTAAATTTTCTTTTGCTGAAGTAGAAGTGCCAAAACTTCCGTTTTTTACTGAAGCAGTTTGAAAAGCCTCGTCCACTTCTTTATCTATATATTCAATTAATTCAGGTTTTGATTCAAATTTTATTTCAGAGTAATCTAAAGACTCAATTTCTTCAATGATTTTGGTGTCTTGTGGCGGAACTAATTGTCCACCGTCTTTCCAGTATACTTTATAACCATTGTATTCAGGAGGATTATGACTTGCTGTAAGTACAATTCCGCAGTGACAATCCAAATGCTTTACTGCAAAAGACAATTCTGGAGTTGGTCTTAATTCAGAAAAAAGAAAAACTTTTATTCCATTTGCTGAAAAAATATCGGCAACTATTTGTGCGAATTCTTTACTATTTTTTCTACAATCGTATGCAATTACAGCCCGAATTTCTTCACCTTCAAATTCTCTTTTAAGATAATTGGAAAGACCTTGCGTATTTTTTCCTAAAGTATATTTATTGATCCTATTTGGACCCGCACCCATAACCCCACGCATTCCTCCAGTTCCAAATTCAGCATTTTTATAAAAGCTTTCCTCCAGTTCTTGTGGATTATTTTCTATGAGATTATTTACTTGAGTGTGTGTCTCTTTATCAAAAGTATCGGTTAGCCAAAGTTTTGCTTTAGAAAGGATATCGGATTTTATTTGAGTCATGAGATAAAATTTTAATCAAAAATAGCGAATAATGCGGAAAGTGTTTATTGGATTCCAGTAGTTTTACTTATTAAATACCTTTCGGTGTCTCGTCTACTTCTTAGTATTAGCTCGCCTAAAAATCCTGCAAGGAAGAATTGAGTACCTATCACCATCAAAATTAGAGAGATAAAAAACCAAGGATTTTGGGTGACTAATATATTTGGTAACTGGTGATAAAGTTTATAAAGTTTGGAAATCCCAATCCATGCTGCAGCAGAGAATCCAAAAAAGAACATGAGTACTCCAAGTGCGCCAAATAGGTGCATTGGTCTTTTGCCGAATTTAGATAAGAACCAGATACTAATAAGGTCTAGAAATCCGTTAATAAACCTATCCATTCCAAATTTGGTCTTCCCGTATTTTCTGGCCTGATGTTGTACTTCTTTTTCTGTAATGTTGCTGTAGCCTGCATTTTTAGCCAAAACAGGAATGTATCTGTGCATTTCTCCATACACATCAATATTTTTTACTACTTCTTTTTTATAAGCTTTAAGTCCGCAATTAAAATCGTGAAGCTTAACTCCTGAAGTTTTTCTTGCAGCAGCATTAAAAAGTTTGGATGGTAGATTTTTGCTAAGTAAAGAATCATATCTTTTCTTTTTCCAGCCTGAAACCAAATCGAAATGTTCTTTCTGAATAAGGTCGTAAAGTTCAGGAATCTCTTCAGGATTATCCTGAAGATCTGCATCCATGGTAATTATAACGTCGCCTGTAGCTTCTAAAAATCCGGCATGTAAAGCTTGAGATTTTCCGTAATTCCTGTTGAATTTAATTCCTTTTACATTGGTATCTTGAACAGAAAGCTGAGAAATGCTTTTCCACGAGCCATCTGTACTACCATCATCTATAAAAATTATTTCATAAGAATAGGAATTGGATTGCATCACAGATACAATCCAATTATATAACTCTGTTAAAGATTCTTCCTCATTTAATAGAGGAATTACTATAGATAGTTGCATTCAATATTATTTAGACTATCCTTCCATAGGATTTTTATTCTTCATTATAAGCCCTACGATTAAGGAAATAATCAATCCAAAAAACAAGTTTCCAACTAGTGATAATGCAAATGCTATTGGAGGTGAGCTAAGTTTAGATGTCATTCCCATAGCTGCATCAATTTGAGCTTCTGACATATCTGGTTGTGCCTCTATCATTTTTTCACGTGTTGTTTCCATCACATCATTCATGAGATTCGGTTCAATATAAGTTGTAAGTGCAAAAGTCCAAATAGCAGCAATTATACCTCCTATAACAGCAACACCAATTCCAACCTTTAGTGCTTCCGATAAACTAAGAAAACCACCATTTTCAGCTTTAAAGGCTTTAATTGCAAGAGTAACCAGCACTATAACAATTAAGTACGAAATAATTCCATAAGTAATACTTGGATCAAGATATACGTTAGTTACATACATGATAACTCCATAAATCACAGAAATAATTCCGAGCATGACCCCATAATTAAGCACGAATTTTTTAGCGGTAGCTTGTTGATTTTCCATAAAATTAAGATTGAAAGATTAGTTTTGTGGTTAGTAAACAAATATAGCAATTCGTTACAAACATAGATATTTAATGTTTTGTTGATATCATTCAAAAAATAACGTGGATATAGTTTGATATTTATTAAAATTGATTAAATTTGCCACTCGAAAAACGAACACCATTTTAAAGAATAAATAGATGAAGCAGGGAATCCATCCGGAAAATTATAGATTAGTAGCATTTAAAGACATGTCTAACGAAGAAGTCTTTCTTACTAAATCTACCGCGAACACTAAAGAAACTATTGAAGTTGACGGAACTGAGTATCCATTAGTTAAAATGGAAATCTCAAGAACATCACATCCATTTTATACTGGTAAATCTAAATTATTAGATACAGCAGGAAGAATTGATAAATTCAAGAACAAATACGCTAAATTCAAGAAATAATCCTTGTTTTAGTGATCCTTTAAAGCCTTCAGAAATGAGGGCTTTTTTTATGGATTACCTTTTCTAATTAGTTACAAACAAAATTTACTAAACAAGCAATTTAAATAATGTAATTTCATTAGTATTTTTGCATTCAAATTATAGGATATGAATTATATACTTTTTGATGGTTCTTCAAGGAATCAACTCTTACCCTTTACTTTTACCAGACCGGTTGCTGATATTAGGATAGGAATTCTTACCATCCGAGAGAAGTGGGAGAAATTATTAGGTTCAACAACTTCAACTATTACAGAGGATTATTTAGCTAATAAATGGCCAATGGTTGAAATGGAGCAAAATATTATGATAAATGCTTCCTTTCTTCCAACTCCAGAATTATTAATTCAAATAGAAAATCTAGAAAAAAATCAAGCTATCTTTTTTGAAGAGGATGTGGTTGCATTTTACACTTTAGAAGATCAAGAAGTAGATTTTTCTACCTATACTGCCTTGGAACTCGAGGGAGAGCCATTTCAAATTGAACATACTTGGGATATATTCTCTAAAAATGGAGAAGCTATAGCTGCAGATTTCGAATTGCTTACAGAAGACAGAGAGTCTCAGCCAATCTCTGCTTCTAACAATGTGATAAAGCCAGAAAATATTTTTATAGAAGAAGGAGCTAAGGTGGAATTCGCAACATTAAATGCTTCTGAAGGGCCAATTTATATAGGTGCAAATTCAGAAATAATGGAAGGTAGTTTGGTTCGAGGACCTCTTGCACTTTGTAATAATGCTACTTTAAAATTAGGTGCTAAAGTATATGGTGCTACTACTGTGGGTCCACACTCGAATATTGGTGGAGAAGTGAAGAATGTTGTGATTTTTGGTTTTTCTAATAAAGGACATGATGGATTTCTTGGAAACTCTGTATTAGGGGAATGGTGTAATATTGGAGCTGATACTAATAATTCGAATCTTAAAAATAATTATGCTGAAGTTAGACTTTGGGATTACGAATCTGAAGGTTTTGCAAAAACAGGACTTCAGTTCTGTGGATTAATGATGGGCGACCATAGCAAGTGCGGAATCAACACTATGTTTAATACTGGTACAGTGGTTGGAGTGAGTTCAAATATTTTTGGTAGCGGATTTCCACGTAATTTTATTCCGAGTTTTAGCTGGGGTGGAAGTGCAGGAATGACTACTTATAAAACTTCTAAAGCCTTTGAGGTAGCAGAAATTGTAATGAAACGAAGAGGCATAGAGTTTACTGAGGATGATAAGGAGATTTTAGAGCAGGTGTTTGAAGAATCTAAAAAGTGGAGAAGAGAATAAACACTAAATTCTCATTCCATATACATTTTATCAACCCAAGATTAGTTGGTATATTTGCAGCCCAAAATTTAACGGAATTCAGTAGAGGATCTGAGGCTTGAAATTAGCAGGCAATGGATTTTAGGACTAATTTCATTATCGAGTTAGATCTCGTAAAATTCACCCTCATTTAGGGATTAAAGATTTAATCAATGGCAAATCTTCAAAAAGTAGCTTTTTATACTTTGGGTTGTAAACTCAATTTTTCTGAAACCAGTACTATTGCTCGTTCTTTTAAAAGTGAGGACTTTCAAAGGGTGGATTTTTCTGAAAAAGCAGATATTTATGTGATAAATACCTGTTCTGTTACAGAGAATGCCGATAAAAGATTTAAATCTATAGTAAAGCAAACACAAAAAGTAAACGAAGAGGCTTTCGTGATTGCTATTGGATGCTATGCACAATTAAAACCAGAAGAACTTGCAGATGTAAATGGTGTAGATCTTGTTCTTGGAGCTACTGAAAAATTTAAAATTACCGACTATCTGAATGATTTAACGAAACAGGAATTTGCAGAAATACATTCTTGTGAGATTGCAGATGCCGATTTTTATGAAAGTGCATATTCTTTTGGAGATAGAACCAGAGCATTTTTAAAAGTACAAGATGGCTGTGATTATAAATGTACTTATTGTACAATTCCACTAGCCAGAGGAATTTCAAGAAGTGATAATCTAGAGAATGTTTTAAACAACGCTTCAGAGATTGCTGCTAAGGGAATTCAGGAAATTGTTCTTACTGGAGTTAATATAGGCGATTATGGTAAGGGCGAATTTGGTGATAAAAAGCATGAGCATACCTTTTTAGATCTAGTTAAAGCTTTAGATAAAGTTAAAGGTATTAATAGATTGAGAATTTCATCAATAGAGCCTAATTTACTTGAGAATGAAACTATAGATTTTGTAGCTCAAAGCAATAGTTTTGTACCTCATTTCCATATTCCTTTACAAAGCGGGAGTAACCAAATTTTGAAGGCAATGCGCCGTAGATACATGCGGGAACTATACGTGAAAAAGGTAAGCCAGATTAAAAAAGTGATGCCAAATGCTTGTATAGGAGTAGACGTGATCGTTGGATTTCCTGGAGAAACTAATGAGCACTTTTTAGAAACTTATAATTTCTTAAATGAATTAGATATCTCTTATCTTCATGTTTTCGCCTATTCTGAAAGAGAAAACACGCTAGCAGCAGAAATGGAAGATATAGTTCCATTAAGTACTAGAAAAAAGAGGAGTAAAATGTTAAGAGGCCTTTCTGCTAAAAAGCGAAGAGCTTTTTATGAAAGTCAGTTGGGAACTATTCATACTGTTTTATTTGAAGGTGAAAATAAAGAGGGATATATTCACGGATTTACAGAAAATTATGTAAAAGTAAAAACTCCGTGGAATCCGGAGTTAATAAATACTCTTCATCAAATAAAATTAGATAAAATTGATGAAGATGGAATTGTGAGATTTACTTATAACGAATTGGAAATCACGAATTAAATATTCATTCCAACTGGTAAAAGATCTTTGTATTTCCTTCTATTCTTGCGCATATATTTAGCGATTTCAGGATTGGTAGGTACTACTTTGTGAGTTCCTTCCTGGATATAACTTAATAGTGCTTCTAAAAATGGTTCTAAATACCCAGCTTCTTTAAGCACTTCTGGCATTTTAAGTTTTGTTAAGAACACTTTTCGCTCTTGCTGGGAGTATTCTACAATTACCAACTCTTCGTTAATCACAGATTCAAATTGTCTTAAAAATTCATTATCTGTAATCTTTATTTCTACATCAATCATCATCGTAAGATTTTATTCAAAGATACTTCAATATGAGGTAATTTTAAGGCTTGTTTAATTATCATTTTAAATATGTATTCATTTCTGCCTTTTTTAACATTGTTGGTCAATGATATAATAGAAATTAATGGACAATATTAAAAAAATGAGTACATTTTTTTAATTCGCCTATATTTTAGAAGAGATAATGTTAGATTTTTAAAATTTATAGTGTTCCATATTACAATTATAAGATCAATAATATCACATATATACATGTTTTAATCTATCTTCTTTACAAAGGCAGCTAGTCAAATTCTCTATTATAATTTAATAGTTGATATTTGTATAAGCCGAAAAAATAGTGGTTATTATGAAAAATAAATTTATATCAATACGTACCTCATTAATCATACACACCGGTTATAATGCTGATTAACAATGAAATTGTGCATGTGTATTTCGTGCCAGGATTGGCTGCCAATCCATCTATTTTTGAGCATATAAAGTTACCTGAAGATCAATTCCAAATTCATTGGCTAGAATGGTTGATACCAGAATCAAATGAATCTTTAAAGGACTATGCTTTAAGAATGAATTCTTTTATAGAATATGATAATATTGTCTTGATTGGTGTTTCTTTTGGAGGGATTGTTGTGCAGGAAATGAGTAAATATTTAAATTTACAAAGACTAATTATAATTTCCAGCGTTAAATCTAGGGCAGAATTGCCTAGAAGAATGAGATATGCATCTAAAAAAGGCTTAGTTAAATTTATTCCTACCAGTTTATTAAATCATATAGATCAATTTGAGAGATTTGCATTTGGAGATTTTTTAAAGAAGCGAGCAAATCTTTATAAGAAATACTTATCTATAAGAGATGTGAGTTATATAGATTGGTCAATAAAGAATATGATTAATTGGGATTGTAAATCTCCAATTCCAGGAATTGTACATATTCATGGAGATGAAGACCTTGTTTTTCCATTTAAATATATAAATGGTTGCATACCTGTGAAGGGAGGGACTCATATAATGGTAGTGAATAGATTTAGATGGTTCAATAAAAATCTACCATCAATTATTTTAACTGGTAAAATAGAAGACTAAAAATAAAAACTGTAAATATGAAAATTTTGAAAATATTATTGATGAGTGTTGGATTCATTAGTATTTGTGCTGTAAGTATACAAGCAGTACAGGAAGCGCCGGACGCTCAGATCATTACAGATCCAACAACTAAGGTTGTAGGGGAGAATTATGCAATTTATGCATTGCCTATGCCAGAAAATTTAAATTTTGCAGGAGAAGCTGTACCTATAGAGAATCCAGATATTTATGAAAGAATGGATAGGGAGTTATTAGTGAATACGTATTGGCAATCTAATGCCTTATTATTGTTGAAGCGTGCAAATAAATATTTCCCTGTTATTGAGCCAATTCTTAAAGAATATGGGGTGCCAGATGATTTTAAATATTTAGCTGTTATAGAAAGTGGACTTACTCAAGCCGTTTCACCTGCTAAGGCTGTTGGGTTTTGGCAAATTTTAGAAGGGACAGGAAAAGACTTTAAACTTGAGATCAATGACAATGTTGATGAGCGTTACCATATTGAAAAATCTACCAGAGTAGCTTGTGAATATTTAAAGAAGTCTAAAGAACGCTTTGGGACATGGACTATGGCTGCGGCGGCTTATAACGCTGGGAATACAGGGGTTTTAAGACAGTTAGAAAGGCAGGATGTGAGTAAATACTACGATTTGCTTTTAGGAGAAGAAACAGGGCGATATGTATTCAGAATCCTTGCTCTTAAGGAGATTATGAGCAATTCCAAAAAATATGGATTTAATTATAACGAAGATCAGTTGTACAAAGATATTCCTACTTATAGGGTAAAAGTAGACACTGCAGTTACAGATTTTGCAGCTTTTGCTAAAGACCTGGATATTAATTATAAAATATTGAAGATTCACAACCCATGGTTAAGAGATTCATATTTAAATAACAAATCTGGAAAAACTTACTTTTTAGATATTCCGGAAAAGGGTATTTATAATTAGCAAGTCTGAATTACAAAAAAAACTATAAAAAAAAGGAGACCAAATTTGGTCTCCTTTTTTTTGTTAATTGCAAATAACGAATGCCTTAATTAATGGCAACAGTTTCTTGATTTGTATTATACTTCTTATCACTCAATAAATGATTAGCAATCCCATCATACATCAAATTATAATTTAAATCGAAAGATTCTTCGAAGCTCTTATTTAGAGAGTGCGTAACGCCTCTTCTTACGTCCAGGACTTTCTTATCCTTATCTAATAAAAAAGTTGTTGGAAGGCCTAAAGCATGCTTCAGTTGGCTAACGACATATGCGCCTCTGTTATTCAATTCATTTACATATAGCACTCTAATATTTTTGTTATATGATTTTGCCATTTTCTTTGTGGTTTTTTGATCATCCCAAAAAAGGATTACAAAATCTATTTCTTCACTATATTTATTGGCAAGTTCATTAATTGCTGGAATTTCCCCTTCAGTAGTTACGCACCATGAAGCATATGTTATTAAATAAGTGGGTTTTTTAAAATCATATAAAGAGACTTCTTTGCTGTTAAGTTTATTAAATTGGAAGTTGTTCATATAGCTACCATTTAAGCTATATTCTACCAAAGAATCAAATAGCCTGGTAGCTTCATTATAATCGCGTCTGTGATAAGCCTTTTCTGCGTTGGATTTGTATTTTGGGAGGTGCAAAGCAAGAGCTTCAGAAAAGAATAATTTATTTTCTTCCTGCTGTGCGAAAATGGGAGATACCAATAAGAGTAAACTAAAGAGGGGTAATAGTTTTATCATGTGTTGCATTTACATACTTACACTATCAAAGATAAGTTAGATGTTAATGGATGAAAAACTTATTCGTTCAAACCCCTTTAAATTAGTTAAAGTGCGTGTTTAAAAAGTTATCCCCTAAGTTATTAACACTTATGGGATTATATTTTTTTCATTTGCTGTTTCATCATGGTTATTTGCTCCTTTAGCATGCCATGTTTATCGAGTTTTTTAGCTTCAGTTAAAAGCATTTGAGCTTCTCTTTTTCTTCTTTTTGTCATTGCAATTCCGGCAAGATTTAATTTTGCCATAGCAAGATCTTGATCCATTGCTAGACCTAATTTTATAGCTTTCTTAAAATATTTTTCAGCCTTGGTTATATTTGTTTGAGAGAGCATTAAACCATTTAAGTACCAATAGTACCCTTGCTGTTTTTGAGTAAGTGCAATTTCTGGATCTTTTATTCTGTCCAACCATTTTTTTGCTCCAGGGAAATCTTGCTTTCTTAACCTTAAAAATGCCATAAGGATCATTTCATTTTTAAAATATAAAAAAATAAAGATCAAAGAGAGAAGAATTAGCATAATACCATTTCCAATGTGACCCTCTATGAATTGCCACACAGATGCGATTACAATTAATCCGGCTATTATTAATTTGAAATTTTTATTGAACATAAGGCTGCTTTTTTAAGAGCGCAAAGTTAATAAAAACAATTACAAATTATTTTAAATTTGTTTTTGGAAGATATATAAGTCTTTGTATATTTGCCCGCAGTTTTAGAGATAGGTCTAAACTAGTTAAACCAAGAATTCCACAGAAGATTAAAGATAATTAAAATGAAAAGAACATTTCAACCATCCAAGAGAAAAAGAAAAAACAAACACGGATTCAGAGAGCGCATGGCGAGTGTGAACGGAAGAAAGGTGTTAGCTAGAAGACGTGCAAAGGGTAGAAAAAAATTATCTGTTTCTTCAGAAACTAGACACAAACACTAGTGAAAATTAGTATTTAAATAATAAGGTGTTACTTTTATAAGTAGCGCCTTTTTTTATATCTAATCATTTCTTTGTCATTATATAACTATTAAATTTCTCTTTAAATGCCTAAAAACAGCCAACTTAAATGTGTTTTATTAATCGGTTCGGGTCCAATTGTTATTGGTCAAGCTTGCGAATTTGATTACGCTGGTGCACAATCTCTTAAATCACTTAGGGAAGAGGGAATTGAAACAGTACTTATCAATTCCAATCCTGCAACTATTATGACCGACCCATCAATGGCGGATCATGTATACTTGTTACCTCTTACTACTAAATCTATTGTTGAGATCCTTAAAAAACATCCAAATATAGATGCAGTTCTTCCAACAATGGGAGGACAAACTGCTTTGAACCTATGTATTGAAGCAGATGAAAAAGGAATATGGAACGATTTTGATGTGAAACTTATAGGTGTAGATATAGATGCTATAAATATTACTGAAGATAGAGAGAAATTCAAGCAATTAATGGGAAGGATAAATGTTCCCGTAGCTCCAGCTAAAACAGTAACTTCTTATCTGCAAGGAAAAGAAGTTGCGCAGGAATTTGGTTTTCCCTTGGTTATTCGTGCTTCATTTACTTTAGGAGGAAGTGGTGCTGCCTTTGTTCATAAAGCAGAGGATTTTGATGAGTTGCTTACTCGCGGACTTGAAGCATCGCCTATTCATGAAGTTTTAATAGATAAAGCCTTAATTGGATGGAAAGAATACGAGTTAGAACTTTTAAGAGATAAGAATGATAATGTTGTAATTATCTGTTCTATAGAGAATATGGACCCTATGGGTATACATACAGGAGATTCTATTACAGTTGCTCCTGCCATGACATTAAGTGATGTTACATTTCAGAAAATGAGAGATCTCGCTATCAAAATGATGCGCAATATTGGAGATTTTTCTGGAGGTTGTAACGTTCAATTCGCTGTAAGTCCAGATAAAAATGAAGATATAATTGCTGTGGAGATCAATCCTAGAGTATCAAGATCTTCTGCACTGGCCTCTAAAGCAACTGGGTATCCAATTGCAAAGATAGCTACAAAGCTGGCAATAGGATTTACATTAGATGAATTAGAGAACCAGATCACTAAATCTACTTCGGCATTATTCGAACCTACTTTAGATTATGTAATCGTGAAAATTCCTCGATGGAATTTCGATAAATTTGAAGGTAGCGATCGTACGTTAGGGCTTCAAATGAAATCTGTAGGTGAAGTGATGGGAATTGGAAGATCTTTTCAAGAAGCTTTGCATAAGGCCACACAATCTTTAGAAATAAAGAGAAATGGACTTGGAGCAGATGGGAAAAGTTATACCAATTACGAACAGATTATAGATAAGTTAACTCATGCAAGCTGGGATAGAGTATTCGTGATTTATGATGCAATCCAAATTGGAATTCCCTTAAGCAGAATTCATGAGATCACGAAAATTGATATGTGGTTCCTTAAGCAATACGAGGAATTATATGCATTGGAGGTTGAAATTTCAAAATTTAATATAGATACTTTACCCAAGGATCTAATGCTAGAAGCTAAGCAGAAAGGTTTTGCAGATAGACAGATCGCGCATATGCTGAAATGTTTAGAAAGTCAAGTTTATAAAAGACGAGATGAGCTAAATATTAATAGAATCTTTAAATTGGTAGATACTTGTGCAGCCGAATTTAAAGCAGAAACTCCTTATTACTACTCCACATTTGAAGCAGAAATTGAAAGGGCAGATGGATCTAGGTATGTGGATAATGAAAGTAAGGTAAGCGATAAAAAGAAAATAGTTGTTTTAGGATCTGGACCTAATAGAATAGGTCAGGGAATAGAATTCGATTATAGTTGTGTACATGGGGTGCTTGCAGCTGCAGAATGTGGTTATGAAACTATTATGATCAACTGTAACCCTGAAACTGTTTCAACAGATTTTGATGTTGCAGATAAATTATATTTCGAACCAGTTTTCTGGGAGCATATCTACGATATTATTAGACATGAAAAACCAGAAGGCGTAATTGTTCAACTTGGTGGACAGACTGCTCTTAAACTTGCTGAAAAATTAGACAGATACGGGATAAAAGTAATAGGAACAAGCTTTCAATCTTTAGATCTTGCGGAAGACAGAGGAAGTTTTTCTAAATTATTGAAAGATAATGATATTCCATTTCCAGAATTTGGAGTTGCTGAAACTGCAGATGAAGCCTTGGCGATTGCAGATGAACTTGATTTTCCAATATTAGTTAGACCATCCTACGTTTTAGGAGGACAAGGAATGAAGATCGTGATTAATAAAAACGAATTAGAAGAACATGTTGTAGATCTCTTAAGTAAGATGCCTAACAACAAATTGCTTTTAGACCATTATTTAGATGGCGCTATAGAGGCTGAAGCAGATGCTATTTGTGATGGTGAGAATGTATACATTATTGGGATCATGGAACATATAGAGCCATGTGGAGTTCACTCTGGAGATTCTAATGCTTTACTTCCTCCTTTTAATTTAGGAGATCTTGTAATGCAACAAATCAAAGACCATACAAACAAGATTGCATTAGCCTTAAATACCGTTGGACTAATTAATATCCAATTTGCTATTAAAGACGATATAGTTTATATCATAGAAGCTAATCCTAGAGCCTCTCGTACCGTTCCTTTTATTGCGAAGGCATATGGAGAGCCATATGTGAATTATGCAACTAAAGTAATGCTAGGTGAAAAGAAGGTGACAGATTTCGATTTTAATCCTCAGTTAACAGGATACGCAATTAAACAGCCGGTATTCTCTTTTGACAAATTTCATAATGTTAATAAACAGTTAGGACCAGAAATGAAGAGTACCGGAGAAAGTATTCTTTTTATAGATAGTTTGAAGGATGATATCTTCTACGATCTATATGCGAGAAGAAAAATGTATTTGAGTAAATAATTTAAGGTTTATAGAAAAAAGGCTATTCATTATTGGATAGCCTTTTTTATTTTTAATTAATAAATTGTAAAGATCATGAAAGAATTAATGCTGATTTTTGGGGGCGTTTATGGAGGCTTGGCTGTTTTATTTGGCGCTTTTGGTGCCCATGCCTTAAAGAAAAGATTTTCAGAAGAACTTCAAAAAAGTTTCGAAACCGGCGTGCGTTACCAAATGTATCATGCTTTAATAATTATAATTTCTGGTGTGATCTTTCCATTTATAGAGACCTCTCAACAAATTATGGGTTGGTGTTTTATAATTGGAGTAGTTCTATTTTCATTTAGTATCTATGGATTATGTTTGAGTTCTGCTAACAATAGTAAATGGAAATTTCTTGGACCAATTACTCCATTAGGAGGTTTATTATTATTAATTGGTTGGATCTTGTTCACTATCAATGCTTCAGAAATTGCTCTGTACCTATAGATTAGGATTTGGTTATTCTGAAATTGTGTCTATTCTCTTCCTATATTTTTCAGCAAAAATGGTTACTATTAAGAGTTGCAGAATATGATATAGCATGATTGGCAGCAGAAATATTCCTACGCTAGCACTTGCACCAAATATAATTTTTACCATTACCGATCCATGAACTAAAGATTTTTTTGTTCCGCAGAATTTTGCGGTAATAGTATCTTGAATACTGAAATTTAGCCATTTACAAATCACTCCAATTAGAAAATACATTGTGAAGAATAATAAAATTACTATACCCGTGATCTTTAAAAGATCATAAATATTGATATTCTCGAATAAGCCAGAATTAAAGGAATTGCTAAAACTTGTATAAACAATAAGTACAATAACTGCCTTATCGAAGTAACCAAGCTTAGTGTTATGTTTACGTGCAAATTTACCTAAATATCTTTGTAGTAAAAGTCCTAAAATTAGTGGAAGAACAATTTGCAAGCAGAGTTTATACAGGATCACTAAAAAGTCAAAATCTCCAGATTTAGCCATGAAAAAACTCAACCATAATGGAGTGATTAAGATTCCAATAAGCCCTGAAATACTTGCATTAAAAATGGCTGTAGGAAGATTCCCTTTAGCAATGGCAACCATTACCACCGAGGATGAAACGGTAGAGGGTAAAACACCTAAGAAAAAGACAGAAAGCCATAATTCCGATTGCGTGCCGCTTTCAAATAGTGGAATGAATAAAAAAGTAAGCAGGGGAAAAATTAAAAATGTTGAAAGTTGAATAAGGATGTGAGCTTTAAAATTTAGAAAGCCTAACTTTAATTCTTCTGGCGCAAGTTTTAAGCCATAGAAAAAGAATATAAAAGCAATTCCAAGGTCGGTAATTGTCCCAATGGGAAGATTGGAGAGTGCTGTTGGAAAGAAAAATGCTAATAAAATTGCTAAAAATAAGCTTAGAATAAACCCGTTGAATTTCAATTATAGCTCAATTTTAACGTTATATTCATCTAGTAAGTGAATGTATTCCTTAGAAGAGAAATCTGTTTCATGAAATTCTTTTTGTCGCTTAAATTTCATTTTATTTCGCTTAACACATTTTACAAATCTTCTTATATCATCATCAGTCTCCAAAATAAGTCCTGGTACGGGTAATGATTTTCCTTCCTTGTCCTTTGCAACCATTGTAAAATAAGAGGAATTACAATGGTTCACTTTTCCAGACTGGATATTTTCAGATTCTACTCTTATTCCAATTACCATAGAACTTGTACCCACATAATTTACAGATGCCTTAAGTGTAACCAATTCGCCAATTTCTATAGGTTTCAAGAAATCTACCGTATCTACGCTCGCAGTTACACAATATGCTCTAGAGTGTTTTGAGCCACATGCAAAAGCAATTTGATCTAATAATGAAAGTAGGTGGCCTCCATGTATCTTTCCATTGAAATTAGAATGGGAGGGAAGCATTAATTCTGAAATCTCTACCTGAGATTCGGTTATTTTTTTGTGTGATTTTTCCATTATCGGTCTCTAAAATGTGGGGATTGGGCTTCTTCAACTTCGGTAATAAAATAAGAGGAATCGCCCCAAAAGAAAAATTTAGTATAGCGCTCAACATAGGTGAGTTTGACATAATTCCCTTCATTGTTTTGAAGCTTCTTAATAACTTCTTCCTTACCACTTAAAACTGAAAATTGAAAAATCTGTGCCCCACTAATCCCTTGGCTAATCTCTCCTTCCCAGGTTTTTACAATCACTCCTTTATTACTAAACTTAATAAGCTCGCCACTTCTGGTTCCTTCGCTGTAAGGCACCAAACTCACGAATACGAAATATAGGATGTACAGTAAAAAGAGTGCTCCAAGAAAATAAAATAAAAATCTTTTCATATTATAAGGCGTTATATACTTTGTTCATGAATGTTTCAATTTGAGATGGCTCTAGCCATCTTGTTACTATTACTAAATTTTCAGCTTGGTCTATCACTATAAAATTACCTCCGAATCCAGCCGCATAAAAAATATCCTCAGAAAGTCCTTTCCAATGCCTATCTCCAAGTTTATTTAGCCACCACATATACCCATAATTTGCATTTGGAATAGAGGGTTGAATAGCTTCTTTTATAGTTTTAGCGGAAATTAATTGCGTATCATTCCACTTACCATTATTCTCGAAAAGCAATCCAAATTTAGCCATATCTAGGGAATTTATAAACATACCACCCCCGGAATGTCCTCCACCTGTAACAGATTGCATTTTTTGTCCGTCAAGATCTATCCAGCTATTTTCAGACCCAAACCATCGCCAGGTGGTAGAAGCACCAATAGGATCCATTATTTTTTCCTTTAAAACTTGTGGAAGTGGATTCCTCCAAACTTGTAAAAGGGAGTAAGCCAGTAAATTAACTCTAACATCATTATATTCGAATATGGTTCCGGGAATATTTAATTTTCTATTTTTCCAATCGTCTAAATCACCTTCAGATGGAGGTCTATCAGCCCAATCTAAGCCTCCCCAGAGTTCACCACTCCAATCTGAATTTTGTTGTAATAAGTGTTTCCAGGTAATTTCAGCATTATGTTTACCATCAAAAGTACCATCCCAAACATATTTGGTCAGAGGATCCTCAAAATTATCAATTAATCCTTTATCCAAAGCGAGTAGGGCGGTGGTGGATAAAAAACTTTTAGTTACACTAAAGGTCATATCTACTCTTTCTGGATTTCCCCATTGAGCTATAATATATCCATCTTTTAAGATAACCCCTGTAGGACCACCACGTGTCTTGGTTGGCCCAGTGATCCCATGGAATGGTTCTTTACTAAATCCCTCTAGAATTGCAATTCTTAGGTCCTTAGAACCAGAATATTCGTTTTCTGTAGCAAATTCTATTGCATCATTTAACTTTGCTGCATCTATTTTAAAATCCTTAGGATCTTTCAATTCCCACGAACTTCCAGTTGGGAAGTAAGAAGTTTGAGAATATAACGAACTAGTAAAAAAGAAAGAAAGGAAGAATAGCCTAATTAATAGTTTCATATAATTATTGAGTTAATGTATTGCTCTTTGTTTCTATATTTTCATCTAAATCTTCCTGAGATTGAGCTAACAATTTAGTGTTTAATTGTTTATTGGCTTTAGCCCCCAGCTTTTTTAAACGTTCTACTTTTCTAATAAGATTTCCTTTTCCAGTCAACTTTTTCATGGCACTGTCATAGGTGTTTTGTACAGTTCCTATTTGCTTGCCAACCTTTATTAGGTCTTCGGTTAAATTAGCAAAAGAATCGTATAAAGCTCCGGCCTGAGTTGCAATATCTATGGCATTTTGCTTTTGCTTCTCATTTTGCCACATACTATCTATAGTTTTGAGAACGGCCAAAAGGGTAGTAGGAGTTACAATAATAATATTTTTATCAAAAGCATCATTATATAAATGAGGATAGCTATTAGATGCCACGGCAAATGCAGCTTCTATTGGAATAAAAAGCAAGACAAAATCTGGGCTTTCCATTTGATACAAGGCATGATAATTTTTTGCTCCTAATTCGTCTACCCGTTTTTTTACTGAAATCACATGGTTCTTTAGATGTAGTGATTTTTGAGATTCATCATCGTCATTCATATAACGCTCATAAGCATTTAGAGAAACCTTAGAGTCGATGATCATTTTCTTTTCTCCCGGCAAATGGATCACCACATCGGGCATCACTCTTTTCCCATTCTCATTGTGAAAGTTCTGCTGAACAAAATATTCGCTGTCTTTCTGGAGTCCGCTTCGTTCTAAAACCCTTTCCAATACCATTTCTCCCCAATTCCCCTGCATTTTATTGTCACCTTTTAATGCTTTGGTAAGATTGATTGCTTCTTCGCTGATTTTAAGATTCTGTTTGTTTAAATGCACTAGCTGTTCGCCTAGTTGAGCATGTCTTTGAATGAAATCGGTATTGTTTTTATCTACCTTTTGCTCGAAGCTTTTAATTTTCTCTCCAAGTGGATCTAATATATTTTGAATATTCTCTTTATTCATCAAAGTGAATTTCTCCGATTTTTGCTCAAAAATCTTGTTGGCGAGATTTTCAAATTCTTTACTGAAGCGTTCTTGTAATTGTTCAACTTCCTTTTTTTGTTCAGAATTTTTATGAGCTAAACTTTCAAATTCCGAGTTCCTAGTAGCCAGTTCTGTACTCAAGAAATCTTTTTCTTTTCTTATAAATTCCCTCTCAGTTTCAATTTTAGTCAATTGTTTTTCTAAAAGTTGTTTGGCTTCATAATTAGTTTTTTTAATATCTTCTAAGCTGTTGTTATGCTGATTTTTAACTTCTTCTAAATGATGTTTTAATTGAATATTTTCGGCATTGATTATTTCAGAAGAAGCTTTCATCTTAAGCTTGGTTAGAAGATACCCAGTCCCTATTCCTAGAACTAGGGATATGCTAAAAATGAGGGGTATTAAAATGGATTCAGTCATAGATGGATTCCCTTTCTTCAAATATACTTAATTGAATTTCTTTTGAAGAGAATAATATTGAATTCGAAAGGAACCTATTAAGTTCTAATTTTAAATGAAACCGATTCATTATCAAAATAAATAAGATCGCTAGGAAAGATGTTTGAAAATGAATTTTTTTCTATAAGCTCCTTGGGAGTGCCAGCAATTACCTTGTCATTTTCCATGATTATAATTTTGTCACAGAGCTGAAGCGCTAAATTAATTTCATGTGTTGCAAAGAGAATACTTTTATTAGTCTCTGTAGTAAGTTTTTTTAAGAGTTTAAGCACATAAGCTTGATGATACATATCTAAGTGCGTGGTAGGTTCGTCTAGAATTATAAAAGGAGTATCCTGCGCTAATGCTCTTGCAATTAGCACTTTTTGAAGCTGACCATCGCTCAACTCGAAACATCTTTTATCTTTAAGAGCTTCAATATTCACCAATTCTATTGCAGTTTGAATTTTATATCTGTCTTCTTTTGATAATGATCCGATCCAATTAGTATAGGGCTGTCTTCCTAAGGCGATCAATTCAGAAACGCTTAAATTTTTGGATATCGGTTGTTCTGTAAGCACCACGCTAATGGTTTTTGCCAGATCTTCAGAAGAAAGTTTATGTAGATTCTTATTCAAAATTGAAACTTCTCCCTTTAAATACGGTTGTACACCGCTTAGACTTCTTAATAGCGTAGATTTTCCAACACCATTTACACCTATAAGTCCTACCAATTCGCCTTCATCAATTTCGAGGTTAATAGCACTAGCAATGCAGGTATCACCCGATTTATTTCGGTAACCAATACTTAGATTATTGGCGCTAATCACTTTATTTGAAGTAGATGTTTTGATATTAAAATATGAATTTTCGTTTTCTAATCAACAACCAAATTACAACTGGAGCTCCAATTAAGGAAGTAATTGCATTAATGGGTAAGGTGTATTCGCTTCCGGGTAATTGAGCGGCAATATCGCAAACTAACATAAGTATCGCTCCACCAAAAATTACAGCTGGCAGCAAAATTTTATGATCGTTTGTTGGAATTACTTGCCGTATTAAATGAGGCACAGCCAGTCCTACAAAAGCAATTGGTCCCGCGAATGCAGTAATACTTCCGGCTAATAAACTGGTAGCAATAATTATTATAAACCGATTAGTACTTATTTTAACCCCTAGACTTCTTGCGTAATTTTCACCCAATAGAAGCGTGTTTAAATTCTTAACACAAAATACGGCTAACACAATTCCAACGAACCAGAAAATCGCCAAAATAGAAACTTCTTGCCACGATAAATTTCCAAGACTTCCAAATGACCAGAATATGTATTGTTGCAATTGTGCTGCCGGACTAAAATAGGCTAAAACACTTACTACTGCAGCGGTTAGACTGGCAAACATAAGGCCTATAATAAGAATTGCCATAGTGTCCCTTAGTTTTGCTGAAGCCAATAAAACGGCTATAAGTACTAATAAACTTCCTAAACTAGAAGCAATCACTAAGCTCCATTTTGAAAGTAATAAAGCTGCGGTTCCTACACCAAAAACCGATGCTCCCATAATTACTATTGCGACTCCCAAACTGGCACCACTACTTAGTCCTAAAACATATGGTCCTGCCAGTGGATTTCTAAATAACGTTTGCATTAATAATCCACTTACGGCAAGTCCAGAGCCTGTGAATATGGCTGTAAATACTTTTGGAAGCCTATATTCTAGAATAATATATTGCCAACTTTCTTGGCTTGCTTCTTTTGTAAATAAGATACTAAATATATCATTTAAAGGGATTTCTACAGATCCCAGACTAACATTTACAAGTGCCATAAGTATCACTAATACAAAAAGCAATAGCAAAAGTCCTTTATATCTTGCTGTATATGGCATTTATTGCAAGGCTTTAAAAAATGTGGGCTTATAATCTGATAATAGCGATGGATGAAATATGCTTATTAGATCTTTTAAAACCAGATCTGGCCTAGTAGGTGCAAGCTCGTAATACAAAACTCCTCCAGTGGAACCTGTAGAATTACTATAGGTAAAAACATTTCTATCTTGAACTGCTTTAAATTGGTTATAATGGGTAGAAGTTTCCAATAATTGCTGAAAAGATTGAAATTGCCCTGGAGCTACCCAATACTCTGCATCTTTACTCTTATCTAAAACACTTTCAAAAGATAATGCAATACTACCAGAACCTTTGGTATCCTTGTAAATATAATTGGCGTTGGCATCTTTAATAAATTTAGCTTGCCACGAGTTTCCATAAGGAACATACCATTGATCTTTATACATAGAACCACTGAGAACGGTTGGTCTGGACTTTGCGTTTTTCGCTAACTCTTTTGACTCAAGATAGGATTTCTTTATTGCATTAAATTCTTCTGAAGCTTGTGCGTCTTTGTTATAAAACGCTCCGAAAAATTTGATCCATTCTGCTTTGCCTAGCGGAGATTCTTCTATCCAATCTCCATTATAGATAACCGGAATTCCGCTTTTCTGGATGGTATTAAGAGTTTTATTATTTCCATCTATGGCAAAACCAACCACGAGATCTGGATCTAATGAAATAAGTATTTCAGTATTAATAGATTCGTTTTGACCTAATTCGGTAATAAGACCTTTAGTGATGCGTGCTCTGGTTTTTTCTGAAGAGACATAATCGAGTCCAGGAAAACCTACTAAGCTTCCTTCTTCATTTAGAATTTCTAAAGATGGAATATGAGTGGTAGAGGTAACAACAATTTTTTGAATTGGAATAGTTACTTTCAGGTCATACTCAAGTTCAGAAGGGATACTAGTCCCTTTTTTAGCTAACAAATAGGTAAAGCTTTTATCAGCTTTTGGCCACGGATCTTTTACGATTAGCAATTTGTATCCTTCAAACTGTTGTATGCTGAATCCTTTTGCAAATTCAACAGGAATAACTTTTCCAGAAGGTTCTGAATAAATAATCTTTGACTCTTCATTTTTACATGACGAGAAAATAATAAGACACAAAAGAAAATAAAGTTTATGCAAAGTTCACCTGTTTGAGGTTCAAAAGTAATATTATTTAAAATTTTTAAAGCCTAAGATGTATAAATGTTTAATTTCGCACAGAATTTTTGGTTTGGTGCCATCTTCAAATAAATAGAAATTGCATCAATTAAAAGGGAATTTGGTGATTTAATTTCAGAATTAATTATTCAGAAAATAAAAAATCCAAAGCTGTTCCCGCAACTGTAAGTTTAGTCCCGAGTCCTGATAATTATCGGGATAATTGGGATGCCTATTGTTACTACTTCTTAAAACCACTGTGCGAATACGCATGGGAAGGTAAACAATAGGACACAAGCCAGGAGACCTGCCAAAATTCGCTAATGTCAAACTTTCGGGATAAGAGTTTGGTGTAGGTGATTCTACATCTTTTTTCCTGGCAAAAAATTAATTATGCTAAAAAAATTATGGATTTGTGGTGCCTTGTTGTGCACCGGATTGTTCTATGGACAACAAAAACAAACGGCAATGGACACTTTGGATGAAGTAGTCCTGATCGATTCTAAATTTAAACTGAAACGCGAAAACAGCGGTAAAGTTATTACGAAAATTACGGCTAAAGATCTGGAAAGAAGCAGCGGACAAAGTTTGCCTGAAGTAATTAACAGAGTAAGTGGGATCGAAATTAATGGAACCCGTAGTAATGACGGACAAAATTTAGGATATTATGTTCGTGGAGGGAGAAACCGGCAGGTTGTAATATTGGTAGATGGAGTACAGTTGAGTGATCCTTCGGCAATTTCGAACGATTTCGATTTGCGTCTTTTACCTTTAGATCAGGTAGCTTCCATAGAAATTATTAAAGGTGCATCTAGCACACTTTATGGTTCTGGTGCTGCTGCTGCAGTTATTAATATTACTACAAAATCCCCGGTAGATAAAAAGATTGGATTGCAATTACAATCTGTATTGGGAACTAATCAAACTCAAAATAACGCCAATTATAACATTGCTCAATTTGATAATTCTGTAGGCTTAAGTGGTAAGCTTTCTAAATTCGATTATCAAGTTAATTTCAGTAATAGGCATTCAGAAAATATGTCTGCGGTAGCTTCAGAAAATGAAGAGGAAAACTTTGAAGACAATCCATTTTCAAAATACAATGTGTATGCAAGAGTTGGATATAAGATAAGTGAAAAATTAAAATTTTACTTCTACGGAAATTATGACGATTTTGAATCGTCTTTTGATGATGCCTTTATGTATGCAGATGCAGATAATGTATTGGAGAGTCAGCAGTTTAGAACGGGTAGCCATTGGGTGGCCACTTATAAAAATGGAAGCTTCATATTTAGCGACAGCTATTCTGAATTAAAACGTGAGATTATTTCGGATTTCCCGAGTAAATATGACAGTAAAGTCTATGCTTTTGATGCTCATAATAAATATATATTCAATAATAAATTTCATACTATAATTGGTTTAAACGGTGTTTTTAGCAGTTTTAATAGTTATAGCATTCCTTTTGGTGAAACCGATTTTGCTCAAACGGTAAATGAAGATGTTGCAAAATTTGATATTTTAGATCCTTATTTCAATATGGTTTACATATCTGGTAAAGGCTTAAATATTAATTCCGGGGCTAGACTAAATATTCATAGTGAATACGGTACAAACTTGGTATATAATATTAATCCATCTTATAATGTAAAATTAAAAAATGTAGATGTAAAAGCTTTGGCTTCTTATAGCACTGCCTATATTACTCCTTCCTTATATCAATTATATGATAGTACTTATGGAAATATTGAATTAGATCCAGAAGAAAGTGCTACAGTAGAAGCAGGATTTGAGTTAAACTCGGATGCGTTTAGGCTTAGTGCTGTTTATTTTAATAGAGAAACAACCAATTATATAGATTTTGTAACAGTAGATCCCGTTAATTTTGTTTCTGAATATAGAAATATAGATGAAACGTTCAATGCAAGTGGGGTAGAGTTAGAGTTGGATTATGTGTTTTCAGATAAACTTAATATGAAGACTAATTACACTTTTACTGAAGCTGAAGAAAGATTTGCTTTGAGAATTCCAAAGCATAAGCTGAATGCTTCTCTAAATTATAATATTTCAGCTAATTCTTTTGCATCCTTAACCTACCAATTTAATGATGATAGAACAGATTCATATTTTGACAGCGCAACTTTTGAAAGCAAAGAAGTGACATTAAAAAGCTATAATCTATTAGATTTTTATATTAGTCACAGAGTAAATGAAAACATAAAGATCTTTGGAGGGGTAAGTAATCTTACGAATGAAGATTATGAAGAAATTTATAGATTCAATACCCGTGGTAGGAATGCAAGGTTTGGATTGGCATTGAATTTTTAAATATAAACTTTAAAATAAAAAAAAAGGGTTTCGATAGCATCGAAACCCTTTTTATATAATTATTATTAGATATTATTTTTCGATCAAAGTAGGAACTTTATCAATATACATTCTTTGATAATTTAAATCTTTCATAGTGCTTTCGCCTACAAATTCATACTTCTGGAAATCGTTATTAATTGAAATTCTATTTCCAACTACAGCATTAACTGCTGCGTTTAGTAACGGGTCACTTACTTCACCTAAAGTTCCAAGATTTCTATAATCTTCAAATATTTCAATATCTGGAACTAATCCGTTGATGTAATCTGAAACACCCGCAGAATTCACAGATTTTAAAACTAAAGGCTGAATAGCGTATGTATGACTTGGATTTGCATTTTGTCTTCCAAAATTACTAGAATCATATAAGGTTACAGAAGCTTGAAATTTACCAGTAGTAGTTTCACCTACCTGTACAACATTTATATAAGGATTAAGTCCATTAATAACTAACTCGCTAGCAGATGCAGAACGACCCGTCGTTATAATATAAACACGATTTAAGTTTAAACTATTTATTGCGTCTCCAGATTTAATAGAGGTATTAAAATTATTGAGTAATCTTTCGGGAGCTTCACTTTCAAAATATGCTTGGTATTCCGCATTCCAAAACTCCTTCATAAATAACTGTCCAGAAAATTGTCCAGTGATCATAGAAGCAAGATCTGTTGCCGTTCTAACAGAACCACCACCATTATATCTTAAATCTAAAATAAGATCTGTAACTCCATCTGCTTTAAATTGACCAAACGCATCGTTCAATTGAGGATCATAATCTGCGGTAAAACTATTGTACATTAAATAACCAACTTTCTGTCCTTCTACATCTAAAGTTTTAGATATAAATACTGGGTTAGTATTATAATCAGCAATTTTGGTAAGGTCAAAAGTTTCATCAGTAGGAGTTATAGTACTTCCTTCTAAAGTGGCTAATCCAACAGTAAAAGCATCTGGGGCAAATAATTGAGTAAAATTAGCATCTGTAATTTGTTGTCCATCTACTCTATTGATAATATCTCCTCTTTTTAAACCTGAAGCTGCAGCAGGAGTATTTGGTAATATATAGCGAACATATGCAAATACCTCACTACATCCTTGACAATATCTTACTAAGCCATAAGATAAACCGCTGGTTTTACTAATTCCGCTAAAAGAATTTTCCAACTCTATATAATCATCAACTATAAAGCTAAATCTATCTTGAGATGCGGTTAATCCATCATAAAAAAGATCTTCAGGAGATGCATAATTATCTAAAAAGTCATTTTTCGCCTCTTCAGAAGCAAAATAATTATCAGCTAATACTGGGACATCAGCCTTATAAAGATAAATATCATTCATTCCGCGATAAACAAACTTCTCAACAGTTAAATCTACGGTTGTTGGGGTAGGTTCAATTACTGTTGGCTTTTCATCATCTTGATCACTGGAACAAGAGACAAAAAATGTGCTAAAAAGCAGGGTGAATAGTACAGATTTAAAAATTTTCATAGCAGTTTTAATTGATTTTTAATTAAGATTCTAAAAATAAAGACAAAATTGCAATAAATACAATATTGTTGTTACAAAGTTCGATATAAATCGTCTTAAGTATAAGAAGGTCTTTAATAAACCAACCAACTTAATGAAGCATCATACCTTTTTAAGGTTAATAGATCCCGTAAAGGATAAAATGTTCCGTTTGGCACTGCGTTTGCTTATATCTAAAGAAGCAGCTGAAGATGCAACACAGGAAGTGATCTTAAAGATCTGGAATCGAAAGGATAAGGTCAAGGACTATGCCAACATAGAAGCTTTTATGATATCTGTTACTAAAAATTACTGTTTGGATCAATTAAAAGCTAAGTCTAATAATAATTTAAGGATAATTCATACTAATTATGATAGTAACGAATTATCGGTTCATTCTAAGACAGAGTTGAATGATGAGATGAAGCATATAGAAAAAATTGTTGAAATGCTTCCAGAACAACAAAAAGTAATTTTTCAGTTAAGGGATATTGAAGAATTTGATTATAGCGAAATAGCTAAAATTACTAAGATGAAAGAACCGGCAATTCGAGTTACACTATCTAGAGCAAGAAAAAAAATTAAAGAAGAGTTACTAAAAGTACATAGGTATGGAATTAAATAATTTGCGAAGGATATTGCAGAAATATGAGGAAGGAGAAACATCTCTTAAAGAGGAAAGAGATCTAAAGGAATATTTTAGTACTAATGAAATTCCCGAAGAATTTGTTGCTTATAAAAGTATTTTCAATTTTAATATTGATGCTAAAAAAATCGAGTATAAAAAAGAAATTCTAGTAGAATCGGTGCTTAGAAAGAAATGGGCCTTGGCAGGAATTGCGGCAAGTATTTTAATTGTTATGAGTTTTTTATTTTTTAATGATTTTACGAATAACAAGCTGGAAGATCAAAATTTAGGAACTATTGAGGATCCAGAACAAGCATATTTAAAAACAAAAGAGACATTGCAGATGGTGGCTAATGTTTTTAGCGATGGAAAAGAAGATTTGCAATATTTAAATGAATTCAATAAAACCAAAAACAAATTTATTAAAGATCAATAAAAATCAATACAAATGAAAAAATCAATATTAGTTATTGCCTTAAGTTTAGTTTCATTATTAGGATATTCTCAGAGTTTTGAGAAATATGAAAATATGAAAGAAGTAGATGCCATGATCATGACCAGTAAAATGTTTAAATTATTGGCAAAAGTAGACTTAAGTTCAACAGATCCAGAAGCACAACAATATATAAAGCTTATTGAGAATTTAAAGGAAATACGAATGTTCACCAGTTCGGCTCCGGGAGTACGTTCTCAAATGCAGTCGGATGTGGCTTCCTATCTAAGTAATGGTTCTTTAGAGCAATTAATGAGAGTTAATGAAGATGGAAAGAATATTAAATTTTATTCTAAAGCCGGTAGAAACGATAATTTTGTAAGTGAGCTTTTTATGTTCATGGATGGGGAAAAAGACGGGAAGCCAATTTCTATGATCCTAAGTATTACTGGGGACATTGATCTTACACAACTTTCTAAACTTGCTACAGACTTAAAAGTTCCTGGTGCTGAGGAATTGAAGAAAGCAAACAAAAAATCTAAAATCTAAAATATGAATATACTTAAACGAATAGCTCTTTTTGGTTCGGTGATTTTAATGATGTCTTGTGATAATAATCAAAGTTTGCAAGAATATTATGTACATAATCAAGGTGATAAAGAATTTGTCGCTGTAGATTTACCAACTAGCTTGTTTGCAAATACAGAAAAGTTGACTGAAGATCAAAAAAAGACATTGGAAACAGTTAAGAAGATCAATATTTTAGCGATTCCTAAGAAACAGGAAAATGAAACTAAAATAGAGGCTGAAAAGACAAAGATTTCTAATATTCTTAAAGATGAAAAATATCAGCTCTTAATGAAGTTTGGTGGAGGTAGTTCTAAAATGGCAGTATATTTTACAGGGGATGATGAAGCTGTAGATGAAATTATAGTTTATGGAGAGGATGAAGTACGAGGGATGGGAATTGCTAGAGTTTTAGGAGATGATATGAATCCATCGGATATTTTGCAATTGGTAAGATCTCTTCAAAAAGGAGATATAGATCTGGATGGTTTGGAAGGTATTTCCAAGATGCTATCTAGTGACCAAATGTAAATGCATTATTATATAAGTAAAAAAGCCCTTGAAATTTATCAAGGGCTTTTTTACTATTTATAAAATAGGTTTTATATACCCGTATAATTTTGCGGAGTAATTACTTTTAATTCATTCTTGATCTCTTCAGTTACTTCAAGAGTTTCAATAAAGTCAGCCATGCTATGTTTGGTAATGGCAGCATTAGTTCTCGTTAAACCTTTAAGAGCCTCATAAGGATTAGGATAGCCTTCTCTTCTTAAAATAGTTTGAATAGCTTCTGCTACTACAGCCCAGTTATTTTCAAGGTCTAATTTTATCTTATCTTCATTTAAAAGAAGCTTGTTTAAACCTTTAAGCGTAGACTGAAATGCAATTAGGCTGTGTCCAATTGGTACTCCAATATTTCTTAGAACCGTACTATCCGTTAGATCTCGTTGTAATCTACTTATAGGTAATTTTGAAGATAAATGTTCGAAAATAGCATTTGCAATTCCAAGATTCCCTTCGCTATTTTCAAAATCTATAGGATTCACTTTATGCGGCATTGCAGAAGAACCTACTTCTCCTTTTTTTATACTCTGTTTAAAATAATCCATAGACACATAGGTCCAGAAATCCCTATCCAGATCTATAAGAATATTGTTAATACGCTTTAAAGCATCAAACATAGCAGCCATATGGTCGTAATGTTCAATTTGAGTAGTTGGAAAAGAATGATGTAAACCTAAAGTATCTTGAACAAAACTAGATCCAAATTTTTTCCAATCTATTGTTCCATACGCTACCTTATGAGCATTAAAGTTTCCTGTGGCACCTCCAAACTTGGCAGCATTAGGAATGTTGTTTAAATACTTAAGCTGTTCATTCAATCTGGTAGTAAAGACCTGCATTTCTTTGCCTAAGCGAGTAGGGGAAGCGGGTTGCCCATGAGTTCTTGCTAATAGAGGAATATTTGCCCAATCTGCACTTAAACTTTCTAGTTTTTCTATTATTTCATTAAGAGCTGGAATATATTCGTTAGAAATCGCCTCTTTTAAACTTAAAGGAACTGCCGTGTTGTTGATGTCTTGTGAAGTAAGACCAAAATGGATAAATTCTTTAAACTGACTCAAAGAAAGCTCCTCGAATTTTTCTTTTATAAAATATTCTACAGCCTTTACATCATGATTTGTTGTCTTCTCAATTTCTTTGATTGCAGATGCATCTAGTGAGGTGAAATTCTCATAAATATCTCGTAACTTTGGGAAAATGGAAGTGTCTACTTCTTTTAACTGAGGCAGAGGCAATTGGCATAAGGCTATAAAATATTCAATTTCAACTCGAACTCTATATTTTATTAGAGCTTCCTCACTAAAATAAGCCGATAATTTTTTGGTTTTTTGATGATATCTTCCATCAATTGGAGAAATTGCACTTAAGGGTGTCATTCTAAACAGCTTTTAAAAATTAAGGCTCAAAGGTAAGGCTTCATAATTATCTATAGAACAGCTATTCTAATTTCTTTAATTTATTTCTCGGTCTAGCTTTATAAGTTTGGGATTATGCGTTGTATTTTATTTAAATGGCCTCAAAATTATTCTTAGCACACAAATATTTATTGATAAGTAACAATAGATTATCCATACTAAACACTTTTACAGTTCTTTTTCTTCAAAAAGTAATCAATTAAAACAAATTGAAGTTACTTCTACTTTTTATTGACGATCTAAAAGAATACTGGGTTGTAACACAAAACTGAATAAGTTTTTTGACAAAGCTCTGGTACCTGAAGGTTCAGAATAATGTTTTGCCCAATTGATATATAATCTAAAAAAGCAATTAAATAGTTGTGTTTTTTCTGAAAGTTAAAATTCTGAAACCCAATATTTTAGTTTGTTAAAATTGTCATGTACAATTTTTTAAATGCCAAATTAAGATATGATAGCTTGTTAACATGATCCTTTCCTTTCTAAGATGAATAATTATTTACATTAATTCATGAACCTCTGTTAACGCAATTAATTCCTTGCCGCCTCAAAAATATTTCCGCCTGCCCTCTTCTATTTCCTGAAGCGCAACAAAGAACAATTGGTTTTTCATGGTTTTAATTTCATCGATACGGTCAAGAATTTCATTGAGAGGAATATTTATAGCATTCGCGACCTTACGCCCTTGATATATTTTAGGGTTTCGAACATCCACGATGCTACCATTTTTTTTTTCTTTTAAATCAATATCGTATTATTAAGATTTTAATCTAATTTTTTTTTCAAGGAGGTAGCCCACAAATTTTTATAAAAGGAATACTGTGATAGTAGCTTTCAACTAATGTGAGAAGATTAACTATACCCTCTCTAAACTATAGTATTTTAATAAATCTAATTTACTCCCAGCTTTTTAAGTATATCTTCCATCAAACACCATTTAGTGAAGGAAGACTGTAATAAATTAGCTCCTACAAATGCGGTAAACCATAGCCAATTTAAATTGACATATATAGCTAAAAGTAAACTGATAAGGATAAAACTTCCTGCTATTCTTCGTACCATTCTATTAATCATCTTTTTTATTGTTAGGGGTTAAATAAATTTCTCGATCCCAACGACCGCTGCCCTCACAGGGTTATTTGTTGGGAGGTTCTTATTATATTCTTTTATAAGTTCGAAAAACGGAGCTATAAGTTTCTCTTTCGTAATAGAAAAGTAGAGTATAGCCTCATTACCAGTCTTTTCTCCTGGGAACCAACTTAGGGCTGCAATAAAAGAATTTGCATTTTTATGGCCTTCTATTTCAGAACTGCTGAAAGCTTCAATTTCGGCAGCTTTCAATATTTTTAATACATCTTTTTGAAATTCAGCAATGGCAGTTATAATTAATAATTTCATAATGTTTTTATTTTTCATTTAACTTTAAAGGACTTTTGATTTTTATGAGCGAAACCTTATTTGTAATTTTTCTTTTCAATCATATAATAAACAAGAGGCACTACTAGCAATGTGAGTATGGTAGAAACAATAGTTCCACCCATCAGTGAGATGGCAAGCCCTTGGAAAATTGGGTCAAAAAGAATCACAAAAGCTCCTATTACCACAGTCCCTGCGGTAAGCAAAATGGGTGTGGTCCTTACTGCTCCAGCTTCTATTACAGCCTGTTTTAACGGGATACCATCTTCAAGCCTTAAATTCACGAAATCTATTAATAGTACCGAGTTCCTTACCATAATTCCTGCCAGCGCGATCATTCCAATAAAGGAGGTGGCTGTAAAGAATGCCCCCATGATCCAGTGGCCCAGTACAATCCCTATTAATGATAACGGGATGGCTACCATCATTACTATTGGGGCTTTGAAGTTCTGAAACCAGCTTACAATAAGAATGTAGATGATAATGATTGCCCCCAAGAAGGCTATTCCCAGATCCCTGAATACTTCAAGTGTAATTTGCCATTCCCCGTCCCATTTCACGGTATAATTATCTTCATATTGTGGTTGTTCCAGATAAAGTTCGTTCATACTGTAACCCTTCGGAAGTTCAATTTCTTTAAGTTTATCTTCCATTCCAAGGATGGCGTAAACCGGGCTTTCCAATTCTCCGGCCATATCTGCCATTACATAAACCACGCGTTTCTGGTTTTTACGGTAGATGCTTTTATCAAGCGTTTTTTCTTTCACTTCAACTAAATCGCCAACAGAAACCATTTGCCCATTTAGTGAAGTTATTTGGATCTGGGAAATATCACTTATAGAAGATTTTTCTTTTTCATCCAAGGCCAATACAATTCCTACCGGCTGGGTAGCATTTTCATCATAAAGAAAGGTGATTGCCCTTTCTCCCAAGGCACTTTTTAAGGTATATACAATTTGCTGAGGGGCAATTCCATACAACATTGCCTTTTCTTTGTCTATTTCAAAATCATACTCGGTTTGATCGGCTTCTACCATCCAGTCCACATCAACCACATCTTGGGTATTGTTTAGGATAGTCTTTACTTCCTTGGCGACTTCGATTTGTTTTTCATAATCTAGCCCGTAAATTTCGGCTACGATGGTAGAGAGCACGGGTGGTCCCGGCGGTACTTCTACAATTTTTACATTGGCGTCATACTTTCCTGCTATTTTTTGAATGTCCGGTCTTAGCAATTTGGCAATATCATGGCTTTGAGCACTGCGGTCTCCTTTTTTGGTCAGGTTTACCTGAATATCTGCCGTATTACTGGCACCACGTAAATCGTAATGCCTAACCAGTCCGTTAAAGGTGATTGGCGCTGAAGTACCCACATAACTTTGGTAATTAACGATTTCAGGACGTTGCGAGAGATACTGGCTAATCTCTTTGGTTACTACCGCTGTTCGTTCCAGAGTAGTGCCTTCGGGCATGTCTATAATAATCTGAAATTCATTTTTATTATCAAAAGGCAACATTTTTACCAAGACGGTTTCTGTAAAAAAAAGAGCAATAGAGCCTAGTAAAAGCAAAAAGGTAATCCCTAAAAAGAGCCATCGTTTCTTAGGATTTTCAATCAGTGGCGTTTCAATCCTGGCATAGAGCCTGTATATAAAACTGTCTTCCAGGCGTACCTCTTTTTCTTCTTCCTGTTTTAGGCCTTTTTTAACCTTTCCTCGCAGAAAGATGTATCCCAGATATGGAGTAATAGTGAGAGCGACAAACAAGGACAAGATCATCGCGATGGAAGCCCCAATTGGCATAGGGCTCATATAAGGCCCCATGAGTCCGCTTACAAAGGCCATAGGCAGAACTGAAGCGATTACAGTTAAGGTGGCCAGAATAGTCGGGTTCCCAACTTCATTAATGGCATAAATAGCAGCTTGTTTAAATGGGAGGCGTTTCATCTTGAAATGCCTATGCATATTTTCGGCTATAATAATAGAATCATCTACCACAATCCCGGTTACAAATACCAGGGCAAATAGAGTAATCCTGTTAAGGGTATAATCCAACATATAATAACTAAGTAGGGTAAGGGCAAAGGTAATAGGAACCGAGAGGAACACTACCAGGCCGCCCCGCCATCCCATTGCAAGCATTACCACTAGGGTTACTGCTAAAATCGCCCCCAAAAGATGCATTAGCAGTTCCGACACTTTTTGGGAAGCGGTTTCGCCATAATTTCGGGTAACCTCAACATGAACATCATCGGGAATTAAAGAAGTTTTTAGATGTTCTACTTTTTCAAGGATCACATCGGCAATTTTCATGGCATCGGCCCCTTTTCTTTTAGCTATAGAAATGGTCACTGCAGGGTATTCTGAGGAATAGTCTGCCGCCTGCTCGTCGGCCTGGCCATATCCAAAATTAACATATTCCTTGGGTATTTCAGGCCCATCCACAACCTTGGAAACCTGTTTTAGGTAAACCGGCTGTTTGCCCTGTACCCCTACAATAAGGTTCTCGACATCTTTTGCCGATTCTAGAAAACTACCTGTAGTTACAAGGAATTCTGAATCTTGGGAATCAAAACTTCCCGAAGAAAGTTGTTGATTGTTCGCTTTTATTTTTTCGGTAATGCTTAGAAAATCGACTCCGCTGGAAGCCATTTTATCTTTATCAAGTACCACCCTTACCTGGCGGTTTCTACCACCTATTTTTTTTGTAACAGAGACATCCGGTACTTTTTCAATTTCCTGAGTAAGCTCGTTGGCTATTTGCCTAAGCTGGAAGTCGTTATAATTCTTACTCCAAAGGGTGAGTCCCAAAACGGGAACATCATCAATGGATCGGGTTTTTATTAGAGGCTGTGTGACGTTGGATGGCATTTGATCCATATTTTTCATCAGCTCGTTATAGAGCTTCACATAAGAACGCTCTATATCTTCGCCCACATAAAACTGAACGATAAGCATTCCCTGCTCCTTCATGGAAGTGGAATACACATATTCTACCCCCTTAATATTTGAAATTATTTTTTCAAGAGGCTTAGTAACCCGTGATTCCACCGCGGTAGGGCTGGCTCCTGGGTACCCAACAAATATGTCGGCCATGGGAACGTCTATTTGCGGCTCTTCCTCGCGCGGAATTAAAAACGAACTGTAAACCCCAACTACCATGAACACAATCATGAGGAGTACCGTAAGTTTAGAACTTATAAATCCTTTGGCAATTTTACCGGCTAAACCTTCTTTCATCTGTTTATTATATTGGTTTTAATCATGTCTTTGGCGTATCCCCATTGTGGGGTCGGGCTTTACGCGCTGCATGGCAGCAAGCTTCAATCCCTCACGCAAAAAAAATTACTCTACGGTAATTTTGGCTCCGTTATAAAGCTTTCCTTCGGCACCTGTTATATATTGCTCCTCGGCTTTAAGGCCCGATAATACTTCAATATTATCACCGTAACTTCTGCCGGTACGAATCCATCGAAGCACAGCAGTATTTTGAGTGCTCACTGTGTAAATACCTTTTAAATCCCCACGGGTAATTATGGCCGATTCAGGTATTAATACTGCTTGGGAGGTTTTTGTTTTTTCAATTGGAAACTGTATGCTCACATACATTCCCGAAAGTATATTAGCATTGGTTTCCTGCAAACTTATTTTTACAGGATACTGCCCGCCGGTATTTTTTGCTGAAGTTCCTACCTCGCTTACTTTTCCATCGATAGTTTTATCTATGGATTTCACAAGTACCTTCACCGGGGCTCCTTGTTGAATTGATGAAATTTCCGATTCGGGAACTGTTGCCCTTACTTCGAAAGCTCCGGGAGCTTCCATTGCCAGCAGGGGCATTCCAGGGTTGGCCAGAGTACCCTCTTCCGCAAATTTATTAGTAATCACTCCACTAAAGGGAGCCCTAATATTCACATAGGCAAATTGAGATTCTGTTTCATTTTTCATTTGCCTGGCGGCTTCTAGCCTGGCTTTGGCCATTTCGTAATTGGACGTAACATCATCCAGTTCATTTCTGGAGGCGCTATTTTCTTCAAATAAAGCTTTAAAGCGCTGGTAATCTTTTTCGGCATTGTTATATGCTGCAGTAGCTTCGGTGATTTTAGCGTTTACCTGTGCCAGCTGTGCCCGCAAATCGGAATTATTTATAGATATCAATAGCTGGCCTTTTTTAACCTTATCACCAATGTTTACATGAATTTTGTTTATAAAACCCATCATTCGGGTGCTCAGATTTGCATTGTTTACAGCTTCAATTTTTCCGCTCATGGTTACAAACGGGCTGATGCCCTCAGTGGGCGAACTAAGGCTGACTTTAATGGCGGCCTTTTTATGGGTTGCAGTTTTGTCTTCGTTCCCGACACAGCTTATTAAAAGTCCAGCGGTTAAAAGAGCAAGGGTGTATAATTTAATTTGCATAGTGTATATATTAATTCTTTATGTCAGAATTGTTCAATGTTTTTCTGGACTTATCTAGCACTTAAAAATTCCAAGTAGGCCAGCGCATAGTTATATTCATAAATGGTCTGGAAATACTCCAGTTCTTTTTCCGAATATTGGGTTTCGGCCATCAATAGGTCCGTGGTTTTTTCCAGTCCCTGTTCAAAACGGTTTGTTCGTATGCGCAATGATTCTTTAGACTGCTCCAAGGCGAGACTGGTAAGTCTAAGTTTGTTTTCGGCATCGGTTAAAGCACGTTTCGCCTTGTTCAGTTCCAATTGACTTCTAGATATATATTGTTCATATTCAAGCTTTGTCTTTTCATATTCAGCTTTACTTTTATCGGCTTTTCCAAAACGTTTTGTTCCCTGCAGGATGTCCCAGCTTAGTGCCATCCCGGCCATATAGCCATTGGCATCGCCAGTGAATAATTCATCGTCATACAGCTCGTAGCTCCCAAAAGCATTCAGTCGTGGCAGAAAAGCCATTTTATCGGCTTGGTATATCTTTTTACGGGCTTCGGTAGCCATTTCCATGGCTTTAATATCAGCACGTTCCTCGGGTACTTTTAGAAAGGATTCTTCAGGCAGATATTCCAACTGAAGAGAATCCGAAGGTTGCAGTATGACTCCCTGAGGTTCATTCATTAGAAAAGACAGGTAATCTGAAGCATTCTTAACATTACTCTTGGCATATTGCAATTGATTGTCAACCTCGGTTACACGCACTTCTACTATTAGCACATCAGACCTTTGTAAATAGCCTTGTTTTAATCTGTCATCGGCAAGTTTTTTATTTGCGAGGGTAGCTTCCTTTGCTTTTTCCAGAACAGCTATCGCCTTGTGAGCCAACTGCAGCAACATATATGATTTTTCCACTTCCAACATCATATTTTCTTTGGCTCGAAGGGTATTAAATTCACTGGCTGCCATTTTATTTTTTGCCGCTTTACGCTGATAAATCCCGTCTACATTAATTAAGGGTTGTTGTACCTCTAACCTTGTAGAAAAATTTTCAATTTTGTCGGGATTATTAAGTAAATCCGGATTGAAATCGCTCTGGGAAATAATCTCCTGGTTTAACTTTGAACCAAAAGCCATTAGCGGATTATTAGTGGTAAACCCGGTATGGGACAATTTTATATTTGGGAGGAAGACTGAATTGGTTTGCCGATAATCGGCCCTAGCTTCGAAGAATTCCTGTTCAGATATTTTAAGTTTTTGGTTATTTTCTATCACTCTAGAAATAACTTCTTCTTTTTCTATGGTTCTTACTTCCTGGGCCCTAAGAACTAGTCCAAATAAGAAGATAGTGATCCATAATGGAAGTTTATTAGCTATCATAATTTTAGGTGTTTTCTCTAGAAATTTTTAAAAAGCCAATACTTTTCTGACCACCATTTTTTTATGTGCCCCCAATTATCGGGAGAATTCACTTCTACTTTTTCACTAGAAGGATCATAAAAATGTGCCTTGGCGGGTATTGCTTTGCCATCTCCTGACTCAATATAATATTGACCTTCAGCATTAAAAGTTTTGTTGGCTTCCTTATTTCCTATTCTCCTGCTTATATTATGGGCTACAATTTTTGCCTGACTTCGAGCAAATACGCCTAGTTTAGGTAATGGAATTCCCGAGCCCAGTTTTAACTCAACAATATCTCCTATTGCATAAACATTGGGATATGCTGTTTCCATGCTGAGTTCATTTACTTCAATCCAACCAGATTTCCCTACTAAACTACTTTTTCGGATAACGGCTGGACATAAGTGTTCAGGAGTAAAAGCCAATAAATCAAAATTATAATTCTCATAGTTGTCAAATTCCAATGAATCTTTTGAAGCAGAAGTAATTTGATGAGAACTATAGTATTTAATGCCCTTCTTCTCTAGTAAGGATTTTAACTCACTTGAAGGACCTTCCCCGGCAAATTCCATAGGTTCTTTTTCGGGGGTATAAATGGAAATTTCGGTTTTATCGCTTAAGCCTTTATTAGTTATGTAATCTTGAATTAACATAGCTGCCTCGTAAGGGGCGGCAGGACTTTTATAGGGTAATGAAGAAACTAAAACAGCGATTTTCCCTCCCTTAAATTTTTCTAATTGTTCATGAAACCCCTCGGCACCTTTAAGCTGAAAAAAATTATATCCATAGTCATCAAGCTTAAATTTGGCTTTCTGTTCCACACCTAAGGAGACTACCATATAATCTCCTTTGAATGTTTTATTCTTAACGGTAACTGAAATGTTTTCAGGATCTATGTTTTCAATCTCACCCTTTACAACTTCAAGACCAGAGGCCTCTATGTTTTTTGTCGATTTATAAATTTGATCGGTTTCTCTTTTTCCCACCATTAACCAGGGTAGAGATGGAGAAAAAACACTCTTATCCTCTTTTTCGAAGACAATAATTTTAATTATTTGAATATCATCCTCATTACCGCTATTTATACTTAGTTCACGGGCTATTTCTATCCCTCCAATACCAGCACCTAATATTAAAACTGTTTTCATTTTTATATGTTTTTTATTAATTCTTGTTGATCTTTTATGTTTTGAAATAATACTTCATGCATTAATTGACAAGCTTGTCCAACCTTTCTTGATAAAAGAGAATAATACCGACATTGCCCATCCCTTCTAACTTTTAAAACTCCCTTATCAATCATTATTTTAAGATGTTGGGAAAGATTCGATTTTAAGCAGCCAGTGGCTTCTAAAATTTTAGCAAAGCATAACTCTTCTTCCCTTAACAAGTGGATGATCTCCATTCTTATAGGATGAGCCAAGGCTTTGCAAACATCTGCCTGTAATGCAAAAATCTTTTTGTTCATTATAGTAACTGTTTATTAGTTTATAAAACACTAAACAAATTTTGTAAATAGTTGAGGTATAAGGCTCGCGATTTATCTTTACAAATGAAAGTATTGTGGTTAAAGTGTAATATGATGAATGTCATATTTTACTCAATCTTTTAACTAAGTAATTCTCAAAGCCTTGAAGTTCTGAAGCTTTAGAAATGTTTTTTGGAATGTTAACTGAAGAAATTAGTAGAGGTCACTAATTTTGATTGTGAATTTAGGGTTATCAAGAATTTTGACTAGTTCATTTTGAAAATTGTAATTATAAAGAAAGAAGTGACTCTACTAATTGAACCACACCTGTCGTTGCCTTTTTAGAAATAATAGTCAGGTTCTTAGCTGAAGTAATATTAGGTTTAGGATCTATAAAATAAACGGGAGTTTCATTAGGCAGATAATCTAAAAGTGCTGCGGCCGGATATACTTGCATAGAAGTGCCAACGATAATCAATATATCTGCATTCTCAACAACATCTACAGCTTTTGGGAACATCGTTACAGCTTCTCCAAACCAAACTACATGTGGCCTAAGTTGATGGTGATGTTCGCAGAAATCGCCTAGGTTCAAATCCTTTTTCCAATCTAACACTAGATCATCGTCAAAAGTACTTCTCGCTTTTAATAATTCACCATGTAGATGAATAACTCTGGAGCTTCCTGCACGTTCATGGAGATCGTCTATGTTTTGAGTTACAATACTTACCTTATATTTTTCTTCCAGTTCTACCAAAGCCTTGTGAGCATTATTTGGAGTTACCTCTAATAACTGCTTTCTACGCTGATTGTAAAAATCTAAGACTTTCTCTTTATTTCTGGCCCATCCCGAAGGAGAAGCAACCTCCATAATATCATGTCCTTCCCAAAGTCCATTAGAATCACGAAAAGTTTTAATGCCACTTTCTGCACTAATTCCTGCACCAGTAAGAATAACGATATGCTGCATTAGATATTAAATTAAAACCTGATCTATCAAGAAATTAAGCTTTAAGATATAACATTAAAATAGGAAAGAGAATTTTGAGAATAAAAAAACCGACCAGAATATGATTTCTGATCGGTTTTAGTAGCGAGAACGAGATTTGAACTCGTGACCTCTGGGTTATGAATCCAACGCTCTAACCAACTGAGCTACCTCGCCATAATTGTATTCAATTGCAAACAAATAGATTAGAACAACAGCTAATGATATTAGGCGTTACAACCTGAAAGTTTGCGGCTGCAAATATAAAAACTATTTGTTTTAGCGCAAGTTTTATTTTACGAAACTTTTAATTTGTTTCCTTTCAAGGTTTGCAATTAATATTTATATTGCCCAAAATCTAATAAAATAAGCATGGAAGATAAAGTTAAGTACGAAATGGAATTTCCAATACAAGCTTCCCCTTCGTTATTATATCAATATATTTCAACACCTTCTGGTCTTAGCGAGTGGTATGCGGACAATGTGAATTCTCGTGGGGAATTTTTTACTTTCATTTGGAATGAATCCGAAGAAAAAGCAAAGCTTTTAAGTAAGAAAAATGGTGAACGCATAAAATTTAGATGGTTGGAAGATGAGGAATCTCCTTATTTTTTCGAAATCAGAATTCAAGTTGACGAAATTACTAAAGATGTTTCTATTATGATCACAGATTTTGCCGAAGAAGATGAAATAGAAGAAGGGAAGATGCTTTGGGAGAACATGATTTCAGACTTAAAACAGATCTTAGGTTCGTCCTAATTTTTATATTTTAATAGTACCTTTGCCCCGTTTTATAAATATTACGGGGTTTTTTTATGATAAATATTAATGGGAATTTAGTCGAGGATAAAGATGCAACTATATCAGTTTTTAATAGAGGGCTGGCTTATGGAGATTCGGTATTCGAAACTTTGAGAGTTATTAACGGGAAGATTATTTTTTGGGAAGATCATTATTTTAGGTTAATGTCTTCTATGCGTATAATGCGTATGGAAATCCCAGCAAATTTTTCTCCTGAATTTTTAGAGGAAAAGATCATACAATTGCTTAAGAATAATGAGCTTAGTAATTCTCCTGCGAGGGTGAGATTCACTATTTTTAGAACAACCGGAGGTTTTTATAGACCCGACACTTTAGATATTGAATATATTATTACTTCAGAATCACTGAATGATCCTTTTTATTTGCTGAATGAAGAACCGTATGAAGTGGAATTATTTAAAGATCACTATGTAACCAGCGGTCTTCTTTCTACGATTAAATCTAATAATAGGGCTGTGAATGTTTTGGGAAGTATTTTCGCCAAGGAAAATGATTATCAGAATTGTCTTCTGATAAATGAAAAAAAGCAGGTAGTAGAAGCGCTAAATGGAAATATTTTCATAGTGAATGGAAATAAAATTAAGACACCACCATTACAAGATGGTGCTTTAAATGGGATTTCTAGAAAACAAATTATCTCTGTTGTGAAAAAAATGATGGATTTAGAAATAGAAGAATCCAGTATTTCTCCTTTTGAACTTCAAAAAGCAGATGAATTATTTATTTCGAATGTAATTGTAGGAGTGCAGCCAATCTCAAAATACCGTAAAAAGGAATATGATAATACTGTTAGTAAAGAAGTACTAACTAAGTTGAATGTAAAAGCAAGATTGGGCTAATTATAACTAGGGTTTTCAGGAGCGTTGGACCATAACATATAGTTTCCCCCAAGTTCCATCATTTTATCTTTCCAGAAGGATCTGTAAGGTCTTTCAATAATGTCTTTTGCATCTTGGTGCTCAGTAATTATCCAAGAATTGGAATTTAGCTCCTCAGTTAGTTGTTTTGCATCCCAGCCAGAATAGCCAAGAAAAAATCTAATTTCTTTATCTGAGATTTGATCGCTAATAATAAGTTGCTTTACTGCCTCAAAATTTCCTCCCCAATAAATTCCATTCGCAATCTCTATGCTCTCAGGAATTAGATCTGGTATTTTATGAATAAAATAAAGATTATCCTGTTCTACTGGACCACCGTTATATATCTTAAAACTTTTTTTAAGACCAGGAATTAAATCTTGTAATGTGAAGTCAAGTATCTTATTTAAAATAAATCCAATAGAACCAGATTCAGAATGTTCTGCTAACAATACCACGGAGCGGTTAAAAGATGTATCTCCAATAATAGTCGGCTCAGCAACCAATAAAAGACCTTTTTCTGGTTTTAAAGCAATCATAATTCTATACTTTTTATTAAAGCTAAAGATTAAATTAACAATTTCAAATAAATTGATACATATTTTCAAAAAAAAACTCCCCCGAAGGAGAGTTTTGTCTTTTTATAGAAAACTATAACTAGTTTACAGCTTTTTGTAAATCTGCACCTGCTTTAAATTTCACTACATTTTTAGCAGCAATCTTAATAGTGTTACCAGTTTGTGGGTTTCTACCTTCACGAGCAGCTCTTTTTGACACTGACCATGAACCGAATCCTACTAAAGAAACACGATCTCCTTTTTTAAGAGAACCTTCAACATTTCCTAAGAATGACTCTAATGCTTTTTTAGCTGCTGCTTTAGAAATTCCAGCATGTTCAGCCATTGAATCGATTAAATCTGTTTTGTTCATAATTTCAATTTTAAATTAATTGTTGGTTAAACGTTTACGTTAATTTGCTTTACAAATTTATGTGGATTTCTCAGCCACGCAAGTAATATCAAGGGAAATGCGGGATTTTGTTAATAACTTAGGTTTATTGTTAATAAATATACTAAATTTTTTTAATAATCAGTCATTTCAATAGGGATAAGGCTTCACAGAACTTTAGCCCCGTTTTCAAATTGATAGCCATTTAGAAGTTCTTTTGTTTTCATTTTTCGTTTTCCAGGTAACTGAATTTCATTAACTACAATATATCCATCTGATACTGCAATTTTTAATTTATTATCTTCTTTAAAAATTATTCCTAGATCCCTATCATGAGATTCTAATAAGATGTCTATATCATACAATTTAGCATTTAATTCTGCCTCTCCATTTTTAATTACAGTCCACGCAGCCGGATACGGATTTAAGCCTCTTATAAAATTATAAAGCTTATTAGCGCTTAATGCCCAATTAATTTTGGTGTTTTCTTTAGTTAATTTAGGTGCGTCCCTTAGATCTTCACTTTCTTTTTGTGAGATAGTCTTTACCTTATCTTCTTTTATAAGTTCTAAAGTATCTGTAACAAGACTGGCACCAAGGCTCATTAACTTATCATGAAGGCTTCCTACAGTATCATTTAGTTCAATTGGTGTCTCCTTTTGAAGGATCATGTCACCAGTATCTATTTTATCATCAATAAAGAAGGTAGATGCTCCTGTTTGGGTTTCCCCATTTATAATAGCCCAGTTAATTGGAGCCGCTCCTCTATATTGTGGTAACAAAGAAGCGTGTAGATTAAAAGTTCCAAATTCTGGTAATTGCCAAACAATTTTAGGTAGCATTCTAAATGCAACAACAACTTGTAGATTTGACTTTAGATCTTTTAATTCTTCTAAAAATTCTGGCGATTTTAAATTGGTAGGCTGTAATACTGGAAGGTTATTTACTACAGCAAATTCCTTTACAGCACTCTGTTGCAATTTTCTTCCTCTACCTGCAGGTCTATCCGGTGCCGTAATAACACCTACAACATTATATTTGGCTTCTATAATATGTCTTAGGGTGGTCACAGCGAACTCTGGAGTACCCATAAAAACTATTCTTAGATCTCTCATTAATTTTTTAATTTATATGTATTGGTTGGAGTAATAGAAATTAATTCTTTATCCAACATTAAATCTATCACTTTTAATATGGCTTTTTCTGGATATGGGAGTGTACTGATGATAGTTCTAGAACTTTCATCTTTTTGCTTTAATAATATAATCACATCATTATAAATACTTCTTATCAATTCCTTTTTTAGATATCTTTCTTTAGGCATACATACAGAACAGATTCCGCATTTTACTGCATCTTTATCACCAAAATAATTTAATAATTGTTGACTTCTACATTTTTTATCATTTTCAATATAATTTAATAATGCTTCAACTTTATTAAGCTTACTAATTGATTGGTTCTTGATATATTTTGAAAATGGATAAATAGTATTCTCATCTTCTCTAGGTACTAAAAAGGTTATGGAAGCATCATTTTGTTGATGTTCAAAGTCAACAATTTTATCTTTATGTAAAGTATTCAAAATAGAAAGAGCTTCATTTTCTGCAACGCCTGCTTTCTTGCAAACTGAGACTATATTTATTTGAATTTTATTATCAAAAATACCACCATAGGTTCTTAAGACCGCTTTTACCACGGGATCAAACTTGGGGTTTTCTTCTAAATAATAAAGTAATTGCTTATTGGAAATAATAAATTGAAGACTGGTAGCTTTTTGAAACTGCTGAGATAGTTTTAATACACTTATTCTATCCAATAATTGCAGCGTATTATATGTTTTTGTATTGTTTAACTGATAGTGATGGCAAAAATCTGCAAAATTAAAATCGTGCACCGTATTTAATCCTTCCCCGTAAGCTATCTGAAAATAGGAGGTAAGTTTTTTATAAATTAATATAGCAAAAGCTAAGTCTGGAAGAGAATTTATAAATTGATTCTTTAATACTGGTATATCACTTTTGTTTGTAATTATAGAAGCAACAGAAGGCTTTCCATCCCGACCTGCTCTCCCAGCTTCCTGAAAATAACTTTCTATGCTTTCCGGTAAATTTAGATGAATAACATGTCTCACATTTGGCTTGTCTATTCCCATTCCAAAAGCATTGGTAGCCACCATGATCTTAGTTTTCTCTTTTAGCCAAGAATTTAATTGTTTAGATTTTTCTTTTGAAGAAAGTCCTCCATGGAATGCTGCTGCGGAATATCCATTTTTAATTAAAGATCTACTTATTTCTAAGGTTGCATTTCTGCTTCTTACATAAACAATTGCACTTTCATCACGATCCTGCAATAATTGATGCATTCTAAACTCCTTATCTTCTGAGGTTATCACATTAAAACGAATATTATTTCGCTCCAGAGAATTTTTAAAAACCTTAGGATTATTCAATTTTAATTGGTCAGCAATATCCTTAACAACTCTGCTGGTAGCTGTAGCTGTAACCGCCATTATAGGGATTTCTGGATGCAAATCTCTTAATGCTGAAACATTTAAATAGGCTGGCCTAAAGTCATGTCCCCACTGAGATATACAATGAGCTTCGTCTATTGCAATTAAATTAACAGGCATTAATTTTATGCGTTCACGAACAAGATCTTGTTGTAAACGCTCTGGAGATAGGTATAAAAATTTATAATTCCCATAAATGCAATTATCCAGAAGGGTATCCAGTTCTGCATAAGAGATTCCTCCCGTGATAGCCATTGCTTTAATTCCTTTTTCTTGCAATGCTGTTACTTGGTCTTCAATTAAAGCAACTAGGGGAGATACAATTATACAAATTCCTTCTTTTTGTAATGCAGGAATCTGGTAACATAAAGATTTCCCTCCTCCAGTTGGAAGAAGGGCAATGATATCTTGATTTTTTTCCGCAGCTAGAATGATATCCTCCTGTAAAGATTTAAAAGAAGAATACCCCCAGTACTTAAATAATATGTCTTTGGCTTGCTGCAAATTTATCCATCTAAGGAATTCATTATAAAGCTACATCTATTGGCAACGGTACCTTTAGGCACTACAATAGGGTCGTAACCATAAGTAATATAAGAATTTTTTAAGTTCTCGTGTATCACTAGGGCCTGCTCATAAGATTCGTATCGCTCACTATCGCTTGTATAGATCTCTTTCCAAGGTGGTAGCAAGAATATTTTATCGTATGTATGGTTCTTACAGGCTACTACAAATTCTTCTGGATAGGAGGTGCCAAAATAATCCATATAAGCAACTACGTCTGGAATTCCACGATCTAAGAAAATATGCTCTTTAGATAGTTTCACGGCTTCGTAATGCTGATTTATTCTTGCTTCCAACAACTTCTCGCTGAATAAAAGGGGTTTTTCTAAAAATAACTGCTCAATTCCTTGTTGTTGAGCTTCTATAGTTATTTGTCTTGATACCTCATGTAGACAATGCTGCCCCTGGGATTCCAAGTAATTAATAATAGAAGATTTTCCTGTACCGGGACCGCCGGTAATAACTATTTTTTTATTTTGCACGATGCAAATTTCGGTATTTGTGATCGATAAAAAAAATGAAACATAACTCGTATATTTGCAGAAGTAGGAATGAAAAGATATTATGGAATCAGAGAAAAATCCAGAAGAATTTTACGATAAATTAAAAGTCCAATTAAAAGAAACAAGTTCTTGGCCTTCAGTCTATTTGTATAAGTTTATTGTACTTACTAATAAATCAAAAATTGTTCAAATTCATGATATTTTTGATAATATGGGCGCTGTTATTAATACAAAGGAGTCTAAAAATGCTAAATATACAAGTGTTTCTGTAAATGTTAAAATGAGCGATCCAGATGCGGTTATAGCAAAATATAAGCGAGTAGGGAATGAAGTGGAAGGAGTAATTTCCCTTTAAAACTTAAAACAAGCTACTTTATGCTATTTAATTGTTTTCCTGCATAGGGAGGTTGAATAATATTTAGTATTTTGCAATCGGTATAATTTCTACCAAATTAGTTATCACCAATAAATTTCAATTTTGACGTACGAATTAGAATATAACTCCGAAAGGAGCAAGTTAATCATTCCAGAATATGGTCGGCATTTACAAAAAATGGTTGAACATGCAGTTGCCATTGAAGATGAAGAAGAGCGTAACAAAGTAGCTAAATCTATTATTGCTGTAATGGGAAATATGAATCCTCATTTAAGGGATGTTCCAGATTTTCAGCATAAATTATGGGATCAATTATTTATAATAAGTGATTTTAAATTAGATGTAGATTCTCCTTTCCCAAAGCCTTCCAGAGAAGTTTTAGAAGAGCATCCAGAACCAATGCCATATCCTCAAAATTTCCCGAAATATCGTTTTTATGGAAACAATATAAAAAGAATGATAGATGAGGCTGTAAAATGGGAAAGTGGTGAGCTTAGGGATGCCTTAGAGTATGCCATTGCTAACCACATGAAAAAGTCTTATTTAAATTGGAATAGAGAGACGGTAGATGACGATGTGATCTTTAATCATTTAAAAGAATTAAGTGATGGTAAGATAAATCTAAAGAATAGTGAAGAAGATCTTAGCGAAGCTGCAAGCTTGCTTAGAGGAAATAAAAAATATAGCAATACCCCTAAGAAGCCTGTTAGTAACAGGAATCCTCGCGGACGTAAACGCTACTAAAAATCTTAATTTTATGGGTACTTTTCAAATTGAGGGTGGTCATTCCTTAAGTGGAAGCATACAACCTCAAGGCGCTAAGAATGAAGCGCTTCAAATTCTTTGTGCAGTTTTATTAACTCCGGAAAAAGTTATAATAAATAATATTCCTGATATAATAGATGTCAATAAGCTAATTAAACTTCTAGGAAATTTAGGTGTTAAAATTGAAAAATTAGGTAAAGGCAGTTATAGTTTCCAGAGCGATGCTATAGATCTAGATTATTTAGAGAGTGATGCTTTTAAGAATGAAGGTAGTGGTCTTCGAGGTTCTATTATGATCGTTGGTCCTTTATTAGGGAGATTTGGAAAAGGATATATTCCTAGACCAGGTGGCGATAAAATTGGAAGAAGAAGATTAGATACCCATTTTGATGGGTTCGTGAAACTTGGGGCTAAATTTAGATATAACAAGGAAGAGCGTTTTTATGGTGTGGAAGCTCCAAACGGTTTAACTGGAAGCTATATGTTACTGGAAGAAGCTTCTGTAACTGGAACTGCCAATATTCTTATGGCTGCGGTTTGGGCAAAAGGAAAAACTACGATTTATAATGCGGCATGCGAGCCTTATCTTCAGCAATTATGTAAGATGCTGAATTCCATGGGAGCTAAGATCGAAGGAGTTGGCTCTAACTTATTAACGATTGAAGGAGTTGAAGGTTTTACAGGTTGTGAGCATACAATCTTACCAGATATGATCGAGATTGGATCATGGATTGGTTTGGCGGCCATGACTAAAAGTGAGATTACTATTAAAAATGTAAGTTGGGATAATTTAGGTTTAATACCTACAACTTTTGAAAAGCTTGGTATTACCATTGAAAAAAGAGGAGATGATATTTTTGTCCCTGCACATATAGATGGTTATGAAGTACAAAATTTTATAGATGGTTCTATAATGAATATTAGCGATGCACCATGGCCAGGATTTACTCCAGATTTATTGAGTATTTTATTGGTAGTTGCAACACAGGCAAGAGGAAGTGTGCTAATACATCAAAAAATGTTTGAGAGCAGATTGTTCTTTGTAGATAAACTAATAGATATGGGGGCGAAAATTATCCTTTGCGATCCACATAGGGCTACCGTAATAGGACACGACTTTAAATCTAGTTTAAGAGCTACCACCATGACTTCGCCAGATATTAGAGCAGGAGTTTCTTTATTAATTGCTGCAATGTCTGCAAATGGAACCTCAACTATTCATAATATTGAACAAATTGACAGAGGTTATGAGAATATAGATGAAAGACTTAGAGCTATTGGGGCTAAAATTACCCGAATAGATTAAGTATAAGTTCTTCTGAATTAAACAAAAAAGCTGGATAATTATTTATCCAGCTTTTTTGTTTATATAATTTAATTATTAGGACTTATCTTGAAGAGAGTGTTCTCTATATCCAAACAATTTTTGATCTTTAATCATACTGGCAGTACGTTCTGGTAACATATTTTCCCAACCGGTTTTACCTTCATTAATCATTTGTAAGATCTCTCTAGAGAAAACATCTAAAATATCTGGGTTATATTTTTCAATATCAACCACTTTCCCATTATGTTTAAAGAATTTAAATAATTCTTTCATTCGAGGATGTACTTTTAAATTTTCACTTGTTATAATTTCACCAGTTTCAGGATCTTTAAGAGGGTAGAGGTATACTTTAAGATCCTTAAAGAATAGTTTTCCAAATGCTTCTAAGATTCCACCACTTAAATGACGGTAGTATTTCTCATCAAAAATATCGATTAGGTTATTTACTCCCATGGCTAATCCCATTCGCTCTTTGGTATAGCGAGAGAAATATTCAACAACTCTATAATATTCCTGGAAGTTAGAGATCATTACAGTTTGTCCTAAAGAACAAAGCAATTCGGCACGATCCATAAAATCCCTTTCATCTATTTCACCCTCTGCACGAAGGTTGGAAAGAGTGATTTCAAAAATAACTTCTGTGTTTTCTTCCTCTACTTTATTTTCTTGTATAAAAAGTTCTAAAGACCTTTTATACATATCCATATTTACATTAGTAACAGGTCTAAAACTCCCTCTTAATGCAAGAATATTCTTTTTATAAAGTATTCTGGCTGGTAAAATATTATTTCCATCTGGTGCAAACATAACCGCATCGGTCATGCCATTTTTTACCAGTTGAAGACTCATTAGCCTATTATCAACTTTTTCAAATCGAGGTCCAGAAAAATTAATAGTATCTATTTCTATCTGATCTTTATCTATATGATCATAAAGATATCTCAATAATTTTTTAGGATTATCATACTTATAATAAGCCCCATAAATAAGGTTTACACCTAAAATACCTAAAGTGTTTTGCTGAAGTCTTGCATCATTTTCATGAAAACGAATATGCAAACTTATCTCATTATAATCTTCATTTGGATCTACTTGGTATCGTATCCCAATCCAACCATGACCTTTGTATTTCTTAGCGAAATCTATGGTAGCAACAGTATTTGCGTAACTAAAGAATAATTTATTAGGATGTTTTTCTCTGGAGATCCTATCTTCAATTAACCTGATCTCGTAAGAGAGCATTTTTTTCAACCTGGCTTCAGTAACATACCTTTTATCATCTTCAACTCCATAAATGGCATCACTAAAATCTTTATCATATGCACTCATTGCCTTTGCAATAGTACCCGAAGCTCCACCAGCTCTAAAGAAATTTCTTACAGTTTCCTGCCCTGCACCTATTTCAGCAAATGTGCCGTAAATATTTTCATTTAGATTTATTCGTAAAGCTTTACTTTTAATTGAAGGAACGTTTTCAAACTCACGGTCCCCCATAATGGTAATGGGCATAGTTTTATCTTTTTGAGAAAAGTGTTACTGGAAACAAAGGTAGTAAAAACAGAAGCCTGCAGAAAAAATATTATACTTACTTTTGTCTTAAAATAATAAGCTTGCAAGTAACATTTTTAGGTACAGGAACTTCACAAGGAATCCCAGTTATTGGTAGCAAACATCCAGTTTGTTTAAGTGAAAATCCAAAAGATAAGCGTTTAAGAGTTTCTGTTCTTGTGGAATGGGAGGGATCCATTATTTTAATTGACTGTGGGCCAGATTTTAGAGCCCAAATGCTAACGAACAAAGTAGATAGACTAGATGCTATTCTTTTTACACATGAGCATAACGATCATACTGCTGGTTTAGATGATATTAGGCCCTTTTTTTTTAAGCAAGGGGATATCCCAGTATTTGCGCATTCAAGAGTGTTGCAAAATTTGCATAAACGTTTCGAATATATTTTGGATGATCATGATAAATATCCTGGAGCGCCCAGTGTTCAGATAAACGAAATTGAAAACAAACCTTTTCTTTTTAAGGACTTAGCTATTATTCCTATTAATGCATTGCACAACAGGTTGCAAGTATTTGGATTTAGATTAAAGGATTTCGCCTATTTAACCGATGTAAAAACAATAGAGCCTGAAGAAACAAATAAATTGGAGGGAGTAAAGGTTTTAGTGATAAATGCACTAAGACAGGAGTCTCATCATTCTCATTTTAGTTTGGAAGAGGCTTTGACTTTTATTGCTGAAGTAAATCCAGAACAAGCATATATTACTCATATAAGCCACTTATTAGGATTCCATGATGAGATTCAGGCTACTTTGCCAAAAAATGTTTTTTTGGCCTACGATAATTTAAAAATCACTATTTGATGCGAAGTAAAATAATTTCTTACCTATTAATATTTATGTTCTTGTTCACAATATTTATTTATGTGAACGATAAAAAGATCCTTGACGCTAAAGAAGAAAAAATAGAAAAATTCCAAGATAGAGTAGCAGAATTAGAGAAGGAGAAAGAGCAATTAGAAAGTGAAAACTTGAATTTAAATTATTTTTCTTTAGCTGAAAATGAAGAAGCAATATCTTATTTTGAACGTTTAGGAATCAATTCTAAAGAATTAGCGCAAGCTATTGAAGATGAAATTATAGGACGAAATAAGGCCGCTGAAGATAATGACCTAGTTCCTTTCGCTGGTATGGAAGGAGTAATGCGCATTAATAAAGTAAAGATCCTAAACCATAAATGGATCATTGCAGATTTTACCGATGGTACTTACTGGGGAGAGATACTCATATCTTACGAGTTAGATGAAAACAAAAATCTAATCTTGAATACGGAAAAGTCATTTCTCTATCCACAGGATTAAAGACGATCTATTAACCACTTTTTAAGTTCGGTAAAGTTTTGTGGATGCACTCCGTGTCCCACTGGAAATTCTGAATAGCTATGCTTAACTCCTAATTTATTTAGAAACTCTGGAGCTTTTCTAGCCCAAGATACAGGTATTACCTGATCTTGACTTCCGTGGGAAGCATATATAGAAAGGTCTGAAAAATCATTATTCTCGAATTCAGGAGAAATAATTTCAGTATTTATATACCCACTCAGCGCAATCACGTTTTTAACTTTAGCTGGTTCACTTAGTGCTACTGCGTAACTTAAAATAGTGCCCTGACTAAAGCCTAGAAGCGTAATATTATCTTTATCTACAGGATAATTGGCAATCACTTCATCTATAAAATTAGAGATCGCTATACGAGATTCTTTAGCTTGTTCATTATCACTGAATTTTCCTTGAACAGCATCAAAATTTATAGCATACCATGCATTTCCATATGGTTGAAGCTGATAAGGAGCCCTTGCGGAAATAATTAATAATTCTTCTGGTAATTCGCTAGCAAACGAAAATAGATCGTTCTCATCGCTACCATACCCATGCAACATGATTAATGTTGGTGCCTTTCCAGAAGTTATTGAAGAGGGTCTTACAAGATGCGTTAAAGAAAGAGGGATTGTTGTCATTTTTTAATTTACAGTACTAAACCATTTTTGAAATTGTGCTCCTAATAAAGGAACTTCCTTTTGTTCTCCTTGAATTGCAGTGACTAAACCGTATCCCCAAAGAATTATGATAAAGATCCAAAAGGAATATGAAACCATCCAACTATCAAAAATGCTTACAAATGCTCCTAATACAAAATAGGTAATATGGATTCCTAAAGCTTGTCTAATATGAAAACTAGCGAAACTATTTTTAGTCTCGTTGTTCATAAAATAAGCTATAATGGTCCCAATAATAGTAAGATACGCCACGATTGCGGCAGATTTTCCATTTTCTATGTTAGTATTCATGATGTTTAGATTTTAATTGATTGATGAATTGCAAAAATATGCAATTAACCTTTAGATGGCATGCTATATCTCATTCCATTTATAATTCCATAAACTTCACCTTTTATCTTTAAGTCGAGAAACATACTGTTTTTGGAATTTGAATATATGTTTTCTTTCCTAAAATAACTTTGCACTTCAGGATTGAAAAAACTTAGATTTGCCTGATGTCCCTCTTTAATTTCTACTTCGGGAATATTAAAACGCGCTCTTCCTTTAGTTAATAGACTTATAGTTTCATCTAGATCGAAGATAGTAGAAAGTGCACCAAAAGCTGATTCTAAACCAATGGTACCGTAAAGAGCATGTTCAAATTCTACTTTTTTATTTTCTAGATCTATTGGGGTATGATCTGAAGTTACCATATCTATAGTTCCATTCAGAACTGCTTTACGCAAAGCGTTTATATCTGGCTTAGTTCTTAAAGGAGGTAATACTTTATAGCGAGTATCAAATTCCACCAATTCGTCATCGGTATAGATCAAATTATGTATTGCGACGCTACAGCTTACATCTAAGCCCTTTTTCTTGGCATCTTTAATTAGTTTTACCGATTTTTCAGTAGAAATAGTTGGGATATGTAACTTGCCGCCGGTGTATTCAAGAATATAAAGGTCCCTAATTATTTGTAGCTCCTCTGCTAAAGCAGGGATTCCATTAAGACCAAGCGAAGTACTATTTATATGCTCATTTACCAATCCATATCCCGCAATTTGATCGTCCTGCGGGAAAGATTGCACAAGTCCGTCGAAATTTTGAGCATATAGTAAGGAGAGTTTTAAAAGATTTGGATGTGCGATAGCCTTCTTATAATCACCAAAGGCAATTGCTCCAGCTTGATACATATCGTATAATTCAGCAAGATCTCTACCTTCAGATTTCTTAGTTAGCGCACCAATGGTAAATAATTGAACTGCGTTGTTTTCAGCTTTAGACTTTACAGAAGTTATACTTCCGTTATTATCCAAGACTGGGTTTGTTCCTGGGTTGAGTGCAATTTGAGTGAATCCACTTTGCCCAGCTACCTTGAGTCCGTTTTTAATGGTTTCGCGTTCTTCATATCCTGGTTCGCCAAAGCTTACACTGCTATCAAACCAACCTTTTGATACATGAAGATTTTTAAGATCGATCACTTTATCTAAATCCTTTATATTCAAAGAAGATCCAATCTTTTTAATAATTCCACCCTCAATTAAAATATCTACCTTTTTGTGATGGTATTTAGATCCTGGATCTATTATTTTGGCAGCCTTAAGGAGTAGCTTCATTTAAAATATTTTAGGAGTAAAGTTTCAATTATTAAAAATAACAGTGCAAAAGTAACAAACCATTTCCAAAATGTATTCTTTTCATCTACATAGCCTTCAGAAAAAAAGAATTGTTTCAGATCCCTAATCTGTTGGAAATTTTTAGTGTTATCTAGATCTGTATAGTTCATATTACTTTCATCTGTAGATACATTATAACTAATTGCCATAAGTGGCTTATCTCCTAGTTCAACGGAATAATTATCGGGAATATGTGGCAGCTCATTGGTAGTGATTTCAATATCCCCTATAGAGCTTTTTTGCTGGGGGATAAACGATAATTTGTCGGATCTTAATTTAACAATTTCGTCATTATTAGCAATTATAGGAAGAGTAATCTTATTCTCAATTCCTATGTAACTATATAAAGAAGGAGTTTTAATTTTAGAAATAGCCATCTTGTAAAATGTAGGAACCACTAAAGGGGACTGGGTAAAATTGGAGTTTTCAGAATTTAGGGGTGCCGAAAAAATAAATGAATTGCCCTTCTGAAGTAAAAAGGGTTGATTATCCTGCAATGATAAAATGGTATTAGAATCTGAATTTAAATTATAACTGATCTGTACTTTTGGATATTCAAAATTCTTGACCTGTTTATCAAATACTCCATTGTATAAAGGATGCTGAAATTTAATCCCAGTTACTAATTTCTCCTCTAACTGTTTTTTATCAAACCCAGAAATTCCCATTGATTTAAGAAAATCATTAAAATTAGATCCTAAATTTTCTGCGGAAGGAATAATGATAACAATTTTATTTTTTGAAGCGAGCTTAGAGAGACTAGAAGTTAGTACATCACTGATCTCTGGAATTTCATTCAAAATGATTACATCTGCATCATTAAGGACATTGTAATTAATGGAAGTAGCTAAAAAACTAGAGTAGTCAAATTCGGAAGCGGTATATATGCGTTGTAAAAAATCACTTTTTCCCGGATTAATGCTACAAACTTTAATAGGTTGAATTTTATTCAGTGAAAAATAAATAGAATTGTCAAATAAGAGTCCGTTATCTTCTATCAGGATCTTCCCTTGATGTATTTCAGGATCATTAATAGGAAAAGAAAGTCTAGTTGAACTATTAGATTCTATATTAGCGCTAGTTTTTCCAATTAGTTTGTTGTTACTGTAAAGTGATACTGGAGTACTTTGTGAACTTTTTCCAGTATTACTTATCCTGAGATTCAGAATTCTAGAATCCATATTTTCAGAAGAAATAAATGCAGTATCTATTTTTAAGTTTTCTTTTCGCTCCAGAGACTTTTGATAGATATAAAGATCAATCTCTGAATTTTCATTGTTTAATGGAAGCTGAAAATTCTGCTGAAGGTCAGAAATTATTAGAAATTTCTTTAGGATACTAGAGTCCTTTGAAAAACTATTTGCTGCTTTTAATATTGCCGTTTTAAAATCCAGTTGATTTCCAGAATATTCTATGTTTTGAAGGTTTTCTTTAGTAACATTTTTATGATTTTCTGAATTAGTAAATAAAGTAATATTCTTATTTGAAAAATCGCTTTCTAACAATTCCTGTACACTTCGCTCTAATAATTTTCCTTTTTTTCCGATAGCTTGCATACTATAGGAATTATCCAAATAGATTACAGTTTCCACATTTTCAGAATTTAGAATTTTTGAAGGGAAATAAGGTTGAGCAAAGGAAAATATTATAGCAGTAAGGGCCAACAATCTGGTGGTAAGAATTAACCACTTTTTTATTCTGGAACTTTTTCTGGTTTGGAGGCTTAGTTTTTTTAGAAATTTTACATTAGTAAAATATTCTGTCTTAAACTTTCTAAGTTGAAATAAATGAACAATAATTGGAATAATCAGCAGTATAAGCGTGTATAATACTTCTGGATAATAAAACTGCATGAATATTTAATTGTTTCTCAAATATATAAAACAGCTTTTTAATATAGTGATTAAGGGGAACTAAACTCGTTTAATAGTAAACTGAAAGTTACTCCCTTCTCCAAGTGTAGAATTTACTTTTATACTTCCTCCCATACTATTTATAAGTTTCTTTACAGTTGCTAGTCCAATACCGCTTCCTGGGTTTCCATCGCGATCATTAGTATCTAAAGTTGTGAAAAGCTCAAAGATCTTTGAGGAATTTTCTTCAGAAAAACCATTACCATTATCTATTACCGCAAAGTGATAGTAAGTCTCAGTCTGTTTAAAAGTGATTTGGATCTTTCTGTGGTCTTTGGTATTATATTTTAAGGCATTAGTTACCAAATTCAGGAAAACCTGTGTAAGAGCTGCTTTATTCACATTATTTAATGCTGCAGTTTCTGGATAATCTATTTCCACATCGTTTGCAACATCATATAAATGTGCAATACCACTAAGAAGATTATGGAGATCTACATTTTCATAATCTTTCTCTAAAATATGTTCGCTTCTGTAAAAACTTAAAATTCCATCTACATAATTCCGTAGGGAATAAGAAGATTCGTTTAAATAATTTAAATATTGAGTGGTTTCGTCATCAAATTTACCTTGATTTTCAACCTTAAGTAATTCAGTAAGCGAGATTATATTTGCTAAAGGAGACTTTATATCATGAGAAACTACACTTGCAAATTTCTCTAATTCCTGATATTTTTGTTTAAGTTTTTTCTGAACAATTCTAAACTTTTTATTCTGCTTAGCAAATTCGAATAATTTCATACATTGGTTTCCCAAAGCTTTCAAACCTTCAATCTGATATTTTTTTAATTGACGTTCTTTTGTATCTAGAACACTTAAAACTCCAATAACATATCCTTGGGCATTAGATATTTTAATGCCTACATAGAATTTATATTGATCTTTATAATGAATTTTTGCTTTATCAAAAATAAGAGGAGCTTCAGAATAATTCAAACAATATTGGTGATCTTCAGATTCTAAAGTGAGTTGGGCAAATGCATCTTTTCGCTCTATCTCATTTATATCTATTCCTGTTTTTGACTTAAGCCAGATATGATTTTTATCTATTATACTTAAAAAAGCGGTAGGCGCATGGCAGATGGTTGCTGCCAAAAAGGTAAGTTGATTAAAATCTTCTTCAGTAGTCGTTTTGGAAATATCATAATCTGTTAGTACAGATTGCCTTATTTTCTCATTAAACGCTATTTTTTGCTCCATATTACTCCCTACTTCTAAAATTATCTATACGACAGTCAATAATATGAAATTTTTCTCAGCTATTTTGCTGGAAATCAATGATATTTTATTTTATAGCGCTCTTTTAATAGTAAAATTAAAAGTTGTGCCTTTATTTACTTCAGATTGTACTGAGATTTCTCCTCCTAAATTATGCACTAATTTTTGAACGGTAGATAGTCCAATTCCGTTTCCACGATTACCACTTCTATCTGATTCTTCTACAATGGTAAAAAGTTCGAAGATGGCTTCTTGCTTATTTTCAGGAATACCAATTCCGTTATCTGTTATAGAAAAATGATAATATCCATTTTTTTCTACTCCTGTAACATCTATAATAATCTTTTCTTGATTATTATATTTAAGACTATTTCCAATGAGGTTGAAGAATATTTGTTGAAATGCCGCTCTATTGCAATGAACTATTAAGTTATCTTCAGGCAAATTTATCTCACAATCAAATTTTATATTTAATAAATCTATAATCTGCTCTAAAACATCTTGTAAATCAAAATCTTCAGTGTGAGAGTCTAATAAAGTGTCACTTTCATAGTGGTTAAGAATGTCTGTAATATAATTGCTTAATCTAAAAGAAGATTGTTTCAAATAAGTTAAATAATTAAGCCCTGTGTCATCCAACAACTTCCCGTATTTCGCTTTAAGGAGATCTGATGTGATAATCATATTTGCCAGGGGCATTTTCATATCGTGAGATACTGTTCCAGCAAATTCTTTAAGTAGATTGTTTTTTATCCCTAACTCCTTCTTCACCTTCTCTAATGCAAGATTTTGACGACGTAATTCGAACAAACTTTCTACTTGTTTCGCTAATGCCTTAAGTGCATCTTTTTGTTTGTCATTTAGAGAATGAGGTTTTTTATCTATAACACACAAGGTGCCAAGAGCCTCTCCGGTCATAGATTTAATAGGCATTCCGGCGTAAAATCTTATGTCAGGATCAGAGGTGACAAGAGGGTTGTTTATGAATCTTTTATCAAGATGTGTATCTTTAACTTCCATGATTTCATCTGGCTGTAGGATAGCATGAGAGCAAAACGAAACATTTCTATCTGTGTCTTTTAGATCTGTTCCAACTTTAGCCTTGAACCATTGTTTTTCCTCTCCAACTAGGGTTATTAAGGAAATAGGAACTTCACAAATAAATGATGCTAATAGCGCAATATTATCGAAATTAATCTCTGTTTCGGTGTTTAGAATCTGGAGTTCGTTTAAAGAAGCTATTCTAGCAGTTTCGTTTTCAGGTTGTAAAGCTTTAATCATATAAAATTAGATCTTGGTTGGAATCTGGTTACAAAAGTATTAAATGGTTAAAGCTAATAAAACATTAATTTTAACTCAAAGCACTAATCTTTTCAATAATGATGCCATTAAAAATTTTTAAAATTTTTGTTCCTCATTTAGTGATGCAACCCTTTAACTTATTAAGCGAACTGGTAAAAATGTAAAGCATTATAAGTAATTGATTTTGAAACTTTATCTTTGAATTCATTATTTTAAATATAGCAATTTGTCACCTACAGAATTAAAGGAATTTCTCGATTCTAAATATGTACAATATAATAATTTCAATTTTATTGAAAGCGACCCTATAAGCATCCCGCATAAGTTTAGCCTTAAAGAAGATATTGAAATAGCTGGGTTTTTAGCTGCTACTATAGCTTGGGGTAATAGGAAGAGTATTATTAAAAATGCAAATAAAATGATGGATCTTTTAGGAAATTCTCCCTACGATTTCATATTAAATCATTCTGATTCTCACTTGGAACCTTTAGATGATTTTGTTCATAGAACCTTTAATGGATTGGACTTTCAAACTTTTATAAAAGCCTTAAAACATATATATCTTAATCACGGTGGACTAGAATCAGTTTTTTCAACAATTGATACAAATGGATCTCTACAGCAAAATATCTCTGAGTTTAAATCTATTTTTTTTGAAATTGATCATTTGTCCAGAACAGAAAAACATGTGAGTGATCCTTTAAAAGGATCGGCAGCGAAGAGAATAAATATGTTCTTAAGATGGATGATACGTAAAGACAATGCAGGTGTAGATTTTGGCATCTGGGAAAACATTTCACCTTCGTTATTGTCCTGTCCATTAGATGTTCACTCAGGAAATGTAGCAAGAAAGTTAGGCTTGCTAAATAGGAAACAAAATGATGCAAAGGCTGTTTTTGAATTAGATATAGCTTTGAGAAAACTGGATAAAAATGACCCCGTAAAATACGATTTCGCCTTATTCGGATTGGGTGTTTTTGAGAAGTTTTAGTTTCAAATTAGATTCCAGAAACTATTTCTCCATCAACCATCGTTAATTTTCTATCGGCCATATTAGCCAATTCTTCATTGTGTGTAACAATTACGAAGGTTTGGTGAAATTCTTCTCTTAGCTGAAAAAACAACTTATGTAAATTTTCAGCAGATTCACTGTCTAAGTTACCAGAAGGTTCATCGGCATATATCACGGCAGGATTGTTAATCAATGATCTTGCAACGGCAATTCTTTGTTGTTCCCCACCACTTAATTCGGCAGGTTTGTGATTTGCTCTTGGAGATAAATTCAAGAATTCCAATAACTCGTAAGCACGCTTTTCTGCATTCGCCTTTGAAGTTCCTTTTATAAAAGCAGGAATACAAATATTTTCTAAAGCGGTGAATTCTGGTAATAACTGATGAAATTGAAAAATAAAACCAACTTGTTCATTTCTAAATTTGGAAAGCATTTTAGAATTCTGCGAATAAATGTCAATACCATTTACTTTTAATGTGCTGTCAGGTTTTTTATCTGGCTGATCTAAGGTGCCTAAAATATGTAAAAGAGTAGTTTTACCAGCACCCGAAGCACCTACTATAGAAACTATTTCACTTTTTCCAATATGTAAATTAACTCCTTTTAGCACGTGAAGGTCCCCGTAATACTTATGAATGTTGTTTGCGTAGATCATGAATTTAAAAGACTTAAGGTTTCAATATTAAAGTTAGACTAGAGGGCGTCAGCCTTTAAAAATATTTTTAGCAATATTATAATCTATATAATAAACGAGTCTCAAAGATAGATTTTGTCTAAGATCTTGATTGAATAAATTTTGTAAACTTTCTGTAAATTGTATATCACTCTGCTTGTCAAAATTAAATATTGAGTTTCTATATAAGAGTATTGCCTCACTGCCCGGTGCAAACTGCCAATTATAACTAAGGTCAAAATTCCATATATTAAAGTTAGCATTAGGATCATTATCAGAGGTTACCTGATAATTTAATGGAGAAAGATCTCCATCCTCCTGTAAAAGGCTGTAATTATTTTCCTTAAAATCTGCAATAGACCAAAAATTCCGAAAACTCAAGTTTAAAGCCTGTTTCGTGCTGAAATTGTAACTAGCTTGTATGGAATTTTCTACGCTTTGTACATCTCTTAAGCCGAAAATTTCCTTATCAGGCTCTAAGGCTACGAAGCTATTTCTGTTTTTTGAGGTCGAATAATTAACACTGTAAATCATTGAAAATTTGTTATTGAACCTAAATCGTGGACTTATAGCAATTCTAAAATAATCTTGTTCAGATTTGAAGTAACCTTGATAATTTGCATTTATATCTAGTGCAAATCTCTTTCTATAGTCTGATGAAATAAAACCGTCTATGACAACATTCGCATTATAATTCACAAATTTCCCATTTCTTCTAGCTTCAAAGAAATCTTTGCGTTTTGTGGTGTATTTAATAAAATTTCCGAAAGCAAACCTTTCTAAATTTACTGCAAAGTAGTTTGCGCCAATATTAAATGAGGTTTCAACATTAGGAATATACCGTCTTTGTTGATCTGCGAACAGTCTAATATTAAATGTATTTAAACTTTTGGTAGGTTCAAATATTCTATAGGAAGTTTCTACGTGAAAATTATTATAATTGTTAATGAAATTCAATCCTAGATCGTTAATGTCATAAGTTTCGTTTGCAAATTCATGAGCTAGCGCATATCTAAAATTTCCTTTAGTTCTGTCTATATAAAATTCTGAAGCAAAACCTGAAATATTACCTCCCAGTTTATTCACATTACTCATTTTTGCTTCTCCAGTATAATTAAAGGAATTTGATTTATTATTAATATCAAATAAAAAACCAGTTACATTCCCATCGCGGGCGTGTCCATTTCTAGTAACATTGGTATTAATAAGAGTGATAGATGAATTTTGATTGTATTGCTGATCCAAGACTAGGATATTATAATTAGCGAAGGGTTCGGTTATAATTTTTCTATTTAAACCACTTAAGGTATCCCCAATAATAGCTTCAGTCTCTTGGGTAATTGCGTTGAAAAAACCAATGCCTAATCCGTTATCTGTTCTCCCAGAGATCTTTACCGCATTTAAAAGATCTGCCTTATCGGGATTTTCTACTAAGATTTCATTATCCAATAAATTAGTTTGTGCCGAATTAAAACCTAGTGGTGCATCTCCTATACGTCTGGAATAGAACAGATTTCCCTTGGTAAATAGTTCGGTTCCTTCAGTAAAAAAAGCTCGGTTTTCTCCAAATGCCTGTTCGAAAGGTCCTAAATTTAATTCAACTTTATCAAATGCGGTCTGTCCAAAATCTGGTATTAGTGTTGCATCTAAAGTAAAAGCATCAGAAATACCATATTTAAAGTCGAGTCCAGCACTAAAATTACTTGCTGTGCTTCCATTAAAATTATCAACTTCAGCAGAAGCATAAGGGTAAAAGCTCAACCTCACTGGAGGGTCAATATTTTTTATTCCAGTTAGTAAACCATTGTACTGGGTATCCTTTCCAATAGATTTGTCTATATAGTTCCAAGTATAAAATTCATTTAAATGCAATATTTTTCTCCCAAATTGAATACTCCATAATTGTTCTTCCTTTTTTGGAAACCTTAAAGCAGCGTAAGGAATCTTTATTTCTGCATACCATCCATTTTCATCATAAGAAATTTCTCCTTCCCAAACTACATTATAACTATAGTCTTCATCATTCCCAGACATTTTAGCATCTGCAATAGCCCCTGCTGAAGTGATTACAAATCTGGTTTGATTCTCGCCATCATTATAAGTATTAATATCTATCAAGAAAAAATCTGATTGTTCTATGTTATCTCGCTGAGTAAATTGGCGTAATATTCGCTCTGGTTCATTGTCTTTCATGGAAGCTGCGATGTAAATAGCTTCATCATCATAAGCCAGCTTAACTATGGTTGGATGGGTTGTTCTACTTGGAGTTCCATTTCCGGGTTCGGACATAACAAAGTCTGTAGCGCTTGGAACTTCTTTCCAGATAGTATCATCGAGCAATCCATCTATTATGGGAGCATTGGCAATTCTTTGTGCTTGATAAGACTTTCTTGAAATTTTGGAGTCAAGGCTGTTTTGAGCTTGTAATGTAAAGAGAGGTAAACAGACCAATAAAAGGAAAATTTTTTTAAGAGACATAAATACATTATAAAATAACAGCAATCCTTGGGATTACAACATTACGAAAGAATTGCGATTTATTTTCAACAGAACCCAATTAATCGTTAAAAACTCTTCTTTTTTTATTAATTCACTAATTTTAAATAACATTTGTAAGTATGGAAAATATAGAATTTAATATAGCTACTCTTGCGGGAGGATGTTTCTGGTGTACAGAGGCTGTTTTTGAAAGAATAGAAGGGGTAAGTAAGGTGATTCCTGGGTTTACTGGAGGACAAATAAAAAATCCTGCTTACAGGGAAATAATTTCGGGAAGAACTGGTCACGCTGAAGCTATTGAGGTTCATTTTGATTCAAAAGTTATATCCTTTAAAGAATTATTGCTAATTTTCTTCAGCACTCACGATCCCACAACTTTAAATAGACAACAGTACGATAAAGGAACTCAATATAGAAGTGCTATTTTTTATCATTCTGAAGGTCAAAAGCTAGAGGCTGAAGCAATTGTGAAGACTCTTGAAGATGAAGACGTGTTTATAGACCCTATCGTAACTGAAATCACCCAAGCTTCTCCTTTTTACGAGGCTGAAGCTGAGCACAAGGAATATTACTCTAAGCACAGACAACAACAATATTGTCAAGTAATTATAGATCCAAAGATTAAAAAATTACAACAGTTATTTGCTGATAAATTAAAAAAGGCCAAAATATAGTATGTATCAATTTTTTGAAGAATATAACGAAGAGGTTACTGAAGATCTCACAAATAATTTCAAGCAAATTATTCATGCGCTAGGGGAGGATACTTCCCGGGAAGGGATTCTTAAAACTCCCGAGCGAGCTGCAAAAGCGATGCAGTTCCTTACTCAGGGCTACGATGCAGATCCTGTTAAGATTTTAAACGATGCCAAGTTTAGTGAAAGCTATGACGAGATGGTTGTTGTAAAAGATATAGAAGTTTATTCCTTATGTGAACACCATATGTTACCATTTTTCGGAAAAGCACATATTGCGTACATCCCAAATGGTAAAATCGTTGGGTTAAGTAAAATACCAAGAGTTGTAGATGTATTTGCCAGAAGATTACAAGTGCAGGAACGTTTAACACATGATATCTTAGAATGCATCAATAATACCCTAAAGCCTCAGGGAGTAGCGGTTGTTATAGAGGCGCAACATATGTGTATGATGATGCGTGGAGTTCAAAAACAAAATAGCGTTACAACTACTTCAGGATTTAGAGGACAATTCAAGCAAATTGAAACTAGAAATGAGTTCCTCAAACTTATAAGTTCTGATCTAAAATAATTGGCATTTTTTTTGATTTGTATTAAATATAAAATTTAAAAAACCGATGAAAAATATAAAAAACAAATTATTAATAAAAGGATTAATGTATGATGTAGTGGGGATGGCAACTATGGCAATTCCATTAGTTGGGCCTTTTCTAGATCTAGCCTGGGCACCATTTGCTGCTAATAAAATGACTCAAATGTATCCTGGTAAGAAAGGTAAAATTGCTTCAGTTTTAGTTTTTATTGAAGAGCTATTGCCATTTACAGATATAATTCCAACATTTACTTTAATGTGGTTCTATACATTTGTTTGGAAGAAAGAATCCATTCAAGAAGAGTATATTATGGAAGCAGAAATTGTGCAATAAATAAATTAAAAAAAGTTAAAATATAAGCCTCCAAGAATTAAATCTTGGAGGCTTAATTTATTAATTTATTTTTAAAATTTCGTCTGAATACCAAAAGAAATATTTCTTCCCATATTCGCTATTCCATCAGGTTTTAACCGAGATAGGTGAGAAATATAGTTTTTATTTAAAAGGTTATTTCCACTAATTCTTAATTCCAGAGGTAATTTATTTAGAAATATAGTTCCTCCAATTCCTGCATTCACCAAGGTATATCCGTTAGTACTAGTTTCAAAATTGCTAATCTTATTTTGAGCGCCGGTAGTTTTTACGGTCACAAAAGAGTAACTATTAGAAAAACCTTTTAACTGGCTAAACTCTACTCTTAATGTGTTGGTAACAGAGGTTGCCGGTATAAATGGTAAGTTTTCACCATTATCTTTTTCACCAATTACTAGCTCTAAACTACTTTCCAGGTGTAACCAATCTATAGGGTGCGGATGCAAGTGAAAGCCGGCCTCTCCTCCGTATAATCTTGCATTGTCTTGGGTATATCCAAAAATTCTATTTTCCTCTATAAAATCATCTGTAGGAGCAATAAATATATAGTTATTGATCTTGTTGTAAAAAGCATTTCCAAAGAGTTCAAAATGCTCGTTGCGATATTCCAGCGATAAGTCTAGCTGAATATTTTGCTCGTTTTCCAAGTCAGCATTTCCGATTTCATATCTATTGGTTCCTTCGTGAACACCGTTGGAACTAAGTTCTGCCAGATTGGGTGCTCTAAAACCAGTTGCAGCATTTATTCTGGTAACAAAGTTTTCAAATAAATTGAATTTAACACCCAAGGAACCATTATAACTTGTAAAATCTCGATCTATAGCCTGAAAATATCCAGGTTCTCCTATTGTCCCATTTTCTTTGGTAGTGATATTCCTTGTATCAAATCTAAATCCTCCTTGAATATCCAGGTTTTCTAAGTGATAATGTGTAGTTCCCAAAATTCCAAAATCACGGACGGAAGCATCTGGAATCAATAATTCCTCTCCAAAGTTTTTATTGGTTTGGAACAAGCCCTGTACCCCAAAAATAGTTTCGAAATTTCCCCAAACAGCGGCGTTATATTTGAGGTCGTAATTCAAAGTTTCCAAATGCATATCTAAGGCAGGATCTGGAGATCCTTCCTCAAACTCTTTTCTGTCATTAAAAAGATATCCCACTTTTAGATCTACACTGGAATTTTGTAGAAATATTTTATTGGTAAGGCTCGCAATATGGTTGTCTAACTTCTGATAAGGAGAAATTAAGTCTTTTGAAGTAGTTTGCTCTCCAATTTCCTCGGGAATTCCAATATAGGTATTGTTATAATTGTATCTAAAGTCCCCCTTATATTTAGTGTCTTGATATCCTACTCCTGCTTTTAGATCTTTCTCTTCAAAACGGGAATTGGTAACCCGAACCCCATCACCGGTTTCATAATCACTGTGTACGGCATAATTACCACGCACTAGACCGCTCCAATTTTCGCCAGAAGTTTTTAAACCTAGATTAGCTTCAGAGCCAATTGTATTCGTAAAATAATTATAACTTGCATCTATACTGGTACTATCTGCATGGGCATATTTTTCAGGATTTAAATATAACACTCCACCTAGGGCATCGCTTCCATATAATAAAGACGCAGGTCCCTTAATCACTTCTACACTTTCTACCCCGCTAGCACTAATTCCCAATCCATGTTCATCACCAAATTGCTGATTTTCTAATCTAACACCTTGTGCATAAACCAAAACTCTATTGGCACTTAGGCCTCTTATCACCGGTTTACCAATACCCGCACCGGTAGTTATACTTTCTACACCGGCTATTTGGGTAATACCTTCAGCTAAGGTTACTGCCCCTGTTTTTCTAAGATCCTCTAAAGATTCTCGTTCTACTTTAACAACATTTTCACTTTGTAATTTATGAAAAGGAGTAGAAACAATTACTTCCTCCATTTCTATAGCAGAAGGTTGTAATTCTATTATTATTGGATCTTTTGAAGGGGACTTAATACTAACGGTTTTCGTGGTATAACCAATAAAGGAAATTACCATTTGCCAATCTCCATCTGGGACATTGGATAATTGGAAATCACCATCCAGGTTGGTAATGGTTCCTTTTTCTAATTTTGAAATATATACATTCCCTCCAATTATAGGCTGCTTTGTTTCGAGATCTATGAGTTTACCGGAAATAGAATTTTGTGAATATGTTGATATACATACTGCGCATAGCAGTATACTTAAGATTGCTTTTATCATTATAAAAAATTAAGTGATTTGAAATTGCAACATTTTAGATGTTGCGAGAAAACTAATTATGCATTCTGGTATAAGGCAGGTGGGCCTCTTAACGAAAATGATAGTTTCTGAAAATCACTTAAAAATTCGTAAGAATTAAAGAATTTTTTATTGGGCAATAAAACTTCATCCAGATTAAAATTCAAAAATTGATAAACAATTATTGGTCTTGGATGAAAGTCACATAATTCACAGTCTAGAGAAGATTGATGAAGATGTGTTGTGCTATGGTCGTCGCATGCAAAATTGAAATCATGCGCAAAAACGTGATTAAAACTTAAAATAGAGGGAAGCAACATCATAAATGTTAAACCTAAAATCCCATATTTCTGAAATAAATTCAAATTATTCATGATTTAAATAACGCCCGAAGCCTAGTCTCGTAAGCATTTTCTTTTCAAAGGCCCAAAAGAATTCAAATTGGCCAAAAATCCATCCGAAGAGAACTAATAAAACTTGATAAATAGGAAATATTAAAAGTATCCTTAAAGACCAATAGATGTACCAAGCAGATGTTTCACGATAAATCCCGAAGAATTCAACCACCGGAGATGCTAATTTTGCGGCAGAAGAGCCGGTTATAGCAAATACCAATAAAATAATTACAAGTTGAAAATTAGTAACTATTCCCCAACGTTCTTTTAATTTATTCATAGTGCAAATATATCACATCACTTGGCAACTAAAAAACTTGAGCCTATATTCGTGTGGATACTGAAAATCGTTGATTATACTCCCTAGAGAAAAACACGAAATAATTATAGAGCATATAATTTACTTCGTAACCGTAGTCCACGGAATTATTGTAATTAATTTCTTGAATATATAGGTTAGGGTTATAACTGAAAGGTTGTGCAACCCGACTATTATATTCCTGAACTAAGAATTTATTCTTACTCTCAAGATAAGATTGGGAATAATAACCTCTTGGTCTTGCAATACTATTAATAAATAAGTTGAACCCCGGTTCAATAACAATTATCTCATATTCTAAACTGTCATTTGCAATACGAACAGTATCGTTGGCATTCGCGGTGATTTCTTTTTTAGTAAAATCCCGATTCTTTGTAGAACTACAGCTATATATAAAAAGCCCTAGAACAAATATGAATATTATGTTTTTCATTTTGATTTATTTAAAAATGATAAATATTATAACCAAATTATTTTCCCCCTAGCATTCCGCCAAGAAGTCCACCGCCGCCTTTCTTCTTTCCACCAAAAATCATTCCTGTTACATCGTCAATCACACTTCCGTCTCCATTTTTATCCAATAAAGTTTCTATTAAAGAAGCGTCATGCGCTCCAGAGGATCCCATCACAGAATCCAACAAGCCGCCTAAGCCAGATGAAGATACGTTCTCCTTACTTTTTTGACTCGCCAAAACACTCATAAGTAAAGGCGCTGCCATTTTGATAATGTTGGAAACAGAAGACTCACTCATATTAAGAGTACTACCAATAGTCTTTGTAATCATATCCTGTTTTCCTCCTAATAAGTGTCCAAGAATTTTTTCACCTTCAGAAGTCATGTTTGTGGAATCAGCAGATTTTATATTTTTTAATAAAACATCGCCATGTTTGTTATCATTTAAAGCCTGGTTTAAGCTTTCTGCACCAGTTTCGCTTTTTATGTTCTCTTTCATTGCACCCAACAAAATTGGTAAGGTCATACCCAGGACAGCAGAAATATTATCTTTATTTTCATCTGTGCTTTTACTTGCTTTAGCAATAAAATCCTCTCCAACAGAAGTGTTTAATATATCTAGAATGGATGCCATAATTTTTAAATTAAGTTAGGAACACAATTTACAATATTTATCTAGGAGCTCTACTTAAGGAAATAATAAATCCTTCTAGAACATGAAATTCTAGAAGGATTATTGGTTATTATAAATTGAAATATATATTCTTAGATCTTTGAAATTGCTATAATTTGTTTAGCTAATTCCATCCCAATTCTATCTTGTGCTTCTAAGGTTGCAGCACCAATATGTGGAGTTAATGAAATTCTTTCGTTCATTAAGACCTTAATGGAAGGAGATGGTTCATTTTCATAAACATCTAACCCAGCGAAGGCTACCTTACCATCTTCTAAACCATCTAACAAGGCTTCTTCATTAATAAGGCCACCTCGGGAAGTGTTTATAATCCCAACACCATGCTTCATTTGTTCAAATTCCTTCTTACCCAAAATAGGTTTAGCTTGTGAAGGGACATGAATTGTTATAAAATCTGAATGTTTTATTAGATCTGAAACTGGTTCTGTCTTAATAGGCACAGTCACTATTTGATCGTTGTAAAATTTAAGAGTGATATCTAATTCACCAACATGGTCATCACTGGCAATAACTTTCATTCCTACACCCAAAGCCAATTTTGCAACTTCTTTCCCGATTCTTCCAATTCCAATAATCCCAAGAGTTTTTCCTCTTAGTTCTGTTCCTGCCGAATAATTCTTTTTTAAGTCTTTAAAATGTGAATCTCCTGATAATGGCATATTTCTATTGGAATCATGAAGATATCTTACACCACCAAAGAGATGAGCAAATACCAATTCTGCAACAGACTCTGAACTAGCCGAAGGTGTATTTATAACTTTTAGATCTTTACTTTTAGCGTAAGAAACATCAATATTATCCATTCCAACACCACCACGCCCAATAACTTTAAGGCTAGGGCAGGAGTCAATAAGTTCTTTTCTTACCTGTGTAGCACTTCTAACTAATAATACATTTATTTTTTCTTCATTTATAAAATTCGCTAATTGCTCTTGAGCAACTTTTGCAGAGATCACTTCAAATCCGGCATTTTCAAGAGCGTTTATACCACTCTTTGAAATACCGTCGTTTGCTAAAATTTTCATGCTTTTTTTGTTGTTTGAATTCTGATAGCTTAATTAGCTAAATATTTTATGCTTTTCTTTCTAGATCGCTCATAACATCTACCAAAACCTGAACGCTTTCTAATGGTAAGGCATTATACATAGATGCTCTGTAGCCTCCAACACTTCTATGACCATTCAATCCGTTGATTCCTGCTTCTTTCAACATAGCTTCAAAATCTTCTTTCAAGGATTCATCTGAAAGATTAAAAGTCGCATTCATAATAGAACGATCTTCTGTTGCAGTATATCCTTTAAATAATGGGTTAATATCTATTTCAGAATAAAGTAGAGCGGCTTTCTTTTCATTTTTTTCTTCAATAGCCTTAATTCCACCCTGAGCTTTTAGCCACTTTAAAGTTAGGTAGGATACATAAACGGGATATACCGCAGGGGTATTAAACATGCTATCCTTTTCTATATGAACCTTATAATCTAACATAGAAGGTATTTGTCTTGTAACTTTCCCTAATAAATTTTCTTTTATGATAACAAGCGTGGTTCCTGCAGGTCCCATATTTTTTTGTGCACCTGCATAAATCAAATCAAATTTTGAAAAATCCAGTTCTCTAGAGAAAATATCACTACTCATATCACAAACCATTGGCTTAGGAGTGTTAGGGAAAACCTTCATTTGAGTTCCAAAAATGGTATTATTACTTGTGCAATGAAAATAATCTACATCTGTAGGAATCATATATCCTTTAGGGATATAATTAAATTTTTTATCTTCAGAAGATGCAACTACATTAACCTCCCCGAACATTTTAGCTTCTTTAATTGCCTTACTAGACCAAGTTCCTGTATTTAAATAGGCCGCTTTTTTTTCTAAAAGATTATAAGCAACCATTAAAAATTCCAAACTTGCACCTCCTTGAAGAAAGAGCGCTTTATAGCCTTTACCTTCCAAACCTAGTAATTCTAAAGCAAGTTGTCTTGCATCTTCCATTACAGCAATAAAATCTTTACTTCTATGAGATATTTCAAGGATAGATAATCCAGTGTTATTAAAGTCTAAAACTGCTTGTGAAGCCTCTTCAAAAACTTCCTGTGGAAGAATACATGGACCCGCACTAAAGTTGTGTTTTTTCATAAAAATATAATTTGAAACAAAGATGATAAAAGTTCCTGTGAATTTGTGTTATAAATATAATAATTGGTGCTTTAGAAGCCTAAGGAAGAATTCTAATTCCGGCAATTTTTTAATATTTTTTACCTAACCCGTATTGTTTCCCCTGAGTAATATTCAACTAAAATTTCCAATTTATTCTACTGGTGCTGTTCTTAAAATTATTGAGATTGAATAGGTTATCATTTGAATGCTTACTTTAAAATGTTGACCCGAGGTTTCATGACGGACTGAGGCAACCCATCCTAGATTATAATTAATTATTGGAACTAATTTGAGTTTAAATAAGATCTTAAATATTCTGAAGAAATTCTAAAGTGTCAATATTATCTGCATAATCCCATAATTGTGGGTACTGCGTTTTACCAAAAGGAATTTCATTTTCTATAAAATCATTGGCAACCACACACTGTAGATTCTCTTTATTATCTTGGATCGTGGCTTTCAATGATTCTAAATCTGAATATTTTTCAAAGAATATAGTTGCTATTGGAGATCCAAAACTTTGATCTCCTTTTAAGACTAAGAATCCATTATCTAACATTTTAAACTCACTCATTAAATAGACAGCCTTGTTATAATCGTAATTATTAGCATATTTAGCATGATTCATCAAAGTTGCCCAAGGAGCTAAAGCCTTATAAAAAGCATCGAAATCATATTGCTCTGGCACATATAATTTAGATACACTTCTGCATCCTAAACCAAAATATCTAAAAATATCATGTCCTAAAGCTGTTAAGTCTTCAGTAGTCTCATTTCCAGTTAAAATAGCAACAGAGTTCCTGTTTTTCCTGATAATGGATTTTTTATTCGCAAAATAATATTCGAAATATCTTGAAGTATTATTGCTTCCGGTAGCTATTACCGCATCAAAATTGCTCATTCTACCCTCCGTGAACTCAATTTTCTCTTTGTAATCTGGATCTAAAGAAATAAGATATTTCGCCAGTATTGGAAGCAATTTCATGTCATTTGAAGATTGTTTAATCAATATTTTATGCCCTGATATTAGAACCGATATAAAATCATGAAATCCAACCAAGGGTATATTTCCCGCCATGATGATTCCTACCCTTTTAGGATCTACATTATTAAAATCATAAGGTTTCACCCATTGATCTAAATTGGAGCCTTTAAGAGATTCGCTCCAACCCTCCAATGCGAAAAGAATGTTATCTGGAGTAAACCAACCATTATGGTGGATTGCCCTTTCTATTTGTTCTTTAAAATCATAAAAAAAGTCCTCGTTATTTGTCACATCCTTGTGCTTTTCTATTCCATCTCTTCGAAATTGGTTTAAAAACTTACCTAGTTCTATAAAATGTGATTTTCGCAGTTCGATTGACATAAGGCTTATTTGGTTATGAATTGTTTTGGCTTTAAATTTGTGCTTGCGAAATTAAAAGTTATAGAATTAAGATCGCCTATAAATCAATGAAATATTGAACCCAGATTACTGGCGATTTATTGATTAAAATTTAAATTTACTAATAAAAGAGTTATGGCAATTATAATAACAGATGAATGTATAAACTGTGGTGCATGTGAGCCAGAGTGTCCAAATACTGCAATTTATGAAGGTGCAGATGATTGGAGATATGCCGATGGAACGGACCTAGAAGGGAATGTGGTCTTAACAGATGGAAAAAAAGCCGATGCTAATGAAGCGCAAGAGCCAATTAGTGATGAGATCTATTACATAGTTCCAGATAAGTGTACAGAATGTAAAGGTTTTCATGATGAGCCACAATGTGCAGCAGTATGCCCGGTAGATTGTTGTGTGCCAGATGATAGCCACGTAGAAACCGAAGAAGAATTACTTGCAAAGCAAAAATTTATGCATGAAGATGCTTAAATAGCTGTATTACATTATTACCATCCCGTTTAATTTTTTAAACGGGATTTTTTATGAGGTTTTCTTTTTACTCATATGCCAAATTTGAAGTTTTTAAACTATTATGCTTAAAGCTTTCTGTATGTTTTTTCTTGAAATATATCTTAAATAGACAATTCGTCACTCATGATTTCCTTTTTTAATTTATGACTAACCATAAATAAGACTCCAACCCATCATTAATCCAAAGTAATTTTTTTATTAAGCACAGCAAGATTAAAACCCACATAAAGTACCTGCTTCTATATCTTATGATAAATATGTATAAAAGGGAAAAATAAATAATTTATTAGAGTAAAAGATACCATGGAAATTCTTAAAAATTTTCATCTTCATTTACCTGTAAAGATGGAATTAGTATTGAGAGGTCTTTTATTTGCAATAGGTTATATTCAGAATAAGATATTCCAATTAGGATAAGCAGTCCCCTAACTATTTTAAGAAGATTGGATTTAATAATTAATTATTACAAATCTATATAACCGAAATGTGAAGTATGATAATATTAAATCAATCTTTTTCGTTTTCTAACTGTCGCTGAATTTTCTCGATTGCATTCTGAATCGATTTCTCAGGTTCTATTATATTATTGTTCCCCCAAAATTCTGCATCGGCAAATCCAGAAACATCGTCAACCATAACTACAGACGGTCTAATATAATTTATTTCATTTGTGGGTTGTTTATCGCTGTAATCCTCCCAATTTGTTACTACCATTTCACTATTTAAAGTATATCTGGAATTAAACAATCTCTTATTCCAATTTACCACAAATTCTAATTGAGCGTTGCCATAACTATAATACCATTTACCATTGCTTTGCAAATAATCTATTTGATAATTCACATCTATAGGATAAACCAATGCTCTATTAGGTTTGCTTTTTACAAACATTTTTGAAGCTACATTTTTGTCGTCTACATTCAATTTATAGGTTGACTTTACCAAGCTATTCGTTTCAGCATCAATAAAAAGTTTTCCATAATACCAGGGTAAGGATTTATTAATCTCTTCAAAATCTACAACATACACATATCGGTTATTGATTTTTGCAGGCTGATCAAAACTGAATTTGAATTCTTCAAGATTGTCAGTTTCAAAAACAAATTCGGTATACTTCATAAGATCTACATATAAAGTATTAAAAGGACCACCTCTAAGTTTTATTGCCAAAGTATCTAACCTATTATAATCCGTACTTTTTCTAGCTTTATATATTGCAACCACATCTTTTTTACTAGAGCTGTTTGGCTCTTTGTAGATTTTTACAACAGCTTCAGATAGTGATGCATTTTTGCGTCTTTTTTTAATTATTTCTCTATAAAATGCTGTCATCAACTTAGGTTCATTAAAATAATTTGTGCCTCTGTTTTCCAGCATGTTTGAAACTAATTTTTTAGCATCCTTGGATTTGAATATACTTACCTCTGTAAGAACTTCTACAGATTCTGCCAAGAGTATTTGATTTCCATCTTTTGTAAATGTATTTAGGGGTATACTTTTGCTTTTATAACCTAAAAAAGAAACCGTCACTTTAGAACTCATAAGATCTGCTGGAATTTTCAAAGAAAACTCTCCTTCACTATTCGTTATGGTGGAAATGTTACTACCATCAACAGTAAGATGTGCAGAAATTATTGGGTCTCCGGTTCTTTCGTCTACAACCACTCCTTTAAATTCCACATATTGAAATTTATTTATTTCTATGTTTTGTTGAAAATAATTTGAATAACTCAGTTTTGGAGTGAAGAAAATTAATACTAGAAATAATAAAGATATAATGTGGTTAAATTGAAAGCCAATGAATCGCGTTTTCATAACTAAGTATTTTAGATTAGTGTGAGCGGAATGCTTACTAATATATCGATTTTTGCTAAATTATTAAGCTTATTAAAAGTATTTATGTTTTGTTTAATTTCAGATTAAAATGACCACATTTAGATAAATACAAATTTGAGTTATGGATGATATTCTTTATAAAGCTTGCACCTCTAAAATGGAAATGCTAAATATCTTGGAACTGCAGAGGGAAAACCATTTCGCATCCCTTTCCGCAGAGAATATAGCTTCTGAAGGATTCTTAACCTGTACACATAGTTTAGAATTAATAAGAGAGTTAAATAATATTGCGCCTCATATTATCGCTGTATGCAATAATAAGGTGATTGCATATTTACTAACAATGACAAAAGTAGCCGAATCTAAAATGCCTTTATTGATCCCAATGTTTAATGAATTTAGAACAATAGTTTTTAAAGGTAAGATGATATCAGAATATAATTATCTAATAGTTGGGCAAGTTTGTGTTGGAAAAGGCTTTAGGGGACAAGGGGTTTTGGAGAATTGTTACCAAAGCTATGAAAGCTTTTATAAAGACAAATTTGATTTTGCAATTACGGAGATCGCTAATGGAAATAAACGTTCTATAAATGCCCATAAGAGAATTGGTTTTGTAGAAGTTAATAGATATTTTTCTCCTGAAGGTGAGGAGTGGAGTGTAGTGATTCTAGAATGGTCCAATATGGGAATTAAAAAAGCCAGAAAGTAATTTCTGGCTTTTTTGGCTAATTTAGAAAAAGTTTACTTTTTCATAAACCTTTTAGAATGTGTTCTTCCTTTATCAGTTATTATTTGTATTATCATTAAGCCCTTACTTAGATGAGATACGTCCAGATTAGCGGTATGTCCTGAAGCATCGTATTGAGAATCTACTAATCTTTTACCTTCTAAGTTATAGATTGCTATAGATTTTATATGTGAATTTGACATTGCGACACTTATTTTATCTGATGTTGGATTGGGAGCCATTTTTACTTGAATTGATTCTTCACCCTCTACACATGGACAAAAATGCATTGCAAATGAATCGTCTACTAAATTATCATACCCAGAAACGGCATGAGTGTGAGCGTTCTTTCCTCCAGAATGGGAATGATCTGGCACCTGAGCGACAGTTTGAGCATTTATAGAGTAAACTCCAATTAGACTAAATGCTGCAAAAGCTAGCAGATTACTTTGTAATTTTTTCATCATGTAATGTTTTTTTTTGGTTAGTAAATATATATAATGAGTTGGTTGTTCAACAAATAATAGATATGCAAATATAGTACACTCCTTTGATTATCAGTTAAAAGATACGTTTTTATCGATGAAATACACTATAATTTAAATTTAAATCATGTTTTCAATTGTGAGGAAGTCAAATATTTACAAAATCTTTGTTAATTCTAACAGATTTTCAAAATATGAATTTGTTCTATTCGTTATTAAATTTAATTTAGCGTGAATAATATAATATGAAAAATAATATTTTTTTACTTTTTCTAATAGGCTTGTTATTTTCTTTAAACAGTTTTAGCCAATCTTTAGATGAAAATAAATCGGTATCAGAATTGGTTTTATACCAGCTTAATAAAGAAAGATCTTTACTTAAGGAAAATGTGGATAGCAGGATCAAACAGATGGATGCTAAGATCACAAACCTCGATGAGAGTATTCGCAATACAAGTTCTTCTTCAGAAAAAATAGATAAGCTAGTAGAGCGAGTTCAAATTTTGGAAGAGAAGCAACAGGAATTAGATAAAAATGTGATTAGCGTTTATAAATACAATTATAGCTCAGCAGTACTAAACTTGGCATCCATGGAACGAGAGATCAAACCCTTGAATCTTTTTAATAGTTCCCGAGATTTTTATACTACGCTAGATAAAGTGAGTAATCCTATGAATTATGAAGGGTATGCTGCTTGGTTTAAAGAATTTGAAAAATATATTGAAGAGAATAAAAAAGATGAAGCAAGATTGGATGCACTAAGCCACATTATTCAAGTAACAGGAAATTTGGCTGAAGGAACTCCATTTACTGGAATGTTTGCAGGAAGTTTGTTTGAAGGGATTGGGAGTTTTGTTAATAGCCTTGGCAAACGAGATAGAGATCTTAGAGAAAAGAGTATGAAAATGTTTAAACTAACTACTTCTGTTTCTCAGTTCACTCACGATAAGGATTTAATTGAAACAGAATGGAACGCAATTGCTAAAAGTTTAGATGAGTTGAAAGAGCTTCAAGAGAAATCTATGAATGATAATATTGTTAGTATTCTGGGTATTAATAAAAACGAGTTTAAAAAGCGATTTACAGATGAAACAGATGCGAAGAAAAGAACACAGTATATATTGGATATTTCAAAAATAGCTGAAGACAAAATTGTTGAAGAACGCAATAAGAATGGAGAAAACTGGAAACAAAATTTCTATAATCAGATGGTGACAGTTCAGAATTTAAAAATTAGGTTCGGAACCTTAACTTTTAGAATTCTTGAAAATTTAGATAAATACAAGGTGCTAATTTCAAAATATAAGCAAGATGAATACCTGAAGGATCGTGTAGATCAATTGGATCTAAAACTTAATTTGGTGAGGAATAGTTTTGAAGCCACGTTTAATCCTCAAGATTATATTAAGGCTTCTAATGAAATGTATATTGTAGAATAGGGCAATCTCAAAATAAATCTGATAATAAAAAAGCCGAGGGGATTTCCTCGGCTTTTTCTATTTATATTAAATAAGAAGTTCTTAGAACTGCAGGTTCAATTTAGCATAATAATATGCACCTCCAAAGCCCATTTGAACAGAATCCCAATATCCACCACCTTCAACCCAGTCATCTTGTTGGTCTGGGTATACATTAAACAGGTTATTACTACCAATATTTAATTTTAAGTTATCACTTATTTTATATCCTAAGTTCAAATCGGTAGTGATCTTAGAGTCATAGGTATCTGTAGCAGCTGCTATTTGATTATCAAAATTATTGTCATATTCGGCAATATCTTCAAAGGTTTGAAAATCTAACAATTTCACTTCACTAAACCTATTTATACCTACAGCAACATCAAATTTATTGATGTCATATTTTAAGTTTAAGATAAATTTACTATCTGGAGCAGATGCTAATAAGAATGCTTTATCACGTTCTCCAAAGAAAGTTTGTTCATCTAAAACACCATTCTTAACATCGGTGATTTTCATACTATTAATATTTCCAATAAGACTAGAAGTAAAAGTCCCAGCTCCTAATCTCGCTTTATGTGAAAGTACAATGTCTAATCCAACAGTTTCAGTGTCTGCGCCGTTCGCAAAGAATTGTGCTGCTTCAACATTTTCTATTTCTGGAGCATCAAAATTCCCCGTAAGAACTATACGGTCTTGTATTTCTATATAATAACCATCTACAGTAGCTGTAAAACTTCCAATATTTGCAGTAAATCCTAAAGAAGCATTTAGGGCAGTTTCTTCTTGTAAAGGGCCAATTCCAAACGAGGCTGTAACCGGACTATTATTTGGAGATAATAAAGATTCTAAAGCTTCTCCACCCACAAAATTGGTGAATTTTAAGTTGTAGTAGATCTGTGCCAAAGACGGTGCTCTAAAACCTGTACTTACAGAACCTCTAATATTTACATCATCTGAAACTTTATAGCGAGCCGCTAACTTACCATTAAGTGTACTTCCAAAATCGCTATAATCTTCAAATCTCGCTGCTGCTGCCACTAAGAATTTATCTGTGATATCAAATTCTCCATCTACATATAAAGAAACATTAGATCTACTTCTATCCACTTCGTTTGTTGGTCCATATCCAGGAAATCCTTGAGATCCACCAGGCCCAGCTGGTAATAGCGCTGTAATTGGATTTGGAATAGGATCTTCATTCTCGTCTAAAATAGGTTCGCCATTATCATCTCTTACCACATCATCATAAGCATTATTTACAATCCCAGTACCATCATAAGTGGCATAAGAACCTTCTTCACCTGCAAAGATCACAAAGTTTTCTGTTTTATATTCGGCACCAAATGCAAAGTTTACACCCTCTAATATATCTTCATAGTATTTAGAGAAATCAAGATTAACAGTGTTCTGACTTAAACTGTGTCCACCGGCATCAAAATTAGTTGGTGAGCTTCCTTGTAGGGAGGCATTTAAAGTTCCCTTAATATAATAGTGAAAGAAGTTCTTTCCCCAAGTATTACTCACATCTATCTTCCAACCGCTTTCAGTCTCTGTTCTAAAACCAGCAGCTACAGAATTATCTGTAATAATTGAAGTTATTCTTGGAGTAAAACCATCAGGATAGATGCTTGTAACATTTCTATCTGTAGAACTATCTCTTGTAAAGGCATAAGCATCGGTATCTCTATAATTTCTACCTCCAAATGCGTAGAATTCAGAGTTATCTGTCAAAGGAACTGCTAGATTTCCGAAGAAATTAAAACCATCTATTGCAGCTTCCCCAAAACCTCTTCTAAAATCGAATCCAGGTCTCAGTGTTTTATTTTTACTGATGTATTCTGTAGTGAAATTGGCAAAACCTTCTTCCCCAATTCCTACACCGTAGTTTGCAGTTACTTTTACAGAGCCACCATCAAAGGACTTATCGTCTCCAATCTGGTTTCCGTCTTTCTCTGTGTCTAATCTGTTTCCATCTGTATTCGCAGTTCCATCAGGAAAATCACCTTGAGGATTGTTGCTATAAAAACCATAATTCACATTACCTGTAAATTCGCCAACCTTATCATTCAATACAATATTTATTACCCCTGCAATTGCATCAGATCCATATTGTGCAGATGCACCATCTCTTAAGATCTCAATTCTTTTAATTGCTGAAGCTGGGATCGCGTTTAGATCTGTTCCAGTATTTCCACGCCCTCTAGTTCCAAAAATATTAATAAGCGAAGATTGGTGTCTTCTTTTTCCATTTATTAACACTAAAGTTTGGTCTGGTCCTAATCCTCTTAAAGAAGCTGGATCTATATGATCTGCTCCATCAGAGCCAGACTGTTTATTTGCATTAAAGGATGGCGCAGCATATTGCAATAATTCATTTACTTCAATACGCCCGGTTTGGGTTGTTACTGAGCTAACGTCTATGACATCTATAGCCACAGGAGTATCTGTAGCAGTTCGGTTAGGATTTCTAGATCCAGTTAGTTGAATTTCCCCTAAAGAAACTCCATCTGCTAATGCAACATCTATTGTGGTTCTACCAGCAACAACTTCTTCAGTTTCTTCAAAACCAACATAACTAAATACCAGTGTGGCATTTTCATTAACCGTGATGGTGTAATTTCCGTCGAAATCTGTGGTAGTACCGTTTGTAGTGCTCTTTTCGAATACATTAACGCCTGGGAGCGGTACACCCGAATTGTCGGTTACGATTCCACTGATTTGCTGAGCGATTAAAAACCCGGGGGCTAATATTAGAATAAAAATTAATAAAAATTTGTTCATGGATTTAATTTTAGTTGGTGAGTTAGTAATAAAATTGATGAAAATTTTGAAATTAACCGAATAATAATTGTTAAATACCCTAAAATGGTTGAAGAATTATAATTTTATATCTGGATATCGCAAAAATTACTTAGAATATTAAATAGGTAGTTCTGAAGAGAGTATCCATTTAATCTTTTCAAAATGCTTCCATGTCGGCTTAAATAATAATATAATACTTCCTATTCTTTAGTAATCACACCCTTTAAACTTCCAAGATTAAAACCTATCTTTGCAGCCGCAAAAACATAGCATTAAATTATATTTTATGAAAGCTGGAATTGTAGGATTACCTAATGTTGGAAAATCAACACTTTTTAATTGTTTATCTAACGCAAAAGCGCAAAGTGCAAACTTTCCATTTTGTACCATAGAACCAAATATTGGGGTTGTAAACGTTCCAGATATGCGACTTCAAAAATTAGAATCTTTAGTAAATCCAGAGCGTGTGCTACCTGCAACCGTAGATATAGTAGATATTGCCGGACTTGTAAAAGGAGCAAGTAAAGGGGAGGGTTTAGGAAATCAATTTTTAGGAAATATTCGTGAAACTGATGCTATTCTTCATGTTTTGCGTTGTTTTGAAGATGACAATATTATCCATGTAGATGGATCTGTTAATCCTGTTAGAGATAAGGAGACCATAGATATGGAGCTACAGCTTAAGGATCTTGAGACTATAGATAAGAAATTAGAAAAAGTTAAGAGAGCTTCTAGAACTGGGAATAAGGACGCGCAAAAAGAAGAATCTGCTTTATTGAAAGTGAAATCTGGATTGGAAGCAGGTAAATCTGTAAGAGCCCTAGATCTTACTGAATCTGAAAGAGAAGAATTTATTAAAAATCTTCAACTTATTACAGATAAACCGGTAATGTATGTATGTAATGTAGATGAGAAAGCAGCTGTAGAAGGAAATGCATTTGTAGAACAGGTAAAAGTTGCTGTGAAAGATGAAAATGCTGAGGTAATTGTTTTGGCGGTAGGAACGGAAGCCGATATTACAGAACTTGATGATTACGAAGAAAGAAAAATGTTTCTTCAGGATATAGGGTTGGATGAACCAGGTTCGGCAAAACTAATTCGAGGAGCTTATAGACTTCTAAATTTACAAACTTATTTTACGGCAGGAGTTAAAGAAGTTAGAGCTTGGACCATTCCTGTTGGTTCCAGCGCACCTCAAGCTGCAGGAGTGATTCATACGGATTTCGAAAAAGGTTTTATCCGTGCTGAGGTGATCGCTTATGAAGATTTTGTTTCTTTAGGAAGTGAAGCTAAAGTGAAAGAAGCCGGTAAAATGAAGGTAGAAGGAAAAGAATACATTGTTAAAGACGGAGATGTAATGCATTTTAGATTTAACGTGTAGTTCAAAATAAAATATAATTCAGAATAAAAATCTTGCAGAAATGTGAGATTTTCTGTTTTTAGTAATTATATAAAGATTGTTCGTTAAGCATTATATGTTGAAAATACGTCATTGTGTCCCGGTTCCTATAAAAATATAAATCATTATAATAAATTAAGACCTTGAAATATTCGGAAGCTTCGGGATATGTTGAGATGAAAATATCTAACTTTAAAGAAATAAATTGAGTGAAATATCCAATTTTATGTATATCCGTTTTTTTTTTGTCCTAACAGTTCTTTCGTCACCCTGAAGTTACTTCAGGGTATCAATATGGTATTGATTTACATTGAAATGAGATTCTGAAACAAGTTCAGGATGTCGCTCTTTTTCCATTAAGGTTGCTTTTCGGATAACTAAATCATCAATTAAATTTCTTTAGAAAAATAAAAGCAATTCTTACTAAAATTGTCTTAATTTCTTTGTTAATTACTTTGTTGGCTAACTATTTCAATTTTTTAATGTAAGCCTTATATTAGCGACTCAACGGCACAAACTATTTATGATAGAAGAAACTAAGTATACCGAAGATAATATTCGTTCTTTAGACTGGAAGGAGCATATTAGAATGCGCCCCGGAATGTATATTGGAAAACTTGGTGACGGTTCTACTGCAGACGATGGGATCTATATTCTTCTTAAAGAAGTTTTAGATAACAGTATAGATGAATTTGTGATGGGAACAGGTAAGACCATTGAGATTTCTGTTCAAAACCAGCGAGTTATTGTTCGGGATTATGGGCGAGGTATTCCATTAGGGAAAGTGGTAGATGTGGTTTCTAAGATGAATACCGGGGGAAAGTATGACTCGCGTGCATTTAAGAAATCTGTAGGTTTAAATGGAGTGGGTACTAAAGCGGTGAATGCTTTGTCTTCTAATTTTAAGGTCGAATCTACGAGAGATGGAAGATCTAAATCTGCTGAATTTGAGCAGGGAAATTTAATAAACGAGGAAGAACTCGATGAAACTTCAAGACGTCGTGGCACAAAAGTTTCTTTTACTCCAGATGAATCTATTTTCAAAAATTTTAAATATCGTAATGAGTACATCGAGAAGATGCTCAAAAATTATGTGTATTTAAATCCTGGGCTTACCATTATGTTTAATGGTGAAAAATTTTATTCGGAAAACGGATTAAAAGATCTTCTGGGAGATAGTATAAAAGAAGAAGATCAATTATATCCAATCATTCATCTTAGGGGTGAAGATATAGAATTGGCGCTTACTCACAGTAGAACTCAATATTCTGAAGAATATCATTCATTTGTAAATGGTCAAAACACTTCTCAAGGAGGAACGCATTTAGCAGCTTATCGGGAATCTTTGGTAAGAACAATTCGTGAATTCTTCGGTAAGAATTATGAGTCTTCAGATATTCGAAAATCTGTAGTTACAGCAATAAGCATAAAGGTAATGGAACCGATTTTTGAAAGTCAGACCAAAACTAAATTAGGTTCTACAGATATGGGAGGAGATCTTCCTACTGTTCGAACTTATATAAACGATTTCTTAAAAAAGTACCTAGATAACTATCTTCATAAAAATCCGGAAACTGCCGAGAAATTGCAAAGAAAAATCCTACAAGCTGAACGCGAGCGTAAGGAACTATCAGGAATCAGGAAATTAGCCAAGGATAGAGCTAAAAAATCGAGTTTACACAATAAGAAACTTCGTGATTGTAGAATTCATTTAGGCGATAGTAAAAAAGAGAGATATTTAGAATCTACATTATTTATTACTGAGGGAGATTCTGCGAGTGGTAGTATCACTAAATCCAGAGATGTAAATACGCAAGCTGTTTTCAGTTTAAAAGGAAAACCTTTAAATAGTTACGGACTTTCTAAGAAGATTGTTTATGAGAACGAGGAGTTTAATTTATTGCAAGCAGCCTTAAATATTGAAGAATCTATTGCAGATCTAAGATATAATAACATTGTAATCGCAACGGATGCCGATGTGGATGGAATGCATATTAGGTTATTATTAATAACGTTTTTTCTTCAGTTCTTTCCAGAACTTATAAAAGAAAATCATCTATATATTTTACAAACTCCATTATTTAGGGTTCGGAATAAGAAGGAAACAATATATTGCTACAGTCAGTTTGAAAAGCAACAGGCACAAGATAAATTAAGCGGTAAAGTAGAAATCACACGATTTAAAGGACTTGGGGAAATATCTCCAGATGAATTCAAGCATTTTATTGGAGAAAATATTAGATTAGATCCAATAATGTTAGATAAGGAAATGTCTATTGAAGAATTATTGAGTTTTTATATGGGTAAAAATACGCCAGACAGGCAAGAATTTATAATTGATAATTTAAAAGTCGAACTCGATTTGATAGAGGAGTAGCCTATGAGGTTTAAAAATACTAGTGAAACTAAGATTGTTCCCTCTATTTATATGATAATTATTGCAGCTTTTGTAACAAATATCTTTGTGAATTTAGAGCTAATGGCTTCGGATAATGAGAGTACTATTACTTTCAGTCATTTTCTACCAAATATTTTACTTATAGTTTTTGGAATTTATTTCCACAGGATCGGTCAACTTTTCGATTTTGATAGTGATGGAGAAACCCTGAATTTTAAGAACAACGGATTGTTTTTTTCAAAATTCATGGAATACCGAGTAAAAAGAGCCGAATTCCCAAAAGGGAAGCTAATAGATTTTAGAGTAATAGATTTCTTTTTTTATGCTTCACTTAAAATTTATATTAGAAGTAGAAGAAAAAAAGGACCAAGGTCATATACCTTCAATATTACCTTTTTAAATAAAAAGAAGAAACGAGGAATGATCGAGTCGCTTAGAAAAGTAGTCGAGAAAAACAAAGTAGAGGCTTAATGGATTTAGAATTTCAGGATAATTCCCAAGAAGTACCAGAAGAACAAGAGCAGTCTAAAGAAACACTTATCCGGGTTACAGGAATGTACAAGGATTGGTTTTTAGATTATGCTTCTTATGTTATTTTAGAACGTGCGGTTCCAGCTGTGGAAGATGGATTTAAACCAGTACAGCGTAGAATCATGCATTCTATGAAGGATCTGGATGATGGGAGATACAATAAAGTAGCCAATATTGTAGGGCACACCATGCAGTATCATCCTCACGGAGATGCTAGTATTGGGGATGCTATGGTGCAGGTAGGTCAAAAAGATCTTCTTATAGATATGCAGGGTAACTGGGGGAATGTTTATACCGGGGATCGCGCGGCTGCACCTAGATATATTGAAGCTAGATTATCTAAATTTGCTTTAGAAGTTATTTATAATCCTAAAATAACAAACTGGCAGCTCTCTTATGATGGTAGAAAAAAGGAACCAGTAAATCTACCTGTTAGATTTCCATTATTACTTGCTCAAGGGGCTGAAGGAATTGCTGTAGGTTTAAGTACCCGAATCTTACCTCATAATTTTATTGAACTTATAGATGCCTCTATAAAGCATTTAAAAGGAAAGAGTTTTAAGTTATTTCCAGATTTCCCAACAGGAGGTGAAGCAGATGTTTCAAATTATAATGACGGGAAACGTGGAGGGAAAGTTAGAGTTCGTGCAAAAATATCTCAGTATGACAAGAATACGCTGGCTATAACAGAGATACCCTTTGGAACTACAACTACTTCTTTAATTGAGTCTGTACTGAAAGCGAACGAAAAAGGCAAGATAAAAATCAAGCGTATTGAAGATAATACTGCCGAGTTTGTAGAGATCTTGATTTATTTACCGCCAAATGTGTCTCCAGATAAGATGATAGATGCGTTGTACGCTTTCACTACCTGTGAAAATTCTATTTCCCCTTTGGGATGTGTGATTATAGACAACAAACCAATCTTTCTTGGAGTTTCCGAAATGCTTAGACGATCTACAGATCATACCTTAAGCTTGCTTAAGAGAGACCTAGAGATTAGATTGGAAGAGTTTGAAGAGCAATGGCATTTTGCTTCTTTGGAAAGAATTTTTATTGAAAATAGGATTTATCGGGATATTGAAGAGGAAGAGACTTGGGAAGGCGTTATTAGTGCAATAGATAATGGTTTAAAACCACATACTACACATTTAAAACGTGCTGTTACTGAAGAAGATATAACTAGATTAACAGAGATTAGAATTAAAAGGATCTCTAAATTTGATATTGATAAAGCACAACAAAAAATTGATGCTCTAGAGGATGAAATAACGCAGGTTAAACATCATTTAGATCATCTAATAGACTTTGCTATTGCCTACTTCACGAGGTTGAAAAAGGAATATGGAGCGGGGAGAGAACGTAAGACAGAGCTTAAACTGTTTGAAGATATAGAAGCTTCTAAAGTGGCTATGCACAATACAAAGCTCTATGTAAATAGGAAAGAAGGCTTTATTGGAACCTCTTTAAAAAAGGACGAATTTGTAGCAGACTGTTCAGATATAGATGATATCATTTGTTTTACAGCAGATGGAATAATGATGGTCACTAAAGTAGATTCTAAAACTTTTATAGGGAAAGATATTGTTCACGTAGCGGTGTTTAAAAAGAAAGATAAGCGTACGATCTATAATTTGATTTATCGTGACGGAAAAGGTGGTTCTTCTTATATAAAGCGCTTTGCGGTGACTTCTATAACCAGAGATCGGGAATATCCTATTTCTCAAGGTAAAAAAGATTCTAAGGTCTTATATTTTTCAGCAAACCCAAATGGAGAGGCTGAAGTGGTAACGGTGTATCTAAGACAGGTAGGCAGTATTAAAAAGCTAAAATTTGAACTAGACTTTGCAGATATGGCCATTAAAGGACGAAATGTAAAAGGTAATATCGTTACTAAATACGCGGTCAAAAAGATAGAGCTTAAAGAAGAAGGAGTTTCTACATTAAAACCTCGAAGAATTTGGTTTGATGAGAGTGTTAAGAGACTTAATGTAGATGAGCGCGGGGATTTACTTGGAGAATTTAGGGGAGAAGATAGGATATTGATTATTACGCAAGATGGAGTTGCTAAAACCATCAAGCCAGAATTAACTACTAGATTTGATGATGAATTTATCATTCTTGAAAAATGGGTTCCTAAGAAGCCAATTTCAGCAGTTTATTGGGAAGCAGACAAGGAGCGTTATTATGTGAAGCGATTCTTAATTGAACATGAAGATAGAGAAGAGCAGTTTATAGGAGATCATGAAAAATCTTATTTAGAGTTGGTTTCTACAGATTATATTCCGCAAATGGAGCTTGTTTTCTCTAAAATTAGAGGAAAAGAAAGCAAGGAAAACCAAGTTGTCAATATTGAAGATTTTATTTCGGTAAAAGGAGTTAAGGCTCTTGGAAACCAGTTGACTACAGAAAAAATAAAGCAGATTAATTTGCTAGAACCTGCACCTTATGAAGAAGAGGAAGTTGTAATTGAGGAATTGGAAGTAGAGGAAGAAGAAGTTGTGGAAGGAGAAGAAAAGAACCAAGACAATAGCTCTTCAGGTATTATATATAAGGAGAAAAATAATGGTGAAGAAAGTCAAACCAAATTATTTGATGAGTAATGGGCTTATTTAAGGAATTCAAGGAATTTGCTGTTAAGGGCAATATGATAGATATGGCGGTAGGTATCATTATAGGTACCGCCTTTAATAAAGTGGTGGATGTTCTTGTGAAACAAGTAGTGTTGCCACCTCTTTCTATGCTCACAGATGGAATTAATTTTGCAGATAGAAGGATTATACTTCGAGATGGGATTGAGACTGCACAGGCTGGTTCTGTAGAAGTAAAGGAAATAGCAATAGGCTACGGCGCGTTAATAGAGGCAATGTTGGATTTTGTGATCATTGGTTTCACCATTTTTCTTGTTGTAAAATTCATGAATAATTTCCGTAGAAAAGCGCAAGATCCTAAAGATAAAACAGTTGAAACTCCTAAAGAAATTCAGTTGCTGTCTGATCTTGCCGATTTAATGCAGGAACAAAACGAGCTACTTAAAAACAGAAAAAGTGACTAATTGAACTGTTTTACCCTAGTAATTATTTTCAAATAGTAATATTAAATTTGACGTTATGCTATCTCGGTAGCTACCAGGATCGGGATTAAAATTGAACTCAATGTCATTCTGAGGTCGAAGAATTTCAATGAGCCAGCATTTCATTATAAAGGAGATCCCTCCTTCGTCGGGATGACAATAGAATATCGTTGTGTTTGTAGTTAACTAATGAGGCCATGAAACACCCCGATTGTACAGGACTTAATGGAAAAGAAGGTCAGTAGGGTTAAGCCTTCAATGAAGTGTTAATTTTCAATTTTTGTTACCGTCCCTTTCTTTTTCTTTGGATCTCCAACCAAGCCATATTCAAATGTATATGAATCTTTTTTTGTAGTGAGAATTTTAATATGCAAAGGTTTTCTTTCTGCAATATTTTTAGGGTGTAAATTCTTTATTATATACTCACAATCGTTGATCCATCTCACAGAGGACGTGTCAACCGAGCCTTGAAAGGTATCTACTTCTAAAGTGTCATTCCTGGTAAAAGTAGAGGTTACAAGCTCTCCATTTAAATAAGATTCAAATTTAAAGCTGCCGGTATGGAATTCCTTGCATTTTTTCTCTGGAGAATAACAAGAGGATAGTAAAGAAAATATAAAGAGGCACAGGAGAAGTTTTTTCATTTAAATTGGCTTTCAACAATCTTCGATTTCCTATCAATAATAGGGGTAAAAACTAAGATTGTTTAATAAGTTATATTTAAGATCCACAACGGACTTTAGTTCCGCAAAAATAAAGATAATATAGGCTAATAATCAATTATCGAAGGCCTCAAAAGTGCCATCTTCATAAAAAAGTACCACTCGTTTAATTTTTTTCGAAGAAAAGCTCGTTTCAGTGAGATTCTCTGGTCTAGCAGGACTATCGGTTAGTTGTTCGGTTTTAGCTTTTTCATCTCTTATTAATGGGGCAGGAGTTTCAGACTTATTTAAAGAAGGTGCTTTCTCGGGCTCCGATTTCGGAAAATTTCCTTTCCCATTTAAGAGCCAATACAATTCTACTTCAGGATATGTCTGCACAATTTTAAGCACAAAATCTAAGCTTGGTTTATTTCTTCCAGAAAGGATATGGGATATGGAAGAGCGTCCAACTTGGATGGCATCTGCAAATACTGCGGCGGAAATATCGTAATAATCTAAGATTATTTGAAGCCTTTTTGAGAAGTCATCGCTGTTTACCATTGTAAATTAATTGTTCATCTTTATATGTTTACAAATGTAAAGTAATAGGAGGGATATAGCAAGTTACAATTGTAATTAATGTAGTACAATATAAACTAAAGGTTGATATAATAACACTTAAATAACTAACAAATAGAAATTTAAACTAATTATTATAACGTATTGGAATTTTTCCATTTCGCATCTTAATAGATTTTGATCAATTGTTTACTTATGTAAACAAACTAGTAGAATTTACTTGTTTACAATTGTAAATTAATGATTATTTACTTTTGTAAACATGATAAAAACATTCTCCACTATAATTAATAAGTACGTCACTATAAAAGAGGTAGGGCTAAATGGTAGATATATAAATGCTGCTCATATTTCTAAACCTCTTAAAAAGGCAGCATTAAATTTCAAGGTTGAAGTTTTGGGAAACTCAACTTTGGGCGAATCTATACATCTTATAAAAGTGGGTTCTGGAAAACTTAAAATTCTAATGTGGTCTCAAATGCACGGAAATGAATCTACTACCACAAAAGCAGTTTTTGATATGCTGAATGTTTTTGGTGAATATCCTGATGATTCTGTTATTAAGAATATTTTGAATAAGTGTACGATTTATATAATTCCAATGCTTAATCCGGATGGGGCTAAAGCTTATACTCGTGTAAACGCGAATGATGTCGATTTAAATAGAGATGCAAAGAACCTCAGTCAGGTAGAGAGTCAAATTTTGAGAAAGACATTTGACGATTTTAAGCCAGATTTTTGCTTTAATCTTCACGACCAGCGGACTATATTTAGCGCTGGTGCCAATGATTTTCCAGCAACTTTATCTTTTCTAACCCCATCAGAAAATATGGAAAGATCTATAACAAAGTCTCGCAAACAGTCTATGAAAGTTATAGGTGCCATTTATGAAGATCTCTCTAAGCTTATCCCAAATAGAATTGGGAGATATGACGATGGTTATAATGACAATTGCACTGGGGATACCTTTCAAAGTCTGGGCGTTCCAACTATTTTGTTTGAGGCTGGACATTCTAATGACGATTATGCTCGCGAAAAAACAAGAGAATATGTGTTTTATGCACTTCTTTCAGGTTTAAGTTCTATATCTACTCAAGATTTTAGAAAGTTGGACAAGTCTATATATTTTAATATTCCAGAAAATGAGAAACTCTTTTATGATGTTATTTTAAGAAATGCAGATATTAATGGGAGGAATGTGGACATAGCGATTCAGTTCAAGGAAATTTTAAAAAATGAAAAGCTTGTTTTTTTAGCGATCGTAGAAAATATCTCAAACAATCTGGCTTTTTTCGCGCATAAAGAAATCCAATGTAATTTTCAAAGTGTCACTCTACCTGATCATAAATCGATTACCGAAAACGTTATAGTTGATAAAATTCTTCTAAAAGATGAAGTATTAATGATAAATTAGGAAAAAAATTAAATTTCTTTGCTATATGTCTAGTGAAATTGTACTAATTTTGTGTTTCATTAAAAGACTTTAAGAATTATGGCAAAATATAAATTAGACGAAACCGATCATCAGATTCTGGATATGTTAATCGAGAATACACGTACACCGTTTACTGATATTGCTAAAAAATTGAATATATCTGCAGGTACGGTACATGTACGTGTTAAAAAGATGGAAGAGGCTCAAATAATTTTGGGTTCTACATTGACACTGAACTACGAAAAATTAGGTTATGCTTTTATAGCTTATGTAGGGATATTTTTAAAGAATACTTCTCAAACAAAATTTGTTTTAGAGCGTATTAACGATATTCCATTTGTAACTGTTGCCCACGTAACTACTGGGAAATTTAATGTTTTCTGTAAAATTCGAGCAAAAAACACACAACATGCAAAAGAGATAATATTTCAACTAGATGATATTGAAGGTGTTTATAGAACTGAAACTATGATCTCTCTAGAAGAAAGTATGAACGATAAAAAGCGTTTAATGCACTCTATATTTAAAGAATTATAGATCATTTAATTTTTTCATAAAACCCTTTATTCCGTTTGGTCTAAAGGGTTTTTTTATACCTTGAAGTTTGAAACATTAGATAAAAATATGACAACATCACAATTGCAGAACTCAGAATATCATGCATTTTATCAAACCTATATAGATAAATTGCCAGATGAAAATTTAATCTCCATATTAAAAGATCAGAAAGAGGAATTCGTGATTTTTTTAAAGGGTCTTCAAGAAGAAGATTTAAAGTTTTCTTATGCAGAAGGAAAATGGACAGTTGCGCAGTCACTTCAGCATATAATAGATACAGAACGAATCTTTCAATATAGAGCTTTAACGATTGCACGTGAGGATCTAACTCCACTTCCGGGATTTGATCATGATGCTTATGTTCCTGCTTCTAAAGCAGATAGAAGAAGTCTTAGTGGTTTTATTAGAGAATTTGAAATGGTAAGAGATGCGGGGATCGCTCTTTTTGAAAGCTTTCAGGAAGAAATGTACTGCAAAATTGGAGAAGCTAGTAAATCTCAATTAAGCCCGCGTGCAGCTGGTTTTATATCGGCAGGACATCAAAAACACCATCTAGTATTGTTTAAATCTCAATATGGGTTATGAATAAATTGAAAACTTTTTGGGAACTTTTCAAAAAAGCATATACAAGTTGGAACAGCAATGATCCATGGGCAAGAAGTGCTATTATAGCTTACTATACATTATTTTCACTACCCTCTTTACTTATTATTGTAGTGAGTATTGCTGGCTATTTTTTTGGCAGAGAGGCAGTACAGGGACGAATTACGGGTCAAATTGCAGAATTTATCGGTAACGATTCAGCAAGTATTGTTGAAAATATGATAAGCAATGCAGCTTTAAGCAGTAATTCCACAATAGCAGTTATTTTCGGGGTCTTCATGTTAATATTTGGAGCAACTGGAGTTTTTTTTCAGCTTAAAAAAGCGATGAATAATATTTGGAATGTAGCAGAGAAGAAGGAAACTTATTTTAGAATGTTCATGGATAGAGTCATTTCCTTTGGGATGATTTTAGTTATTGGATTTTTAATGCTTCTGGGATTAATTGTTTCAGCAATTATTAGAATGCTTAGCGATTATATAGAAAGTTATGCTCCAGCTTTAACCGCCTTGGGTTTAGATTTAGTAAACTCCTTTCTCTCTCTTGTATTTATTACCTTGCTTTTTGGAGCAATCTTTAAATTGTTACCAGATATCAAGATTAGATGGAAAGTTACACTTTATGGGGCCGCCCTAACAACTGTGCTTTTTTTAATTGGAGAATATTTAATAGGGATCTATTTCGGTAGAACAGATCCTGCTTCAGTTTATGGTGGAGCTTCCTCTATGGTGCTTATTTTATTGTGGGTGAATTATACTTGTTTAATTATGTTCTTTGGGGCAGAATTTACTGTTCAATATGCACAACATAAAAAGGAGAAAATAACTCCAACAGAATTTGGAGAACCTGCAATTAATCAAGAATTAGAAAAGTTAGAACAGAAAAAGCAGAAATTAAAAGACGATGATAAAGTGAGGAAGGATCTGGAGTCTAATTCTCCTAACACAGATTAACATATTAAATCTTAATTTAGGAGAGGTTTAACCATATGTTTCTTTTTTTATAAACCTCTTAATACAAACAGAAAGTCTTACAAAGTATCTTTGGAATTAGTTATAGTTTAATAATAAAACCAATAATTATGAAAAAGAGAATAGCCATTTTGGCAACAGATGGATTTGAAGAAAGTGAATTGAAATCTCCTAAAGAAGCAATGGAAAAGGAAGGTTTTGAGGTAGAAATAGTTAGCTTAAAATCTGGAAAAATAAAATCTTGGGCAGATGGAAATTGGTCTAAAGAATATAATGTAGATAAAACTTTGAGTGAGGTTAGTGCTAAAGATTACAACGCACTTATGTTGCCTGGTGGAGTTATAAATCCTGACAAACTGAGAAGAGAAGATGTTGCTCTTGATTTTGTTAGAGATTTCTTTAAGCAGAAGAAACCAGTAGCCGCAATATGTCATGCACCATGGATTTTAATAGAGGCAGAGGTAGTTAAAGATAGAAAAATGACTTCTTTTAATTCTATTAGAAAAGATCTAATAAATGCAGGTGCTAATTGGGTAGATGAAGAAGTAGTTGTAGATGAGGCTTTGGTTACTAGTAGAAATCCAAATGATCTTCCAGCTTTTAATGCAAAACTTATTGAAGAGATAAAAGAAGGAAAGCATGAAATGCAACATGCTTAAGACTTACTATTTAAAAAGAATAAAAAGCGACCTATTTTTTAATAGGTCGCTTTTTTATTTATTTAATTATCGAGATCATCTTCATGATCCTCTTCCTCACCATTATCCTTTTCTGGAATTTCGGAGATTGGTTCATTAAAATCGGAATCATCATAATCATCTTCGTCGTAATTGGCCATACTATTTTCTAGCTTCGTACTTACTTTCACTAAGTAAATAGAATCCTCTGTTCGTACTTCTACCGCCTCGACAGTTTCATTTTTAGCATTTTTAAATGAAATCACATGGTCATCATCATATCCATCAGGATATTTGTCTACCAATAGGCTTAAAATTTCTGGTGTTAACTTTTTGTAATCTACAATGACTCTTTTCATAACTAAGATTTGATGATGCAATTATAGTAAAAATAGCAATATTTTCAAGCGGTCAATTTAATTTTCAATTTAATTTTTCAAATAGTAATTCATTGCCTCTAATAGCTGGTCGTTTGGCACATTTACATCTATTTTTGCTTCCCCAATATCCTTCAAAAGGACAAAGTTTATATTTCCGTGTGAGTTTTTTTTGTCAAATTTGAGAAGATCAATGACTATTTTATAATCTTCTTCCAAAAGATCGATCTTCGGAAATAACTCATTAAGTTTTTTGGTTATATCTCTTAGTTTATTCTCAGGAAAACCGCATATCTTAAAAGAAAGATGCGTTGCCATGACCATCCCCGCTGCTATTGCTTCGCCGTGAAGTAAAGTGACTTTATTAGGATTGGTTAAAAAATAAGATTCTATAGCATGTCCTAAAGTGTGACCATAATTTAATGTTTTTCTGATGCTTTGCTCTGTAGGATCTTGCTGAACAATGCTGGATTTTATATTTATAGATTCTATAATAAGATCATCAAGATCCTCTAATGTAAGTGCTTCTAAGTTTGTAGCTTTTTCCCAGTAGGTTTCGCTTGCAATAAGACCATGTTTTAAAACCTCAGCCAACCCGCTGCGCATTTCATTTGCAGGAAGGCTTGTTAAATATTGAGAATCTATTAAAACCATTTGTGGTTGATTAATAACTCCTATTTGATTTTTTAAATTTCCCAGATCTACTCCGCATTTTCCCCCAACAGATGCATCAACCATCGCTAAAAGACTTGTTGGGACATTGATGTAATCTATTCCTCTTTTAAAAGTACTTGCTACAAACCCACCGAGATCTGTCACAACTCCTCCTCCTAAATTAATCATCAAGCTTTTTCTATCTGCTCCAAGCTCAGAGAGGGTTTCCCAGATTCCAGAGCAAGTTTCAATATTTTTGTGTTCTTCACCGGCTTCCATCTCAATTACTTCAATTGTTATGGTAGTTTCTAATTGTTGTAGAAAAATATTAAGACAATTATTATGAGTATTTGTGTCTACCAGAACAAAGATTATTGACGGTTTGGAAGTTCTTAGGTAATTTGATAATTCGGCGCATCCTATTTCTGCATAAAAAATTGGAGCTTGACTAGCTATAACAGCCATATTTTAATTGGTTTTGTTCAAATTTATAGATATCGAAAATAAGCAGAAAATAATTAAATTATCCTAACTCAATAATTATATTTGCCGCATTAATTTCCTATACATGATTACAAAAAAAATCTTTGACGATACCAAGACTGCATTCAGCTTAAAATCCAACGATGATCTTAATAGAGCGCTGTTTCTATTCAGTATGATCAATAGACCAACCTTGGTTAAAATTGGTACCTATCTTACAAATATATCATTGAAACTGCATTTACCAGTAGAAGGTCTTATTAAAAGCACAATTTTCAAGCAATTTAGTGGTGGTGAGACTATGGAAGAATGTATGGATGTTATAGAGAAAATGTATACTAGGAAAGTTCATAGTATTTTAGATTATTCTGTAGAAGGAAAAGAGGAGGAGGCGCAGTTTGATGCTGCAATGAAAAAGAAGATTAATATTATTGAATTTGCTGCAAAAAAGAAGGAACTCCCTTATGCGGTTTTCAAACCCACAGGAATTGGAAGATTTGAAATTTGGGAAAAGGTAACTTCTAAAGAGACTTTGAGCAAAGAGGAAGAAGAAGAATGGGCTCGCGTTAAAAATAGAGTAGATCTTATTTGTGGCGCTGCACATAAAAATGATATTAGTGTATTGGCAGATGGTGAAGAATCTTGGATGCAAGATGCTGCAGATGATCTTATGGAAGAAATGATGGAAAAATACAATCAAGAAAAAGCGATTGTATTTAATACATTGCAATGCTATAGATGGGATAGAGGTAATTATTTACAAGCCTTACATCTAAAAGCGAAGGCAGCAGGTTTCAAAGTTGGAGCTAAAATTGTTCGTGGAGCTTATATGGAAAAGGAAAATCAACGGGCTAATAAAATGGGTTATCCAACGCCAATTTGTGAAAGTAAGGAAGCTACAGATGTTAGTTTCAACGGAGTATTAGCTTACTGTTTAGGACAAATAGATGATATTTCTTTATTTGTGGGAACGCACAATGAAATGAGTAATTATCTTGCTTTACAAGTTATGGAAGATAAAAATATCGCCATAAATGACTCTCGCGTTTGGTTTAGTCAGTTATATGGAATGAGTGATCATATAAGTTTAAACCTTGCTAAAAAGGGCTACAATACGGCAAAATTAGTGCCTTTTGGTCCAGTTAGGGAAGTGGTTCCTTATTTAATTAGAAGAGCGCAGGAAAATACTTCGGTAAAAGGACAAACTGGTCGAGAACTTGCTTTGCTAATAGAAGAAAAAAAACGCCGGAAAGGAGAACCTACAAAAGGGAACCGAGAATAATATAAATCTTATGAGTTTCATTTCTAAGTTTATATATTTTAAAGTCTTTAAATGGGGAATAGAAGGTGTTTTCGATAAAAGTATAAAGAAATGTGTTTTTGTTGTAGCTCCTCACACTAGTTGGTGGGATTTTTCTTTGGGAGTTCTAACTCGGAACATCTTAGATATTGAAATTAATTTTGTTGGAAAAAAGGAATTATTTAAACCTCCGTTTGGTTGGTATTTTAGATGGATGGGTGGAGCACCTGTAGATAGAGTATCTAAAGAAAAGAAAGTTGAAGCTATTGCCGCTATTTTTAAATCTAAAGAAATTTTTAGGCTCGCATTATCTCCAGAAGGTACGAGGCAGAAATCTGAGAGATGGAGAACAGGATTCTATTATATTGCTGAAGCAGCCAATGTTCCAATAATAATGGTAGCTTTTGATTATGGTAAAAAACTCACCAAATTCTCTGAACCTTTTTATACTACAGGTGATATTGAAACAGACCTTCCAAAAATCCAGAGATTTTATGAAGGAGTTCAAGGGAAATTTCCTGAGCAATTTTAGAATCTGAAAAACCTAATCTTCAGATTCATCCATTGTATGATATACGTTTTGCACATCGTCATCTTCCTCCAAACGATCCAGTAATTTTTCAACGTCTATGACTTCCTCTGGTGATAATTTTTTAGTCACTTGGGGAATCCTTTCAAATCCAGAAGATAAAATTTCTATTTCTCGATTTTCTAATTCTTTCTGAATGGCACCAAAACTTTCAAAAGGAGCATAGATTAATATACCATCCTCATCTTCAAAAACCTCTTCAGCACCAAAATCGATTAATTCAAGTTCTAATTCTTCAGCGTCATGTCCTTCAGAATTTATTCTGAAATTACAAGTATGGTCAAACATGAATTCTACAGAGCCAGAAGTACCTAAATTCCCGTCGCTTTTGCTAAAGTGCATACGCACATTGGCAACAGTTCTATTATTATTATCTGTGGCTGTCTCTACTAGAACTGCGATCCCGTGAGGAGCATAACCTTCAAAAAGCACTATTTTATAATCTCCTTGACTTTTATCGCTCGCTCTTTTAATCGCCCGATCGACATTATCTTTGGGCATGTTTAATGCCTTCGAATTCTGAATAACTGCACGAAGTCTGGAATTAGTATCAGGATCTGGACCACCTTCTTTCACGGCCATAACTATATCTTTCCCAATTCTAGTAAATGCCTTAGCCATTGCAGACCAACGTTTCATTTTACGTGCTTTTCTAAATTCGAATGCTCTTCCCATATAAATTATAAATCTGGTGTAAAAATAAAAAAACGTTCCATTTCTAGCTAAAAAAATGGAACGACAATTAAATTAATTAAAATTTATTCGGCATTTACAATTCCTTCAATTGCTTTAGCCAATTTAAAGTCTTTTTCTGTAACCCCGCCAGCATCATGAGTAGAAAGTGAAATTTCTAATTGATTGTAAACATTATTCCAATCTGGATGATGGTTCTGCGCTTCAGCTTCAAAAGCTATTCTCGTCATTAAGGTAAAAGCTTCTTTGAAATTTTCGAATTCAAAAGAAGTTTGTATCGCATTGTCTGCATAGCTCCATCCATCAAGAGATTCTAATTTCTCATTTATTTCCTTTTCAGATAATTTTGTCATAATAATTTTTTAAATATTGGCGGTATTCTGGATTTTCATAAGCCCATCTTTTACCATTTTTCCATTCCTAAGGTAAATTATCATAGGTAGGATATCCTCCATTTTGCTTCAGCATACTTGCTAAATGCAATAGATTATAGGTCATAAAGGTAGTATTCCTTTTGGTGAAATCACTCTCTTAAGCATTAGATTTTTCATCTAAATAACTTGGTCCCGGACCAACTTCTCCAATCCATCCAAGATCTGCTTGAGGCAAAATGGAATAGCCAAAGTGTTGTAAAGAATATAGCATATTCATGGTACCGTGTTTAATTCCATCTTCATTTCCCGTGATCAAATATCCTCCGGTCTTTCCATTTGCATGGTTTTATCTAAAGTTGCTAATTAGTAATAGATTTAGGAAAAAAGCTTTCTAGTTTGGGTAAAGCTTAACAAAATTAGATCACTACAGAAGAGTTAATTACATGTTGTACCGAAATACTTAGGTTTTTTGGTAAAAGATTATCCTTTGGTAAAACAGCTAAAAAACGATCGTAATTAGAGTCATACACTTGCTTTAATAGTGGGTTTTTATATCCCATAGCAACAGCGATATCTTTTATAAGGTCATGTTGATGGGTGAGATCTTCACTCCCTAAATGAAAAACACCTTCTAATTTCTGATTGATGATAAAATGAATTTGTTGAGTAACTCGTAAAATATCTGTAGCATTTACCACCACATTTGGGAAAACCTCTATAGCTTCTCCAAATTCAATTTTATTTTTAATTTCTAATGTTCTGGGAGAATTAGCCCCGAAGACCATTGGTAATCTTAATATATTGTATTTATTATTGGGAAGACGAAGCAGTGCATTTTCAATTTTAATTTTGAATCTGCCATAAATACTTTGGGACAATGTTTTATCGTACTCGTAAGAAGGGTAGTTGGTAAAAGCATCAAAAACATTTGCTGATGAGATGAAAAGCAATTTGCTATTGTTCCTTAATATATAATCAATTATTAAAAAATGGGTATTTACCTGAGCATTAAAATCTCCCCGAAGCGCAGAAACAATTACGGTTGGCCTTAAATTTTCGAGTAATATCTCAATATTTTCAGACTCCATATCATATTCAAAGAATTTATGATTTGCTTCAAAGAAGTCTGAATTTGTATGATAGGTACCATAAGTATCAAAATAGGAGCAGAGCTCCTTGTATAGGGCATTCCCTATAAAGCCGCTTGCTCCTAATATCAATACTTTTTCCAATGGCTTATCCTTTATAAAAAGGCAATTTCACTAAGGTAGCAGGGACTGCTTTTTTTCTTATTTGAATATATATCTTATCATTAACCTTAGCCATTTCGGTAGGGATATAACCCATTCCAATTCCTTTATCCAAAGATGGAGACATCGTTCCAGATGTTACATATCCTATAGCTTTTCCTTCAGCATCTACTATATTATAACCCTGTCTTGGAATTCCTCTCTCATCCAATTCAAATGCAATCAGTTTTCTTTTAGGACCATCTTCTTTCTGTTTTTTTAATGCTTCAGCATTTATGAAATCTTTGCTGAACTTAGTGATCCATCCCAGACCTGCTTCAATTGGAGATGTTGTATCATCAATATCATTTCCGTATAAACAATATCCCATTTCCAATCTTAAAGTATCTCTTGCTGCCAATCCAATTGGTTTGATGCCAAAATCGGCTCCTGCTTCAAATACATTATTCCAGATAGTTTCTGCATCTTCATTTTTGAAATAGATTTCAAAACCCCCACTACCAGTATAACCCGTTGCAGATATAATTACGTTTTTCACCCCTGCAAATTCTGCAACTTCGAAAGTGTAAAATTTAAGATCTTTTAAATTTACATCGGTTAAAGATTGCATTGCCTCTGCAGCTTTTGGTCCTTGGATAGCAAGTAAAGAATATTCATCTGAAAGATCTTTCATGGTAGCATCCATGTTATTATGCTGTGCAATCCAGTTCCAATCCTTCTCTATATTAGAAGCATTCACCACCAAGATATATTTCTCTTCATTTATTCTGTAGATGATAAGGTCATCTACAATACCTCCATCTTCATTAGGCATGCAAGAATACTGTGCCTTTCCATCTATAAGCTTAGAAGCATCGTTAGAACTGATCTTTTGGATAAGTTCTAGTGCATGCTCTCCAGAGATTAAAAATTCCCCCATATGAGAAACATCAAAAACCCCTACATCTTTACGAACGGTTTCGTGTTCTATATTAACGCCTTCATAAGAAACAGGCATATCGAAGCCTGCAAATGGAACCATTTTAGCGTTTAGTGAGTGATGTATATCGTTAAGGGCTATTTTTTTCATCTCTTTTTGATTTTGCGCAAATTTATTTATTTCAATTTAAATAGTGGTGCAAATAAACATAATTCTTAAGAATCTCTAGCTTATATATTATTGCACAAAGAGAAATTTTATATTTGTAAGATTGAGATAAAGAAATTTAAGAATGAAAATATTTGATATAGCACAGCTTGCTGAAGCGGACAGAGTAACCATAGAAAAACAAGAAATAAGTTCTGCAGATTTAATGGAGCGAGCATCAACCTTGGTTTTTAACGATATTCACTCCAAATTGAATGGTGCACAGATTCCAATTAAGATCTTTTGCGGAATAGGGAACAATGGAGGGGATGGATTAGTTATTGGGAGACTTTTATTAGAACACGGTTATCAGGTGATCGTTTATGTGGTTAATTATAGCAATAAAAGATCTGAAGATTTTCTCTTGAACTATGACAAGATTAAGGCAGTAAGTAATAATTGGCCGGGAGCTATTAAAGGTGAAGATGATTTTCCTGAAATTTCTAAAAAGGATTTCATAATAGATGCGATGTTTGGTATTGGACTTAACAGACCTCTAGAAGATTGGGTGGGCAAATTAGTCCAGCATATAAATAGATCTAAAGCCTTTATAGCTGCTATAGATATGCCTTCTGGAATGTTTGCAGATAAAATTCCAAATGAAAATCGACCTGCTATTAAAGCCAACGTTACTATTACCTTTCAATCTCCAAAACTTATATTTTTCTTACCTCAAGCAGCAGAATATATTGGTGATATGCAAGTTATAGATATAGGTTTAGATAGAGAATACTTAGCTAAAACTCCTGTTAATAAGCAATTAATGAGCAAGCCTGAAGCTCGCTTGCTATATAAACCAAGAACAAATTTTGCACATAAAGGTAATTATGGCCATGCACTTATAGTTGGTGGTAGCTATGGAAAAATAGGTAGTATTTCTCTAAGTTCAAAAGCAGCCTTAAGAACAGGAGCCGGAATGGTTACTATCTTTTCTCCAAAATGTGGATACCAAATTCTGCAAAGCATTGTGCCAGAAGCAATGCTAATTACAGACGAAAATGAAAAAATTCTTAGTAATATACAATTCGAACTTTCTCCAGATGTAATTTGTTTCGGGATGGGAGCAGGAACCTCTAAGGAAACAATTGCTGCCTTTAAGGTTTTATTGACAAATACTAAAAAACCAATGGTTATTGATGCCGATGGTATTAATATTCTTTCAAAAGAAAGAGAGCTATTAAAGGAATTACCAGAAAATTCCGTTTTAACCCCACATCCAGGAGAATTGGAGCGACTTATTGGAAAATGGAAGGATGATTTTGACAAACTGTATAAGGTTAAAAAATTCAGCAAAGAATATAAGTTAATCGTGGTTATAAAAGGAGCGCATACAATTACTGTATTTAATGATGATCTTTATATTAATAATACAGGGAATCCAGGAATGGCAACAGCTGGAAGCGGAGATGTGCTTTCAGGAGTAATTACTTCTCTAATTTCACAACAATATGAACCCTTAATAGCTGCTGTTTTCGGAGTTTATTTACATGGAAAAACTGGGGATATCCTGTCTGAAGAAAAGAGTTATGAAGGCTTGATTGCAGGGGATATTGCAGATAATATGGGTAGGTCTTTTTTAGATTTATTTAAAAAGGAAATACAATCTGAAGGTAATTGAAGAATTTTCAGTTATTTTAGCACTTGTTTAACTTTTGCAGCAGTTTTAAGTCTGCCATACTTATCCTTAATTACTATTTAAGAATTCTGAAGTACCCTAATGTTATTGACTTTTTTCTTCCTAAAATGCCACATTGTTTATGAGTTCATACCACTATATAAGTTCTGCTGTTCTTGACTTACACATTATTCAAGATATTCTTCAAAATAATATGAAACTGGAATTAAGTGAAGAATCCAGAGTAAATATTGTAAAATCACGTAAATACCTAGACGAAAAGATTAAACAAAGTGATGTTCCTGTTTATGGAATTAACACGGGTTTTGGCTCTCTTTGTAATGTAAAGATTTCCAATGAGCATTTAACGCAACTTCAGGAAAACTTAGTGATGTCTCACGCATGCGGCACAGGAGCTTTAATAGCTAAACCTATAATTCGTTTGATGTTATTATTGAAAATTCAATCATTAAGTTATGGGCATAGTGGAATTGCATTGGAAACGGTACAAAGACTGATCGATTTTTATAATGAAGATATTTTACCGGTGGTTTACGAGCAAGGTTCGTTAGGAGCGTCTGGGGATCTTGCTCCATTAGCGCATCTATCTTTACCGCTTTTGGGTAAGGGAGAGGTTTATTATGAAGGTGAGCAATTAGATGCAGCTGTGGTTCTGGAAAAGTTCGACTGGAAGCCGATAAAAATGCAATCTAAGGAAGGTTTAGCTTTACTAAATGGAACTCAGTTTATGAGTGCTCATGCTGTTTATGCTTTGATAGAATCTTATAGATTATGTTATTTGGCAGATTTAATTGGCGCTATTTCAATAGATGCTTTTAATTGTAATCTGTCTCCTTATAATGAGCTTGTGCATATGGTTCGTCCTCATAGGGGACAAGTGAAAACTGCTGAAAGAATTAGAGAATTTTTAAAGGATAGTGAAATAGCGATGAAGGAAAAGGCGAGTGTGCAGGATCCTTATTCTTTTAGATGTATCCCACAAGTGCATGGAGCTAGTAAAGACACTTTATCTTTTGTAAGGAAGACAATAAAAACCGAGATCAATTCGGTAACAGATAATCCTAACATTTTTATTGAAGCAGATAAGATCATTTCTGGAGGGAATTTTCATGGTCAACCATTAGCATTGGCGCTAGATTATATGGCTATTGCAATGGCAGAGATCGGAAATATTTCTGAAAGAAGAATTTATCAGTTAGTTTCAGGATTAAGAGATCTCCCAACATTCCTAGTTGAAAATCCAGGATTGAATAGTGGATTTATGATTCCGCAATATACTGCTGCGAGTATTGTGAGTCAGAATAAACAATATGCCACACCTGCAAGTATAGATTCTATAGTTTCCTCAAATGGTCAAGAGGATCATGTGAGTATGGGATCTAATGGTGCCACTAAACTTTTAAAAGTTGTGGATAATATATCTACCATTTTAGCTATAGAATTGTTTAATGCCTCTCAGGCTTTGCATTATAGAGAGCCACAAAAAACATCTCCATTTCTACAAGGAGTGGTTACAGATTTTAGAAAAGTAGTGCCAATATTATTGGAGGATCAAATAATGTCCACACACATTAAGGCAGCCAAAAACTTTGTAGGTAATTTTAAAATTAAACAAGAAGTATTGTTTGATTAAATAAGTTGGTGCTTCATCCAGTTTACTGCTTCATCTAGATTTTCAAAAACTTCAAAAGAACTGCTGTTTCTGAAAAACTGTTTTTCTATAATACAATTTTGCTTTACTATTGGATTTTTTGAAACTACTGCGATGGCCTTTAGATTAGAAACATTCGCTGATTCTAGATGAATCATTGGGTTCACTGAGTAAGAGTTCACTCTATTTGAAATATACCCGTATGGCTGAGTATTAAAATGTTCCCTAGCTAATTCTAATATTTCTTGATTATGCGGAATATCGAAAAGGATTCCTTCATTCAACTCGGCTATTTGAATATTATCAAAAAAAGTTACCGATCCGAACTGAAGCTCTAGAGCAGATTTTATCATAAATTGTTAGGGGTATTATGAATTCAAATTTAATAATTTAAGTAAGAAAACCAAGGCTTTATAATTTTCAAAGTATTTTTATTTAATCCATTGATATTCAGTAATGTTATGTACTAATATTATGCCAACTTTTAGAATATTAAATTTTAAGAGAAATGAAATCATAAAAAAACAGCCATTAAATATAAATTAATGGCTGGTTT
>NZ_APHJ01000027.1 GCF_000403785.1 Gillisia sp. CAL575
GATTTGGTAGCTCAGTTGGTAGAGCATCTCCCTTTTAAGGAGAGGGTCCTGGGTTCGAGCCCCAGCCAGATCACTAAATTTTAGTACTTACTAAAATTTCTTTTACAGCCCTTTAGAAATTTCTTTTCTAATCGTGCATTTTGCCCGGGTGCTGGAATTGGTAGACAGGCATGGTTGAGGGCCATGTGTCCATTAGGGCGTGCGGGTTCAAGTCCCGCTCCGGGTACACTTTTTCCCCACAAAATTCCTTTCCCACTAAGATTTTTATATTTCAGTTTGAATAATTTTAATAATATTGTCTAAAACTATTCAAATTCCGAATTTCTTATTCTCCAAATAAAAATGATCTGCTTACCCTCGCTGAAAAAATTTTTAAATTATCTATTTCTTATCTTGTGTAATACCTTCTACAACTAAAGTCTCTGTAACTTTATCGTATAGATTCTGATTTTCTTTATCCCATAATAACCACACCACAGGAATTATTAAGAATCCTCCCAAGTATTTTAGCAATTCTCGGAACGCACCGTCTGAAGCAAACTTATATTCTTCTCCAGATTTAGATGAGATCACTTTAAGTCCTAATAACTTGTGACCTAAATTTCCTGAAAATAGCGGATAAAAAATGAAGCCTGTAATTATAGATGCTAAAGCAGAATAAAGAAAATCTGACATATTTACTTCCCTATTTAAATAGTCATCCAAAGAGCTTCCTTTTATTTTATAAAACACTAAGGTTATAAAAAGATAAATGATGCCTTCTAACAAATGTGCTAAAAGCCGCTTGCCTCTTGATGCAATTCTATATTGATATTCACCTATCTGCTCCATTATTTATAAATTAACTGTAAGTATATATTGTGCGCGAAAATATCATTTATAAATCAGCACCCCTATTAAAATTTAAATTGCGCTAAATATTCCAAATAGATCAATAAAAAACAAATCTGAAAAATTTATTTTGTTTAACTTTTTTCTGTTTTAATTAAACAATTAACGTTTCTATATACTTATTGAAGCTTATTATTTCCTATTTTTGTCTTTCTTGATAACTAAAATGGAACACATTAAACAGAATTTCAGCATTAAAGATTTAGAACACCTTAGCGGGATTAAGGCACATACTATTAGGATATGGGAAAAGAGGTATAATATACTTACTCCTAATAGAACAGAAACTAATATTAGAACCTACGACCTAGAAAGCCTACAAAAGATATTAAACGTGACTTTTTTAAATGGTCATGGATATAAGATTTCCAGAATCGCAAAATTATCTGATCCAGAAATTGGTAAGATGGTAAAAGAAGTAGCCGCTACCGCCAGTGAAGAAAATAGAGCTATTAATTCGTTTAAGATTTCTATGGTAAATTTTGATTCTAATTTATTTCATAAAACTTATCTTAATCTAATAAATTCTAAGAGTTTTAGAGAAATATTTTTAGAGATTTTTATTCCTCTATTGAATGAAATTGGCCTTTTATGGCAAACAGACACAATTAATCCAGTGCATGAACACTTTTTAGTGGGTTTAATAAAGCAAAAGCTATATTTAAATATAGCTCAACTAGAATCATCTGAGGATTATGAGGGAGAAGAGCTTTATGTGCTTTTCTTACCAGAAAATGAAATTCATGATCTTGGCATACTATATCTAAATTACGAGCTTAATTTTCATCATAAAAAGACAATATATCTTGGCCCTAGCATGCCTTTACATGATATGAGATATCTTTTAGATATTCATCCGAATCCTACCTTTATAAGTTACTTAACCACAGAGCCTAGGGAATTAACTGAATTCTTAAATGAATTTGATCGTGTTCTTAGTAAGGATAAAAAAATGGAATTAAATCTTTTTGGAAGTAAAATCCAATCTATAGATCCAAACAATCTTTCATCTAACGTTAAGATCTTCAAATCTATTCCTGAATTTGCTAATCAATTTTCGAATTAATGAGTAAAACAGTAAGCATTATTGGCTCTGGCTTTGCATCTCTGGCTGCAGCATCATATTTAGCAAAAGAAGGGTACCGAGTCTCGGTCTATGAGAAAAATAGTGAGCTTGGAGGACGCGCAAGACAATATAAAAGAGATGGATTTACATTTGATATGGGGCCTTCATGGTACTGGATGCCAGATGTGTTCGAGCGCTTTTTTGCTGATTTTGGTAAAACGCCGTCAGACTATTACACTTTAGATAAGTTGAACCCAGCTTATAAAGTTTTTTTTGAAGATGGAAAGAGCATTACCATTGAAGATACCTTAGAAAAAATTTATATCGCCTTTGAAAAAGAAGAAAAAGGTAGTTCCAAAAAGCTTAAAAAATTTATAGATAAGGCACAGAGCAATTATAACATTGCAATTAAAGATCTTGTTTATAGACCAGGTATATCACCTATTGAACTTATTACTCCAGCCACAATCAAAAAACTCGGACAGTTTTTTGGGACGATTGCATCAGATGTTCGCAGTGAATTTAAAAATAAAAATCTTATTCAAATATTAGAGTTTCCTGTTCTATTCCTAGGTGCAAAACCAAGTGATACGCCATCTTTTTATAGCTTTATGAACTATGCCGACTTTGGGTTAGGAACATGGCACCCTCGGGGCGGTATGAATCAAGTAATTCAGGGAATGATTTCATTAGCAGAATCATTAGGAGTTGAGTTTCATACAAATGCTCCTGTAGAAAGAATAAATATTTCTGATGGAAAAGTAAAAAGTATTTCTATAGATGGAAAAGAATTATATTCAGAAATTATTTTAAGCGGAGCAGATTATCATCACAGCGAAACCTTACTAGAATCTAAATACCGCCAATATTCTGAAAAGTATTGGGAGAAAAAGACTTTTGCTCCTTCCTCCCTACTTTTCTACGTTGGTTTTAGCAAAAAAATAAAAAATATAGAATATCATAACTTATTCTTTGATGTAGATTTTGAAGCCCACGCAAAAGATATTTACGACGTACCAAAATGGCCAAGTGACCCGCTTTTTTATGCCAATTTTACTTCTGTGACAGATAATAATACCGCACCAGAAAACTGTGAAAATGGTTTTTTCCTTATTCCTTTAGCACCTGGAATAGAAGATACCGAGGAATTGAGAAATGAATATTTTGAGAAAATCATTACTAGATTTGAAAAACTTACAAACCAAGAGGTTAGAAAATACGTTATATTTAAGGAGTCATTTTGCGTGAGTGACTTTATTAAGGAGTACAATAGTTACAAAGGAAATGCATACGGAATGGCAAATACGCTATTACAAACTGCATTTTTAAGACCAAAATTAATGAGCAGCAAAGTAAAAGGCTTGTTTTTTACTGGACAATTAACAGTTCCTGGTCCAGGAGTTCCTCCTGCACTAATCTCAGGGAAATTAGTGTCTGGTCTCATTCAAAAAGAATTTACAATATGAAATCGATTTTCGACACAGTGTCCCGCGCCTGCAGCAAGACTGTAACTAATTCGTATAGCACTTCGTTTTCGATGGCTACAAAAATGCTAGCTCCATCTATTCGGCAGGATATTTATAATATTTATGGCTTTGTAAGATTTGCAGATGAAATTGTAGATTCCTTTCATGACTTCAATAAAGAGGAATTACTAGAAGAGTTTACCTTAGACCTTTATAAAGCAATAGACCGTAAAATAAGTTTGAATCCTATTTTAAACTCTTTTCAAGAAACAGTACATAAATATCAAATAACATCTGAGCTTTATAATGCATTTTTAAAAAGCATGAAATTAGATTTACACAAATCCACATATCTTACTCAAGAGGATTATAAAGAATATATTTATGGAAGTGCAGATGTTGTAGGTTTAATGTGTTTAAAAGTATTTGTAAAAGGAGATAATATTAAATATGAAGAGTTAAAAGAATCTGCGATGAGTTTGGGTTCGGCCTTTCAAAAAGTTAATTTCCTAAGAGATCTAAAAGCAGATTTCGAAGATTTAAGCAGAAGTTATTTTCCGGATACTAATCTGGCTGCATTAGATGAAATTAGCAAGCAAAAGATTATTTTTGAAATTGAAGAAGATTTTAGTGCAGGTTTAAAAGGTATTGCTAAATTACCGGTAGAGGCAAAATTTGGAGTTTACACTGCCTATATATATTACAGCAAATTGCTACATAAATTAAAAAAGGTGCCTTCCCTAGAAATTAAGAATAAGCGCATTAGCGTCCCTAATTATCAAAAAGCGGGCTTACTAGCAAAATCTTACATCTCATATAGATTAAATTTAATATAATGGAATTCATACTTTGGATCGTAATTTTTATTGCTACCTTCTTAATAATGGAAGGAATGGCATGGTTTACCCACAAATACGTAATGCATGGTTTTTTATGGAAATTACATCAAGATCATCATAGAAAAGACCATAGTCATTGGTGGGAAAGAAATGATCTCTTCTTCGTTTTTTATGCCATAGTTAGTATCTCATTTTTTCTGTTATGGAGATATGATGATCTTTGGATAGGTTTACCAATTGGACTAGGAATCCTTGCCTACGGAATCGCATATTTTATGGTTCATGATATTTTTATTCACCAACGATTTAAAATATTTAGAAACGCAAATAACAAATATGCTAAAGGTGTAAGGAGAGCACACAAAATGCATCACAAACATTTAGGCAAAGATGAGGGAGAATGTTTTGGGATGCTTTGGGTACCTTTCAAATATTTTAGAAAATAATTTAATCACAGAAACAACTCCTATTTGGTGCCACAAAAATTCGATTATATTATTATTGGAAGTGGCTTAGCAGGACTTCAATTAGCGTATGCATTTAGTTTAGACCCGTATTTTGAAAATTTGAAGATTGCTATCATAGATCCATCTTCAAAAAAGACAAATGATAAAACCTGGTGTTTTTGGGAAAAAGGTCTTGGGCAATGGGATGAAGTTATTACACGATCTTGGAATCAGGGCGAATTTATTTCTACAAAAGCCCATATAAATTTAGAGCTATCTCCTTATGCTTATAAAATGCTCAGGTCCATTGATTTTTATAATTTTATAAGAGCAGCCCTAAAAGATAAAACCAACATAGATTTTATTATAGATGAGATTCAGGAGATTGAGGAATCTAAATTAATCGCATTAGGAAAGAAAGGAAAATATATAGCAACCCATTTTTTTGATAGTCGAATTGATTCTGACTATTTAGTTGATGAAAATTCCACTAAAATATTTCAGCACTTTAAAGGCTTTCATATTAAAACCAAAGCATCTGTCTTTGATAAATCCACATTTACTATGATGGATTTCAGAATAAAATTTCCAGATAGTACTAGTTTTACCTACATATTACCCTTAAACGATTCTGAAGCATTAATCGAATATACTTTTTTCACCCCATTTCTCACGGAAGAATCTATATATGACAAATATTTAAACACCTATATTAAAGATGTTCTAAAAGTGGATGAATATGAAATTATTGGGACTGAAAATGGAGTGATTCCTATGACCGACTATAATTTTCATAAAGCTAGTAGTCCAAAAGTTACTAAAATAGGTACTGCTGGCTCTTGGGTTAAAGGTTCTACTGGCTATTCCTTTAAACATACCGAAAAAAAAGTAGCGCAGTTAATTCAGAATATTAAAACTGGGAAAGATCCTAAAAATAATTTATTGAATAATAGGTCTAGATGGTATGATGCAATTTTTCTAGATGTTTTAAATAGACATAATGAGTTAGGAGAAGAGCTTTTTACCAAATTTTACTCAAAGAATTCTCCACAAGAAATATTCAGATATCTAGATGAAGAAACAAATTTAACTGAAGAATTAAAAATAATGTTTAGCCTTTATGATCCAGAGTTTGTTCGCTCATTTTTCAGAAAATTATTCTAAAAGTAGTTTATCTAAAGTTTCTCTAAGCTTTTCACTATTCCAATCTGCAGCTCCTACCTTTTCTATAACGATGGCGCCATTTTTACTAATTAAAAATGTAGTTGGCAGTGTATTCCCATTTAAAGGTTCTGGAGCCTCACTTAATGGCCTATATGCCGGGATTGAATAATTCTTACGGTTTAAAAAGCCTCGAACGGTTTCATGATCTTCAGAAGAAACAAATAAAAATTCCACTTTATCTTTATAATCGCGATATAACAATTCAAAACTTGGCATTTCAGCAATACAAGGAGGACACCAAGTAGCCCAAAAATTCACAATAACAACTTTGTTCTTTAAATCTGGGAATTCTAGCCTATCCTTATTATTTCTTTCTAAGACCCAGTTATAATCTGCAATTAATTCTCTGTCATCTTCGGAATTAACAGAGGGGCTAAAAGCCAACAATTTATTTACAAAAATTTGAATGGGTTTACGGGTACCGGGGATAATCATTGCAAGAATTATAACTGCGATAATTATATTTGACCATTGATTTTTAAAAAGCTTCATCTTAAAATATTCTTGTAGGTATTGGAATCAAAAATTAACCCAAAGTTACTATCTATTTGTTAAGACCAATCAGTTTTTTGTTCAATTTAAACAATTCTTTTTTCAAGAAATCTATTGATTCCTCCATGTTCTGTATCTTCCCTTTAGAAGCTATTTGATGATGTGGTAATACTACACTGCTAATTTTCCCCCTCACAATCATTGCTTGGTAAATTTCAGTTTTTAGAATTTTCTTTATTTGATCTGGTTCCAATTCATTGTCGCTTTCCAAAAGGAGATAATCTGTATTATTATCTAACCGAATACGTTTAACTAATATCCCGTTTTCAGTTATTAATAAAATTAAAGAACCATCCAAAATATTATCTATTTTAGGTTGATCTTGACAAATTAAAACGTCTCCAGAGAGCAGTGTGGGCGTCATACTATCTCCTGAAACTTCAAATAATTTTTGTTCAAAAGCTGGATTAAATCCAGGGATTCTGTACCAATCTGCAACTTCAAAACTGTTTTCCTCATGAAAATTTTTAATAAAACCAGCATGTGCAGATGCTTTTATAAGAGGAATAAATCCATTCGTTGGATCTATTTTAATTAAAAACCTATCACCTTTTAAAATAAAATCTGTTGTTACTTCATAAAGTTTACTCAAATTTATGATATGGCTTACAGCAATGCCATTTTGGGAGTTCTCAATTAAAGAATAAGCAGCTTGAGTAATAAATAATTTTTCTGCCACAAGAGTTTGGGAAAAGCCATTTTGCTTACGCAATCCTTTAATTCTATCTCCAATAAATATTCTCTGCGTCATTTTCAATCTTATTTCCGTTTAATAATTTAAACTCAGGCAACCGGTCTAAGATCGACTATTAAAGCTGAAAGAAATATGTTATAATGAATAATGATAAAAGGTAGTGAGAGTAGCATCTAAATTGTTAATAATATGTTAAAACTAAACATTATTGGATTGATCACATCAATTATCTCTATTTTAATATAAGTTTTATTTACAAATCAATAGTTTCAAAAAATTAATAATCAGTTTTTAAACATTTTCCTTTTTAGTGAAAACTAAGTGCAGCTCTTGGATTTTGAATTAAATATTCTGAAGTGAAATTTGAATAAATTATATTAAAGATTAATTATGCAATTGTAGGGTGTTGCCTGATTAATATAAAGAAACTCGGAAATTTTCCGGGTTTTTTATTTGCAATACTTCCAACTGTTTAAATATTACAAAATTGGTTATTTTAAACATACATTATGCTCAAATCCTTAGGCTTTTGTTTATAAGTGTTAATTATTTGTTAAACGAATACTTTGCTTTTTTTAAGCTTAATTAATCCCTAAATTTATTTTTTTTATTAAAATAGCATTTTTACTTGATTTTGCAATCCCTACCTTCTAAAATCAGGTTCTTTTGAATTGATCACTATTCGAGATTAATATAAATATTTTACCAGTCTGTGTTTATACAAATAATTTCATGTATGCACTTTTTAAAGTGTTTCATATAAAATGAACATGCATTTAGACTTTGACAATTAGTTGGTTGGTTAATAGTAGGGTATTAACTTTCATAACTAAAGAACCCAGGAAAATTAATTTTCCTGGGTTTGCTATTTGTATTAAATGAGAGTTTCACCTTTTATTTATGCATTGTTCTGGATCTTAATAAGGTTTAATGCAGAACCTCGTTTAAACCACTCTATTTGAGAGTCATTATATGTATGGTTCGCCTTAAAAGTATCCTTACTTCCATCTGCATGCACAACTTCAATAGTTAAAGGCTTATCTGGCGCAAATTGAGCTAGATCTACCAAGTTGAAAGTATCATCCTCCAGAATAAGATCATAATCTTTTTCATTTGCAAAAGTGATTCCTAACATACCTTGTTTTTTAAGGTTAGTTTCATGAATTCTAGCAAAAGATTTCACTAATACTACCATCACACCAAGATGTCTAGGCTCCATAGCTGCGTGCTCTCTAGAAGATCCTTCCCCGTAATTGTGATCTCCAACTACAATTGTTGGAATACCAGCAGCTTTATATTTTCTAGCTACTGCAGGTACACCGTCGTACTCACCTGTAATCTGGCTTTTCACGAAGTTTGTCTTCTTATTGAAAGCGTTAATAGCACCAATAAGCATGTTATTAGAAATATTGTCTAAATGTCCTCTAAACCTTAACCATGGCCCTGCCATAGATATATGGTCTGTAGTACATTTTCCAAATGCTTTAATCAGTAATTTTATTCCAGTAAGATTTTTACCATCCCAAGGCTCAAAAGGTTCAAGTAACTGCAAACGCTCACTATCTTTAGCAACTTTTATCACTACTTCACTTCCATCATCTGATGGCGCAACATATCCAGCCTCTTCTACATCAAAACCTTTTGGAGGAAGTTCTATTCCAGTTGGTTCATCCAACATCACTTCTTCTCCATCTTCATTAAGTAATTTATCTCTGGTAGGATCAAAATCTAGTCTTCCAGAGATTGCTATTGCAGCAACCATTTCCGGAGAACCTACAAATGCATGAGTATTTGGATTCCCATCTGCTCTCTTAGAGAAATTCCGGTTAAATGAGTGAACTATGGTATTTTTTTCATCTCCTTTTCTATCACTTCTATCCCATTGCCCAATACAAGGTCCACAAGCGTTCGTGAATATAGTAGCATCTAAATCTTCAAAGATCTGAAGCAATCCATCTCTCTCTGCCGTAAAACGGATAGTTTCTGAACCAGGATTAATACCGAAATCTGATTTCGCTTTTATTTTTTTATCTACAGCTTGCTTCGCGATTGAAGCAGCTCTTGTTAAATCTTCATAAGATGAATTTGTACATGAGCCAATTAGACCCCAATCAACTTTTAAAGGCCAATCATTCTCTTTAGCCTTCTCTCTCATTTCTGAAATAGGAGTAGCAAGATCTGGCGTAAATGGACCATTTAAGTGAGGTCTTAATTCAGTTAAATTAATCTCTATAACTTCATCAAAATATTGTTCTGGATTTGCATAAACATCGTCATCTCCAGTTAAATGCTCTCTAATTTCATTTGCTGCTGCTGCAACATCTGCTCTATTGGTAGCATTTAAATAACGTTCCATAGAATCGTCATATCCAAAAGTAGAAGTTGTAGCTCCAACCTCTGCACCCATATTACAAATAGTTCCTTTACCTGTACAAGACATAGATCTAGCACCTTCACCAAAATATTCTATAATCGCTCCAGTACCACCCTTAACCGTTAGAATACCAGCTACTTTCAAAATAACATCTTTAGCAGAGGTCCATCCAGAAAGTTTACCAGTTAATTTAACTCCAATTAATTTTGGGAATTTTAGCTCCCAAGCCATACCTGCCATAACATCTACAGCATCTGCACCCCCAACTCCAATAGCAACCATTCCTAATCCTCCTGCATTTACAGTATGAGAATCTGTACCAATCATCATTCCACCTGGAAAAGCATAATTTTCTAGCACTACTTGGTGTATAATCCCTGCACCAGGCTTCCAAAATCCAATTCCGTATTTATTGGAAACAGATTCTAGAAATTCAAAAACTTCATGACTTGATTTGTTAGCGGAAACTAAATCTATAGCTGCTCCCATTTTCGCCTGAATCAAGTGATCACAGTGAACAGTAGTTGGAACTGCAACATTCTTTTTTCCAGCTTGCATAAACTGAAGTAAAGCCATTTGTGCAGTTGCATCCTGACAAGCAATTCTATCTGGAGCAAAATCTACATAATCTTTACCACGTTTAAATGCTTGATTAGAATCTGCATCCCATAAATGAGAATAAAGTATTTTTTCTGAAAGTGTTAAAGGCTTTCCAACAACATCTCGTGCTTTATTTACACGATCTGCCATTTGACTATAAACCTTTTTGATCATATCTATATCGTATGCCATATTTTATTTGATTTTATGTTCTAAAAAAGTCTTGCGAATTTACGAAATTCAACCGAATTTTAAAAATTAGAACTAAAATTGAACAATAATTAAAGTATTTTTAAATAATCAGACCTTATAATATCAATACTTTAATTTGAATCAAATCTGCAGTCCAATTTTAAGAATATGATAAATTGAAAGGATATTTAGTGCTAGGTAAAGAATAACTATTTCGAATGAAAAATGTAGAGTAGTTAGTAATTCGCCTATATAATAATCAATTTTAAACGCAATGATTAAATAGATTCCTTGAAATAATAACATATCTCGACTCCAGTGGGTAGTAACCTACCTATATTATATTCAATTCAAAAATGAAGAATTGCAAAATAATTCTTAGAACAAGGATTGAATAATTTGATCTTCTGTGATCCCTTCTGCTTCAGCTTTATAATTTCTTATAATTCTATGTCTAAGAATTCCAGATGCAACCGCTTGTATGTTTTCTATATCAGGAGAGAATTTTCCATTTAAAATAGCATGCGCTTTGGCAGCTAGCACCAAATTCTGTGAGGCTCTGGGCCCTGCTCCCCAATCTACATAATTCTTTATAAGTTCTGGGGTAGCTTCTCCATTGGGTCTGCTCTTCCCAACCATTCTAACCGCATATTCAATCACGTTATCTGGAACCGGCACTCTTCTAACCAATTTCTGAATTTCTATAATTTCTGAAGCTGAAAACAAAGGATTTACAACTTGCTCTATATTAGAAGTAGTTGCTTTTACTACATCTACTTCTTCCTGAAAAGATGGGTAATCTAAATTAATAGCAAACATAAATCTATCCAATTGTGCCTCTGGTAAAGGATAAGTTCCCTCCTGCTCTATTGGATTTTGAGTTGCCAGAACAAAATATGGCAAACTAAGCTTGTAATGATTTCCCGCAACAGTCACAGATCGCTCCTGCATGGCCTCTAGCAAAGCTGCCTGAGTCTTTGGCGGGGTTCTATTAATCTCATCGGCCAGAATAATATTCGAAAATATTGGGCCTTTTATAAATTTAAAATGCCTGTTCTCATCTAAAATTTCCGAGCCTAGAATATCACTTGGCATTAGATCTGGGGTAAACTGAATTCTTTTAAAATCCAGTCCCAAAGCTTTTGCAATGGTATTAACCATTAAGGTTTTTGCTAAGCCAGGAACACCTATTAATAATGCATGACCTCCGGAAAAAATTGACAAGAGGATTTGATCTATAACTTCCTCTTGACCAACAATTACCTTCGCTATTTCCTTTTTAAGAAGTCGATGTTTATCAACTAAATTTTCTACAGCGGTGACATCAGACATTTAGTTTATTATTTCTTTAACCAATTACGATCAAAAGTACAATCACGGAATTTACCGTTGATCTTAATATAGGTATTAGCGATTTTTTCATTTTGCCATTCCCCAATTGCCTCAAGTTGTTTATCTCTTAATGCCAATTCTTTGATCTTCATATAATCTTGAACAAAATCTGCTTTATGTTCTTTATACCTCTTATTAAGAGTAATAATTTTAAAGAAAATCTTTCCAGTTCTTTCCTGGTCTTTTAATACCAAGGAAACATCCCCTTCCTTTAAATTTCCCACTTGCTCGTAGAGTTCTGGATCTATTTTAGTAAGTTCAAATCTAGTATCACCATTGGTAGGATTTATTAACTTACCGTTATTTGCAGCAGTTTGCTCTTCATCTGAAAATTGTTTAGCTGCAGCTCCAAAGGTGATTTCTTTGTTTTGAATTTTAACTCTTAAACTATCTATTTCAGCTTTTGCACTTTCAACAGTAGCGTTGGTAACATCTGGTATCAACAAGATATGTCTAATCTCAAGATTCTGTCCAATTACCTTTTCAACTTTAATTATATGATAACCAAATTGTGAAGCAAATGGCTCACTAACTTCTCCTTCTTGCAAACTGAAAGCAGTGTCTTTAAAATCTTTATCCAGACCATCCTTTCTTGTAATCACCATTCTACCTCCATCACTACTAGAACCTGGATCTTGTGAGTAAAGCACAGCTTTAGTTCCAAAACTTGCTCCATTATCTACAATATCTTCTCTAAATTGATTAAGTCTATCTATTACCTTTTGCTTTTCAGCTTCAGGCACTTCAGGTTTAATTATAATTTGAGAAATCTCTACTTCATCACCAAAAAATGGACGTTCTTCTGCTGGGATATTATCAAAATAAGATCTTATTTCTTCTGGAGTAATTTCCACTTTTTCAATAATGCTTTGTTGCATTCTTTTAGAAAGCTCCTGCTGCTTATTCAACTCAAATAATTCATTTCTAAAATCATCTTCAGAATCTCTTTTATAGAAATTCAAAACTTTTTGCATAGAACCAACTTGTCCTACCATTTGTGTGATTTGCTGATCTACGTAATTTCTAACTTCAGCATCAGAAACAAGAATACTGTCCTGTATAGCGTGGTGAGCATATAATTTATTTTCTAATAAACTACCAGCTAATTGGCAATCTGTAATATCTTCAGTAGAAACACCTTGACTTTTAAGATCTTTATACATAAGATCTATATCGCTGTCTAAAACTACATAGCCTCCAACAACTGCTGCAATTCCATCTACTTTATATCGCTGAAAATCTGCTGACTCCTCTTTAACTTCAGCTAACTCTACAGTCGGCTGAATTGCTGTACTGTCGGTTACTATTACTTCTTGCGCTTTAACCGTGCTATTAAACCCAATTAAGAGTGTTCCTATAGCTATTCCTTTAATTATATATTTCAAATTGTTTGTTTTCAATCGCATCTCTTGTTATATCTTTTTCTAATTCTTTTACCAAATTGGCTTTTCGCTTATTAAGCAGGATCTGTTTTATTGTGGAAACCGCATATTCCAGCGGGGCTTGATCGTTCCTTAGTAACACGTCGTTTACATACACCAAATATACCTCTAATGAATCTTCAAGCTGAAGAAAATTTGACTTTTTTAAAAGTTGAGATTTATTTCCGTCATTTAAAGGAATAATTCTATTATAAACCGATTTTGTACCTACCCATACTGAATCATTAAAGGAGTAGGATTTAAACTGAAGTGAAATTTTATCAAGATCAGATTTATCTGCTTCGTTAAACCTAATGAACTTTCTTTTTACATCATCAAAATCCAGATTGTTAGGAAGATTAATAAATCTTAATTTCACTAGATCTTCATTGAGTCTAAAATTCTCCAGATGCTCATTGTAATATTCTTCAATTTCATTCTGATTGAAAGTGGTATCCAATCTTTTTGCAACCATAGCATCTGCATAGGCTTTACTATAAAGTTCGTTTTTATAGTTACTTACCAATTCATCAAATTCCTTTTGCTGCGCAGTACTTAAATTAAATTTTGCTTTATCTATTAATAATTGCTGGGTAGCCCATCTTTTAATAAAATCATTAACCATCAATGTACTGTCTTCACCTGAAACACCTTCCCCAACTAGAGACTGTATTTCATCTACATATAAATAGTTTTCATTAACCCGCGCAACCACTTCCCGCTCTTCTGCCGTTTGAAAATAATTACAACTTTGCAATAGGATTAGACAACCAAGGGATACTATAAATTTCGAAATATGATTCTCCATTGTTGGCAGATAACTTTAATAGTAAAATGCATTTTTAATTAAAGCAGAATGACCTGAGTATTATAAAAATACAGCCACAAAAATAATAATTCCTTAAGCTTATACAAGCTATAATGACTAAACGATTCAAAATACGAGAAATTATGCCCTTCAAAACTATTTTATCTGAAGTATTTTAGGAACCTAACCAAAATGATACCAAGATGAAATATTCAAAAGAAATTATCATCGATTTACTTAGGAGAGAAGTAATTGCTAAAATGCAAGATCTTGATAATTTTTAGCATTGCCATTTAAGTTTTATAACTTATAAACATATTAGTGGAAATCCAAGTTATTAAGATTCATGTACTATAGAAATGTTAGAAACTATACAAAGAAATAACGTCCCAATTAAACTCTTTGTAACATATAATGCCAAAGGAGTCTTTAACAAACAGAAGAATTATTTTGAAGAAAATGGAAACAATTCGACCAAATGAATATAAGATAATGAGTTTGAATTATCGGGTTTCATAAAAATAATTGCATTTTTGACGCCAAGGTCTTTCAAAAACTAATTTATAAATACTTGAAACATTTTAAAGCTTTGCCGAAAATGCTGAAAGCGCCCTAAATCATTAAAACTAATGGAGAGACAAATTAAACTTATCTGGGATTTTAGAGGTCCCGAAGCTTTACCAATAGCCAAACATCATGAGATCCACTTAAAGGATTTTATAAAAGCTGAAAAAATAACAGAGAGAGACCTAACAGGTTTTGAAGAAATAAGTGAATTACACGCGATTGCTTTTTGGGTAGTGCCAGAATCTGAAATCAAAAAATACCGGGATGTATTAAAACCCAATAGAGCAACGGTTTATTAAATATGATCTTTTTAGCATTAAACATATAATTATTTAATTGTCTCTACTATATTTGAAAAAATTAAAATATCATGAAAAACATTTTACTGGCGTTAGCCATTTTTATTACGAGCATTAGCATACAAGCGCAAACTAAAATTGGGACTATAGATGCAGAATATATTCTTGCACAAATGCCCGAAATTGCATCTGTTGAAGAAGGCTTAAAGACTTATAACGCTAAACTTCAAGAAGACATGAAGGCTAATATTGCGAAATACGAAGAATTAGTAGCTAGCTATCAAGCTAATAAAACCACGTTTACAGAAGAAGAAAAGTCTACTAAAGAATCTGAGATCATTTCTATTGAAAACGATATTAAAAATTTCAGACAAAAAGCCTCTGTTCTTATACAAGTAAGACGTAACGAATTAACCCAACCACTTTATTTAAAAATTGACACAGCAATGAAAGTTATTATTGCTGAAGAAAAATATACCCAAGTATTTAATGCTAGTTTTAATGGTTTGGCATTTTCAGACGAAAAGTATGATATTACAGATGCTGTGATGAAAAATTTAGGGATAGAAATCACTAAAGAATAAGTTGAATTATATTCATAAAAAAAGCTGCTTCAAATGAAATGAGGCAGCTTTTTTTATGTTTAAATATTTTAAGAATGAAGCATAATAAACCAAATTGAAAATTACACTTAGTTCAATACAACAACTTCTATCTACTATAATTCGGAGATTCGTTAGTGATCGCAACATCGTGAGGATGACTTTCATTAATTCCGGAAGAAGTGATTTTCACAAATTTCCCAGTCTCTTTTAAAGTTTCAATATCTTTAGCTCCGCAATAACCCATTCCAGCTCTAAGGCCTCCAACAAATTGATGGATACTTTCCTCTAACTCTCCTTTATAAGGAACACGCCCAACAATTCCTTCTGGAACTAGTTTTTTAATATCATCTTCAACATCTTGGAAATATCTGTCTTTAGAACCTTGTTTCATAGCCTCTACAGATCCCATTCCGCGATAAGATTTGAACTTTCTACCTTCATAAATAATAGTTTCTCCTGGAGATTCCTTAGTTCCGGCAAGCAAAGATCCTAGCATTACACAATCTGCTCCAGCTGCAATTGCTTTAGGAATATCTCCTGTATAGCGAATTCCACCATCTGCAATGACAGGTATTCCGGTTCCTTTTAAAGCAGCTGCAACTTCCAATACTGCAGAGAATTGAGGGAATCCTACTCCCGCAACAACTCTAGTAGTACAAATAGATCCTGGTCCTATCCCAACTTTTACAGCATCGGCACCAGCATCTACTAAATACTTAGCAGCTTCAGCTGTAGCAATATTTCCCACCACTACTTCTAATTCTGGAAATTTAGCTTTGATATTTTTTAGTACTTCTACAACTCCTTTAGTATGACCGTGGGCAGTATCTATTATAATTGCATCTACCCCAGCTTTTACTAATGCGCTAGCGCGTTCTACAGAATCTGCAGTAACACCAATAGCTGCTGCAACACGAAGTCTTCCGTAGCTATCTTTATTTGCATTTGGCTTTAAAGTAAGTTTTGTAATATCTCGAAAAGTAATAAGTCCAATCAATATATCCTGATCGTTTACAACTGGTAACTTTTCAATTTTATTTTTCTGCAAGATCACCTCAGCTTCTTCCAAAGAAGTTCCTTCAGAAACAGTTACCAAATTTTCTGAAGTCATTACTTCAGAAATAGGCCTATTATTATTTTTTTCGAATCTTAAATCTCTATTCGTTACAATTCCAAGTAATTTACCAGCTTCATCAACAATAGGAATTCCCCCAATACTGTGCTCCTTCATATTATTCTTAGCATCCTGAACTTTAGCCGAGAGAGGCAAAGTAACTGGGTCTATGATCATCCCACTTTCCGCACGTTTTACTTTTCGAACCTTCAAAGCCTGCTCGTCTATACTCATATTCTTATGCAACACTCCAATACCACCTTCTCGAGCCATAGCAATAGCCATTTTGCTCTCAGTAACCGTATCCATAGCAGCGGATATTATTGGTACATTAATAGTAATATTTTTTGTGAATTTTGTGCGAATACTTACGTCGCGAGGGAGAACTTCTGAATATGCAGGAACTAATAATACGTCATCGTATGTAAGTCCTTCTCCTACTATTTTGGAATCGTGTGCAGTCATGGCAATTAAAGATTTAATTGCGTGCAAATATAGGGTTTAAATCTTAGAAAAGCAGAATCTTTATAGTTAAGTAATTATAATCCAGAATCTATAAGCTCAGAACTATTTAGCTAAATTGTCCGCCCTTAGCAGATCTCTATCGCTTTGCTTTGCTGAGCCTGATAAGGCTAGCCTAAATAGATGTTAATTATTATAATTATTAAGCTTTAGCCCGAACTAAATTTTTATTTGTAAGGTTGCATACCATGTTATTGGTTGGGCTGGAATAATTCCAGGACCAGGATAACCCGTAGCTCTTCGAGTAAAATAAGAATTATCCAATAAGTTGTTTATTCCTGTCTCCAGTTTAAATTTACCCAAACTATAAGATGCAGAAAGATCCATTATTCCATAAGCTGGAACTGAGCCTTCTATACCTCGATTGTTTTCCGATTTAACTTGTGGAGCATTTGTAGCATCTGTAAACTGACTAGACAAATAGGTGTACTGTAAACCTGCAAGAAAGTTTTTATAACCAAAGTTCAAACCTGTTTTTAAATTTACTGCCGGAATAAATTCAACTTCATTTCCTTTAACGTTGATCTCCTCTGAACTGCTGTATTCAGAATTTGTAAATGCTGCATTTACAAAAGCACTTAACTGATAGTTTTCTGCAGACTGAAAAAAGCTGTTTCTTATATTCCATTCGGCAAATGTTTCAAGACCATAAATAAAAGCATCTCCTATATTTCCTCTAAATCTTACAAGTCTTCCAGTCTCCTCAATTACTCCTTGAGCATTTACGCGTTCTTCTGGTCTTAGAACTTCACCTATCCTATCATTATATTTTAATGCAAAAATACTCACATCATAGGAAATATAGTTTTTTAACTGACCACGAATTCCAATATCTGAGGTAAATCCTTCTTCATCATTAATATTTTCATCTACTTGGAAACTCGGGTTTATTACTCTAATATCATTAAATGTAACCGATCTGTAATTTTGTGAAAAATTAGCGTAAAGTTCATTTGAGGCATTTAAATTATAACTACTTCCAACTCCTAGCAAAATAAAATTACGTTCAAATTTTCGATTATCATCAATAGTCTCATTTAATAAAGTGTTTTCTGCATTATCCTTTATTATATTTTTATAAAAACCATCAGACTCGGTATTGATATATTCAAACCTAAACCCTGGAGTTACAGAAAAGTTATTTGTGATGTTGAAAATGTTCTCTCCAAAAAATGCAAGGTTTTTATTTGGAAATTCAAATACTGATTGTCTTTCATAGTCTGGAAATTCTGCGGTTGCAAAATCAAAATCTGGCCCAGCTGAGGCACTTCCCGCTCCTTGCTGCTGTTGATTGGAAGCTTGATAATATTTACTTCCTAACAACAAGACAGATTCTTCTTCAAATAAATTATATCTGGTTAGTATTCTGGCTTCAGCTCCCCAGTTGGAAAAATCATCTACCAATAATTCCCTAGGCTCTTCAGGATCATCAGCCTGTGCTACTCTATTCTGTCTAAATCCTAAAGCCTTACGGGTGGCATCAAGGCCAAAAATATTCAAACTAAAATCTGTTTTATCAGAAAATTTATGTTCTAGTTGCAATGCAAAAAGATTCCAATTAACATCAAACCAGTTGCGGGAACGATTGCTAAAATCTGGATCATCATAAAACTGAGAATCTGTTAATCCTCCCGGTTGTTGAGCTAGATAATCTAAATAAGTATACTCAAAGCTAATTTTGGTTCTCTCATTAAATTTCCAACCCAAATGTGCGAAGGCATTATGAGAATCATATTCTGAATTCGGCCTAAAACCTTTACCGCCTTTATAATTATAATATGTATAATAACTAAATTTTCCCACCGTACCACTAAGACTATTAAAGCTCGTGAAAAGATTATAAGACCCCACAGATTGACGGGAAATGAGCTCTATTTCTTTATCTGGCACCGGATCTTTAAATCTAAAATTAATAAGACCTCCAAACTGGGTACCATATTGTAACGAAGCAGCACCACGTACCACTTGTATTTCTTTCAAAGCTTCTGGTGGCGGAGTGTAGTAACTTTCCGGATAACCCAACACATCTGCAGAAATATCGTAGCCATTTTGCCGAGTATTAAAGTTTTGGGTTCTATTTGGATCCAATCCTCTACCTCCAATATTCAGTTGTAAACCGGCATCTCCGTTATCGTAGATATTTAATCCTACAACTTGGCTATAAATCTGTCTTGCATTATTTGCCGCTAGATTTGCGGATACTTTATCCATGACCACCACTTCACTTTTCTTTCCCGCATAGATCGCAGTACCCTCTACTTTTCGCAATTTTCTCAAAGCGAATATTTGCTCTCTCCTATTGGTGATCATCACTTCATTAAGACTTTCAGCTAGAGGAGAAAGTTCAAAGTTAATTTCAGTATTCCCAGTTATCGTTAACTCCCGTTCAATGATCTCATACTCGTAACTAAATACTGCAAAAATATAAGTTCCTTTTTTTAGAGAGTTGAATTTAAATTCTCCATTTTCATTAGCTACACTTGGTTTCCCTGTCGTCTTATTCCAGATTTCAGCGTTAGGAATAGGCTGTCCGGTTTCTGAAGAAGTCACATTACCAGTTAATGAATATTGAGCATTCATAAATAGGCTAAAAAAGAAAAATATACTAAAGACCTTTAATTTCATCATAAAATGGTAAAATGAATGTTTTGTGTTCAAAAGAGTCGTCAAAATTAAGCAAATTAACATCGGCACTTATATAGGGCTTACTTTTTCTACCATTAAGACCTACATAACTTTCTACATAGACTTCAATGTTGCTATGACCCTCTTTTCTGAAATGATCTGCAAGAAAATGAGCGTATTGTAAAATAAAATCTGGCTGAAAAGACATCTGCTTTTCCTGAAATGGAGTTAGAAAATCTGAATTATTTACGTAGAACCTTTTGCCTGAATCGGCATCTACAACTTTAAATTCGGCATACCCCGCTTTTTCCATTAACATTACTCTCCATGAGAATCTATAGCCTTCTTCTGTCCAAAAAAGTTCGTTGGAATACAACAAATATCGCCATGGAAGGATTAACTGTAGAATGAAGAAAATAGCAACTACCAAAATTGTAAACTTTTTCTGTTTCGGTTTATTTTGGAATAACTTATTATTATCAAATTTAACTTTGCTTATATTAAACCAGGAAGAAATCTTATTCAAAATTTGGTGATGTACTCTTGGACTGAAAAATATTAAAGCACTTACTATCATAATATAGGGAAACATCCCAATAGGAAATAAAACCCTTGTAAGAACATGAAAAATGATCACCGCCAAAAATGCAGCAAATCTTGTTCTTCTGTATAACAATAAGAAAGGGATTAAAAGATCATAGAGCATACCACTCCAACTGAAGGCATAAGAAATCCATTCCTGTTGCATAAGATCTCCTAAAAAAGGAAGATCATATTTTGAGGGGAGCCAGATCTTTAATGGCATTGCTCTAATTAACCAATCTGAATTAAGTTTAGCAAGACCGGCATAGAAATAGACAATTGCAAGCAAAAGTTTGATACAATCTATACACCAGCGTGGTATTTTTTGAAAAGCTTTTCCCGAATTCTTCCAAGCATCTAAAGAAAAGTAGGAATTCGCGGGTAAAAAAATGAGTATGAAACTAAGAATACTAATAAAGTAATAGTGGTTTAGATAAGTAGTCTTATCCATTAGTTCAATATAGGTGAAACTAAGGAAAAAAGTGATGATAGCTATACGATACTTATAACCTATGGCCACAAAAAAGGCTGCTAAACCACATATTATAAAAAGTAAATAGGTGAAATCGCCAAGCGGTTTCACCCATTCAAATCCGTAATAACTAAAATGAAATTTGGGAGTTATATATAGTTTTTCAATCCATCCGTTCAAGTAAAAACGTATAATACTAGCCAACATCAATATTCCAAATCCTATGCGAAAAACTGCTAATGGAGCGGCATCGGTAAAAGAGTTGAAATATTTAGTCACGGACCGCCTCATCTGCTAATTATTAATCTCCGTCTGAATCTACATAGTTTATGCTAATTGAAAGCGCCTGAACCATATCTAATTTTAAAAGAACCACTTCTTTCTGAAGTTCATCGAATGCTACCAACATCAATGTGTTATTTGTTTCTACCTGACTTTTAAAACTATCATTAAGATTAATAGCCTGAGAATTGATTGTGCCAAACTGGCTAAGGATATCATCTGCTAGATCACCTCTATCCAGAAATTCTAAATATTGCTTATAACTCATACCAGTACTACTGGAATTAAAATATTTTCCATTGAAAAAATCCTGAGTTGTTTTTATAGCTTGTAAGTAAAGTTTTTTAGAAAGATCTGCAGAATAGTATGCTTCTACATTAATTGGTGAAGGTGTTCCTGTGAATGCACCTGCTGGATAACCTATTTTCCCTGAACGAAGAAAAGTCTCATAATACATAATGTATTTATTGGTAAACCTATCTACAGAACCAGTACTCGAAGAACTTGTACCACTAACAAAAGTATCTCTATAATCACCTTGCCAGGAAGAATTTACTTCTTCAGTTAGGGAGTTAATTCTTTTAGAAACATCTAAAAGATAATTTTTATAGTTTTCAGCGGAATATTTAGCAACTATATCGGCATCTGTCTCTCCTAATCCATTCAGAAGATAATCTAGTGCAGGAAAACCTTGCTCTTTAAAGCTAGAAGGCAATTCCAAATTATAAGAACCACTGGCTATCTTGTTTTCAACATCTGAAGTAGCTAGTGGATAAGTATTTAAAAAACGTCTATAACTCAATTCCTCTGCTTTACCAATATCAAACATCGCAACTGTCTGGAAATTAACATAGGAACTTTCGAATTGGTTTCTTAAGGCAATAAGATTTTCTTCCGAAGGATTTAAAGTAAACGCAAGTGTAAGATCTTCTAATTGCTGAGTTGTGCTTTTGAAATTATTAAAAGATGGCGCTATTATATTGTCGGCCCAATTCGCCAACATAGCTCCGCGGTCAAAAGTATCAACCCCATTCTCATTACTCTCAGCTCCGTCATTTTCAGAAGAGCATGCAGTAAATATTAAGGACGCTAAAATTAAAATTCTAGAAATTTTCTTCATAATTAAAAATATTAAAAACCGGAGCTGATAGAAATTATGCTCCGGCTAATTGTTTTATTCTGCTGCATCTGCAACACTAAATCCAAAGGCTGTTGCGATATCATTTGAGATGCTATCCAATGTTTCTGGAGACACATCCCAGAAACCATTTCCTTCCAATAATTGCTCTTTAAAAACATTTACCTTTTCCTTTGATATGTATGGCATATCAGAATCTGGATTATTAGTAAATCTAAGACTGTAAATAAAACCAAAGCCTTCTGATAGTTCATGAAAAGCAGCTCCTTTGTTATCTTCAGCTAGAGAAGATTTACCTCCTTGAAGATAATGCACGGCTCTTACTGCAATCACAGTTGATAAATTCTTACGAATTATCGCAATTTGCTCATCTCTCATTTGATAATCCCCAGCTACAATTGCTGCTCTACCTGTTTTAAAAGCTTCAAAAGTACCTTCGGCAAGTCCCGTAAAATCCTCATCTGCATCCACCTGACCTAAATAGCTGAATAGTAACCGATCGTCACTTTCATTTAAAATAGAATTAGGATTAGCTGTAGGAATAGAAGGGTCACCATAAAGATATCCATAAGCCTCATCCCACTTATGCTCCATGGTAGTATAAAGCTCTCCTTCTTCTAACAACTTAGCATCGTTATTTACACGATTGTCTGCTTCATCTAATACAAGTTGAGAGAGATAATTATTCAGGATTTGATCTGCAAGTAATCCACCTATTAAACCTTTTGCGAAAGCCTGATTTAATTCTAATCCTTTTTCATTTACATAACGCACACTAGCATCTTGAGCAATTTGCCCTGCAATACCAGCTTCTGCTAATACATCCTTATTATCTTTTACAGTAGTAAACTGATCAGAGATATAAGAAGCAAAATCATTTTTAATTTCTGAACTTTCTACAGTATTTGCTGAAAAATACTGAGTAGATGCAGCAATTTTAGATTTTACACTTTTTGAAGATTCATTTAAACTTATATCTTCAAAAGGAGAATTCTCATTGGAAAACATATTTAATAATAAGTCTTCAGAAGCATTATCAAAATCGGTGAATTTTTCCAACAACTCTGCAGACATTTGTAGTCTAGTGGTCTGACCGTTATAATCTACAGTAGAACTGTTATCCCTTTGGAATGTGTAATTTTCAGGAATCTCTATGGTGTTCACCTCTGGATTAGGAGTATCATCAGATGTACAAGAGGATAGTGCTAAGCCACCAATGATTGCTGACAAAAATATTCTTTTCATATTGTTTTATTTAGACTGAATTAAAATAGTGATTGATTTCGAGTGCAAATATATACACGAAATCCAATTACACAAAACTTATTTAGATTAAATTTAAATAAGATTTACCGATAGAAACTGAAGAAAGTATCGATATTATTAATGGTAAGCCTTGAAAATTTTGGTAGCTTCATTGTATGAAGATTCGAAGCTGGTCATTTTAATATTAGAATCTGCTTTTTTAGAATTAAAGTAAGAAAGCATTTTTTCTGTTGGCATATTTCCAGTTAAATCATCTTTAGCCATAGGACAACCTCCAAAACCTTGGATAGCACCATCAAACCTTCTACAGCCAGCAGTGTATGCTGCATCTATCTTTTCGTGCCATTTACTTGGAGTGGTATGTAAATGAGCTCCAAATTCGATATGAGGATATTTTGGAATTAAATTAGAAAATAAATAAGAAATTATTTCTGGAGTACTACTACCAACAGTATCTGACAATGATAGGATACTCACTCCCATATTAGATAATTTTTCTGTCCACTCCCCTACTATTTCCATATTCCATGGATCACCATATGGGTTTCCAAAACCCATTGACAAATAAGCGACTACTTCCTTATCTGAAGCTTTCGCAATTTCCAAGATATGTTTTAAGGTCTCTACAGATTCATCTATAGTTTTATGAGTGTTCCTCATCTGAAAGTTTTCAGAAATAGAGAATGGATATCCAAGATATTTAATCTCTGGATGTATAGCGGCATCTTGAGCACCCCTTACATTGGCTATAATGGAAAGTAATTTACTTTGAGTTGCAGAGAGATCCAATTTAGATAAAACCTCAGCAGTGTCAACCATTTGTGGGATTGCTTTTGGAGAAACGAAACTTCCAAAATCTATTGTATCAAAACCACATCTAAGTAATGATTGGATATATTGAACTTTCTCTTTTGTAGGAATGAAAGATTTAATGCCTTGCATTGCATCCCTGGGACATTCAATTAGTTTAATTTTATCCATGCTCAAAGATACTATTTTAGCATTTATATAAAAACATAGAACAATTATGTTGAGCTTGTAAATTCCAGGTTAATTAAGTCCTGAAAATTAGGATTTTGCAATTAGATTAAGATCTATAATAATATTAAAATACCAATTCCAATAAATACTGTAACCTGAATCCATTTCAGATAAAGTCCAGATCTTCTATGTTTCATTAAATATTCGGAGATCTTACCTGCAAGCAATGCCACAGTTCCAAATAAAAATAAAGCTTGCATCATAAATACAAAGCCCAGTAAATAGAATTGAAAAATAGTATTCCCGTCGGGTTCCCATAAAAATCCTGGAAAAAAAGCAAGAAAAAATATTGTAACCTTAGGATTTAAAACATTCATTATAAATCCTTGACGAAATAAATTCTTTGAACTTTTTTTTGGTGATTCGTTAATGGTAATAGAACTGTCACTTTTAAAAACTTTATAAGCTAGATAAAACAGGTATAAAGCGCCAAATATCTTAATTAAAGTGAATAAGATAGGAGAAGCTTTTATAACCGCAGAAACTCCGAATGCTACAAGACTAGTATGGATAAGAATTCCGGAAACTAAACCTAAAGTAGTTACTATCCCAGCCTTTTTTCCATTTGAAATACTTTGTACCAAAACATAAACAATATCCGGTCCTGGGGATAAAGTTAACAAAATGGAAGCTGTTAGAAACGGAATGAGTTGTTGTAGCACACAAAAGGTTTTTTGCTATTATTATTTAGAGCTAGATAGAATGGCTTCATTTATCTCTTTTATCAATCCTGGGCCTTCATAGATAAATCCTGTATAAAGCTGAATTAAGCTTGCTCCAGCTTGTAATTTTTCCAATGCATCTTCTGCAGAATGAATTCCACCAACTCCTATAATAGGGAAAGCTTTGTTACTTTTTTCTGAAAGAAATCGGATTACTTCTGTAGATCTGTTTTTTAATGGTTTTCCACTTAAGCCACCCATTTCAGTTTTATTTTCAGATTGTAGATTTTCTCTGGAAATTGTGGTGTTGGTAGCAATCACTCCTGCAATTCCAGTGTTAGCAACTATTTCAATAATATCTAAAAGCTGATCATCTGATAGATCTGGAGCTATCTTCAAAAGAATTGGTTTCGGTTTAGATTTCAATAAGTTTAGTTGCTGAAGCGTGTTTAACAATTCGGTTAAGGGTTCTTTCTCTTGAAGAGCTCTTAAATTTGGTGTGTTTGGAGAACTTACATTTACCACAAAATAATCTACGTAGTCAAATAAAGCTTCAAAACAAATGGTATAATCTGAAACTGCTTCTTCATTTGGAGTAATCTTGTTCTTTCCAATATTTCCGCCAATTAGAACATTTTTATTGCTTTTCAATCTTTTTACCGCTGCCTCTACTCCTTCATTATTAAAACCCATCCGATTTATTATTGCAGAATCTTCCTTAAGCCGAAACAACCTTTTCTTATCATTTCCTGCTTGTCCTTTTGGGGTAACAGTTCCAATCTCTACAAACCCAAAACCTAACTGATCCAATTCTTTATATAAAACTGCATTTTTATCGAAGCCAGCAGCCAATCCAACCGGATTTTTAAAAGTTAAACCGAAAACCTTTCTAATTAAACGAGGATCATTAAGCTGAAATTTATTTCTGAAAACTGAAGAAACTCCTGGGATCTGAAATAGAAATTTAAGAAGATCAAAAGTGAAATAATGTACCTTTTCCGGATCAAAATTAAATAAAAGAGGCCTTATCAGTGATTTATACATAGTTGGACGGTTTGTGCAAAAATAGCTTATTTGGTAAAATTGAAGCTCATATATTGAAGGACTTTAAAATACTTACCAAATGAATATTTAAATATAGAAATAAAAAAAAGCAGCCCAAGGACTGCTTTTTTTTATTGATATGATAAAAACCTATTTAAGAGTAAATCCAATTCTAGCAAACAAAAATCGGCCTCCAATTCCAAATTGTTGAGCACGTCTGGACCAATCGAATCTACCATCACTTCTATTCCCGAATTGTTCTTCTGCTCTATCTGGATACACATCTAACAAATTATTTGCTCCCACTGTTAGTGTCAGTGCTTCAGAAGCTTTGTAAGCCAGAGAAAGATCTGTCACTATTTTAGAACCAAAAACTTGTTGGTTCGCAACAGTTGTAGTTGCTTCTGTAACCTCACCAAAGAATACATTTCTTAAGAAAACATTGAAATTCCCAGCCGTTAAACTATTGGTTAGATTCACCTTGGTTCTAGGAACAGCTTCTTCTAAATATACTCTACTATCTTCAGGGAAATAAGTCCCTACTAATTCGGCTCGTCTTAAAATATCAGAAGAATTTATAGCTCCAACTTGTTTTGTTTTAGAAAGTGTTGCTGCCAGATCAGATTTTAAAGTGAACCCATTATTAAAAGTTGCATTATGTGTTAATACTAAATCCACACCTTTAGATTCTGTGTCGATTGCATTCGCAAAAAAGGAAGCTGCCGTGGCATTCGCTTGAGACAATAGATTAAATAATTCTAATTGAGCTCCAACATATTCACCATCCTCATTTTTCTTAGGTTGAAACTGTCCTGTATAAACAACTCTATCATCTATTGCTACAAAATAGCCATCTACGGTTAAGGATAAATTAGCATCTGGAATTTGAGCTGTAAATCCTAGACTTAAACTTTGAGAAGTTTCTTCCTTTAATTCAGGAATTCCCAATAGTTTTGCCGCTCGGCTATCATTTGCAAAGGTTCCAACATCTTGTGGATTTCCTGCGTTATCAAAAATTGTTGATGTAGAATTAAAATTTAATTGATGTAATGATGGAGCTCTAAACCCTGTATTAACCGCACCTCTAATATTAATATTTTCTGTTAACTTATATCTTGAGGAAACCTTAAAATTAATTGTAGAACCAAAATCTGAATAGTCTTCAAATCTTGTTGCAAAAGTTAATAAGAATTGATCTGTAAGATCTGCTTCTATATCAAAATATCCAGCGATACTACTACGTTCTCTAGACAATTCATTTTTAGGGCTAAATCCAGGAAACACCTGAGAACCTCCTGGTCTTCCACTTCCAAAGAAATCTGTTGCCGGAGATTGTGAAGCTAATGTAATAGGAGCCCCATTCGCAGTATATTGCTCATAAGAACTTCTTTCACCTGCAACAATTTCATAATTCTCCAGTCTATACTCTGCACCAAAGGCCACGTTAACACCAGAAAAGAAATCTTCATAAAAATTAGAAATATCTAAATTAGTAGTGTTTTGTGCAAAACTAAATCCTCCAGCATCAAAAGTAGTTGGACTCGCCTGCTGCAAAGATGCATTTGAGGTGTTGGATATTAAATATAAAAATTCGTTTCTACCCCAAGTGTTACTAAAATCTACTTCCCATTCTCCGATTTTTCCTCGAATTCCAGCAGAAATTGATTTATCCTTAATCTTGGAGTTGATTTCTGGTAGAAATCCGTTTATATATATTGGCGTAAAAGTTCTATTTTGATTTGGTAATCTATAGAAACCAGCCGAATTACCTCGTCTGGAACTAATTCCAGCAAAGGAGTATAATTCGGTTCCTTCATCATCTAATGGTAGAGAGAAGTTAGCAAAGAATCTTCCGCCTCTTAATGCAGATTGACCTACTCTCATATTATAATCACTTCGCTCTTGATTTCGGGAAGCCAGTTCCTGATCGGTTATATTATTAGATAGTGGATTGTAAAAAATAACATTTCCTTCATTATCTGTTCTAGTAGGAGTATGTAATTCTTCAGCACTAAAACCATCTATAATAGATAAATCACTAGAGCTTAAACCAGAAACAGCCGCATATTGCCTAACAAGATCATCATTACTATAAAGGTCAGATATGTTTTCACCTGCGTCATTGGCTACTCTTTCAATAGCATTAAAAGCATTAAAAATAGAACCTTCCCATTCCTTCATTCTGCTGTAGTCTTCACGGTAATCAAAATCTCCAGAAAAATTAATATATCCGCCATTTTCTCCTAATGAAATTCCATAACTAGCTGCGACATTTACTGTCTCACCATCTACGCCTCCAGTTTGATCATTAGCATTTTCAGTAAAATTAGCTCCTGCGGTTACTGAAAGATCCAGCTGATTGACACTTTTATTTAAGACAATATTAATCACTCCAGCAATTGCATCAGATCCATATTGAGCTGAAGCACCATCCCTTAAAACCTCTATTCTTTGTATAGCGGCTGCAGGAATTGCATTTAAATCTGTTCCAACACTACCTCTACCAAAAGTTCCATTTACATTAATTAGGGAAGAATTATGTCTTCGTTTTCCATTTATCAAAACTAATACCTGATCTGGGCCTAAACCTCTTAACGAAGCTGGATCTATATGATCTGTTCCATCTGAAATAGTCTGAGTATTAGAAGTAAAAGAAGGTGCTACATAATTCAACATCTGATTTAAATTAACCTGCGGCACTGCAGAGGATAACTCCTTAATGTTTAAAACATCTATTGGCACAGTAGATTCAACAACTGTCCTATTGGGATTACGAGATCCAGTTAACATAACTTCACCCAGAGCCATCCCAGAAACCATCACTACATTTATTGTTGTATTTTGAATCTCAACTTTTTTAGTATCGAAACCTACAAATGAAAACACCAAGGTTTCCCCCATGCTTGCATTAATATTAAAATTTCCATCGAAGTCTGTTATAGTACCTTTGTTAGTACCTTCAATTGCAACCGAAACCCCACCTAGCGGCTGATCTTGGTCATCTATCACCGTTCCTTTAATTTCTTGTGTCTGGGCCTGAATTGCCAAACCCATAAAAAACAAGCAAAACATTACGTAAAAATTCTTCATAAGTTTATATTTTTGGTTTTCCTAAAGATAGGTAAAAATTATCTTTGGGAATTTAACTCAGTGATAATCAGCACTCAACTTATCACCAACATATTAACATCAGGAAATATTAATTATTAAACAGTACTAATGATTTCAAAAAATAACATCATCAATAGGTTTATCAGCTATGTAACCATAGACACGCAAAGTGATCCAGATAGCACTAATACACCCAGCACAGAAAAACAATGGGATCTTGCCAACAAACTTGCAGTAGAGCTTAAGAAAATTGGAATGGATGAGGTGGAAATTGATGAGAACGCATATATTATGGCTACACTACCAGCTAATGTTGCTCATGAAGTTCCTGTTATTGGATTTATATCTCATTTTGATACTTCCCCAGATTTCACAGGCACAAATGTAAAGCCCCAGATTATAGAAAATTATGATGGAAATGACATTGTATTAAATAAAGAGCAAGATATTATTCTTTCTCCAGTTTATTTTGAGGATCTATTACAGTACAAAGGTCAAACCTTGATAACTACTGATGGAACAACTCTTTTAGGCGCAGATGATAAAGCAGGAATTACTGAAATAATGACTGCAATGGAGTATTTAATTAACAACCCTCAAATTCCACATGGGAAGATTCGTGTAGGGTTTACGCCAGATGAAGAAATTGGAAGAGGTGCTCATAAATTTGATGTAAAGAAATTTGGAGCTGTCTGGGCCTATACTATGGATGGTAGTCAGATTGGTGAGTTGGAATATGAAAATTTTAATGCAGCAGGAGCTGTTGTGAAAATTAAAGGGAAGATCGTTCATCCTGGATACGCAAAGGATAAGATGATAAATAGTATGTATATCGCACAGGATTTCATCAATTCGTTACCTAGACTAGAAACTCCCGAACACACTGAAGATAGGCAAGGATTCTTTCATTTAACCGATATAAAAGGAGATGTAGAAGAAACCACTTTAAAATATATAATTAGAGATCACGACAAAAATCATTTTGAAGCTAGAAAAGAAATGATAAGCAATCTAGCTCTGGAAATTAATTCACAACATGAAAGGGAGGTTATTACTATTGAGATCAAAGATCAGTACTTTAATATGCGTGAAAAAGTGGAGCCTGTAATGCATATTGTAGATCTTGCCGAGGAAGCAATGAATCATCTCAATATCACACCGAATATAAAACCAATAAGAGGTGGAACAGATGGGTCTCAGCTTAGTTTTATGGGCTTACCTTGCCCAAACATCTTCGCAGGAGGACACAATTTCCATGGAAGATATGAATATGTCCCTGTAGAAAGTATGCAAAGAGCAACAGAGGTAATTATTAAAATCGCAGAATTAACTTCGGAAAAACATAAATAATTTTAATGGCTAATGCTTTAAATGTAGATGAATTTATAGAAACACATCCAAAGTGGGAAGTTCAGTTAATTAAACTAAAGGAACTTTTACTCTCTAGTGGCTTATCCGAAACTATTAAATGGGGATCTCCTGTTTACATTAAAGAAGGCAAAAATCTTGTAGGGATTGCTGCATTTAAAGATCACTATGGATTATGGTTTTTTCAAGGAGCATTGCTTAAGAAGATCACCAAGTTATTGTTGAATGCTCAAGAACCGAAAACACAAGTCATGAGACAAATAAGATTTGATAACAACTCAACATTCGACTTAGAATCATTAAAACCCTATATCGCCGAAACTTTATCTCTCCATAATCAAGAAAAAGTAATAAAGAAGGCAAAAACAAAAACGGTTCTGGTACCTTTTGAATTAAAGGAAGCTTTTTTGAAGTATAAAAATTAAAATCTGTATTCGATCTGCTACCTCCCGGAATGAAAAAAGAATACTATTTGTATATTTCTGATGCTAAAAGAGAAGTCACCAAAAAAAAAAGATTAGATAGATAATTCCTATGATTCTAGAAGGAAAAGGGCTAAACGATAAATACAAAAGTTGAATTGTTAACCAACCAAAAAAGGAGCAAATAAAATTTGCTCCTTTTTTGGTTCTATTTTATTATATTTTCCGTTTAAAAATAACAACTTCCACCTTTTCTTCGTTTTCCCTTATTTTCAGAATCCCATAATTTTACGGTAAGACTAACTATGATTTGGTTTAAACGAAGATCATTTAATGTCGCTCTATTTACAGTGGGATCGTTGAATAGTGCATCATCTGATTGAAAATCTACATTATAAGGCTCAGCCGAGGATAGTGCATAATCATAACGAACGTCTACTCCAATGAAACCAAATTGCGCTTTCACACCAACTTGAGCAGAAAAAGGGGTGTTTTGAATCACAACTTCAGCTGGGTTATCAGTTGGCTCTATTCTTTCTATAGTAGATGAAATTATATTTTTATAAGCAACACCACCATAAAAATCCAATGGGCCATAAATATTATACCCAATTAAAAGTGGAGCACTGAATTCTTCAACTTCAAATAAAGTTGGTCCCTGAGGGAAATCAAATCTTGATTCTAATTTAGAGTAAACCAATTCCGGCCGAACAAAAAACTTTCCAAAATTCACTTGAACCCAACCACCACCGTGAAAACCAATTTCTCCAACGGCGTCAAAAGTATCACTTGTATATTGTGCAGGAAGCCCTGAATTTATACCGGTAATTTCACCACCAGATGTTTTATTAATCCCACCTTTCAATCCTACTTGAAACTGTTGAGCATTCATTTGTGAAAAAGTAAAGCTAGTTAAGCTTATAAGGAGGGCGATAACTAATTTATTCATAGAAAAGAGGTTAGTCTAAAAGGTGTCAATTGTTGGTAAATATATTGTTTTAATAACTATTACAAAGTTGTTTCATCTGATAAACGTTTCAAAAATAAAAAAATTATGTAATTCTTAAAGTTATACAAAATAAAAAAGGTTGTTCTAAATAAAGAAAACAATTTTTCAATATAGAAAACAACCTTTCAAATGTAATTTTTTTTTCTAATGAACTATAATCGCATCAGCATTGCCGTCAGGATCATTTGTAACGGTACCATCGGTTCTCGCTGAACCTAACAGAAGTACTCCTGCAGCATGAGGTGATGCCATAGAAGTTCCACTAATCGTATTATAACCCCCGCTTTTCCATGTAGATTTAACAGCTACACCTGGTGCAGCAAAATCTATCGGTGGATTTCCATAATTGGAAAAACTAGCCCATCTATCGTTTATATCCATAGCAGATATAGTAACTATATTATTACCATTGACTCTAGCTGGTGAACTATTATTAGCATCACTACTTTCATTACCTGCAGCAAGAGCGAACTTAATTCCTTTATTAGAAGCTGCTAAAATTGCATCATCCAAAGCTTGAGAAACTGGTCCACCTAAACTAAGATTTGCAACATCTCCATTGTTTCCATTTGCTCCTACATAATCAACCCCAGCGATCACACCAGAGTAAGAGCCACTACCTCGGCTATCTAAAACTTTTACTGGGATAATAGTCGCACCCGGAGCTACTCCTACTACTCCAAATCCATTATTCAAAGCTGCAATAGTTCCGGCTACGTGAGTTCCGTGTCCATTCCCATCGTCTGCAGATCTTCCATCTTTTCCAGAGGTAAAAGCATTGAAAGCTCGAGATGAATCAACATTTAAATCTGGGTGATCCAAGTCTACTCCAGAATCTACTACGAAAGCAACGTTATTTCCAGAATATTCAGCTACTCCATTTACTCTTAAAATTCCGTAAGGTGTTTCTTGGGAACCTCCTCCGGTTCCTGGATCAGGATCACCACAAGGACCTCCATTTGGAGTTCCACAAGGTGGGGCAAAACTCACAATTCTATCTTGTTCAATATACTTTACTCCTTTATTATTTTTCAAAACTTCTAATTGAGCTTTATTCAATTTTAGAGTTGCTCCACTAATTGCACTACTATATACGTTTACAATTTCTGCAGTAACTGATGATTCAGACAAGAATTTTTTAGTTTCAGAAAACATTGCCTCCTGTGCTTTTGCATAATTCTTTGGATATTTCGAACTTACATTATCTAAAGCTCCATTGTGAAAAACAACAATATACTGCCCCTTAATATTCGATGCATCGAAATTAGCATCAATTTCTGTAAATGATTCAGAGGTATCTGATGTGTTTTGATCCTGAGTACAGGAATAAAAAAATGATGAAGCAGCTAATAAAGCTAACCCAATTTTAAATTTAGACTTTAACATACTTAATTAAGTTTTGGTTAAAAATTAGTTAATTGTTAACTCAAATCTAAACTTTTAAATCCTTAAATAAAAAAATCTCCAGGGGATACTGGAGATATATACTTTTATTTTAGGTCACAAAACCAAGAAGTGTAGGATTTATAGCACGCCTCGGAAGTATGTTAAATTTTAATATTATTTATTAAAATGCTTAATCTTCAGACTTCCACTTTGTAATTCCTCCATCTAAAATATAAATCTGTTGAAAGCCTAATTTTCTAAGAATCAAAGCAGCTTCGTTAGATTTATCTACGGAAGTGAAATATATAGCAACAGGAGACTCCCTATCTATATTTCTGAAATTTTCTTTTAAATCCTTATTTTCAATAATATTCTCTGCATTCACCAAATGAGATTTTTTGAAATCATCTTTAGATTTAATCTCTTTATCCAAATTGGTACTATAACGAATATGTGTATTCACCTCATCCGCAGTTACCACTTGAATTTCCTTTGCCTTAGACTGAACACAGCCTACAGAAAAAACAGAGATAAAAACTATACTAAAAAAAACTCTTATCATTGACACCAAATTATTTTTGGATTTCACCTTCCCAATCAGTAATCCCTCCCATAAGGTTAGCTGCATTTTCAAAACCTTGTTGTTTCATTAGTGCACAAGCTTGTGCGCTTCTAGCACCAGACCTGCAATAGACATAATAATTTTTAGATTTATCTAATTTCTCGATCTCATCTAAAAATCCTTGTCCTTTATAAATATCTATATTGGTTGCAGTTGGGATGTAGCCTTCAATAAATTCTTCTTCGGTACGCACATCTAGAATAACGGCATTTTTATCTTCTTCAACTTCTTTGGACCATTGGTCTTGGGTAAGGTTTTTCATATTTAAAATTTTTATGCTTAACTAAAAGTGAATTGAAATGTAAATATAATGTAAAGGATATAATTTAGTTATTTCAGAATAGAAAAAATCAAAAATATCTTACAAACTAAACGTCCAATAGTTCAACTTATTGGCTCAAATAAATCAGAACAATATTATAGCAGTAAATTATTAACGTTTCATTTTATAATTGTTCAAAAAATACTCATACATTTGTACGTACAAATATTGTACTAACAAATGAAAATAGAAACGATCCTTAAATCTGAAACTGAATTACCTGTTAATAGGAGACTCATTCTTGGTATTCTACTTTCGAACAATTTAATAAACGATAAGGTTTCTGAAGCATTAAAACCTTTTGATGTTAGTTCACCGCAATTTAATGTGTTAAGAATTTTACGGGGGCAAAAAGGAAAACCAGCTAATCTTTCTACTATCCAGGAGAGAATGGTGAGTAAGATGAGCAATACCACTCGAATTGTTGATAAGCTAATCACAAAGGAATATGTAGAAAGAGTGGTTTGTGAAAAGAATCGCAGAAAAGTGGAAATATCAATTACACCTAAAGGCTTAGATTTTTTAAATAAAATAGATCCAGTCATAGATAATGTTGAAGCTACGCTCATAGAAAGTTTATCCTCTTCAGAAAAAGAAACGATTATAAATAATTTACAAAAACTATTAAAATAAAGACAATGAGTATTTATATAGACGATTTAAACTGGCGATATGCCACTAAGAAATTTGATGCAAATAAAGAGGTTTCACCTCAAGATCTTCAAACTTTATTAGAAGCTATACAGCTTACAGCATCTTCCTATGGATTACAACCCTATGAAATTATTGTTGTGAAAGATGCCGCATTAAGAGAAAAGTTAAAGGCACATTCCTGGAATCAGACCCAAATAACTGATTCTTCGGAAATTGTAGTGTTTGCCAATAAAACACAAATCACATCCAGTTATATAGATTCATATTTAAAAGATATTGCCCATACGAGAGGTCTAAATATAGAAGATCTTGAAGGTTTAAAAGGTATGCTAGAATCTATTATTATGAAACTCAACCCAGAAGATCAGAGTAATTGGGCTGCAAAACAAGCTTACATTGCTTTAGGAAATCTACTTTCAGCTGCAGCGAATTTAAGAATAGATACTTGCCCCATGGAAGGTTTTGATGTTGCAAAATATGATGAACTTTTAGAATTAAAAGAAAAAGGCCTTACTACCGCAGTAATAGCAACTATTGGATATAGAAGTGAAGAAGATACCACGCAGTTTGCAGCGAAGGTTAGAAAAAGCAAAGAAGACTTAATAACTAAATTATAAATTAATAAAGAGAACCATTATGAAAAAAAACTTATTAAAAGGAGTAGCGGCTACTGTAATTGTTTTAACAACACTAGCATTTACAACAATGAAAAAAGAGATAAACATTAAAGAAAGTAAAGTGACCTGGACTGGTAAAAAAGTTACTGGAGCACATACAGGAACTATTAACTTGAAAAGCGGATTCTTCAATATGGAAGATGAGAAGTTGATTGGCGGTGAATTTGTAATGGATATGACAACAATTAATACCACAGATCTTTCCGGAGAGAACAAACAAAAACTGGAAGGCCATTTAAAATCTGAAGATTTCTTTGGTGTAGAAAAGCATCCATCAGCAAAATTAGTGATCACAAACATAGCTTCTAAGGGAAATGATTCTTATGGAGTTGTTGGTAACTTAACAATTAAGAACATCACAAAACCGGTTACTTTCGATTTAGAGATGAACGATAATTCTGCTAATGCTAAACTATCTATTGATAGGTCTAAATATGACATTAAATATGGTTCTGGAAGCTTTTTCGATGATTTAGGAGACAAAACTATTTACGATAATTTTGATCTTGATGTGAATTTGAAATTCTAAGTAATGAAGAATTCATTTCATCTAGAGCATCATTTTGGATAAAACTTTTGTCAATCCAACAATGATACTTATATTTGAGCCAATGAAAAATAATACAGTACATACTTGGTGGTGGAGTAGCTTACGTCAAAACGTCGTGAAGTAACATTGCTATAGTATATTTCTATACAAGGCTTGTCTCACGACAAGCCTTTTTTTTGTTTAATTTTTTTAAATAATAACATGTATACATTAAAGACCACTTATAAAAAACTTCTTGCAGATACTCTTACTCCTGTGAGTGTCTATCTTAAAATTCGGGATAAATACCCCAATAGTTTATTGCTAGAGAGTAGTGATTATCATGCAAACGATAATAGTTTTTCTTATATATGTTGCAATCCAATTGCTTCAATAAAAATAAAAGACGGACAGATCCAAGAGCTTTATCCAGATGGTTCTAAAAAACTAACGGAGATAACTCCTGAAATTAAGCTATCTGAAGCAATTCAAAATTTCTCGTCTTTATTTCAAACAGAAGATTCCAATTTCAAGTTTATTAATAACGGACTGTTTGGATATACTGGATATGATGGGGTTCAATATTTCGAAGATATTAAGATTACCAAAAAGAAGGGAGATCTTGAAATTCCTGAGGTTTATTATGCAGTTTATCAAAATATTATAGCCATCAACCATTTCAATAATTCAGCTTATATTTTTGATCATAATTATAATTCTGAAAGTAAGTTAGAAGAAATTGAACAACTGATTAAAGTAAAGAATTTTGCAACCTATAATTTCAGAAGAGAAAATTCTCCAATTTCAAATTTAACCGATACAGAATTTAAGGAGAATGTGAAATTAGGAAAGAAGCACTGCCAAAGAGGAGATGTTTTTCAGTTAGTGCTTTCACGTAGATTTACTCAAAGTTTTAAAGGAGATGAATTTAATGTTTACCGTGCTTTAAGAAGCATTAATCCTTCTCCTTATTTATTCTACTTCGATTATGGCGACTTTAAGATCTTTGGAAGTTCTCCAGAAGCCCAATTAGTGGTTTCTAATGGCAAAGCAGAGATACATCCTATCGCCGGAACTTTTAAAAGAACTGGAAATGATGAGCAAGACGCTGCATTAGCAAAGGAATTATCTGAAGACGATAAAGAAAATGCAGAACATGTGATGTTGGTAGATCTCGCCAGAAATGACCTTAGCCGACATAGCACTAATGTAAAAGTGGATAAATATAGAGAGGTTCAATTTTTCTCTCATGTTATTCATTTAGTAAGTAAAGTAACTGGAACAAAAAACAAAGACGTAGGTACCATGCAAATTGTGGCAGATACTTTTCCGGCGGGAACGCTTAGTGGAGCGCCAAAACATAGTGCGATGACCTTAATTGAAAAATATGAAAATGTAAACAGAAGTGCTTATGGCGGTGCCATTGGTTTCATGGATTTCAACGGAAATTATAATCACGCCATTATCATTAGGTCTTTTGTAAGTAAGAATCATCAATTACATTATCAGGCAGGAGCAGGAATTGTTTCTGAATCTAATGAAGAAAATGAATTACAGGAAGTATATAACAAATTAGGGGCATTAACACAGGCAGTTAAAATTGCAGAAGAAATTTAAAATGAAAGCGAACGAAAATAATAACACAGCAAAGATCGAATTTCAAACTAGCAAGAGAACTTCTGTTTTAGTTATAGACAACTACGATTCTTTTGTATACAATTTGGTGCATTATCTGGAAGAATTAGATTGTGATGTAACTGTAATTAGAAACAATGAAGTTGATCTGGACATGATTGCAAAATACGATAAGATCTTGCTTTCTCCCGGCCCGGGGATACCAGATGAAGCTGGTTTACTAAAAGAGATCATCATTAAATATGCTCCAACAAAAAGCATTTTGGGAGTTTGTTTGGGCCAACAAGCAATCGGGGAAGTTTTCGGTGGAAAATTGATCAATTTAGATTCGGTTTTTCATGGGGTTTCTTCAAAGATCAATGTTACAGTAGAAAACGAAAGCTTATTCTATCATTTAGATAAAGAACTTATAGTAGGGCGCTATCATTCTTGGGTAGTAGACCCTAATTTACCCGGATCTTTGGAAGCTACTTCTTTCGATGAGAATGGGCAAGTGATGTCCCTTCGACATAGAGAATACGATGTAAGAGGGGTTCAATTTCACCCGGAATCGGTATTGACTCCTATGGGAAAACAAATTATGAAGAACTGGATCTTAGAAAGCGGAAAATAGATATGAAACATATACTCAACAGGTTAATAAATCACGAAACCATCTCGAAGCAGGAAGCAAACGAAGTCTTGGTAAACATTTCGAGAGGAGAATATAACGAGAGCCAGATCGCGGCATTTCTAACGGTGTATATGATGCGAAGCATTACTATAGATGAGTTGGAAGGATTTCGAAATGCACTTTTGGACCTATGTCTTGCTATAGACCTTAGTGCTTATAATGCAATCGATCTTTGTGGTACAGGCGGAGACGGAAAAGACACTTTTAATATTTCTACACTTTCTTCCTTTGTAACTGCCGGAGCTGGAATTAAAGTTTCCAAGCATGGCAATTATGGAGTTTCATCTATAAGCGGAAGTTCCAATGTAATGGAATATTTAGGCATAAAATTCAGCAATAAAGCAGATTTTTTAGAACGTTGCATAGATAAATCTGGGATATGTGTGTTGCATGCACCACTCTTTCATCCGGCAATGAAAAATGTTGCTCCTATAAGAAAATCTCTTGCCGTAAAAACTTTTTTCAACATGTTGGGACCTATGGTAAATCCAGCATTCCCAAAGAATCAGTTGGTTGGGGTTTTTAGTCTGGAACTTGCTAGAATGTATGGATATCTCTATCAGAACACCGATAAGAATTTCACAATTCTACATGCTTTAGATGGCTATGATGAGATCTCTTTAACTGGAGCTACAAAAACAATTTCAAATACTACTGAAGGAATTTTAGAGCCATCAGATTTTGGAGTAGAAGCTTTAAATGCTTCTGAAATTTCTGGTGGAAATTCCATAGAAAATTCTGCCAAAATATTTGTTGATATATTGGAAGGCAATGGTTCCATTCCACAAAATAATGTGGTTTGTGCCAATGCAGGAATGGCCATTGCGACTTCTACTGGATGCACTCCGAAGGAAGGATTTATTAAGGCTCAAGAATCGCTAAATTCAGGAATGGCCCTGAAATCGCTAAAGAAATTACAAGAACTGAGTGCTATATAAATAATTGAATTGTATGCCATTTTTGCACTATAGTTGTTTCGTCACCCTGAATTTATTTCAGGGTCTCATGTTGCTATATTGATCTATGTATTATAAGATTCTGAAACAAGTTCAGAATTACGTTATAAAACATTTACCAGACTTTACGGTTTTACTTAATACTGAAAATTATAAAATGAATATTCTAGATAAAATTATTGTCGATAAACGAAATGAGGTTGCTCTTAAAAAACAACTGATTTCTGCTGAAGATCTGGAGCGTTATCCACTTTTTGGTTACAAAACAAAATCACTAGCTTCTGCTTTAAAGAATAGCTCTAGCGGAATTATTGCTGAACATAAACGCAGATCGCCTTCTAAATCTGTGATCAATCAAGATCTAAATGTACAAGATGTAGCTTTAGGATATGAAAATGCCGGTGTTTGCGGTATGTCGGTATTAACAGATGGAAAATACTTTGGTGGCGCTTTAGACGATCTTATTTTAGCAAGAGCAGCGGTAAAAATGCCGTTACTAAGAAAAGAATTTATTATTGCTGAATATCAGATTCTTGAAGCCAAAGCTCATGGTGCCGATGTTATTCTGCTAATTGCTGCGGTATTGACTCGAGATGAAATAAAAACATTTTCTGAGTTAGCTAAAAGTTTGGACTTAGAGGTGCTTTTGGAGGTTCATAACTTACAGGAATTAGAAAAATCTATCATGCCTAGCTTAGATATGTTAGGAGTGAATAATAGGAATTTAAAGACCTTTGAAGTGAGTACGGATATTAGCAAACAACTTTCAGAAAAGATCCCAAGTGATTTTGTGAAAGTTTCAGAAAGTGGTATTAGCAGTGTTGAAGCTATCAAGGATCTAAAAAAATATGGATACCAAGGTTTTTTAATTGGAGAAAACTTTATGAAAACCGATGATCCCGGAAGTAGCGCGTCACAATTTATTCAAGAATTAACAAGTAATTAAAATGAGCTCTCTTAAATTGAAGATTTGCGGAATGAAGCAACCAGAAAATATCCTTGAAATTGCAGCTTTAAATCCAGATTATCTTGGGTTCATCTTTTATGAAAGATCTCCAAGAAATTTTTCGGGGGAGATCCCTGATATAGATTCAAGCATCAAAAAAACAGGAGTTTTTGTAGATGAAGAGATCGATTTTGTTTTAGAGAAAGTTGAAAAATACCAGTTCAGAGCAATTCAACTTCACGGAAAAGAATCAGCTGAATACTGCATAAATTTAAGATCAGCATTGGGCAAAAAGAATTCAGTAGAAATGATAAAAGTGTTTTCTGTAAAAGAAACATTCAATTTTGATGAACTTAAAGTTTATGAAGGCATTATAGATTTTTTCCTATTCGATACTCAAGGAAAAAATAAAGGAGGAAATGGAATAACCTTTAATTGGGAATTATTAAAAGATTATCCTTCTTCTACTCCATTTTTTCTAAGTGGCGGAATTGGGCAGGATGAACTTCAAAAGATATTGGAACTTTATACTTATTTCAAAAAAAACAATAAGGCTGGTTTGCTTTATGGAGTAGATGTAAATAGTAAATTTGAAGTGGAAGCAGGTTTAAAAGATGCGAATGCATTAAAAAAATTTAAAGACAATTTGGGTTTAAAAGCTCAAGCATAACATATACACTATGACCTATCAGGCAGACGAAAAAGGCTATTACGGTGAATTTGGCGGAGCTTATATTCCAGAAATGCTATACCCTAATGTGGAAGAATTAAGGCAACAATATATACAGATCATGCAAGAGGAGTCTTTTCAGAAAGAATTTAAAGATCTTCTGAAAGATTATGTAGGCAGACCTACTCCTCTATATTTTGCTTCTAGATTAAGTGAAAAATACAACACGAAGATTTATTTAAAACGTGAAGATCTTTGCCATACAGGAGCACATAAGATCAATAATACCATTGGGCAGATCTTAATGGCTAAACGTTTGGGTAAGAACAGGGTTATAGCAGAGACTGGCGCAGGACAACACGGAGTTGCAACTGCCACAGTATGCGCTTTGATGGGAATCGAGTGCATCGTGTATATGGGAGAAATAGATATTGATCGCCAAGCTCCGAATGTTGCACGAATGAAAATGTTGGGTGCTACTGTAATTCCAGCAAAATCTGGAAGTAGAACTCTGAAGGATGCAACTAATGAAGCTATTAGAGATTGGATAAATAATCCGGTAGACACCCATTATATTATAGGATCTGTAGTAGGACCTCATCCTTATCCAGATATGGTTGCACGTTTTCAAAGTGTGATCTCCGAGGAAATCAAGTCTCAACTTCTGGAAAAAGAAGGAAGAGAAGCACCAGATTATGTGGTGGCTTGTGTTGGTGGAGGAAGTAACGCTGCTGGAATTTATTATCATTATTTAGATAATCCAGAAGTGGGGATCATCGCAGTGGAAGCTGCTGGAAAAGGAGTATTAACTGGTGAAAGTGCCGCAACTTCTGCCTTAGGAAAAGAAGGAATTATCCACGGTAGTAAAACACTTTTAATGCAAAGTCCAGATGGACAGATCACCGAGCCTTATTCAATTTCTGCAGGATTAGATTATCCTGGAATCGGACCAATGCATGCTAATTTATTTAGATCTGGCCGAGCAGAGTTTATTTCAATAACCGATGCAGATGCAATGAAAGCTGGACAGGAATTAGCCAAGTTAGAGGGAATTATCCCAGCTATCGAAACGTCTCACGCACTTGCGATTTTTGAAGATCGCAAGTTCAAGAAAGATGATATCGTGGTTTTGAATCTTTCGGGACGTGGTGATAAAGATCTTAGTACTTATATAGAATATTTTAATTTATAATTCTACCACCTAGATCATTTTGATGCCTTTGTAGTAGAAGTAGTGGGGGCATTTCAGAAACTATTTTATTAGACACTGAAATAAATTCAGTGTGACGATTGAAAAATATAAATATTGAAAAATGAATAGAATTAAATCGAAATTACAAGAGAGTAAAAAGCTTCTTTCTATATACTTTACCGCAGGTTATCCACAAATTGATGATACTGTATCTATTATTGAAGATCTTGAAAAGAATGGAGTAGATATGATAGAAATTGGATTGCCCTTTAGTGATCCATTAGCAGATGGGCCAACTATTCAGGAAAGCAGTACAAAGGCATTAAAAAATGGGATGACCACAGAGAAGTTATTTCAACAATTAAAAGATATCAGAAAAACAGTAAAAATACCCTTGATCATAATGGGGTATTTTAATCCGATGCTACAATACGGAGTAGAAGAATTCTGTAAAAAATGCGAAGAGATTGGGATTGATGGTTTGATAATTCCTGACCTTCCAGTAGACGTTTATTCAGAAAAATATCAAGCTATTTTCGAAAAACACAAGCTTATCAATGTTTTCCTAATTACTCCTCAAACTTCAGAAGAGAGAATTGGATTTATAGATTCTGTATCTAATGGATTTATTTATATGGTGAGTAGTGCAAGTGTTACTGGGGCAACTTCAGGATTTGGAACTGAAACTAAAGATTATTTTAAAAGAATTTCAAAAATGAATTTGAAGAATCCGCAGATAGTAGGTTTTGGAATTAGTGATAAACAAAGTTTTAAAGAAGCAACAGAATATTCTAATGGAGCGATTATCGGGAGTGCCTATATCAAGCACCTTACTAAAAATGGAGTTGGAAAAAATTCCAATTTTGTCAAAACCATTAGATAGCTTTAACCTAACTGTAACAACGCATTAATACTTTTTGTGATTGATTTGCCTTATATTTAAATGAATTTAAAACTAAATATCATGGAAAAGAAGTTTGAAAGAAAAACCGAGCAAACAAATCCTACTAATCCTACGGGTGATAGAAATCAAAAAACCAATAAGGTAGATTTCGATAAAAAGACAATTAAAGATCAGCAAAATAAAAAGTAATTATGGGGAGAGGAGATAAGAAAACTAAACGAGGTAAAATAGCTTTAGGAACTCGAGGAAAATTGAGACCTAAAAGAGGAAAGTTTAAGACTAAACCTTCCACGCTTGCAGATCTAGATAAAAAAGAGCTAAAATAACTTCGTTAAATCTTATTTAGAAATACCCTTTATATTGAAGAATCCTGAAATCAATAGTATTGAAATCAGGATTCTTTATTTTCATTCTTTTATAAAGATCCATACTCCCAATTGCTCTATTGGCAGAGCCTGAAGGTGCCGTAAGTGAGACTGTTTTTATTAATCTGCCATCTAACAAAAATTGATGGACCTTAGGAACTATATTTGAAATCACTTTTAATTTAATCCCTTCTCCTTGTTCTCGTAAATGTCTCCGAAAAAAATATTCAGGGCCATTCTTAGAATTTCCTCCAGTAAATAGAAGAGTTTCGATTAGTGGATTTTCTCGAAGTATTGAAAGAAAATTTCTTAGCTCCACCTCCTTCATACCAAGATCTGAAGCATCAATTTTATTTCTTCTACTACTTTCAACAACATCACAAATACCAATTCCCCGCTTTATTAAAAAATCCTTTCGCTGAACTACGGCAGCTTCGGTATTTTCATAATTTAAATTGAGATCGAATAATCTATCTAAGATTGGCCATAAAAATCCATCTCTGCTTCCGTAGCAAAAATTAACGTCATCAGGCTTTAAATCACCCATAGTAAACCTAGGAGGTGGTAAGGTACCTACAATTAATTTCGTTGCATTCTTTGGAATAAAAGGTTTATATGGATGCGTATGATGAAACATTTTTTGACTGAACTTAAAAAATTATGAACTTGTAAAAGACGTCATTCTGAACTTGTTTCAGAATCTCATAATAAAGAAAATTAATAAAATGAAACTAGACCCTGAAATAAATTCAGGGTGACGACATCTTTATTCTACTATAACATGGATATTTTAAATTTCCTAGCTTACTTCATAACAACAATCAAATCATCAGAAAAAACCATTCGCCCTTCTGGTAAGATCACTTTATCAACTTCTCCATCTGTATGTGCGGTGATCGTTGTCTCCATTTTCATTGCTTCAATAATAAACAAAGGCTCATTCTTCTTAACTTTTTGACCCACCTTTACCAATATTGAGGCAAGTGACCCTTGCAGGGGTGCTCCAATTTCAAGATCGTTCCCTTTGTCTTTTTTCTGATGAACTACTTTTTCCACCTTAATAGATTTATCTTGAACTTGAACTGCTCTTGTTTGACCATTTATTTTAAAGAAAATACTTGCCATTCCTTCTTTATCAGATTCACCCACAGAGACAAGTTCTACTAATAAAGTTTTCCCCTTATCCATCTCTACAATAATTTCCTCTCCTATTTCCAATCCATAGAAAAAATTCTTGGTGGGGATAGAGATTACATTACCATAATCTTTATGATGATTATAGGCTTCTATAAACACTTTTGGGTATAATTTATAAGATAAGAAATCGGACATATCCAATTCTCTGCCCATTCCATTTTTAAAAGTTTCTTTAAATTCTGCTAACTCCTTATCAAAATCTATAGGCTCTAAATGTGCATTAGGTCTTTCGGTAAAAGCCTCTTCATCTTTTAAAACGATCTTCTGAATCTTTTCAGGAAAACCTCCAACAGGCTGACCTAAACTACCTTTAAAGAAACTTTTTACAGATTCTGGGAAAGAGATATTTTCTCCATTTTCCAACACATCATCAATAGAAAGATTATTACTCACTAAATACTGAGCCATGTCTCCAACAACTTTAGAGCTAGGTGTAACTTTTACAATATCCCCAAACAGATCATTTACTTCCGCATACATTTTTGTGATCTCATGAAACCTATTACTAAGCCCAAGAGATTCGGCTTGTGGTTTTAGGTTTGAATATTGCCCGCCAGGAATTTCGTGCTTATAAACCGCTGCGGAACCAGCTTTTAGTCCACTTTCAAAAGGGTAATAATAACTTCGAACTGCTTCCCAGTAATTTGAATATTCATTTAATTTATCCATATCAAAATCGTTCGCCCTATTTTGAAATTTCATCATTTCTACAATAGAGTTGAAATTAGGCTGAGAAGTTAAACCTGATAATCCTCCCAAGGCTACATCTACCACATCTACTCCTGCTTCTATCGCTTTTAAATAGGTGGCCGCTTGGATTGATGAAGTGTCATGTGTATGTAAATGAATAGGAATATTAATTCTAGATTTTAATGCAGAGATCAATTCTTCTGCAGCGTATGGCTTCAATAGACCAGCCATATCTTTAATTCCTAAGATATGTGCTCCGGCATCTTCCATTTGCTTTGCCAATTGAACGTAATATTCTAAAGTGTATTTTGTTCTTTTAGGATCCAATATATCCCCCGTATAACAAATAGAGGCTTCTGCAAGTCCGCCAGTGTTTTTTCTAACATATTTTATACAAGGCTCAATAGATTTCATCCAGTTCAAAGAGTCGAATATCCTAAAAACATCTACCCCCTGTTCCCAAGATTCCGTCACAAATTTCTCGATAAGATTATCTGGGTATGCCGTATATCCTACTCCATTGGAACCTCTTAATAACATTTGTAATAAAACATTTGGCATTGCTTTTCTAAGCAACTGTAAACGTTCCCAAGGATTTTCTTTTAAGAAACGAAGACATACATCAAAGGTTGCACCTCCCCATACTTCCATAGAGAAAATATTTGAATGATTTTTTGCAAAACCCTCTGCAACCTTAACCATATCATAAGTTCGCATTCTGGTTGCGAGTAAACTTTGGTGCGCATCGCGCATTGTGGTATCTGTAAACTGAACTTTCCCTTGGTGTCTTAACCAACGAGAGAATTTCTCAGGACCCATTTCTGTAAGTAGATCCTTTGTTCCTTTTGGATAGTCCCCAAATTCATCAAACTTAGGCACCTTAGGAATTAAGAATTTAGCTGAAGGGTCCTTAACCTTAACATCTGGATTACCATTTAAAGTAATGTCACCTAGAAAACTAACTATTTTATTCGCTCTATTCCTTGGTTCCTTAATTATGAAAAGATCTGGATTCTTATTTATAAAATTCACCGTCACATTCCCTTTTCTAAAGGTATCGTGAGCCAAGATATTATCTAGAAAACTCATATTGGTCTTTACACCTCTCACTCTAAATTCTGCGAGGGCCCTTCTCATCTTTCTACAAGCTCCGTCTAAAGTTCTACTACTGGCAGAAACTTTTACTAGCATCGAATCAAAGAATGGGGAAATCTTAACCCCTTGATAAATACTTCCTGCATCTAAACGTATCCCGAAACCAGAAGCACTTCTATAAGTAGTGATCGTTCCGTAATCTGGTTTAAAGTCATTTTGTGGATCTTCTGTAGTGATTCTACACTGTAATGCGAAACCATTTGTCTTTAAACTTTCCTGACCTGCTATTTTTATTTGCTCGTCAGATAATTTGTAATTGCCAGCGATAAAAATTTGAGCCTTTACTAGATCTATTCCTGTAATCACTTCGGTAACCGTATGCTCTACTTGAATTCGTGGATTTACTTCTATAAAATAGATCTCATTGTCTTCCACCAAAAACTCAACCGTTCCAATATTATTATAATTTACTGCTCTACATATATCTAAAGCATACTTATATAGTTTGTTCTTTGTATCTTCTTTTAAACCTAAAGAAGGAGCAAATTCAATCACTTTTTGATAACGCCTTTGCACAGAGCAATCTCTCTCAAAAAGATGCACCATATTGCCATGGTTATCTGCTACTATCTGAATTTCTATATGCTTTGGATTCTCAACGAATTTTTCAATAAAAACTGTGTCATCACCAAAGGCATTTCCCGCTTCTCGTTTAGATTCTGGAAAGGCCTTTCTTAATTGTTCTTCATCTCTAATCACCCGCATTCCACGTCCTCCTCCTCCAGAAGCAGCTTTCAGCATGACAGGATAACCTATAATTTTTGCCTCTTCTAAAGCGATTTCTACGGAAGTTAGCTCCTTTTCATTACTCTTTATAATGGGAACATTATTAGCAACAGCAACTTTCTTAGCCATTACTTTATCTCCTAAAGACTTCAAAACTGAAACTTTTGGTCCTATAAAAATAATATCATTTTCTTCACATTGTTTTGCGAATTCAGCATTTTCTGAAAGAAAACCGTAGCCAGGATGAATAGCATCTACATTATTTTTTTTAGCAACTTGTATAATTGCCTTGATATTTAAATATGGCTTCAGCGGGTCGTTGTCCTCCCCTATTTGGTAAGATTCATCGGCTTTGTAGCGGTGCAAAGAGTACCTATCTTCAAAGGTATAAATCCCCACTGTTTTTAATCCAATTTCGGTGCAGGCACGAAAAATTCTGATGGCTATTTCTCCTCTATTTGCTACTAAAACCTTTTTAATCTTCATCTATGCGTTATGTTTTTGGATATTATAATTTTATGTTCTGAAAGTTATTAAATAAAATAGGTACGCAGCAAGGAAGAACCTCGATTAAAAGAAAGAATTAACAAAAAAAGCTACCAATCTGGTAGCTTTTTGAGTATTCAAAAAAATAGGCCTCATTAATTGATATATCCTGATTATATCATCTTATAAATACTAATTCCGTATTGTTTGAAGATTCCGCTTCACTGAATTTATAACCATCATAGTCAAAACCCTTAAGTTCCTCGACAGTTTCAACTTCCTTATCCACAATAAACCGAACCATGGATCCTCTAGCTTTCTTAGCAAAGAAGCTTACTATTTTAAGTTTCCCTTTGCTGAAGTCTTTAAAAACCGGTGTAATTATCCTAGCCTTTAGCTTTTTGCTGTCTACTGCTTTAAAATACTCGTTACTAGCAAGATTTATGAAAAGCTCCTCTTTTTGCATTTCTTTATTCAAGAAATCTGTTATTTTCTTTTGCCAGATTTCATAAAGATTCTTCTTAGAATAAAGTCCAACGCTGGTTCCCATTTCTAATCTATAAGGCTGGATTATGTCTAATGGTTTTAAAACACCATAAAGACCAGACAGAATCCTCAATCTCTCTTGAATAAAATCAAGTTTTTCTATAGGTAAAGAATACGCATCTAAACCCGTGTAGACATCGCCGTTAAAAGCGTACATAGCGGGTCTTGAATTTTCTTTAGTATGTTCTTCCTGAAAATCTTTATATCTCCCATAATTGAGATCTGCAAGTTTATCGCTTATATCCATGAGTTTAGAAACTTCATCTTTGGACATTCTAGACATTTTGCGATTGATCTTTATTGCAGTATCTAAAAACTGAGGTTGAGTACCACGTGAGGTGGGTAATTTAGTTTCAAAATCGAGACTTTTAGCCGGGGATAAAACAATCTTCATAAAGAGTTGATTTTTTTATTTGTAAGCGGAAATTTAATTCCTGAATTATGAACTCAAAAATAACAATCTAAGCAGAAGTTAAAAACGCTTTATCTAACTTCTTATCAATACAAGTATTGAAAGATTTTATTCTCACTTTTGGGTTTTATAAATTAGAAGTGTCGCCTTAATTTTTATCTTGATGCTTCCTAGTTAAGTACTAAAGAATCGTTTTGAGTTGCTTTTGTTGCGTGAGGGATTAAGGCGTTGTTGAAGCTCTCCCTATTTTCATCGGGAAGCGACCGCCAAAAGCCCGACCCCAATTTTTATTGGGGGCACGCCCTAAGAATCCATATAATCCTTTTGATTAATAGAATATTTACGCCATTTCTCGATACATTCCTGAATATCCTGTGGAACTTCAGAATCGAAACTCATCCATTCCTTAGTTTCAGGATGTGTAAATCCGAGAGTTTTAGCATGCAAAGCCTGTCTAGGAAGTACTTTAAAACAGTTGTCTACAAACTGTTTGTATTTAGTAAAGGTGGTTCCTTTTAAGATCTTTTCTCCTCCATAACGCTCATCGTTAAACAACGTGTGTCCAATATGTTTCATATGAACTCTAATCTGGTGAGTTCTTCCGGTTTCCAACTTACAGGAAACTAAAGTTACATAACCAAAACGCTCTAAAACCTTGAAGTGAGTTACTGCAGGTTTCCCTTGCTCCTCATGATCGTCCACATAAACAGTATTTTGCAATCTATTTTTTGGATGTCTCCCTATATTTCCTTCTATTCTGCCTTCATCTTCTTCCACATTCCCCCAAACTAAAGCGATGTACTCCCGAGAGCTGGTTTTCTTAAAGAATTGCTTAGATAAATGCGTCATCGCAGTCTCTGTCTTGGCAATCACCAACAATCCGCTAGTATCCTTATCTATCCTATGGACTAATCCTGGACGCTCGCTACTATTATTCGGTAAATTATCTATGTGGAAAATAAGAGCATTTATAAGGGTACCGCTATAGTTCCCATGGCCTGGATGCACTACCATCCCTGCCGGCTTATTGATCACCATTAAAGAATCGTCCTCGTAAACAATGTTTAGCGGAATATCTTCTGGAGTAAGTAAAAACTCGTAAGGAGGATGTTCGAACATCACTTGCACTACATCTCCCGGTTTCACCTTGTAATTAGATTTTACTGGCGTGGTATTTACATAAATATTACCATCTTTGGCTGCTTTCTGAATTTTACTTCTCGTGGCATTCTCAATATAGTTCATAAGGTATTTATCTACCCTAAGTGGCTGTTGGCCTTTATCTGCAGTAAATTTATGGTGTTCGTAAAGATCGTCGTCTTGAGTGTCTTCCAGTTCTGGACCTATTAATTTAGAATTCGTCATTGTTGTCATTATCATTTTCGATTGCATCTTCATCGATGCTATCATCTTCATTTAAATTTCCGGTATATCTTCCAGATCCATCTCCTAGAACTAAATCTATTTTGGCCGTTTTCATAAGTTCTTCTCCCGCTTGCACCAATTTTCCTTTGTGTCTTAACTCCAAAACTGCATCTTTAGCGATGTCTGGCTTATAAGTAATCGATCCAATTTCGAAACCTAATGAACGTAAAGTAGGTTCTACCTGTCTTCTCGTTCTACGTATAAGATCTGGAATCATTACTTTTCCGAATCCTGATGGATTTAAGGTGAGGTATATTTTTCTATTTTCTTTTACGAATTTTCCAGGTTGCGGCACTTGATCTATCACCGAGTATTTAGGGTAATCTGGATTAAAGTTTGCCGAATCTAAGATTTCATAACGAAGATCCAATTCATCTAAAGTTATCTCTACCCTACCCAAGGATAATTTTGCCAAATCTGGAACTTTTATGCGTTCATCCTGATTGGTAGAATGTTCTAACCATTGCATAGTTAGAAAAGCTAGCACCACAAGTGCAGCAATTGCTAAACCTATTTGAATTAAAAAGGTTTTGCTGAAGATAAATTTGAATAGGCTCATAAATTATTTATAAAAGGCAAAGATATAAAAACGCAAGGGTTTTGGTAGCACCCACTATTAGTCATATTTTTGTTAACGTAAATTAAAGCTGTTTATTTAATATGAAGAAAAGAATTGCCATTGCCATGGGAGGTTATTCCAGTGAATACAGGATCTCTATTAACAGCGGAAACGTAGTTTACAAAAATCTAGATCGTGCTATTTATGAGCCATATAGAGTTCATATTATGCAAAATGAATGGTTTGTAGTTGCAGATGATGACACTCCTTATCCAATAAATAAAAGTGATTTTACAGTAAAGATCAAGGACAAAAAAATTCAATTTGATTGTGTTTTTAATACCATCCATGGAACTCCAGGAGAAAACGGACTTTTACAAGCATATTTGGACTTGGTAGGCATCCCTCAAACCTCTTGCGGATTCTATCAAGCCGCCCTTACCTTTAATAAACGCGATCTTATTAGTGTTCTAAAACCCTACGGAATTAAAGCTGCATCTAACTATTTCCTTGATAAAGGAGATGAAGTTGAAGTGGAAGAAATTATTGCCAAAGTTGGATTACCATGCTTTGTAAAAGCTAATAAAGCTGGTAGTAGTTTTGGAATCACTAAGGTGAAAGCTGCTGAAGACTTGGAACAAGCGGTAAAAATTGCACTTAAGGAAGATGACGAAGTGATTATTGAATCGTTTTTAGATGGGACTGAAGTTTCTGTGGGGGTAATTATGTATAAAGGAAAGATTTTAGCATTGCCAGTCACCGAGATTGTTTCTGAAAATGAATTTTTCGATTATGAAGCTAAATATTTAGGAAAGTCTGAAGAGATCACCCCTGCTAGAATTACTAAAGAACAAACTAAAAAAGTCCAAAATCTGGCTGAATTGATATACTCTAAATTAAAAATGAAAGGGTTTACACGTTCAGAATTTATATTTCATAACGACGAACCTCATTTTATAGAGATGAACACTACACCGGGGCTCAGCGAAGCTAGTATTTTACCTCAACAAGCCGAAAAAGCAGAGATCAGTTTACCACAGCTTTTTGGAAGCGCTATTGAAGCTGCCTTGAAGGTTCATTAATTCTGAACTTAGTGTAATTAGCTATATTTGTTATACATCACAAACACAACTTCATGAAAAGAGCAGTTTTCCCAGGGTCTTTTGATCCCATAACTTTAGGTCATGTAGATATCTTGGACCGGTCACTACCACTTTTTGATGAAATTATTCTTGCAATTGGAACCAATTCCGATAAAAAATATATGTTCTCCTTAGAAGATAGAGTTCAGTTTTTAGAAGAAACTTTTAAAAATGAACCTAAAATAAAAGTGATGACATATAAAGGACTTACTGTAGATTTTTGTAAAAAGGAAAATGCAGCATTTATCTTACGAGGTTTAAGAAATTCTATAGATCTGGAATTCGAAAAAACCATAGGTCAAACCAATTATAAAATGTCGGGGATAGAAACCGTTTTCTTAATCTCTTCGTCTGGCAAAGGGCATATTTCCTCTAGCGTAGTACGTGACGTTCGAAAAAATGGTGGTGACTTTTCTTTTATGGTTCCAAAAGACGTTAAATAAAAAGTTTTATTTAAGAATAAGTATATGGTTCCTTTAAGATTTCTCTACTTCGCTCGAAATGACAAAAAGAAACTATTCGTGAATTCGTGGTAAATATTTATTCCAATATATAGATTCCTCCTGTCGTCGGAATGACAAAGCACAAAATGTCATCCTGAGCTTGTCGAAGGATCTCAGCGAATTAAAATATCCTATTCTAGAGACTCCTCTTCCGTCGGAATGACAAGATCAATAAATTAAAGACTTCTCGACTTCGCTCGAAGTGACAAAAGCGCAAATGTCATACTGAACCTGTCCAAGGATCTCATAAGACCCAAATCGTTTTGTTAAAAAACATAATTCAATCCAACTCCAACAAAATAATTTCTCGGGTTTCCTGGATAATAATATCGTGGAGCTGAATTACCAAAACCTACTGCATTAGGCAATACACTAGAAGCATATTTCTCGTCCAGTACATTATTTATTCCTGCAGAAACATTTGATTCGAAATTTTTAAAGATTTTAAAATCATATCGTGCTTTTATATCTACGACTTGATAATTTTCTGTATTCAAAGAATTTGCATCATTCAATAGTATTTCTCCAACCGCTAAGAGGTTGGTGTAAAACGAAAAGTTCGTTCCGTAATTTAATTCAAAGCCTGTATTTAATGTGCTTTTCGGGACTCCCGGTAACCTGTTTCCGCTAAAATCTACATCTCGATTAGTAAATTCTTCAAATTCAAAATAATTTAAAGCAGCATTCAAATAAGGTTGAATCCTGATTTTGTCATTTAAATCAAGCTTATATCTAATAGTCGCTTCAATCCCATTATGATTGGTTTTTCCTGCATTGATTCCTACATATTGATCTTCCGAGATTCTTTGAGCCACCAATAAATTTTCTATCTGAATAGAATACAAAGCAACTTCTGTATATAATTTATGGTTCAACCAATTGCCTTTAAAACCTACTTCGTAATTAATTCCAGTCTCGGGTTTTAGATCAGTATTAATTTGTCCTTCTGGAGTTAAGGTTTCTTCAACTGTTGGAGTTGAAAATCCATGACTTACAGACGAATAAATATTCTTCCCTTTTTCAATTTCATAAGTCAAGCCTATTCTTGGAGAGAAAACAGTTCTAAATCTATAATCCCCTGATTGATCTATTTCATCTTGAATAAAAAGATCCTCCAAACTATAACTAGTAGTATTTACGTTGAAACCAGTTTCCAGATTTAACTTCTTAGAAAGTTCCAAATTCAACTGCGCAAAGAAGTTAGCATAGCTCCTGTCTTGCTCATTATTACTTAAACTATTACCTAATATGCTCCCTCGATCTTCAAAATCCTGATATAAATTCTCAAAAGTTTGCATATTATACCACTCTTTGTAATATTCGGCACCAAAGCTTAATTCGGAGGCAAATTTGAAAATAGTCGTTTTAAGATTGAATTTAGTTCTAGCTCCAGTTGCTACTCGTTCTTCTTTTAAAATATTGAAAGGTCTCGGCTCATATGCATCTCGAAAATTCACAAAGATGCTAGTTAGATTTGTGAGACTGTTAGATAAGTGATGCAAATAGGAGATTCCAAGCAATCCTCTCTCATAAGATTCAAATCCTTTAGAACTTCCCCATGTAAAAGCTGCTTTTTCAGGGTCATTTAAATAGTCATTTTCATTTATAGAACTTGGAATAAAAGCTTTTAATTTGGTGAAATTTCCCAAAAAAGATAGCTTGTTTCCATTTTCAGTAAAGACATTAGCACTAATTAAACCTGATTGTCTTTTATAAGAGCCATTGTCTCTATAACCATCACTTTCCAAATCACTAAATGTTGTAAATAGAGAAGTGTTCTCTGTTCCATGAGATGCCGAGATCGTTTTTTTATTAGTATCAAAACTTCCTACTTGTAAAGAAATTCCAATTTGAGTTTTATTTATTTCAGCATTACCTGCATACATATTAATTACTCCGCCTAATCCAGCACCATACATACTCGAAGTAGGACCTTTAATAATTTCAATCGTAGAGATGGCTTCGGCATCAAAATCGTCTATGGTTAAATCTCCCTCTCCAGTGGTTAAGGGAATCCCGTTAAAATAAGCCTGAATTCTATTGGTGCTATATTGCGAGCGTGCTCCAATCCCGCGAATATTTAATTTTGTGGTATTTAAAGCTCCTTGATTTACATAAACACCAGGAACGCTATTAAAAACTTGCGCGAAATTGGAAGGATCTGTTTTTCGAATATCTCCACTAGTTAAAATACTGATTGCAGCTGGCATACTCTGTAATGATTTTGAAATCAAGGCTCCATTCACAATTACTTCGGAAAGATTCTCTCTTGAAGGAATTAATGAAATAGTTAAATTAGAATTAGAATTAGGCATTCCTTCATATTTTGCAGAAAGATATCCCAGCGCTGAAAGCTCCAACGAAAAACTATTACTGTTGACCTCTATTTCAAAAACTCCTTCAGAATCAGAAAAAACAAAAACTTCAGAATCACTTTCAAAAATTTTTACATTTTCGATAGGACTTGAAGTTGATGCGTCAATTATTTTACCTTTTACGATTTGTGCTGATACTTCCGCAAAACTAAATAGTAAAACAGAAACGAAAATAAATTTATTCAATAGTCAATTTTTTATTCCGCAGAAATTTTCCAGATCACATTAGAGTCATCATCATTTACTAATAAAGAACCATCAGGCAAGGTTGTTACACCCACAGGTCTTCCATGTACTTCTCCAGTTTCTTCATTGGCTATAAATCCTGTTAAGAAATCCTCTGGCGGCTGTGGCTGCCCATCTACGAATGGAACAAAAACAACTTTATATCCTGAAAGCGGATCCCGGTTCCAAGAACCGTGCTGACCTACAAATGCTCCGTTTTTATACTTTTCCGGGAATGCATCGTGGTTATAGAATGTAAATCCTAAAGAGGCAGTATGTGGTCCTACCGGCACATCTGGCATGATTGATTTTTCTACTAACTCGTTATGAGGATTATCTTCCCAACGAGGATCTTTAATTTGGCCAAAATAAGAATAAGGCCATCCATACCATCCTCCTTTTTTTACACTTGTAATATAATCTGGCACTAAATTGTTACCTAATTTATCTCTTTCATTAACTGCAGTCCACAATTCTCCTGTAACAGGATTCCAATCCATCCCAACTGGGTTTCTAATTCCGCTTGCATAAATCTGCTCGCCAGAACCATCAGGATTAATTTCTAATATCCCTGCTCTTCGTACTTCTTTATCCATTCCATATTCTCCAACATTACTTGCCGAACCTACAGAAATATATATTTTACTGCCATCTTCATTTGCTATTAAATTTCTTGTCCAGTGATTATTATAACCACCTGCCGGAAGATCTAAGATTTTTTCACCTTCAGTCTCTAACTTTAGCGCTCCTTCTTTATATGCATATCTATATAAACCATCTGTATTCGCGATATAGAAATACTTTCCTAAAACCAACATTCCAAAAGGCTGATTTAATCCCTCCTTAAAAGCTCCACGATGTTCAAAAATACCATCGCCATCCTTATCCCTTAATATTGTAACCCTATTGGCACTGTTTTTTGTGTTAGACTCTACCACAAATACATCGTTGTTTGGTGCTACATACGTCCAACGTGGATGTTCAAATCCATCTGCAAACATTTCAACTTTAAAACCTGCGGGTGCTTTTGGCATTTCGCCTTCTTTCCAACCTATAACTTTACTTTCTTTTTGAATTGATTTAGAATGAAAGGGTGGTGGGATCACTAACTTTCCAACAGCTGTTTCTACTGTATTTGCAGGTCGTTGCGATAGTTCATGTTTTTCTTGTTCATTAAATTCCTTTACTTCTTTCATTTGTGCACAGGAGGTTAAAGTAGCCCCGGCAAGCAGCAAACCGAACGTGATATTTCTCATAGTTTATCAATTAAAATTTAAAAATAAGATATAATTTAAATGCACTAAAATATTATGTGGGCATTAGGTTTACTTTAACTACATTCATAAAAACAAGCTCCAATATAATAGTTTTGGCTGCCGTTGCAGTTTTAACTAAGTTTATAGCGCAAAACGGATCATTTCTTATGAAGAAAATTTTTATAGTCTCCCTAATAGCTTGTGTTTTTATTTCTTGTGATCTTTCTAAATACAAACTCAACAAAGAGTATGATTTAGAGACGCTTTTCGAAAAATCTGGAGGCACACAAACTTCTACGTATTCAGAAATAATAAAATATTATGAAGAACTAGATGAGTCCTTTACCTCAATTCAGCTTGAAGAATTTGGTCAAACTGATAGCGGCGAACCACTGCATTTGGCAATTTTTAATCCTTCAGAAAATTTTAATCTTGATGAAGTTAGAGAAAATTATACCATAATTCTCATCAATAACGGAATTCACCCTGGGGAAAGCGATGGTATAGATGCCACCATGATGTTATTTAGAGATTTAGCACAGGATTCTATTACAGTGCCAAAAAACACAATAATTGCAACTATTCCAGTATATAATATAGGAGGAGCGCTAAATAGAAATTCCACTTCGAGAGTTAATCAAAATGGTCCCGAAGAATATGGTTTTAGAGGTAATGCCCGAAATTACGATCTAAATAGAGACTTTATAAAAGCCGATACAAAAAATACTAGAAGTTTTTCTGAGATCTTTCATAAAGTAAAACCAGATATTTTTGTTGACACTCATGTAAGCAATGGTGCAGATTATCAATACACTCTTACTCATCTTTTTACTCAACATAACAAACTTGGCGGCGAATTAGGAGCTTATCTTAATGACAAGATGATGCCGTCTTTAAAAGCTTCTTTATGGGAAAATGAATGGGACATTACACCTTACGTAAATGTCCATAATGAGGTACCAGAAAAAGGGTTTACGCAATTTATGGACACTCCAAGATACTCTACAGGTTATACAGCTTTATGGAACACCTTAGGATTAATGATAGAAACTCATATGCTTAAGCCTTACAAGAAAAGAGTTATGGGTACTTATAGAACCTTACGTTCTATAATAGAAATTGCTGAAAGAGATAGAGAAAAGATCAAAGATCTTAGAGCCAGAGCTCAAAGAAAATATCTAACAGAACGTTTTTATCCTGTGAATTTTAAAGTGGATAGCACAAATATTAGTAAGCTTCAATTTAAAGGATTTGAAGGTGAAGAAATCACCAGTGATGTAACTGGAAATTCTAGACTAAAATATGACAGAAAAAAGCCCTTTAAAAAAGAAGTAGATTATTATAATGATTTCATTTCTCAAGAGCAGATTGAAATTCCTAGGGCATATATTATTCCACAAGGCTGGTGGAATGTGATAGATCTTTTAAAGTCGAATAATGTGGAGATGACAGAATTTAAAAATGACACGACCATGTTTGTAGAGATCTATAATATTGAAGATTATAAAACCTTCCCAAATCCCTATGAGGGACATTACCCCCATTTTGATACTAAAATAACGTCTACAAAAGATAGTATTAAATTTAGAAAAGGAGATGTTTATATTAAAAGTTTTCAGCCTTCTGTTCGCTATTTATTAGAAACCCTAGAACCAACGACTCCTGATTCTTTTTTTAATTGGAATTTCTTTGATACCGTTCTTCAACGAAAGGAAGGATTTTCTGCATATGTTTTTGAAGACTTAGCAAAAGAACTACTCGATAAAAATCCTGGTTTAAATGAAGAATTTCAGAAAAAGAAAAAGTCAGATTTAGAATTCTCCAAAGATCCGTCTGCCCAATTAAACTGGTTGTATACAGAATCAGGACTTATAGAAAAAGCATATTTACGCTACCCTGTCTTTAGGGTGAGTCGTTAAATATTCTTTTGGGAATAATAATTTAATGTTGGCGTAAGATTTTGTGAGTGCTTTTTGAGTCTTAGCAAAATTTTTCCATTTAGCTTTTTTAATTCCCTCTGCTTGCTCAGGAATTAATTCTCCTGTAAAAGATGTTTTCATCTCATACCAATGAGTCACTTTTAATCTATATTTATCTTTACGTTTAAAAATATGATAGGTTTTCCTTATAAATCTAACTATTTCAAGATCCTGTACCCCAGTTTCTTCCATCACTTCTCTAATTGCAGATTCTTCTAGACTTTCAGATTTCTCTGTCTTTCCTTTTGGCAAATCCCATCGCTTGTTTCGATAGATAAATAAAATCTCCTTATTATCGTTAAAAACCATTCCTCCAGCTGCTGTAACCACGGGTAGTTTTTTTAGAAGATGTTTAAAAAGCTTCTCCTCATTTTTATGATAAAGATTTACATATAGTAGTTCTCCATCAATTATTTTTTGAATAATTTGCTTCAGCTTAACCTTTTTAATAGGAAAGGCACTATAATTTTCACCTATTTCTTTCTTAGTTGAAAGAATAATAGGGATATCATTTACAAAAACTTTATACATTTGCAGTATGATTTTAAATAAAGAGACAGCAATTAAAACAGCTGAATTGCTGTTGCAAATTAAAGCAATTAAATTAGAACCGCAAGAACCTTTTACTTGGGCCAGTGGTTGGAAATCGCCAATCTATTGTGATAATAGAATAATTCTTTCCTACCCTACTATCAGGAATTACATAAGAGAACAATTTGCTAGACAAATAGAAGATCTTTATGGAAAGCCAGATGTGATAGCCGGAGTTGCTACAGGAGCCATAGGTATTGGTATGTTAGTAGCCGAGTATATGAATCTTCCTTTTGTATATGTTAGACCGGAAGCTAAAGGTCATGGCCGAAAGAATCAAATAGAAGGGCGTTTAGAGAAGGGACAAAATGTGGTGGTGATTGAAGACCTTATTAGTACCGGCGGAAGCAGTATTAATGCTGTAAAAGCATTAAAAGAAGCTAATGTTAACATAAAAGGTTTACTAGCCATCTTTACGTATGGCTTCGATATTGCTACAGAAAATTTTAAAGAAGCAAAGGTAGATTTACATACCTTGGGGAATTATGAGCACTTAATAGAAACTGCTTTAAAAACAAATTACATTAATGCCGATGAGGCAGAAACATTAAAAACCTGGAGACAAGATCCCAGTAAATGGAACCAATAATATGAACTTAGAAAGTCCAAAAGTTACCACAAATAAGAGTCAGCAAGAATTATATAATTTTCTAACTGAAGTAGAGAATTACAAACAATTAATGCCAGACAGTATAGAAAAATTTGAAGTTACCAAGCCAAATACATTCCTTTTCGGTTTAAAAGGAATGCCAGAAATAGAATTGGCGATAAAGGAAACTGTAGAACCAGAATTAGTTGTTTTGGGGTCTACATCAGACAAATTTAATTTTTCATTAAATATTATTATCGAACAAAATGGAGATAATAGTGATGCACAACTATTGTTTGATGGAAAATTCAATGCTATGGTGGCAATGATGGCAAAGGGACCTTTAAAAAAATTCATCAATACTCTTAGCGAAAATTTAGCTACTCTTTAAAAGAGTAATTTAAGTTCTTTAAGATCAAAAGTTCGTATTTCTTCATCTTCAACTTTTAATTTAAGAAGACCAGAATGGTCAACCCCTAAGATAATACCCACAATGAAGCTTCCATCTTTTAATTGAAAGGTGGAAGCTTTATTTCTTCTGAATAAACCAGCTTCATAATCTTCATGAACATTTTTAAAAAAAGAATTATCGTTGGATAGTATCATATCATCAAGTTTTTCTAAGATCATAGATAGAACTTCATCTATAGAATAAATAGTTCCGGTAAGATTTTTAATAGAGGCTGCTTTGGGAAGATCTGGGAAATGAACCTGATTAATGTTGAGCCCAATCCCAATAATACTAGCAATTATAACATTATTTTGTAGTATATTTTCAATGAGCACGCCACCTATTTTATAGTTATCTGCCATAATGTCGTTAGGCCATTTCAACTTTAAATTGTTAATTTTTATAAGCTTTAACGCCTTTATTATTTGCAAACCCACAGCTGCACTAATCAAGAATTGGTCGCTTATTGCAATACATGGTTTGGGATAAATAACACTAAATGTGAGGTTTTCTCCCGCATTAGAAACCCATTTTGCTCCACGTTGACCTCGCCCAGAAGTTTGATCGCTGGCAACAATACAAATTGGGGAATTATTTCTGTTAGTATTAAACCATTCTCTCGCCAAAGAATTAGTAGACTCAGTGGCATCAACTTTGATAATATGCATATATAAATGTAGTTAAGAATGGTGTTAAATGTTTATTGTAACAGACCATTAAAAAGACTAAAAAGTAATAACTTTGCGTAAAGAAATAAATTTAATGGCAAAAAAAGAAACGAACAACGATCAACTTATTGCTCATATCATAAAAGGAATAGAAGAAGTTAAAGGAAATGATATTGATATTCTTGACTTAAGGGAAATTGAAAACACTGTTTGTGATTATTTCATTATCTGTAATGGTACTTCGAATACACAGGTAAACGCCATTGTAAGCTCCGTACAAAAAACCGTAAGCAAATCTCTAAAAGACAAACCTTGGCATATAGAAGGAAGTGATAACGCCGAGTGGATCTTAATGGATTATGTAAATGTGGTAGTTCATGTATTCCAGAAACATATTAGAGAATATTACGATATTGAGAGTTTATGGGGAGATGCTAAAGTGACCTCGATCGAAACAAAGTATTAAAAAACTAATTATAGAAGAATGTCGAAGAAACAACCAAATAAAAAAATAGAACCTAAAAAACCTAAATTTAGTGCTTACTGGATTTATGGGGCTATTATTATTATATTTTTAGGTATCAATTTTTTTGGTGGATCAGGGTTCAATGAACCAACAAAAACAAATCCTGCGGAGTTTGAAAGCTACTTAAAGGATGGTGATGTTAAAAAAGTAGTAATTGTAAATAGAAATCAGGCTAAGGTTTATTTAACTGAAGAAGCTAAAGCTAAGGATATTCATAAAAAATCTGAAGATGGCGAATTGTTTGCCACTGGTGATTCACCAGATTATAGTTTTGAATTTGGAGATCTTCAGAATTTCGAAAACAAAATTCAAGAGGTTAAAGCTGAGAATAATTTAGACACTTTTGTGACATATAACACAGAATCTAATGTATTTGGGGAGATCATTCTAACTTTATTACCATTTGTTCTTATTATAGGGATTTGGATCTTTATAATGAAAAAAATGAGCTCTGGTGGTGGAGGTGGCCCTGGAGGACAGATCTTTAACATTGGAAAATCTAAAGCAAAATTATTTGATCAGAATACAGATGTAAAAACATCATTTAAAGATGTTGCAGGATTAGAGGGTGCCAAAGAAGAAATACAAGAAATTGTAGACTTTTTGAAAACTCCTGAGAAATATACATCTTTAGGTGGTAAGATTCCAAAAGGCGCCCTTTTAGTAGGACCTCCGGGAACTGGTAAAACCTTGTTAGCAAAAGCAGTTGCTGGAGAAGCTAAAGTGCCTTTCTTCTCTTTATCTGGGTCAGATTTCGTGGAAATGTTTGTTGGTGTAGGTGCTTCTAGAGTGCGTGATCTTTTTAAACAAGCAAAAGAAAAATCTCCATCTATCATATTTATAGATGAGATTGATGCGATTGGTAGAGCCAGAGGAAAGAATAACATGTCTGGATCTAATGATGAACGTGAAAACACTTTGAATCAGTTATTAACTGAAATGGATGGTTTTGGAACAAACACCAATGTAATTGTTATTGCTGCAACCAACCGTGCAGATGTTTTGGACAAAGCATTAATGAGAGCTGGTCGTTTTGACCGTCAGATTTATGTTGATTTACCAGATGTTAGAGAGCGTAAAGAAATATTTGAAGTTCACCTTCGCCCTATTAAAAAGGTGGCAGATGAGTTAGATATTGAGTTTCTTGCTAAACAAACTCCTGGTTTCTCTGGAGCAGATATTGCAAATGTTTGTAACGAAGCAGCTTTGATTGCTGCAAGAAAAGGAAATAAGGCAGTTGGAAAACAAGATTTCCTTGATGCCGTTGATAGAATTGTAGGTGGACTTGAGAAGAAAAACAAGATCATTACTCCAGATGAGAAAAGAGCAATTGCTTATCACGAAGCTGGACATGCAACTGCAAGTTGGATGCTAGAACATGCCGCTCCATTAGTAAAGGTTACTATAGTTCCAAGAGGACAATCCTTAGGTGCAGCATGGTACTTACCAGAAGAAAGGTTAATTGTGCATCCAGAGCAAATGTTAGATGAAATGTGTGCTGCTTTAGGTGGTAGAGCTGCTGAAAAGGTTATTTTTAATAGAATTTCTACAGGCGCGTTGAGTGATTTAGAAAAAGTTACTAAGCAAGCTAGAGCAATGGTTACTATCTATGGTTTAAATGATAAAATAGGAAACTTAACTTTCTATGACTCTTCAGGACAAAGTGAATATAACTTCACCAAGCCATATAGTGAGAAAACCTCTGAATTAATTGATAAGGAAGTTTCTAATTTAATTGAAACACAGTATCAAAGAGCTATAGATCTACTTGAAGCTAATAAAGATAAACTGTCTCAACTAGCAAATATTTTATTAGAAAAAGAAGTGATTTTTAAAGATGATCTTCAAAAGATATTTGGAAACAGACCATTCCCTGAAAAAGAAGAAGTTCCATTAATTGCTAAAAAAGCGGAATCTATTGCTGAAACCTCTGAAGAAAGTAAATCTGAAGACAGCGAAATTGAAGAACAAGAATCTTCGATAAATAAATAATAATAATATAATCCTTCGTAAAAAATCTTAATTTAGCTTAGTGTTAAATTAAGATTTTTTACCTTTGATTGAAAGGTGATATAAAACCACGAATTCTCAATATGAGTCTATTTAGAAAATTCTTAAATCCTAAATCTAAATCAGACAAAGGTCAGAACGTTTCAGACAACTCTGACCGTGGCAAGTATATGCCAGATGTTAAATTACCAACCGATGAGCGATTCATGCTCAACTTCAAAAATAATGGTGGTAAATTTCTCTACTGTGAAAATGAAGAAGAGGTCACAGAAGCCTTTGATAATATCTTATTAGAAAATGATTGGTATGAACAACCCACTTGTTGTTTTGATTCCAATTTAAAGGAAAGGTTCGATAAATTTAATTTAGAATTCAATAAATCAGGTGATTCTGCTTTTTTTCTTTCAACTTGCGAATATTTAATTGCAAATGATGGTTCTATTTTAATTTCATCCAATCAGATAAAGGAGAAAAGATTTAATGAACTTCCCCAAAATTTTATAATTTTAGCCTCTACAAGTCAGCTAGTTGATAACATCGGAGAAGGCTTACGAGGTATTAAATTTAACAACAAAGAGAGGATCCCTTCTAACATTACCACTATAAAAAGTTTTGAAACTCAGAAAGAAGGAAATTTTATGAGTTATGGAAGTAGCACAAAAAACCTATATTTGATGCTTCTGGAAGATTTATAAAATATGAGGGAAACTATTATTAGGGCAATTTCTGGATTACTATACGTATCCATTTTAGTAGCGTCAATTCTATCTTCAGAATTGATCTTTATTGGCCTTTTCTTTCTTATAGGTTTTGTTTGTTTATTGGAACTAGAGAAACTTTTAAGATTAAAAAGCTATGCTCTTTATGGAGTACATATTATCTTATTTTTTCTTTTCAGCTATCTCAAATTCAATTCCAATGCAACTTTATTACTATTAGTTATCACCATTTTTGTGAATTTGTTTTTAGTAAAGGACTTGCTTTTTATCAGGACTATTCCCGTATTTGAGAAGAAAAAATACATTATTCTCATATTCTATTTAATCTCCTCTATCATATTTCTTACTTTAATTCCTACTTATTCTGGTACTTTTAATCCAGATTTAATTGTGGGAGTCTTTGTACTTATTTGGACAAATGATACTTTTGCATATTTAGTAGGAAAGAATTTCGGTAAAAATAAACTTTACGAAAAAATTTCTCCAAACAAAACTATTGAAGGATTCCTAGGCGGAATGGTATTTAATTGTATTGCTGGATATTTCTTATTCTATTTTACCCGTTATCTGAATGTTGAATTCTGGTTGGGATTAGCTATTTTATTGAGTATTTTTGGTACTCTGGGAGATCTTATTCAGTCCAAATTTAAACGCCAGGCTGGAGTAAAAGATAGCGGAAAGTTAATGCCAGGTCACGGTGGATTATTTGATAGGTTGGATAGCATTATATTTTCCAGTCCTTTTGTTTATGCTTATTTACTAATAATAAACTATGTTTCATAAAGAAGGTTATAAGATCATGATTTTTACCGCAATTTTATTAATTGCAGTGAACGTAATATCCTATTTAAACGTTAATGTTTACTGGGTGAAATTTTCTATCCTTGCGGTTAGTATCTTACTCTTTTTATTAATTGTACAATTCTTTAGAAATCCTAAAAGACCTACTCAGTTAAATGATGCGACTGTGGTTTCTCCTGTAGACGGGAAAGTTGTGGTGATTGAAGAAGTAATGGAGAACGAATATTTTAAAGATAAACGTTTACAGGTTTCTATATTTATGTCTCCTATAAATGTTCACGTAACCAGACATCCAATTGGTGGATTAGTAAAATTAAGCAAATATCATCCTGGAAAATTCTTGGTTGCATGGCATCCTAAATCCAGTGAAGAAAATGAGCGAACTACTGTTGTAGTAGAGAATAGTGTGGCTGGAGAAGTGCTTTACAGACAAATTGCAGGAGCTTTAGCAAAACGAATAGTGAATTATGCTGTTGAAGGTCAAGAAGTGATCCAAGGAAGCGATAGTGGATTTATAAAGTTTGGGTCTCGCGTAGATGTATTTTTACCAATTGGCACTAAGATCAATGTTAAATTGAACGAAAAAGTTAAGGGTGGAATCAGCGTTATTGCCAATCTAGATTAATAAAATTAAAATGCTAAGTTCTTCAGATCAGAAATTTTTAAAAGCTTACGAAATGGCAAGCAATACCTGTTTGAAATTTCCGCCAGATATTATGCTACATTTTTACGCTTACTATAAGCGAGCAACAACTTTAAATGGATTCTACACCACTAAAGATGAAGAGGATGTAAGAAGTGGCTTTAAAGCGAATGCACTTATACAAGTAAAGCAACTTTCACAAGTAGAAGCCAAACAGAAATATATAGAAATGGTTGAAAAACATATTGGGCAAATATAACTACTTACCCAATGATCATTATTTCCTAAATCTTTCTGATTCTATTCTAATCCAGCCAAACTAGCTTTTAACATTTGAATTTTAGCCTCGGCATCTGCTTGCTTTGCTTTTTCAACAGCTACAACCGCTTCTGGCGCATTACCTACAAAACGTTCATTTGACAACTTCTTTTGAACAGATTTTAAGAATCCTTCAGTATATTTTAATTCTTCCTGAATTTTTTCCTTTTCAGCTTCTACATCTATAGCACCTTCTATTGGGATAAAATATTCATTAGATTTCACTCTGTAAGAAAGCGATCCTTCCACTTGATGGTCTACATATTCTAAGCTAGATACATTTCCAAGCTTTGTTATAACATCATTAAAAGTAGTAGAGGTATTCTCATTGTTCAATATCTGAAGAGAAATTTGATCCTTAAAAGATATATTCTTAGATTTTCTGATATTTCTTATACCCGAGATCACTTCAGAAGCAAAAGAAAATTCTGAAATAATAGAGGAATCTACCGGTAAAGCTTCTGGCCATTTAGATACAATCAATGCTTCCTCTTTAGTACGAATAGCTAACTGCTGCCAAATTTCTTCTGAAATAAATGGAACAAAAGGATGCAAAATCTTTAAATTATCCTCCAAAATTGCGATTACATCTTTATAGGTTTTCTCATCTATAGCCTCTCCAAAATTTGGTTTAACCATTTCTAAGAACCAAGAACAATAATCGTCCCAGATGAGTTTATAAGTAGACATTAACGCATCGCTCATTCTATATTTTGAGAAATGATCTTCGATCTCTAATAAACTTTGCTGAAACTTAGCCTTATACCAGTCTATAGCAATCACTGAAGATTTAGGTTGCTCTATAGTTTTATCTACTTCCCAACTTTTTAATAATTTAAACGAATTCCAGATCTTGTTTATAAATCCGCTTCCCTGCTTACAAAGGTCTATTTCAAACATTAGATCGTTCCCGGCTGGAGAACTAAGCAACATTCCAACTCGAACCCCATCTGCACCATATTCGTTTATAAGCTTAATAGGATCTGGAGAGTTTCCAAGAGATTTAGACATTTTTCGTCTTTGCTTATCTCTAACAATTCCTGTTAAATAAACATTTGTAAAAGGTTTCTCTCCTCTATATTCATAACCAGCAATCATCATTCTAGCAACCCAAAAGAATAAAATTTCTGGGGCAGTCACTAGATCGTTTGTTGGATAGTAATAATTTATTTCTGGATTGTCTGGCTCTAAAATACCATTGAATACACTCATTGGCCATAACCAAGAAGAGAACCAAGTATCTAAAGCATCAGAATCTTGTTTAAGATCTTCAAGTTTTAACCCAGTGTTATTTGTTTGAATTTTTGCTTTTTCAAGAGCGTCTTCTATAGTTTCAGCAATCACAAAATCGTTTTTACCGTTACCATAATAATATGCTGGAATTTGCTGTCCCCACCATAGCTGCCTTGATATATTCCAGTCTCTCACGTTCTCCATCCAATGTCTGTATGTATTTACAAACTTATCTGGCACAAGGTTAACGTCTTTATTTAGAACCGCATCTAAAGCTGGCTGAGCCAATTCTTTCATTTTTAAGAACCATTGATCGCTTAACTTTGGCTCTATTACAGCCCCAGTACGTTCACTTGTTCCTACCTTATTTATATGAGTTTCGGTCTTAATTAAAACACCTAAACTTTCTAATTCTTTAACGATCTCTTTTCTAGCTACAAATCTATCTTTTCCTTGATAGTGGAGTCCAAATTTATTTAAGGTCGCATCATCATTAAAAATATCTATAACCTCTAGATTGTGGCGCTCTCCAATTTCTTTATCATTAATATCATGGGCTGGAGTGACTTTTAAACATCCGGTACCAAACTCCACATCTACATAATCGTCTTCTATAATAGGAATAGCTCTATTCGCTAATGGCACAATCGCTTTTTTACCCTTAAGATGACTAAAACGATCATCATTTGGATTGATACAGATAGCAGTATCTCCCAAAATCGTCTCCGGCCGAGTTGTAGCAATAGTCACAGTCTCCTCACTATTTTCAATTTTATAGGTTAGATAGTATAGGTTTCCTTGTTTTTCCTGATAAATAACCTCTTCGTCTGAAAGAGTTGTTTTAGCTTCCGGATCCCAGTTTACCATCCTGTAGCCTCTATAGATTAGACCTTTTTCATATAAATCTACAAACACCTTTATTACTGAAGCAGACATATTCTCATCCATGGTAAACTTTGTACGTTCCCAATCGCAAGACGCGCCTAATTTCTTTAGTTGTTCAAGGATAATTCCTCCATGTTTGTGAGTCCAATCCCAAGCATGTTCCAAAAATTCTTCACGGGAAAGATCATTTTTGTTTATCCCTTCTTCTTTTAATTTTGCTACCACTTTTGCTTCTGTAGCAATAGATGCATGATCTGTTCCTGGAACCCAACAGGCATTGAAGCCTTTCAATCTTGCTCTTCTAATAAGAACATCTTGAATAGTGTTATTTAGCATATGCCCCATGTGTAATACCCCAGTAACATTAGGCGGAGGAATAACTATAGTATATGGAGTCCTTTCATCTACTTCTGAATGAAAATAACCTTGCTCCATCCAGTAGTTGTACCATTTATCTTCTACCTTTTGAGAATCGTATTTCTGGGATGCTGACATAATTGGTCTAGTTTTTGAAAATATCTGCAAAAGTACTTATAAGTTGAAGATTATAAAAGAAGTAGTTTTCCTTATATGTTTTTCAGTTTATTCAAAACAACTTACCTTTACTTAATTGAAAATTAGAAAATATGAAAAAGATCATTATAATATTAACATTGATTGTAGCTGGTTTTTCTACTGTTAATGCCCAGAATCCTGCTAAATTCGAATTCAAGTCTGAACTTATTGACTATGGAGATATACAAAAAGGGAGTGATGGAATTAAAGTCTTTCATTTTAAAAATGTAGGTGCCGAACCTTTAATTATCGAAAATGTTTATTCTAGCTGTGGTTGTACTGTTCCTACATGGACAAAGGCTGCTATTGCTCCGGGGAAATCTGGAGACATTCAGGTAAAATATGACACTAATAGAGTTGGACCAATTAGAAGAACAATCACCATTTATTCTAATGCCGATGAACCAACGAAAGCGGTTAAAATAAAAGGACGAGTTCTCGATCCAGATGAAAAGTCTTAATCATTTAAACTCCCGAGAAATCGGGAGTTTTTTTTTACAAGACTCTTTGTAGTTTGAAGCGGATTTCCAAAGTCACACCATTTCTTTTAATCTTTAGCCTGAAAGTTTTCCCCTCGCTAGAACTAAACATATTGTTTATTTGATAGAGTTCATAATTGTATGCAGGTCTCTTATTGATGGTTTCAACCAAATCTCCCACCTTTAATCCTGCCAAAGCTGCTGGAGAATTAGGCCTAACTTCCGCAACGATATATTGTGGTTCTAATTTAAATTTAACTTTGGAATAACTCTTATAAACAACCACTCCCTTAAAAGCATCTTCAGATTCACTAAATACCGGAGAGTTATTGTTCTCGAAATCTTTTACAATTGTATATCCTTTATGAGCAAGCACTATACCACTCATATCATATTCAAACGGCTTGCTAAAGTTACTATTTGGCTTTAATCGAAGTCGCTTATTCTTATAATCAAAAGTAGAATAGAATCGTTTTAAAACTTGAGACCCTAAACTCCCATTTCTAGATTTATAGGTTACTACCCCTTCAAAATACAACGTGTCTGGAAAACTTGCAGTTATCCCATTTAATTGAAATTTTCCTAATTTTAAACTATTAAGTCTAGTCCTTTTTCCGTAAACACTCCCTCCCATTCCAAATCCTAGAAAATCTTCAAAGTTTTCTTCAGGAATTCTAATACTTAGGTCAGGGTCTTCAAAGATCCAAAGCGCATCCCCAGAGCCACTATCTATTAGTAAATCCATCCTGAGAAAATTTTTATTATCTAGACTTACTAACGCCTTTATATAGGGCTTGTTCTTATAAAGCACCAGATCAAAATCCTCACAACGTCTACATTTTTTATAAACATAGGAATCAATTTTGTAAGCCATTAGTCTTTCTTTTGGATAATTAAACTCCACCACAAAGTCCTTAAAAAAATCATATCCAATAATTCCATGAATAGGTAAGCCAAGCCTGTTTGAAAGGCTGATGTCATGATTACTTACTACATAAACCGTGAAATTAGAATGTGAAGCCTTACCTATGCGAACAGTATTCCCAGTAGATTTAACTGCCGTAATTTCCTCCCCTTCTCCCCATCCACGAAGCAAAATATCGGATGCATTTTTAATGTCTAGAGAGTCTTTTTCTTCTAAGCTGAATATAACAGAGGATTCGACGCCTGTATCTAATAAAAATGTAAGTTTTACTCCATTAATTTCTACGGGAATTACAACCAGATCGTTTACAGACTGAAATGAAAGATCAAATTTAGTTTTCCCTCCATCAATTATAAAAACTCCCTGAGCTTTAGAAATATTGAAAAAGCATAGAAATACTAACAATATGTAAACAGGATATGGCATATATAATTAATTTACGAAAAATATGAGTATAAATGCCAAACCCAAAAAAATTGAATTCTGCTTTAAATTTCGCATTTTTGCACTGAAAAAATAAAATGTTATGCCTAAAATTTCAGTTAAAGGTAATTCTATGCCAGAATCGCCAATTAGAAAATTAGTTCCCTTCGCAGAAGCAGCCATTAAAAAAGGCCGAAAAATTTACCAATTAAACATTGGACAGCCAGATATAAAAACTCCAACTGTAGCGTTAGACGCGGTTAGAAATCATAATATTGAAGTGCTTTCTTATAGTCATTCTGCCGGTTTTGAAGGATATAGAAATAAACTAGCTAAATATTATAAAAACCATGACATTCCAGTAAATGGAGAACAAATTATAATTACAACAGGTGGTTCTGAAGCTTTACTTTTTGCTATGGGTAGTATTGCTGATACTGGTGATGAAATTATTATTCCAGAGCCATTTTATGCAAATTACAATGGTTTTGCTACTGCTTCAGGAATTAAAATTGTTCCTGTTGAATCCAAAATTGAAACAAATTTTGCCCTACCTCCTATTGCAGATTTCGAAAAATTGATTACTGCAAAGACCAAGGCGATATTAATATGTAATCCAGGGAATCCTACAGGATACTTGTATACAAAAGAAGAAATTGATCAATTAGCCGATATGGTTATCAAACATGACATCTTTTTAGTAGCCGACGAGGTGTACAGAGAATTTGCTTATGATGGTGCAAAGCATTACTCAGTTATGAGTATTGACAAATTGAAAGATCATGCAATAATGATTGATTCTGTTTCTAAACGATATAGTATGTGTGGGGCGAGAATTGGCTGTTTAGTTTCTAAGAATAAAGAAGTTATTAATACTGCCATGAAGTTTGCCCAAGCCAGATTGAGTCCTCCAACATTTGAGCAAATTGCCAGTGAAGCCGCTTTAGACACACCTCAAAGTTACTTTGATGATGTTATTAAGGAGTATACTTCCAGAAGGAATTTACTTATTGCTGGATTAGAATCCATAGACGGAGTTAAGGTTGCCATACCAAAAGGAGCTTTTTACTGTATTGCAGAGTTACCGATAAAAAACGCCGATAATTTCGCGAAATGGTTGTTGGAAGAATATCAACTAGATAATGAAACAGTCATGGTTGCACCTGCAGCTGGGTTTTACTCTACCCCAAATACAGGTTTAAATCAGGTTAGGATTGCTTATGTTCTTAAGAAAGAGAATCTTGAAAGAGCTATAGAAATATTGAAAAATGCATTAACAGTTTACAAAGACTAATGAAGGTTTCCCAAAATGCTTCTTTAAAATCTTATAATACGTTCGGAATAGATGTTAAGGCAAAAACCCTGATCTCTATTAATTGTATAGAAGAATTGATCTCTGTACTTGATAAGAACTACGCTGATGATCTTTTTATATTAGGAGGTGGTAGTAATATGTTGCTAACTCAAAATATAGATGCTACAGTAATACACATAGATATTAAGGGTATAGAAGTAGTTAGGGAAACTGAAGAATTTGTATTTGTTAAATCTAATGCTGGTGAAAACTGGCATGAATTTGTTTTACATACTCTTGAGAATAATTGGGGCGGACTAGAAAATCTTTCACTTATCCCAGGAAATGTAGGCACCTCCCCTATCCAAAATATTGGGGCGTATGGAGTAGAGCTTAAGGATCACTTTGTATCCTGTGATGCTATTGACATTCAAACTTTAGAATTTAAAACTTTCACCGCCGAAGATTGCGAATTTGATTATAGAAATTCCATTTTCAAAAATAAGGTTAAGGGTAAATACATTATTACCAGTGTGGTTTTTAAGTTAACGAAATCCGATCATAAACTACTGACTAATTATGGTGCTATCAATGAAGCTTTAGATGAGATGGGAATAGTTAATGTAGGGATTAGAGATATTTCTAATGCTGTGATTAAAATTAGACAACAAAAATTACCAGATCCTAAAATATTAGGAAACAGTGGTAGTTTTTTTAAAAATCCTGTAATACACAATCAGCAATTTGAAATATTAAAGAAGGAATTCCCAGAAATGCCAAATTATCTCGTGGGAAAGGACAGCATAAAAATACCAGCAGGATGGCTAATAGATAAAGCAGGATTAAAAGGTTATCGTGAAGAAAATACGGGAGTACATAAAAATCAAGCTTTGGTATTAGTTAATTACGGAAACGCAACCGGCGAGGAAATTCTGAATTTATCAAGGAAGGTTCAAGCAGAGATCCTTGCTAAATTCAATATTGATTTAGAACCCGAAGTAAATATTTTTTAAAATAAAAAAGTCCCGCAATTGCGGGACTTTTTCTAAATTAGAACTTTGTTTCTAATTATGATTTCTTCATTACAACAGCATCAATAACATGAACTACACCATTTGATGCATCAACATCTGCTTGAACAATTGTAGCAGTTTTACCGTTACCATCTTTAAGCATAATTTTATCACCTTTCATCATAGCTGTTAATTCAGCACCTTCAACAGTTTTAAACGTGTAAGTTCCATTGTTATCTTTAATGGATTTAGCTAAATCTGCAGATGTGATCTCTCCAGCAACTACATGATACTTCAATACAGTTTGTAAATCAGCTTGATTTTCTTGCATCATTAATTTATCCAAAGTAGCTTTTGGTACCTTAGCGAAAGCAGCATTAGAAGGAGCGAAAACCGTAAATGGCCCTTCATCCTCTTTCATCATCGTTGCAAGTTCTGCAGATTGCATAGCACTTACTAAAGTACTTAGATCTGCTGTAGCCATAGCTTTTGCTGCTATACTATTAGACTGCATTTCCATTTTTTCCTGCTCCATTTTCATGTCTGCTTCTTTGGTAGCTTCTTTTTCAGCTTCCATTCTTTCCATTTCCATTTTATCTTTCGCTTCTTGCTCTTTTTTCTTATTATCCTCACAAGATGTAAAAGCAAATACCGATAAAACGGCAACTATTAATAATTGTTTAATTTTCATAATTTAGTTATTTGTGTTAATTAATTGACGCAAGTTAGCTCGGTTTCCACAATTATTGTGCATATAGCAATTAAAGTTTAGTTAAATAATGTAAAGGTTATACTAATGTTTTAAATGGTTTTTCAGGACCTTTTTTTATGCGTATTTTTGCATTATAAATTATAAGATCATGGAATTACTTTTAATTACTATAGTATTACTAGGACTTGCCTTTGCTGGAATAGCAATAAAAATCTGGGCTAAGAAAGATGGTGAGTTTGCAGGAACTTGCGCTAGTCAAAGTCCCTTTTTAAATAAAGATGGAGAAGCATGTAGTTTTTGCGGAAAATCTCCAGACGAAATGAAAGATTGTTCAGATTCCAAAAAATAGGAATTTTAAAATATGGCAATACTTTTACTCGGATTTTTTATTCTGATCACCCTAATTAATATCCTATTTTATATAGGATATTTTAGTTTCGCCTCGGCAAAAGAATCCAATTCAAATTCCATTCCCCCGGTCTCTGTAATTATATGTGCCAAAAATGAAGCAGAAAATCTTAAAGACTTCATTCCCTATTTACTTGAACAAAATTATCCAGACTTTGAAATTATCCTAGTAAATGATGCGTCTACAGATGAAACTTTAGAGGTAATGGAGCATTTTGAGAAATCAAATCCACGCGTGCGTGTAGTAGATGTTAAGAATAATGAGGCATTTTGGGGTAAAAAGAAGTATGCCTTAACTTTAGGAATCAAAAAAGCAAAAAATCCTACCTTACTATTTACAGATGCAGATTGTAGACCAGAATCTAATATGTGGATTGCTGAAATGGCTTCAAATTTTAGTCATGAAAAAACTATTGTTCTTGGTTACGGTGGATATTTAAAGAATAAAGGTTCGTTTTTGAATAAACTTATTCGATATGAGACTTTATTAACGGCAATTCAATATTTCTCTTTTGCAAAATGGGGCATTCCTTATATGGGAGTAGGTAGAAACTTGGCGTATACTTCTCAAGAATTTTATAATCAGAATGGATTTGCTACACATTTACATATTAGATCCGGAGACGATGACCTCTTTGTAAATCAGGCAGGGACAAATGAAAACACTGCGATAACTTTTAATAAGGCTTCCATAACGAGAAGTATTCCTAAAACAAATTTCTCTTCATGGATACATCAAAAAAGAAGACACATTTCCACAGCTAAATTTTACAAAAAGCAGCATAAATTTTTATTGGCATCTTTTTACATTTCGCAATTAGGATTTTGGATCTTGCTAATAGCTTTGTTACTAGTAAATGTACATTGGCCAATTATACTTGGTATTTTGATATTACGCCTACTTATACAATATATAGTTTATTATAAATCGGCAAAGAAATTGGATGAACTGGATCTCTTATGGTTAATTCCATTTTTGGAACTATTTTTAATCTTCACACAATTAAGTATCTTTAGCTTGAATGTTTTTTCAAAACCAACCAATTGGAAATAAATAACGAAGCCCTTTTACTGGAAATTGAAAAAGCTGAAAAAGGAGATCAGGCAGCTTATAAATTTTTGTTAGATACCTTTTGGATGGATGTTTATAGTTTTCAGTTAAAAAGAACAAGAAACGAGGCAGATGCAGAAGATATTACCATCCAAACATTTTCCAAAGCTTTTGATAAATTAAATAGTTTTAAAGACAATTTTGTTTTTAAAACCTGGCTTATCACCATTTCTAAGAATATCCATATAGATCTTTTAAGAAAAAACAAAGCTTCAATTAGAGCAAACACTTCAGACACTTCAATGGAATATGTTAATGACATAATGGACGAAACTCCTTCCATGGAAGATATATTAATAAATGAGCAACATTTGGCTCAACTCTTAAGTGATATCAAAAAGCTGAAACCCACCTATCAAGAGGTTATAAATCTTAGATATTTTCAGGAAAAATCTTACAAGGAGATAGCTTCTCACTTGGAAGAGCCTATGAGTAATATAAAAGTTAAACTCTTACGTGCTAAAAAATTACTGGCACAAATAATAGAATCTCATAAAGCTTAAATCCACTTTTAAGACTATTCTAATCAGGCTATCCAATTCATCATATTATTGTATCTTTGAAGCATAGATTTTTGATATGATAACAGAAACTTTAGCTACCCCAAAACGCACTCCGAAACCAAAATGGTTACGCGTAAAACTTCCAACCGGAAAAAAATACACCGAACTTAGAGGACTTGTAGATAAGTACGACCTACATACTATTTGCACTTCAGGAAGTTGCCCTAATATGGGTGAGTGTTGGAGCGAAGGAACCGCTACCTTTATGATCTTAGGAAATGTATGCACAAGATCATGTGGATTTTGCGGAGTAAAAACAGGGAGACCAGACACTATAGATTGGGATGAGCCAGAAAAAGTTGCAAGATCTATAAAGCTTATGAAAATTAAGCATGCAGTAATCACGAGTGTAGATAGAGACGATATAAAAGACATGGGTTCTATTGTTTGGGCAGAAACTGTTAAAGCGATAAGACGTATGAATCCTGAAACAACTCTGGAAACTCTGATTCCAGATTTCCAAGGAAATGAAAGAAATATAGATAGACTTATTGCTGTAAATCCTGAAGTTGTTTCTCATAACATGGAAACGGTTAAGAGACTTACCAGAGAAGTTAGAATCCAGGCTAAATATGAACGTAGCTTGCAGGTTTTAAAATATTTAAAAGATAAAGGTATTGCCAGAACTAAATCTGGAATTATGCTAGGTTTAGGGGAACGAGAAGACGAAGTTATCCAAACATTAAAAGATCTTAGAAGTGTTAATTTAGATATAGTAACAATTGGCCAGTATTTACAGCCTAGTAAGAAACACCTACCTGTAAAGCAATTTATTACTCCAGATCAATTTAAAAAATATGAGACTATAGGATTGGAATTAGGTTTCCGTCATGTTGAAAGTGGTGCTTTAGTAAGATCTTCTTATAAAGCACAAAAGCATCTAACCTAATAGCATTTCTTGTACATAATGTCACAAAAAATTAAAATCGGGATAAATGGTTTTGGCCGTATTGGTAGAAATTTATTTAGACTTTTATGGAATCATCCGCTTATTGAAGTTGTTGCAATAAATGATGTTGCAGAGTCTTCCACATTAATTCATTTATTAAAATACGACAGTATCCATGGCCGTTTTTCTGAAGATCTATCTCAGAAGGATTCTAACATTATAATTGGGGATACAGAGATTCCAATCTTACAAAAACTTCATCCAAAAGATATTGACTGGAGTAAATACAATGTGAAAATTGTAATTGAAGCATCAGGCAAATTCAAAAAGCAGGAAGATTTACAATTTCATTTACAAAAAGGGGTAGAGAAAGTAATTCTTTCGGTTCCTCCAGATGACGATACTATCAAAATGGTAGTGTTAGGTGTAAATGAGCATATTTTGGATGGTACAGAGCAAATTATCTCCAACGCCTCATGTACTACGAATAATGCGGCACCAATGTTCGATGTTATTCGGAAGAATTTCGGGATAGAACAAGCATATATTTCTACTATACACTCCTACACTTCAGATCAAAATTTACACGATAAACCCCATCGCGATCTAAGAAGAGCCAGAGCTGCAACACAATCTATTATTCCAACCACAACTGGTGCTGCCAAAGCGCTTACTAAAATATTTCCTGAATTTAAAGATGTTATTGGTGGTTGTGGCATAAGAGTACCAGTACCAAATGGTTCGTTAACAGATATGACCCTCAATATTTCCACAAGTACCACAATAGAAGAAATAAATGCTGTTTTCAAAAAAGCATCAGAAACATATTTAAAGGGAGTACTAAGTTATACTGATGAACCTATAGTTTCTATAGACATAATTGGGGATCCACATTCATGTATATTTGATTCTGGAATGACCTCTGTAATTGGGGGAGGTTTGGTTAAATTAATAGGTTGGTATGACAATGAAATTGGCTACTCTAATCGGTTAAAAGATTTAATTTTATTCGTCGCTAAGAATTAACTATATTTATCATTATTAAGCACCAGCCCTTTGCCCGAATGAGGAAGTTTTTATTTTATGCTTTTGTTTTTCTTAATTTTTACACAACGCAAGCTTTTCAAGAAAAAAGTGCTGCTGAGACAACGGATTTAGACACTCAACTAAGACAACTTTTAAGTAGTGCTGAAATTTCCATAAATGTTCTAAATTTTGAAAAAGCACACGAACAATTAGACATTGCATTGGAGCTTGCTAAAGAAATTGGAAATCAAAAATACATCGCTCTTTCTAGCAGCATATTATCCCAATTATATTATATACGCCACGACTACCCGAAAGCGATTACCGAAATGGAGCGTGCCATTTCTATACAAAAAGAAATAGACGATCAACCAGGGCTAGCATATAGTTATCTCACTTATGCCAAACTTTTTCATTCAGCTGAATCTCCAGAGCGGGCAATTAAATATTTAAATCTGGCTCAAAATTACTACGAGAAACAAAATGATACAGAACTTTTAGGGATTGTGAGCCTAAATAGAGCCATGATTACTATGGGAATAAGTCATTCCGAAGAAAATATTAATCGCGCACTAACATATTTAAATAAGTCTCAAGAATATTTGAAAGACACTGATAATAAATACGAATTATCTAGACTGTATTACTACAAGGCCCGAGCTTATCTATCTTTAAATCAAACAAACGAGGCAGAAACCGAGGCTTTTAAAGCTATTAAGATCTCTTATCAATATTCTCTCGGAGGTATGATTATGTATTCTAACAGACTCTTAAGCCAAATTAAGGAAGCTCAAAAAGAATATAGTCAATCCCTCGATTATTTAAAAATAAGCAATCGGGTTAGAGATTCCATTTTTAATATGAGTAAGGAAGCTTTAGCCGTAGAAGCGAACACTAGATATGGTGTGGATGCTATGCGGAATAATCTACAAGATCTTACAGAAAGAAATGCTGCTCAAGAACGTTCTCTAAAGGTTAACAAGCTTACAACCATATTAAGCGTTGCTCTTATCACAATTTTATCCTTGCTAACTCTTTCGTTATACAAAAACAATAATTTAAGAGCAAGAGCAAATGACTTACTTCAAAAGAAAAATGATGAATTAACCTTAGCGAAAGAAAATGCTGAAAAAGCGTCCTTAGCCAAAGCACAATTCTTATCTACTATTACGCATGAGCTACGAACACCCCTTTATGCAGTAACAGGATTAACGCATTTATTATTAGAAGAAAGCCCAACAGAAAATCAAAAAGAGCACTTAAATTCCTTGAAATTTTCTGGAGAATATTTATTGTCATTAATAAATAATATTCTTGATCTTAACAAACTTGAAGCCAAGAAGGTGGAAGTTTTAGACACATCTTTTGATCTCGAGAAAAGAATTTCAGATGTATTGGTTGCCCTTAAAAATTCTGCTGATGATAAGAAAACAAAATTGCATTATAATTTTGATCCCGACATTCCTAAAAAACTAAAGGGAGATCCACTTAAAATCTCGCAGATCCTAATTAATTTGGTTGGTAATTCCATAAAATTCACTGAGGAAGGTGACATCTGGATAAATGTAAATAGAGTAAATCAAGTTGGACAATCTGTATTCTTGCATTTCGAAATTAAGGATACAGGAGAAGGCATTTCTAAGGAAAAACAATCCTCGATCTTTGAAAACTTCACACAAGGTTCACTTCAAATAAACAGAAAATTCGGAGGAACCGGATTAGGTTTATCTATTGTAAAGAACTTACTAAACTTAATGAATAGTGAGATCTATCTAGATAGCGAATTTGGTAAAGGTTCAGCATTTAGTTTCGACCTAAAGTTTGAAGCATTTGAGCAAGCAGAAGGTGTAGCCGTTTCTAAGTTATCGAAAATTGCACCTTTAACCAATGACATCATGCACAACAAAAAAATCCTAATTGTTGAGGACAATAAGATTAATCAAATGATCACAAGAAAGATCTTAGAAAAACACAAGGTTATTTGCGATGTAGCAGATAATGGTACCATCGCTGTAGAAAAAGCTTCTAATAACTATTTTGATCTTATTCTTATGGATATTCATATGCCAGGAATTAGCGGAATAGAAGCGACTGTATTAATTCGTGAATTCGATGATAAGATTCCAATCGTTGCTTTAACTGCGGTAACCTTGGATGAGAATTTAGATGAATTTTATTTAAATGGTTTCACAGATATTATCCCAAAACCATATAAAACAGAGGAGTTTTTCGCTAAGATCAATTTTCACTTATCCAAAAGAAATGTTCCTGCATAGGTTTTGGCATGCAGTTTGAAGTTACTGGTTTAGTAGAAGTATATAAAAGATATATAGTTTGAATTAGCCAAATAGAAAAAATGAGATGCATCGTGCATCTCATTTTTCATTTAAGTATTTAAGATAAAGCTTTTAACGTTCTTATTGAAGCCATCAGTGTTTTGAATAAACTTCATTTTAATAGGTAAATAAAATAATCTCTCTAAATCTACTTCTCCTTTTAATCTCATAAAATCCTTCTCTGTAGTGATAATTAAATTAGACTTAGTTATTTTATTTATTTCTTCTGAAGAAAAATTATGATGGTCAGGGAAATTTAAATGCTCATAAGAGATTCCAGAAGCACTTAAATATTCACATAATGAATCTGGATTCGCAATTCCTGTAACAAGGCTTACTTCTTTATTAACTAATTCATGAAGACCTATTCTCTTGATACCATTAGAGACATGTTCACTATAACTTATATAGCTAAAATATAAATGCTGAAAGTTTCTCGGTTCTAGCTTACTCCTAATACTTTCTCGCTTCTCTACACTAAGATTCATTGGGCACTTTGTTACAACAATCACTTTTGCTCTCTCAGCTCCTACTACTGGCTCCCTTAAATTACCTGTTGGTAGCATAAAGTCGTCTTCATACAGATCGTTATATTTGGTAAGCAAAATATTTAAACCTGCTTTCACCTTTCTATGCTGGAATGCATCATCTAGTAATATAAGATCAGGATTATGTTCTTTCTTTAACTTTGCTATTCCTCTAAGCCTATATTCGTCTACAGCAACGATTGCGTCTTCGAACTTATTTTTAAATTGAAGAGGTTCATCTCCTACATTTAAAGCGCTTTCAGTTTTAAAAACTAATCTATATCCTTCTGTTTTTCGGCCGTAGCCTCTACTTAATGTCGCTACCTTATACTCTGGTAGTAAAAGCTCTAATAAATATTCTATCATTGGGGTTTTACCTGTTCCCCCAACACTTAAATTCCCAACACAAATGACAGGAAAAGAATATGATTCAGATTTAAATACACTTAGATCATACAGTAAATTCCTAATCAGCATGATTAGACCGTACATTAAGGCGAATGGAAAAAGGAATTTTCTTAGGATACTCATCTTAGCGAAAGTATAATATTTATATTTGAATTAAAATAGTAGAAGATGATTATTGCAGAGGTTATAAAACACTTAGAAGATTTTGCTCCCATAGCAACTGCCGAGGATTTTGATAATGTAGGCTTATTGGTTGGGGATGCAACAACAGCTCTAAAAGGCGTTTTAGTGACTCATGACACATTGGAAGAAGTGGTAGAAGAAGCAATAGCTAAGAATTGCAACTTAATAGTAAGTTTCCATCCAATTATTTTTTCAGGACTTAAAAAACTGAATGGTAAAAACTACGTAGAACGCACAGTGATCAAAGCAATAAAAAATGATATAGCTATATACGCAATTCATACTGCATTGGATAATCACCAATTAGGAGTTAATAAGATTATGTGCGACAAGCTTGGGCTTGTTAATACTAAAATATTGATCCCAAAAAAAGGAGTAATTAAAAAGCTAACTACCTACGTCCCCAAAGAGCAGTCAGATGAACTAAGAAAGAGTTTATTTATGTCTGGAGCTGGAGCTATTGGTAATTATGACGAATGCAGCTTTAATATAGAAGGAACTGGAAGCTTTAAGCCGAATTTAGATTCTAACCCCACAATTGGAAAAAAAGGTGAAATTCATTTTGAAGAAGAAATCCAAATAGGCGTGATTTTCCCAAAGCATTTAGAAGGTAAAATATTAAAAGCACTTTTCGAAAACCATCCTTATGAGGAGGTAGCTTATGAAGTAATAACATTAGATAATTCTCATCAACAAATGGGGATGGGTATGATTGGGGAGCTCTCTGAAGAAATGGAAGAAGTTGAATTCCTCTCTTTAGTAAAAAAGACCTTTAAAGCAGACGGGATTAGACATTCAGAATTATTGAAAAAGAAAGTGAAGAAAATAGCAGTTCTTGGGGGAAGCGGAAGTTCAGCAATAGAGGCCGCAAAAAGTGCAGGAGCAGACTTCTTTATAACTGCAGATCTTAAGTATCACGATTACTATAAAGCCGAACAAAAGCTAGTGGTTGCAGACATTGGCCACTATGAAAGTGAACGATACACAAAAAACCTATTACATTCGTATCTTAGTAAAAAAATTAGTAATTTTGCAATTATTTTAGCGAATACAAAAACGAATCCTATCAAGTATTATTAAATATGGCAAAGAAAACCGAGGTTACTGTAGAAGAGAAGTTAAGAGCATTGTACGATCTTCAGTTAATTGATTCTAGAATAGATGAAATTAGAAATGTACGAGGTGAACTTCCTTTAGAGGTAGAAGATTTAGAAGATGAAGTAGCCGGATTAAATACACGTATTACTAAGCACGACACCGATCTTGAGGTTATTGATAATGATATCAAAACTAAAAAGATCCTTATCGAGGACGCAAAAGCATCTATTAAAAAATATGCAGAGCAACAGAAGAACGTTCGTAATAACCGTGAATTTAATGCACTTAGTAAGGAAGTAGAATTTCAAGAACTTGAGATAGAACTTGCAGAAAAGCACATTAAAGAATACAGAGCTTCTATAGAGCAGAAAAAGGAAGTTATTGGACAAACCAAAGAGAAATTGGAAGATCGCCAAAAACACCTTGTTCACAAAAAAGGAGAATTAGATGAAATTTTAGCTGAAACTCAAAAAGAGGAAGACATGCTAACTAAAAAATCTAATGATTTCGAAACTCAAATCGAAGACAGATTAATCACCGCTTACAAGCGAATTAGAAATAATGTAAAAAATGGTTTAGCTGTAGTTCCTGTTGAAAGAGGAGCTTCTGGTGGATCTTATTTTACTATTCCTCCACAAGTTATCGTTGAGATTGCTAGTAGAAGAAAAATTATTACAGATGAGCACAGTGGTAGAATTTTAGTTGATGAAGATCTAGCTAAAGAAGAACAAGAAAAAATGGAAAAAATGTTTTCTAAGTTTTAAGACTGCTTTTCTAACTTATATAAGGGTTTAGAATATTTGCAAATTATGCACTTATTTTAAACCCTTTTTTTTTGACTTAAATTGATTAACACCAATTTCACAGTATCTGCAAAATAAATAGATAACTTTATTAAAATATCAATACCCCCTATTTATGAAATTCGCTACAATTATACTCTTAGGAATTACACTATGCTTTGCTTCGTGTAAAGATTCAGAAACAAATTCTAATCAAGATTCTGTTTCCGAAGAAAATACAGATTCTGAATTGAATTCTGAAAAAAGTAAAGAGTCTAATATTTATTCTCAGGATAATAATCTATCCAAAGAAACTTCAACTCCTGAGTCTAATGTGAATTCGGAAACAATCAATTCGCCAAACATCGATGACAAGACAAAACCTAATTCTCAAAGCGCTAATTTGAGTGGGACTTATATTAAAATGGGAGAAGAAGTAGACTCCTCTTGTACTTGTTATTGTGTAACTATTAATTATATAGGAAATTCTGAAATGTGTTTGACCCCTTCCAAAATTTTCATTAATACGAGAATGCAGAAGAAAGACAAAAATACTACAGATATATTTTTAATAAATCCATCTGCTAAGAACACAGAAGGCAAAGATATTCCTTGGACTAAATTCGATACTAATAAACCTATTGCAACTATTACTACTAAAGAAAATGGGGAAATAGATTTAGACTGGTTAGGATTCTCCATAAAAGGAGACTTAGCAATAGATTACGCCATTCTTGGTAAAAAAACGCTCGAAGGAAATTATAAAAAAAAATAATATGAAAACTATTTTAAGCCTCACATTTTCACTTCTCCTCTTCTCTTGTGGAAATGGAAATACCAAAACAACTGCAAATTCAGCCGACTTAAATAAGGAGCCTGTGGAAGTTCCTATGCAAAATAACATGGCAAAGGCTTATTTTGCAAGTGGTTGTTTTTGGTGTGTAGAAGCGATTTATGAAAGTGTAAATGGCGTATCTGAAGTAATATCTGGTTATTCTGGAGGTCATACAGAAAATCCTACTTATGAAGCTAGCAATACTGGTAAAACAGGACACGCTGAAGCTGTAGAAGTAATTTACAATCCAGAAGTTGTGAGTTTTGAAACGTTAGTAAAAGTATATTATGGATCACAAAATCCAACTCAGGCAAATGGGCAAGGTCCAGATAATGGATCGCAGTATAGATCAATTTTATTTTATCAGAATGCAGAACAACAGGCTACAATTGAGAAAGTAGCTACAGAAGTTGGAAAAAGCTACGACAAGCCATTAGCGGCAGATGTTGTTCCCTTTCAAAAATTTTGGGTAGGAGAAGATTACCACCAGAATTACGAAAAACTGCATCCTGAGAATCCTTATATTCAAAATGTATCAATCCCAAGATATAATAAATTCAAGAAAAAATTTCCTGAATTATTAAAGCCAAACGCACATTAATAATTTAGAATTTCATAAATAAAAAAAAGAGGCAATTAAGCCTCTTTTTTATTCTTTTCTTGTTGATACCGACTATGCTTTGATTGCTTCGCTATGCAGTAATTCCAAAATCAATTCATTTACCTCCTCGGTCTCCCATTTATCTTCGATTCCTGGGAAAGCCATCACCTCATCCATAATATCCCTTTGTTTATCTCCAATTGCTAAAGCATCCGCATAAGGTTTGTCTGAAAAAGTTACTCTGGAATATAAGGGAATCCACTTTTCAGGATATTTATCAGCAAAATGTTTTTCTATCTTCTTTCGGAGTATAAATTGAGGATTTGCAGTCTTGCTGCTCATCTCTACAAAATTTCTATAACTCAATTCTGCGATAGCATCTGCATTTGGTTTTCTACTTTTTTGATATTCTTGGAAAATCATTTCCCAATCGTCGTTATACTTCTCTATAAGTTCATCTAAGACAGAAATATCCTCAAATCCTGCATTCATACCCTGCCCGTAAAAAGGAACAATTGCATGAGCTGAGTCGCCCACTAAAGCCACCTTATCCCAATAGGTCCAAGGATAGCATTTCATAGTTACCATCGCACTCGTTGGGTTTTTAAAGAAGTCTTTAGTTAAATTGGATATATCAGATTTAATATCGGGGAAATATTCGCTGAAGAATTTTTCTGCTTCTACTTCGGTTTTAATTTTTTCAAAAGAAATATCACCCTCAAAAGGCATAAATAAAGTACAAGTAAAACTTCCATCCAAATTAGGCATAGCTATAAGCATAAATTCGCCTCTAGGCCAAATATGAAAAGACGCATTATCTAGTTTGTGCGAACCATCACTATTAGCGGGAATAGTTAATTCTTTATAACCAACATCTATAAAATTTTGAGAATAGTTAAATCTACTATTTCGCTGCATTTTATGGCGAACTCTAGAAAAAGCACCATCTGCGCCAAAAACCATATCGAATTGATATTCCTGCCATTCTGCTTTTTCAGACTCTCCCGTATAAATTTTAGCTTCAGCTAGGTTTACATCCCATACTTTCTCCTCAAATCTAAATTTAGCACCAGTCTCTTCAGCAAGGTCAATCATCTTCCTATTAAGCACCCCTCTAGAAATAGAATAAATAGCTTCTCCTTCTTTCCCATATTTCTGAAAGTAGATAGGCTTTTCATTAACATGTAAAGCGCGTTTATCTAAAGCTAAGGCTAATTCCCGTATATCCTTTTCTACTCCAACTTTTCGCAAAGCGCTCCATCCTCTATTGGACATTGCTAGATTTATAGACCTACCAGAAAATTCTACTTTTCTTACATCCTGTCTACGGTCAAACACCGTAACCTCATGACCTCTTTTTCTTAAATAAATAGCTAGTAAGGAACCTACCAACCCGGAGCCAATAATGGCAATATTTTTAGTTTTCTGCATTAACTTTTATAGGTAGAGTACCTCCAATTTTTAAAAGGTTATCTAATTTGTAATTAGAAAATTCGTCATTCAAAAATACAGATTAAATCTCAATTGGCTTTTTTAATCCCTAGCTCATTTAATCTTCTCGTAAATCAAAATCTTATAATATTCCCTATTAAAAATCAGATTCTAACTCAAGAGTCATTAAAATAAAGTTAAAAACCACCCCAATTACAATTTGTTTAACACCGCATAAACTATGCATCCTTTAAATTTAATTTTTAAATAAAACGACATGAAAGATAACCAACCATTATTAGAATCGTATAAATTAGAAGATCTCACTTTAAACAATCGAGTTGTAATGGCTCCAATGACCAGAAATAGGGCAGATAACAGTGAAAGTGTACCTACAGATCTTCATGTAGAATATTATAAACAACGAAGTGGAGCGGGCTTAATTATTACTGAAGGTTCTCAGATCTCTGAAAGAGCGGTTGGATATATTAATACACCTGGCATATACACAGATGCTCAAGCTGAGGCTTGGAAAAAAGTTACCAATGCGGTTCATGAGGAAGGTGGAAAGATCTTTATCCAATTATGGCATTGTGGTAGAATGTCTCACCCTAAGTTTCATGATGGTGAAAAACCTTTAGCTCCAAGTGCGGTTAATCCTAATGCGCAATCTTTTACTAAGGACGGATTTGAAGATACGGTAGAACCTAAAGCAATGAGCCTGGTAGAGATTAAAGAAACTGTGCAAGAATTTAAAAAAGCAGCGCAAAAAGCAAAAGATGCTGGATTTGATGGAGTAGAAATTCATTCCTCCAATGGCTATCTAATTCATCAATTTTTTAATAAAAATTCCAATAAACGAACAGATGAATATGGCGGAAGTATTCAAAATAGAGCTAGATTCTTTTTTGAAGTTATAGATGCTATAAATGAAGTTTGGGAAGAAACGAAAATTGGAGTAAGACTCAACCCTTCTTTAAACGAAGTATTTGGAATTATTGCTACAGAAGAAAGCATTCCAACATTCGATTATATTATAGAAAAATTAAATGCATATAATTTAGCTTATCTGCACTTATCTGAACCTTTTACAGATGTTAGTGAAATAGATTACTTAGTTTCTGAAATAGCTAAACATTATAGACCTATATATAAAGGCACATTGATGATCAATGCAGGTTTTGACCAAGAAAAAGGAAATAACGTTATTAAGGAAGGAAATGCAGACTTAGTTTCTTTTGCAAAATTATTCATTTCCAATCCAGATTTACCAAACCGATTTGAAAAAAATGCTGATTTAGCAAAATGGGATGAAGACACTTTTTACACACCAGGATCAAAAGGCTATACCGATTACCCAAAATTAAAGGAAGAAACCGTTAATAAATAATAAATATAATTTATAAATCTAAAACTTCAACAATGAAACAAGAGAAAATAGATCAATTAAAGAGCATATTAAATAAACTAGAAGATATTAAACACAGCCAAGAAAGTGTTATAGACAAAATCAACCATGTGATTACAGATCTTTTTCAACATCCAGATAAAAAACTAGAAAAGGCTATGGAAGATGCTCATCAAAAATCGTCAGATAATGTAGATTCTGTTAGCGAAGTTTTGGAAGATCTTGAAATGAGAATTAATAAAGCTGAAAATGAAATGTAGTTTACTATTGCTTTTTTTGAATTATCAATATTATAAAAGTTAGTAATTATTTACCTAACCTTCTTTATATTAAAATATTAAAGAGCAACATATACCTAGATTCAAAGCACAAAAACAGAATTATTTCACTTATCATCTCTATAAAAATTTTAAGAAATTAGTTAAACACTCGTTAAAATAGATTAGATTAGTTAGTGCTTTCCATAAATTCGTATTGAAATCTAATCAGATTATTCAATTGGGAATTTTAAAGTTTTAAGTACTAACTAGTAATTTTTAATTCTTAATTGAAATAATCTATAACCATTAATACGCAACTATTGTTGCAATAAATAACTAACAATATGAAAGATTTAATTTGGCTAATCGTAGTACTACTAATCATTGGATGGTTAATCGGATATTTTGCCTTCCCAGATTTAGGTAGTATCATCCACATTTTAATTGTAATTGCAGTAATCCTTATTTTGTATAAACTTTTAACAGGAAGAAGATTGTAATTAATACATACATTTTAAAAAGCCCTTTGAAATTCAAAGGGCTTTTTTTATGCATAATTCTAAAATAGAATTAGAATAGCTACTTTTAATAAAATTATATAATTATGAAACAAATATTTACACTCTGTCTACTTTTTACTGTTTTAATTGGTTGTAAGGACAACCAATCAAAATCTGAAGACGCAAATAATTCCATAACCAAAAACTCCGAGGAGCTTCCTATAACTGCTCAAATTGCAAATGCTAATGGTATAGAGGAATTCAAAGAATTGGAGGAATTAAATTTTACGTTTAATGTAAAAGTAAATGACACATTGCGAGCGGAACGGGTTTGGAAATGGTTTCCTAAAAGCAAAAAAATTCAGCTAACAGAAAATGGAGAATCAATTAGCTATACTCAGGGTGATAGTTTAGCTGAAAAAGCATTGGCTGCAGATCAAAAATTCATAAACGATTCTTATTGGTTACTTTTTCCGTATCAATTAATGTGGAGCGATTTTGAATCTACCTATAACGAAAAAGGTATTTCTCCAATTAGTAATGAAGAAATGAAAATGCTTACGGTGAGCTATAATGGAAAAGGTGGTTATTCTCCAGACGATTCTTACCATATCTTTTTTGGAGAAGATAATATGATTAAGGAGTGGACCTACGTTTCTTCAACAGGTAGAGAGTTAACAACTACCTGGGAAGACTACGAAACTTATAAAGGAATACCTATTGCAAAAATGCATAAATCTGCAGACAGCAGTTTTCAGTTGTATTTTACAGATATCAAATTAAAATAAAAGTAAAAACCTTAAAGCATCCCCTCTTAAATCCTCCCCAGCAGGGAGGACTTAATCAAGAACCTCGGTGAGAGACCACGAGGTATGAATTGGAAAATACTATTAAAAAATTCGAGGCAAGCCGCGGAGAATTAAACCCTCAATTAGGGATAAAAAAATACTATTTTAAATTAGATCTGAATTTTTAAAAATCTTGGAGTTCTCGATGGCTATTGAAACATACATTCGACCCTCAGTGAGGGTTTAAATTTTAAGAATCCCCCTCTTTAAGATCTGTCCAAAATTATACATATCTTGGAAAGAACAGTAAAATGGTGCCGGAGCCAAGCGAATCACGTTTGGCTCTCGCCAATCTGTAATCACCCCATTTTCCATTAAATAATTAAAGAGCTCCTTTCCTTCCCCGTGAAGAAAAACTGATAATTGTGTTCCTCGCTCGTCTTGTTTTGATGGAGTTATAATTTCAAAACTAGCATCCACATCCTTATCAATTTCATGTAAGATAAATTGAAGATAAGCTACAATCCTATTTCGCTTTTCTATAAGAGCTGGCATTCCTACCTCATCAAACATTTCAAGAGAAGCTAAATATGGTGCCATTGCTAATATAGGCGCATTACTAATTTGCCAAGCATGTGCATTAGGTTCCGGTTGAAATTCGGGTTCCATTAAAAAACGACGTTCCTTATTATGTCCCCACCAACCTTCTAATCTTGTAATATCTTTTAAACCGTGGTACTTTTCATTAATAAAACAGCCAGATGCGTTTCCAGGACCAGAGTTCATGTATTTATAACTACACCAAGCTGCAAAATCCACATCCCAGTCGTGTAGTTTTAATTCTATATTTCCTGCTGCATGAGCAAGGTCCCAACCTACTTTAGCTCCAATGGCATGTCCTGCCTTAGTAACAGTCGCCATATCTAAAACTTGTCCGGAATAATAATTTACCCCTCCTATAAGTACTAAAGCGCATTCCTCACCAACTTCTTCAATTTTCGCAAGTATATCTTCTGTTCTAAAAAAATGCTCTCCTTCTCTCTTTTCGATCTTCACTACCGCTTCATCCTCTGTATACCCATGAAATTTTACTTGAGATGCTATCATATATTGATCGCTAGGAAAGGCCTTTTCTTCACAAATTATTTTGAAACGTTTTCCTTCAGGTTTATAAAAAGTAGCCATCAATAAATGTAGATTTACAGTTAGTGTATTCATCACTGTAATTTCACTTGGCTTTCCTCCTACCACTTTCCCTAGTTTAGCTGAAAAACGCTCATGATAATCCCACCAAGGCTTTTCTGCATAAAAGTGACCCTCTACCGCCAAATTAGCCCAATCTTCCATCACCTCATCTACATATTTCTTAGCAGATCTAGGCTGAAGACCTAAAGAATTTCCAGTGAAATAGATCACTTCTTTTCCATTTACCTTCGGAAAAATGAACTCCTTCTTATAAGAAGCTAATTTATCTTCAGCATCCAATTTTTTAGCAAAATCTAGGGTGTTTTCAAATGTCATACTACATATTTGTTGTAAAAATACCACTAATATTCAGCTACAAAAAGTAACAATTCTTAATTCTTAAGGATTTACGAAGGCAGATATGTTTAAATTTGCGGTAAAATATATTCACATGCATTTTCTTCCCGAAGCAATAGATAATTACACTGTTTCTCACACCCAAGCCGAGCCTGATATTTTGGCTCAATTAACTAGAGAAACCTATCAAAAAATACTTCAACCTAGAATGCTTAGCGGGCATTATCAAGGGAGGCTTCTTAGTATTCTATCTAAGATTATAAATCCCATTACAATCTTAGAGTTAGGAACATATACCGGATATTCTGCAATTTGTTTAGCTGAAGGATTAAAAGAAAATGGAGAAATTCACACTTTAGATATTAATGAAGAGTTGCAAACTATTCAGAATAAATATTTCCAGCTTTCCGGCTTCAGAGATCAAATCTACCAGCATTTAGGTGAGGCTTTAGAAATTATACCCGGATTAGACATGAAGTTTGATCTTGTATTTATGGATGCAGACAAGCCAAATTATCCTAAGTATTTCGATCTTATAATAGATAAATTGAACCCTGGAGGTGTTTTACTTACAGATAATGTTTTGTGGAGTGGAAAGGTGGTAGAAACATTGAAGAAAGATGATGAATCTACAAAAGCACTTTTGGAATACAACAAAATGGTAGCTACAGACGAACGATTAGAAACGGTGCTATTGCCTATTAGAGACGGATTAAGCTTAAGCCGCAAGAAAGCTTAATAAAATCTTTTCCCCGTTAGAAGGTATAATTTATAGAATATATAGCCAAAGATCAAACCTACTATTGCACCTACTAAAAGATCTAGTGGATAATGAACACCTACATATACTCGGCTTAAAACAAAAATTACTGGCCAGATATAGACTAAATAGATCCACTTATATTTTTCCTTTAAACTTAGCACCACAAAAGTGGCTACTACAAAGGATGAGGAAGCATGTCCTGAGAAAAAGCTATAATTAGTTGGGGTTTGTAATATTCTAATAATGTCCAATAATTCTGGATCATTATTGGGTCTAAGTCTCTCTGCTATTCCTTTAACAAAATTTGTAAAAGCTAAGGTGGTTAGAAATGAAGATAATAAGAATGCAGAATTGAATAGAGCTTTCTTCTTGTGAAAAGCTATAAAAAACAGAATAAAAAAAAGTATGTATAAAGGAATCCAATGTTTTATATTGGTAACGAAGATCCAAAAACTATCGTATTCTTCAATTCCAAGACTATTTAAATAAATAAACAGTTCCCTGTCCCATTTATTTAAGTGTTCTAGCATTAAAATCTACGTTTTATAGATCCTGTAATTTCATCTAAGTCCTCTTTCACCTTACTAATTTCATTTTTAACGTCGTTAGAGATATCCTTATTAATCCCCTGCTTTTCGGCACTTTTGGTTATTTCACTCTTAATGTCGTTAGATGCATTTTTTAAAGTACGCATACCTTTACCTAGACCTCTAGCGATGTCTGGTATTTTATCGGCCCCAAAAACCATGATTAATATAAATATTATAAAACCAATTTCGGCACCACTTATAAATAATGGAAGTGTTATCATAGCAACAAAGATAATCACAATATATATTAAAAAAAGAAGCCGACTCGTTAAAGTCGGCTTAATTTATTGTTCTGAAAAATTACTCTCCAGCTTCTTTTTTGAATTGCTCAAATTTATTCTCTTTAGCTTCTTGAGGCCAACTATTATTATCTAGATTCACATCGGCAGTTTCCATGTTAGGATCTATTACTACTTTAGTAATTTCCTTATCACTTGCAATTGCTTTACTAATTTCAGAATCGTTCTTTCTCCAAACTTGTACTGGATAAGTTACATTCTTAGTAGTTCCATCTGCGTAAGTATATTCCACTATTAGAGGCATTACTAATCCACCCGGCTTATCAAAAGTGATCTCATAGAAAAACTTAGGAGATTTCATTTTTGCACGCTCTTCAGCAGTAAAATTATCCATTAAATATGCTTGTAATTTTGGAGCATTTTCTAAAACATTCTTAGATTTCATATCTTCAGAGTATTCATCACTTCCTTCTTCTACAACATACACAAAATCCATACTCTCTGGATCTGTAACCCCATAACGTTCCAATGTTGCTAATCCTTCTTTGGTAGCTTTATCTGTTACAAAGTATTTCTTAACATCTTTAACTCCTATATCTACATAGTCTGTTCCGTAGAACCAACCTCTCCAGAACCAATCTAAATCTACGCCAGAAGCGTCTTCCATAGTTCTAAAGAAATCTTCTGGCGTTGGGTGTTTAAACATCCAACGTTGTGCATAGGTTTTAAAAGAAAAGTCAAAAAGCTCATGCCCCATTACTGTTTCTCTTAAAATATTTAATGCCGTAGCAGGCTTTCCATAAGCGTTATTTCCTAATTGGAAAACGTTCTCTGGATTAGACATAATAGGTGCAATATACTTTTGATCTCCTTTCATATAAGGAACAATCTTAGCAGGCAATCCTCTTCTAGATGGGTATGCAGTTTCAGGTGAAATCGCTGCAGGATATTCTTTCCCGAAATCTTGTTCAGCTAAATATTGCATAAAAGTATCTAAACCTTCATCCATCCAACCCCACTGGCGTTCGTCGGAATTTACGATCATTGGGAAAAAGTTATGTCCAACTTCATGGATAATTACACTTATCATCCCAAATTTTACACGGTCACTATACGTACCATCTTCTTCAGGACGTCCATAATTCCAACAGATCATAGGATATTCCATCCCTTGATTTTTTGCGTGGATAGAAATCGCTTTATGATAAGGATATTGAAATGTATGTTTAGAGTAAGAAGTTAAAGTAGTAGCAACTGCTCTTGTAGAATACTCTTCCCATAAAGGATTTCCTTCTTTAGGATACATAGAAACAGCCATTACATCTTTGCCCATAACATCTACATTCATCATGTCTACTATAAACTTTCTTGAAGTAGAGAATGCGAAATCTCTTACCATAGTAGCCTTAAGCTTCCACGTTTGCTTTTTATCTGAAAATTGCTTTTCGGCAGCTTCTGCTTCAGCCTGAGTAACAATAATTACTGGCTTATCGTATGACTTTTTAGCTTGCTCATACCTTTTCATCATGTCTTTGGTATAAACATCTTTTCTATTCTGAATTTCTCCAGTACCATCTAAGATATGATCTGCAGGAACAGTAATATTTACTTCGTAATTACCAAATGGAAGCGCAAACTCTCCATTACCCCAAAACTGCATATTCTGCCATCCTTCTACATCATTGTAAACTGCCATTCTTGGAAAGAATTGAGCAATCACATAAACATTATTCCCATCCTTTGGAAAATGTTCGTATCCAGATCTAGCTCTATCTGTAACGTGGTTATTTACATTATACCACCACTTAATTGAAAATGAAGTGCTTTCGCCAGCCTTTAAAGGTTGTGGCAAATCTACACGCATCATTGTAAAATTAATTGTGTGAGCAAGTGCTTTTCCATCCTTAGTAACAGACTCAATATTGAAACCACCATCAAAAGGCTCATCCAAAAATTGTTTTGCAAAAGTTCCAGGTTGGTTCACAGCAGATATCCCACTACCATCCTTCTCTAGTGCAACAGAGTTCTTGGAACGGATATTCTGGTCTAATTGAACCCATAAATACTCTAGGTCATCTGGAGAATTATTATGGTAGGTAATAGTTTCTACCCCCGTAAGTTTTTGAGTTTTGTCATCTAATTCAATATCCATTTTATAATCTGCTTGATTCTGGTAATAGGCAGAACCTGGTGCTCCAGAAGCAGTTCTATATTGATTAGGAGTAGAAAACTCCTCGTAAAGTTGTCTAAATTGATTTTGATTTGTGTGGCCCATTTCCTTTACTTCTTCCTTCGGAATCTCAGTTTCCTGAGCATACATTCCTGTAGAAAGAACTAAGAAAAACACCAACATGGCTGATTTAAATTTTCTCATTTGTCTTTTTGTGATTTTTAATGTTGCTAAAAATAGGTATTAATTACAGCCTTACAATTCAATCGTTAAAGTTTAACACATCTTCTTGCTTGGCTTTATTGAGGATCAAACTTTTAGTTGAACCTTTATAGTTAACGTGCACCAGATTTTTTTGCTCGCTAAACATATCTGTTAATATTGCATTTTTAATTTCTATTTTTTTGAAGGAAGAAACATTTGAAACTTCCAAATAAAGCAAAAGCATATCATCTTCATATTCCTTTCCAATATAATTTACCTCCATCGTCTTTCCATCTATCTGAATTTCAATTTTCTGTTTTAAATATTTGTTTATGGAAGTACTTGCCTCAGTGGTTTCATTACTCTTTCCTAAACGTATTTTACTATCATATCTAGTTTGAAGTAAATCTTCCATATCGTCTATAAAAACACGAGAAATTATCTGAAGGCTTTCAGCTTTCTCATTGTATTCAATTTCTGTAACACTAACATAAAATTTATGGGCTACTGAAAAAGACATCAACATTAAAGCGCAAAAAATGGGTAGTAAAAATTTGATTTTCATGAACTACTAAAAATTAAGGAGATTTATTAAGACACCCTAGATGTCTATTAGTAGCATAAAAGCAAAAAATGTTCCATAAAAAGAGTAAATAATTTTAATAACTCTGAAAACACATTGATAACAAACAATTTAGGATAAAGTATAAAGCAGGAACAAAGAAATCTACAAAATTATAAATACCTAATTAAGCCCCATCCTGCTCTTGTTATAAATTTTACTTCGCTCTATCAAAAATTCGATCAATGCAAGTTGATTTTTCGGTTTCACCAAGATTACTCCCAATCCATTATCATTTGCATAATATATAAAGTCATCTATAAAATCTTTTTTGATAGCTAAGGTTTCAGCAAAGAATTTCTCGTCAAAAAGCTCACGCAAATGCGCAACAATATCACTATTGTTTTTATATTTATCAAAATTCAATTTTATCTCAGGTGGTTTCGGGTCTGGAAGTATTGGACTAAGTATTAAGCCAATAATTCCAATAACATCAGCACCAGGAAGACCTGGCCGCTGGCCTAAGGCTAGATTTAAAGGAGCCTTTTGAGAATCGTTTATATCCGATTCAAATATCAGATTTTTTATATCTCCAAACTTGAAATTTACCGGCATATCCCGAACAATAGGAATCTGTGCGATATCTGTATTAATATTTCCAGTAAGATTAATATTGCTAATATTTACCTCATCCAGAACATTTAGATCTTCGATTAATGAAACATCTAAATGCCCATTTTTTATAATTTCTGAAGAAACACGAATAGTAACATTTTTATACTGTATGGAAGAAAACAAGAGCTCATCATTCTCCCTAACCAAAATACTATAGGAACCTGAATTTGAATTTACCGTTCCCGTTTTTTGTGTGGAGTTTATTATATGAATAGAAGCTTCTTCCAAATAAGGCGCAGAAATAATTCCGCTAATCTCAATATTTTCCTGAGCAATCAATGGGGAAACAGTAAATAATAGTAGGGCGATCATCTTTAAAAATGCTTCTTTTCTCATCCTTCTTGTATTAATTACTCTCCATTTGCATTCGATAATTCTTGCTCTGTTTCATTAAAAATTCTGTTACTGTAAATTTATTGGATTCCTTGATTATATCATTTAAACCGTGATCTATCGCAAAATAAATAAAATCATCTATATATTGCATTTCTACCTTGAGTGTATTTATAAAAAAATCTTCCTGAAATAAATACCTTAATTCTTCATTAGAAGATTTACTCGCAGAAACATAGGCAAGAAATTCACGCTCTTTTTTATTGAACAATTGCTCTAAGGGAATAGCTAACAAACTAAATCCAGGTTCCATTATTTCATTACTTTCAAATGCCCTGTCTCTTGGAGCTTTTTGAGAATCATTGATATCAACTTCAAAAAGCATGTTTTCGATATCACTTAAACCATAATTTAAGGGAAGATCATCTAAAACCTTCATATTGGCAATATCTGTATTGATGTTTCCAGTAAGATTTATGTTACTAATATTCACTTCAGCAAGGACATTTACATCATCATTTAACGCCACCTCTAAAAATCCACTTTTTATAATTTCTGAAGTAATTACAACTGTTATATTTTTATACTGAATAGAAGAAAATAAAAGTTCGTCATTTTCTCTCACCAAGATTTTAAAAGATCCCGATGCAGAATTTACCGCGCCGATTTTTTGAGTAGTATTTATAATATGAATAGAAGATTCTTCCAGATAAGGTGCAGAGACACTTCCGTTAAGCAGAGCGTTTTCTTGTGCAAATAAAGGGGAAACAGTAAATAATAGTAGGGCTACAACTTTTACATAAGTTTCTTTTCTCTTAATATCGTTTAGCACAGCGATTAATTTTTACTCAATTGCTTTTTATAATGCTTGCTCTGATTTATTAAAAATTCAATTAAAACTAATTTATTAGAATTTTTAAAATGATTACTTAATCCGTGATCATCTGCATAATATATAAATGCATCTATGTCATTTTCTTTGAGTTCTAGCGTATTAATAAAAAAATCTTCTTCAAACAATTGTCTTAACTGCTTACTAGAAGTTCTTGTTGACACATTATAAACCCGTGTTTGAGGTTTTTCTTCGATACCTAAAACAGCCATTATAGCACCAGGAAGCGCTAAAAAATTAACTCCGCCAGGTTTGATTACTTCATTAGTTAAAAATGCTCTATTCACTGGAGCCTCTGCAGGATCATTGATATCGGCTTTAAAAGTTGAATTTTTAATATCACCAAAACTAATATTTAAGGGAAGGTCCTCCAAGACTTCCATATTTAAGATATCTGTCGCAATATTTCCAGTTAGGTCAATATTACTAATATTTACTTCTGCCAAGACATTTAAATCTTCCTCTAAGGCTACATTCAAAAATCCTTTTTCAATTATTTCTGAAGTAATACGAATGCTAACATTTTTATACTGAATTGAGGAAAACAAAAGTTCATCATCTTCTTTCACCAAGATCTGGAATGATCCTGAATCTGAATTTACTGTTCCTGTTTTTTGTGTAGAATTGATAATATGAACAGAAGCACCATCAAGATTAGGTGCAGAAATACTTCCGTTAAGCAGGGCGTTTTCTTGTGCAAATAAAGGGGAAACAGTAAATAAGAGTAGGGCTATTACTTTTAGATAGGTTTCTTTTCTCATAGCTACTCTTAGTGCATTGGTTAATTTTTATCCAATTGCTTTTTATATTTTTTACTCTGTTCCATTAAAAAATCTATTAAGTCCAATTCATTTCCCTTTTTCAACATCGTTTCTTCTAAACCATTTCTATCTGCATATAAAATGAAATCTGGTATGTTCTCTAAATTAATTTTAAAATTATCTTTAAAGAATTGGTCATTATATAATTGTCTTAATTCGACATCTATTTCATTATAAGAATTAGAATATGGATTAGAAATATCATTTTTCTTGTTAGATATTAACAAAACCTTAAAAAGGTTAACAAAATTGATGCCATTTACTAACCTAGTCTGACTAAAACCTAAGGCTTGATTTTTAGGTGCTTTTCCAAAATTTGCTATATTTTCTACATTTCCAAATTCAGCTTGCGGCACACTTACATCAATATTAACGGGTAGCTGAATCACCTCTAATTTTTGCACATCTACATTTAATTCTCCAGTAAGATCATACGGAGAAACTAGAACTTCTGGCAATCTGTTTACCAATTCACTCACGTAAATATTTAATTTTTTACTTTCTAAAACCCGTTGATCAATCACCACTAAAAACTCCTGAAACTGCACAGCGAAAAACTTAATACTATCTTTTTCTGCAACAGCAATAGCAAATTTGCCTTCAGCATTAGAAATTGTTCCTTCTTGAGAATTAATATTAAAAACACTAATCCCTTGAGGGTCTTCGCCAACAGGAACTTCAATAGAGCCACTTATTAATATTCTATCATTAGACTGCGAATAAATAAACTGCACAAAAAAGAACGCAACTAATAATAGGTAGGTAAGTTTTTTCATAGAAATGTTTTTGTTTAAAGAAACAATTTAAGACGAAATAAATATAACAAGGTTTACTTAAACTTTGGTTAAAGCGTCACAATACTTAAATTTACAAAAATTCGTGAATGAAAAACGCCTTACTAGCAAGTACTTCTACCTTGCACGGACAAGAATATTTATCTTATTTACTACCTCAAATTGCTGAGTTGTTTAAAAATTGTAGCGAAATAATTTTTATTCCTTTCGCTAGACCAGGAGGAATTACCCATAAAGAATATACCTCTATGGTGCAAAAAGCTTTTAAAAATATTTCTATAAATGTAAGAGGATTACACGAATTCGAAGATAAAGAAAAAGCACTAAAAGACGCTCAAGGTCTTTTTACAGGTGGAGGAAATACTTTTTTATTGGTAGATAAATTACACCGAAATAATTTAATGATTTCTTTACGAGAACAAATTTTATCTGGGACTCCTTACCTAGGGAGCAGCGCAGGAACAAATATTGGTGGACTTACTATGCAAACTACCAATGACATGCCAATAATATACCCACCAAGTTTCAAGACATTGGGAATTGTCCCTTTTAATCTAAATCCGCATTATTTAGACCCAGACCTTAACTCAAAGCATAAGGGCGAAACTCGCGAAACTAGAATTAAGGAATTTCATACTATAAATACACAACCAGTAATTGGTTTAAGAGAAGGCAGTTGGCTGGAAATCAAAGGAGATGATATTATTCTAAGAGGAACTCTTTCCGCAAGAATTTTTAAAGTTGGCCAAGACCCATTGGAACGAGAATCTAATAGCAATCTTGCAGAAATAATATAATATGGATTATCAAAAGATTCTCAATACGATAGAGGACGAAATTAGTTATCACAGTGCTATTGGAAAGGTTGCAGCTTATATTCCTGAACTAGCAAAAGTAGATCCTAAAAAATTTGGGATGCATCTTTATTGCAGAAATTCGGGACATTATTCTTTTGGAGACAGTCAGGAAAAATTTTCTATTCAAAGTATTTCGAAAGTTTTCACTTTAACGATGGCAATGCAAATCTTAGGAGAATCATTATGGGAGCGTGTAGATGTAGAACCTTCTGGAGACCCATTTAATTCTTTAACACAATTAGAATATGAGCAAGGGGTTCCTAGAAATCCTTTTATAAATGCCGGAGCCTTGGTAATTGCTGATATTTTGGTGTCTAATCTGAAAGATCCTAAAAAAGACCTTTTAGATTTTGTAAGGAAACTCACTGGGAATAATGATATAGATTATGACCTAAAAGTAGCAGAATCTGAAAAATCTACCGGTTATAGAAATTATGGATTGGTAAATTATATGAAGGCTCTGGGGAATATTAAAAACGACGTAGAGCCAATCTTAGATTTCTATTTCCACCAATGTTCTCTATCCATGTCTTGTGAAGAATTAGCAAAAGCATTTATGATCTTTGCAAATGAAGGGAAATTATTAGGGACTGAGGAAAAAATAATATCTAAGAAACGGGTAAAACGGATAAATGCTTTAATGCAAACCTGCGGATTTTACGATGAAGCTGGAGAATTTAGTTTTGAAGTCGGCTTACCTGGTAAAAGTGGTGTTGGCGGTGGTATTGTTGCAATCCATCCGTCACAATATTCTGTAGCCGTGTGGAGTCCTCTATTAAACCCGAAAGGAAATTCTGAACTGGGAATGTCAGCCTTAGAAAAACTGACTACACTAACAGGATTTTCTATTTTTTAAAATAGTTCAAAGGAGTAAAGTTAAAAGTCTTCCCATATTCCAACCCCATACCTTCCCAAAGAAAAGGGAGCAGTTTTTTTTATAAATAGCAGAATTATTAAAGTAAAAACAAAAACCTTTGAGCAAAATTCAAAGGAGTAAGTTGAAAGTCCTCCCCTCTAGGGAGGATTTAGGAGGGGATGATCACGAAAGCATAGAGCGAAATTCTGGCTCCCTTCTACTGTAAAGGACAGACTTATCACCCATTTATTTAACTCAAAAATAAACTGCTGTAAAATAAGAAAACCTTCCGGTTCAGGAAGGTTTTAGAGCGAAAGACCGGGTTCCCTTCGACTGCGCTCAGGACAAGCTTTTCATCCTAAAAACTATCTCCAAATAGCAATTGCTTTAAAATAAAAAAACCTCCCTGAAGCAGGAAGGTTTTTGGAGCGAAAGACCGGGTTCGAACCGGCGACATTCAGCTTGGAAGGCTGACGCTCTACCAACTGAGCTACTTTCGCATAACGGTACAAATATAATCCTTAAACTTTTCAAATTCCAAAAAATTTATAGCTTTTTTAAAAAATGGTAACCCTTAATTACATAGTCCAAATTCATATAAAATTTATGAGACTTAAAGTTCTGAACATAAGCATTTAACTCTTGCATCTCACAACCCTTGCCTTTGGCATAGTCAAAAATATATTCAAATATTTCTTTTCCAAAACCCCTGTTTTGGTATTCAGACTTAATAAAAACGTGATCTGCCTCACAAGATTTGCCTGCATAATGACGCGTCATGAACCAAAGTCCAAAAGTCCCTATAACTTCTTCATTTAAATATATAGCAAAGCATTCATAATTCTGCTCGAACATTTCGTGCATTCTGGATTTTAATAATGATTCTTCAGTTTGATACTCAGACAATTCCATAATAAGCGGAACAACTAAATCCATATCTTTCTTTAAAATCTTGTTAATTGATAATTCCATCCTACCGTTTTCTGCGAAATTAGTCATAATTTTAGCTTGAATTAAAAATCAGAATAAAATACTCATGAAAAATAAACCTGGAAAAATCCAAGACCTTATAGACGAAAAATTCATAGAGCAACGCAAGATATTTATGTGGGGACAAGTAGATGGTAAATCTGCTAAGCATGTGATAGATAGATTACTTTATTTAGATGCAATTTCAGATAAAGAAATCCAATTATTTATAAATAGCCCCGGAGGTTTCGTAACCGATGGATTTGCAGTTTATGATACTATGAAATCCTTAAGAAGTCCAATTTCTACTATTTGTAGTGGATTAGCGGCATCTATGGGATCAATTTTGCTTTCTGGAGGAACTAAAGGAAGAAGATTCATACAACCATTGGCTAAAGTGATGATTCACCAACCAAGTGGAGGAGCTCGTGGACAAGCTTCAAACATAGAAATTCAAGCTGCAGAAATTTTAAAAATAAAAGAAATTAGTGCGGAGATCCTTGCTGAAAACTGTGGACAGAAAATTGAAAAAGTAAAGAAAGATTTTAACCGTGATCACTGGATGGATGCAGATGAATCTATTTCATACGGAATTGTAGACGGTGTATTTAAACCATAAACTATGAATCAGGATATAAAACACAAAGAGAACGATACTAGAGGTATGTTCTATATGGAGGATGATAAAGGAATAACTTCTGAACTCACTTACTCAAAGCAAGATAATGGTGTTTTAGTAATAGACCATACAGAGACGAGATCTGAATTGGAAGGAAAGGGATTGGCATCTAAACTTTTAGAAAGAAGTGTGGAATACGCCAGAGAGAATAATTATAAAATTGATCCTCTTTGCCCTTTTGCTGAAGTTAAATTTGATGAAATCAAAGAATACAGAGACGTCTTAGCTAGTTAATTTTTAACATGAGCGCTACATTCACTATCCGATTAATTTCTGCTAGCGCTACATATACAGTGAGAAATGAAGTTTTGAGACCTGGAAGACCTGTTACAGAGTGTTACTTCACTGGAGATAATTCTAAAGGAACATTCCACCTAGGACTTTATAAGGATAAAAATTTAATAGGGGTTGCTAGTTTTATGAAAAACAGCAACCCCTATTTTGATTCAATTTCTCAATTTCAGCTTCGAGGATTGGCAATTCTAAGTGAATTTAAAGGACAAGGTTTAGGTAGCTTGCTTTTAAAAGAAGGGGAATCCAAAATTAATAAAGAAGAACAAGATCCATTTTTATGGTTTAATGCTCGGGTTACTGCTATTAATTTTTATAAAAAACACAGCTACAAAAGCGTCGGACAAACTTTTGAAGTCCCAGGAGTTTGTGACCATATTGTAATGTTCAAACATTTCAAAAGCAAGAATAAATAGAAATATGAATTTATTAAAAACATTAGATCTTGTTACTAAGAAGGTGTTGCTTATATCGCTAGTTGTTTCGCTTGGAATTTTAAGTTGTAAAAACACCAACGAAGAAACCACTTTAATTGAGCATCCTCAGGAAATTCCTGAGAATACTCCACTCGGGACTAAAAAATCTATTTCAAAAATTCTCTCAAGCTTTAAATCTGAAGATTTATTTTTCAACGATTCTGTGACTAAGTTCTATACTGAAAGAGAATATGCACCTGTTTGGAGTAATAATGCATTTCGGAATAATTTTATTGAAACTCTAAAAAAGGCTGAAGCTGAAGGCTTATATTTTAGAGAATATCATGGCGATGAAATTGAAGCTTTAGAATTAAGTTTAGATTCCAAAGACACTAATGATAAGAGCAGATATGATCTTCTACTTACTGATGCCTTTTTCAAATTTAGTAGTCACTTATTAAATGGTAAAACCGATCCTAAAAAAATTCATGAGATCTTCGATCTTCCTAAAAATCAAGCCAATCTTAGCCAACTACTTAATGATGCACTTACTAAAAATGATCTAGATTTTGCATTTAATAAAGTACGACCAAACAATCCTGTTTATAAGCAACTTATAATTTCATTAAAGGAATATAAAGTGAAGATGAAAGACTCCGATGAATTTAAGGAGATTGAGGGTGGCGAAATGATAAAGCCAGGAATGCAAGATACTAGATTAACTAAGATTAAATTCCGATTAATGGTTTTAGGATATTTAAAAGATATAGATCCATTTAGTAATGATTATTCCCAAGAGGTACAGGAAGCTATAAAACAAATTCAGCTTGAAAATGGTTTATTATCTGATGGCGTTATTGGTAACAGCACAATAAAGTTACTGAATATAGATTATTATGCCCGCTATAATCAGGTTTTAGCTAATCTAGAACGTTGGCGCTGGTATCCTAGAGAACTAGGAGAGCATTACATCTTAGTAAACATCGCTAATTATCATTTAGATGTCGTGAAGGATAATGGGGTCGTGAAAAGTTATAAAACGATGGTTGGTACCGATGTTAGAAAAACACCAATCTTTTCAGAAGAAATCAAATACATTGTTTTTAATCCCAATTGGACCATTCCTCCTACTATAAAGACAAAGGATGTGATTCCCGGAGCGAGAAAAGATCCAAATTACCTTAAACGAAAAAATATAGACGTTTATAGTTCCAATGGAGTAAAGCTGGATCCAAGTGAAGTGGATTGGAAAAGCAATAATGTAAAATCCTATACTTATAGACAAAAACCTGGAAGCTCTAATCCGCTGGGCAAAGTGAAAATTATTTACCCCAACAAACACTTGATCTATTTACACGACACGCCTTCCAAATCTCTTTTTTCACGGAACTCCAGAGCGCAAAGTTCCGGTTGTATCAGAGTAGAACATGTAATGGAACTTGCTGAATATTTATTGAGCGATCAGCCAACCTATAAAACAGAAAAAATTAATAAAATTCTAGAAACAGGAAAGCTCACAGAAGTCAGGATGCAACAACGAGTGATGGTGCATCATTTGTATTGGACTGCATGGTTAGAAAATGGAAAATCTAGATTTACAGAAGACATTTACAATTACGACGAAAAGATCATAGATGAATTAAACAAGATTTCTAAGCCTTGATCATTTCAGAATTCTTTAAATAGGTTTTATCTGCAGAGTGAATGTAAATAACCGACTTGTCTTTTATAACATCTATGATGTCATTAGTAAGTGCGGTGGGCAAAGCAGGACAGCCATAACTTCTCCCTAATCTTCCTAATTTATTCGCAAAAGAAGGATTAGCATAACTGGCACCGTGAACAACTACATAACGTTCCCGAGCCTTAGAATTAAATTCCTTTTCCATTCCATCTATAAACATGGAATATCCATTTTTACCATAATAAGTTTCTCCTGTAACATAGAAACCTAAAGAACTCTGCAAGGAATTAACCTTATTAGAAAATTGGGTAGCAAACTCATTACCCGTATTTTTTCCATGAGCTACAACAGTGTTGAATAGAACTTTATTATTGCTTATATCTAAAACCCACATTCTTTTTTTAGTAGAGGAAAGAGTGAAATCTATAATTGTAAGAATATTTTTTTGAACTGCATTTTGATTAGACAACTTATAGTATCCCATCATTCCGTTTTTAAAACTATCTAAGTCTGGCACACTATTATTATTCTCAACAAAATCTGTGTAGGTCTTATTAATTTCTTCTTCTACAGTTAAATTAACTTCATTAGGTTCCATGATTGCAACAGGTTCCCCTGCGATATTCGTCGCCTCAAGGTTCTCTGTAGTGGTAAATGCAAATGAAAAAGTAAGGAAAGTTATTACGGATAGAATTTTATAAGTCATAAAAAGATAATAAGTTATATAAAAGTTAATTTTTTCCAAATATTATGCCAACTTACTAAAATTAAATCAAACAATACCTTACATCGGATTTAATTTACCTTTTGGCTATAAAATTTTATAATTTGCTTGTATTCAAATAATTAAATCTTACTTTATAGAATACAACAGTTAGGATAACGAAATCTTTTGTTTTTTATTTCACAAACTCTTAAATAAAAATTAAGAAAACTAAAAGACTGGTGTACTTTGAATTTTAACATTTTTTAAATGCAAGGATGCACTTTGTATTCAAAAAAATTAAAACTTTCTTGAAATTCAATAATAAATTCTGAAATAAAAACTCGTCAGAAAAATATTAAGTTTTAATAAAATATTAATAGGACTATTTTAACAAGGCTACATATAGTTTATATCTTTACCCGCTTATAAGTAACTATGAATAAAAAAGTAATTCTTATGATTTTGGATGGTTGGGGAATAACTCAAGATCCTAAAGTCTCTGCTATTTCAAGAGCTAACACTCCCTTTATAGATAGTCTTTTTAAAAACTATCCTAACGCACAGTTGTTAACCCACGGAATGAATGTAGGTTTACCAGAAGGGCAAATGGGAAATAGTGAAGTTGGCCATATGAACTTGGGTGCAGGAAGAATTGTATATCAGGATTTAGCAAAGATCAATCTGGCAGTTCAAAATAATAGTCTAATAAGTGAACCTGTTTTAGAACAAGCTTTTGATTATGCTTTAAGGAACAACAAGCCTATTCATTTTATGGGTCTTCTTAGTGATGGTGGAGTTCATTCCCATATTAATCATTTAAAAGGATTGTTAAGTGCTGCGGAAGAGTTTGGAGTAAAAGAAAAATATGTTCATGCATTTACAGATGGTCGTGATGTAGACCCAAAATCTGGAGTGAATTTTATTGCTGAAATTGAAGAACATCTAGCAAAAACAAATAGCAAATTAGCTTCAGTAATAGGAAGATACTTTGCAATGGATAGGGATAAGCGTTGGGAACGGGTTAAGAAAGCATATGATCTTATTGTATCTGGAATAGGACACAAAACTACCAATGCTGTTGAAGCAATTTCAGAAAGTTATAAAAAAGGAGTTACAGATGAATTTATTGAGCCTATAGTACTCACCAATGAATCTGGACAACCAGTTGCTACTTTAAAAGATGATGAAGTTGTAATTTTCTTCAACTTTAGAACAGACAGAGGACGACAATTGACACAGGTACTATCTCAGGAAGATATGCCACAGTTTTCTATGAAGAAAATGCCTTTGTATTATGTTACTTTAACTAAATACGATGATAGTTTTACCAATATAAATATTGTCTTCAAAAAAGAGAATATCAAGACCACGTTAGGTGAAGTATTGGAATATATGGGGAAAACTCAAATTAGAATTGCCGAAACAGAGAAGTATCCTCACGTAACTTTCTTCTTTTCTGGCGGAAGAGAAAAACCATTTAAAGGGGAAACGCGCATCATGTGTAATTCTCCAAAAGTTGCTACCTACGATCTTCAACCAGAGATGAGTGCTTATGAAATTCGGGATAAAATAATTCCTGAGTTAAACTCCCAAAAAACAGACTTTGTATGTCTTAATTTTGCTAACCCAGATATGGTAGGTCATACCGGAGTAATGGAAGCTGCAGTAAAAGCTTGCGAGGTGGTAGATGAATGTGCACAAAAAGTAATAGAAGCCGCTATTGATAATGATTATAGCATTTTAGTAATTGCAGATCATGGTAATTGTGAGGTAATGATGAATGAAAATGGATCGCCTAATACATCCCATACTATTAGTCCAGTACCAGTAATATTAGTAGACAAGGATATAAAATCCATTAAAAATGGTAATTTGGGAGATATAGCACCGACTATCCTTAAGTTAATGGGTATTACCCAACCAGAATTAATGACCCAAAAGCCTTTAATTTAAAATAAACAGAATAATATGAAAATTAGTTTATACCTTTTATCATTCGCATTTTTAGCAAGTTGTGGCAATACTAGTAAAACCACAAATACAACTGAATCTACAACATCAACTTCAACAAGTAGCTCTTCGGAAGTTGCTATTGATACAGAAACTAAATCTAATATGCAACAAGGAATGTTAGTAGGAGAATTTGATAAAACAGATCTTGAGCAGGAAGCATTTTCAAAATGGTTCAATCAAGGATATACTGAGTTTAATCCATCTGCGGAAGCAATGGCAACTATTAAAGAGAATATTTCAGATTATGAAATAATAGCTTTTATGGGAACCTGGTGTCCAGATAGCAGAAGGGAAACCCCTAAAGTATTTAAGATTCTAGATGAAGCTGGTTATGATATGTCTAAACTTACTTTTTATGGAGTAAATAGACAAAAGACTACAACAGACAATATTGAAAAAGAATTTGATTTAAATAGAGTTCCAACTGTGATCTTTCTAAAGGATGGAAAAGAGGTGAATCGTTTTGTAGAGTATCCAAGAGAATCTATAGAAGAAGATTTTGCTAAAATCGTTTCTGGAGAAGAGTACAAGAATTCCTATGCAGACTAATAAATAACACGAATATCCCTACATATTGTGAATTTTATTAACGCATATTTCTTATTAATTTTACAGCATGCATAGTACTAAAACGATTGCTGTAGATTTTGATGGAACCATAGTAGAAAATAGGTATCCCAAAATAGGGAAACCTATACTTTTTGCTTTAGAGACTTTACTGCATTTGCAGAAAGATGGACTTTTGTTAATTCTTTGGACTTATAGGTCTGGTAGAGAATTACAAGAAGCCGTAGAATTCTGTAAGCAAAAAGGCATTGAGTTTTACGCTATAAATAAAAGTTACCCCGAAGAGTTATACGATGAATCCCTGAGCAGAAAAATTCAGGCAGACATTTTTATAGACGATAGAAATATTGGCGGACTTCGTGGTTGGGGTGAAATTTATCATGATTTAGCATCCTCCCCAGAAAAAGCAAAGTTTACAAATACAAGGAAAAGAGATAGTTCTAGTAAACGAATCCTGAATTATATTAAATCGAAATTATGATTATAGTCAAAACCAAAGAAGAAATAGAATTAATGCGTGAGAGTGCTTTGGTAGTTTCAAGAACCTTAGGAATGTTAGCTTCTGAAATAAAACCAGGGGTTACTACTTTAAAATTAGACAAATTAGCAGAAGAGTTCATCAGAGAACAAAATGCAATTCCTGGTTTCTTGGGCTTATATGATTTCCCAAACACTTTATGCATGAGTCCAAATGCACAGGTAGTTCATGGAATTCCAAATAATACTCCCTTGGTTGAAGGTGATATTATTTCTATTGACTGTGGAGCCATAAAAAATGGATATTATGGAGATCATGCTTATACTTTTCCTATAGGAGAAGTTGCAGATGAAACAAAAAAATTGTTACAAGTAACTAAAGAATCACTTTATGAAGGCATTAATGAGTTTAGAGCTGGTAAAAGAGTAGGTGACGTTGGATACGCCATTCAAAAATATTGTGAAGATCGTGGTTATGGCGTAGTAAGAGAATTAGTAGGCCATGGTTTGGGTAAAACAATGCATGAAGATCCAGAAATGCCTAATTATGGTAAAAGAGGCCGCGGGAAAAAATTTGTGGAAGGAATGGTTGTAGCTATAGAGCCTATGATCAATTTAGGAACAAAAAATATAAATCAGCTTAAAGATGGCTGGACAATTTTAACTGCAGATAATAAACCGAGTGCACATTTTGAACATGATGTTGCTTTGGTAGATGGAAAGCCAGAACTGCTTTCTACCTTTAAGTATATCTATGATGCATTAGGAATTACAAGTAACGAAGAAGACAAATTTAGATCTAAAGTTTATGGTTAAAAATTTCCGACAAGAACAATGGGTAACCTATCATGATGAGTCATGGCAGGAGAGATTTGTGTACAAAATTTCCAACTATGGAAGAGTAATAAGTTTCGTTAAAAATCCCGAAGGAGAACTTATTAAAGGTGGTAGAACTGCAGGATATTTATCTTTTGTGGTAATGCTCAAAACTGGTAAAAAGAAGAATTACTATTTCCATAGAATAATCGCTGAATGTTTTCTGGAAAAGAAAGAAGACGACCTTTTTGTTATCCATAAAAATTACAAGAAACAGGAAAATGCAGTTTCCAATTTAGCTTGGACCAACAAAGAAGAATGGACAAAACATCAATTTGGGAATCCTAATGTGAAGGAGAACAAAATGAAGCGTAAACTTAGACAGGTTACCTCCTATTCTAAATTGAGCTATGCACAAGCAGTGATTTTGAAAAAGAAATTACTAGATCCAAATAGAAAAACCAGAATAAGAATATTAGCTAAGCAATTTGGAGTTTCAGAAATGCAGTTATACAGAATAAAATCTGGAGAAAATTGGGGTGATATTGAAGTATGATCCAAAAGGTATTTAAATTTTTTCTGAATAAAATTCCAAGACCGTTATTAATTAGAGCGAGTTATTTAATTAGGCCTGTAATTGCTTTAAGCTTAAGGGGCTCAAAGTACACAGATCCAATTGATGGTAAATCCTTTCGGAAGTTTTTACCTTATGGATATGAGCAACAGCGAGAAAATGTGCTTTCTCCTTCCACTTTATCTTTAGAGAGGCATCGCCTATTATGGCTCTACTTAAAAAATGACACTGGTCTCTTTACTGAAAGAATTAAATTATTACATTTTGCACCAGAACAAGCTTTTTATAAGCGGTTTAAAAAAATGAAAAATTTAGAGTACACTACAACAGATCTCAATTCTCCTTTAGCAGACGTAAAAGCCGATATTTGTAACCTTCCTTTTAAAGATAATTCTTTCAATTTCATTCTTTGCAACCATGTACTGGAACATATCCCAGATGATACAAAAGCGATGCAAGAACTTTATAGAGTTCTGGAACCTGGCGGAACTGCAATTTTACAAATCCCGCAAGATCTTAGCAGAGCTGTCACTTTTGAAGATAATTCTATTACGTCTAAAAAAGAAAGAGCTAGGATCTTTGGGCAATATGATCATGTTCGAGTTTATGGACGGGATTATTTTGACAAATTAAGAAGCATCGGTTTTAATGTGCAGGAAGTAGATTATACCAATTCTTTAAATGCTTCAGAAATAGATAAATATCGTTTAGCAAAAGGAGAAATTATTCCAGTTTGTACTAAGTAAATTATTTCTCTGGTCTTAATACTTCTGAAAATCCAGGAGTACTAAATACTTTCACCTCTTCATTTTCTTCCGAATAAATAAAATAAACTTCCACATCCTCAATTCTAGATAGCATTTCTTGAGAACGCTCCAAGCCTAAGGCCATAAAAGCAGTTGCATATCCATCGGCCAAAGTGCAATTTTTAGCTATAACAGATGCACTTAATAAATTACTTTTCTCAGATCTCCCTGTAATTGGGTTTATAGTGTGAACGTACCTTTGTCCAGATACGGAATCTAATCTAAATTTTCTGTAGTTCCCTGAGGTTGCCATACCTTTATTTTTTAAGTAGAGTGTTGCTTTAAAAACACGATTCCCTTCAGTCTGTAATGGATCATCTATCGCAACTACCCAGGCCTCATCAGATTCTAAATTAACGCCCTTTGCCACAAGCTCTCCTCCTACTTCCACGAGGTAGTTATTTACACCTTTGTAATTCAAATAGTCAGCAATCACATCTACCGTAAATCCTTTAGCTATTGCATTAAAATCTAGATAGATTTCAGATTGATTCTTAATAACTCTATTATTAGACAAAAGCTTGATCTTATCCAAGCCTACATACTGCATCATAGAGTCTATTACATGGTCATTTAAGCTTTCCTCTCTTCTTTCTGGTCCAAAGCCATATGCATTCACTAAGTTCCCTACAGTCGGATCAAAAAAGCCATTGCTTTCCAGATATATCTTTTCCGAAGCTTTAAATACATCCCTAAAATTTTTGTCAACTACAATACTTGTATCCCCCGCATTAATCTTAGAAATATCTGAATCGGGTTGATACGTACTCATCGATTTATTGATCCTCTTAAAAATAGAATCTAATCCCATTTGAATTTGCAGTTCGGTTACATGAAAGAACTTCACTTGATAAGTTGTTCCTAAGGCTTCCCCAACAAATACTTGAGCCTCTTGCTTTTTAGAACAACTGGACACTAGAAGTCCAATAACAAATAAGAATAGCAATCTCCTTAAATTATATCTCTTGTAATCCTTCATAATTAACGGTATAAGCTTCATCTTTTAGAACAGGTTTATCGTAATCTATCGAATTTGCAAGTCCCACTCCAGCATAAAAGGTTTTAGCATTAAATTTTAATGCATGGTCCTTGATACTCTTCATTAATTGAGGATCGTAATACTTAGGATCTACTGGGTACGGGATAGCTCGAACAATTACAAAACTCAACTTGGTATCTTTTAAAGTAACAAATTGAGGGTTTCGTTTCAATTGACTATTCACTCCTAGAAACTCAAAGCCATTATCTTCCAACTCCTTACCTACGATATTCATAGCAAGATTATGAAGTTCTTGATCTGTTAAATTATCTTTCATAGTAATCAAAAATACAATAAATGGCAATTAGCTAATAAAAAATGGCTCGAAAAATTCGAGCCATTTTATCTACATATAATAAAATTATCTTTTTATTATTTTCTTAGTAATTATACCTTTAGAAGTAATAAATTCAGCAATGTACATGCCAGATTTTGAATTGGACAAATCAAGAACTGGTAAGTCTTGTTCTGGATGTAGATTATATTCTTTAATTTTTTTACCATTTAAATCATATATATTCACCGACTTAATATGCGTTTGTTTAAGTTCTTTAATTTCAAACCTCCCATTGCTTGGGTTTGGATATATCGATACTTCATTTACATATGCTTTCTCCGAATCACAATTTGTAATATTTATATAAATATAAGCATCATCAGTTGGACATAGTCCAGTGGTACTAGTCACTACATATCTATATTGACCTGTTTTATCGACGGATGGATCATATATAGTAGTACCACTTGCTAATGCAGGGAAAAATGTACCCCCAAGGTCTGGCGGACCTAATATTGAAGGTTTTATCAAGGGCAGTAAATCGGTAGGATTGTCATTTAAACAAAAGGTTAAAAATGTAGTAGCTCCAGCATTAGGAGCATCATTAATGGTTATTAATACCGCAATTCTATTCCCACAGGTACCTAATGAGTTATCGGCATAATACTGTTTACCAGATTCCAAGAGATGTAAATTTTCCAAAGGCACTGTGGAGTTAGAAGATTCGAACCAAGAAATACCTGCACCTCCATCGGTAGCTATAAGATCAGATATACGCGGTTTATGGTAATCATTCCCTACACCTTCTGATGAACAAAAGGACTGAGAAGTATTACTTACAATAGGACACGGTTCTGGTAAGGGATCCGAAAAATTCTGTACCGTTACCATTGATGAATCCTGACAGCCGTTGGATGAAACTATCGTATAGATATATTCTCCAAAATCATCTTCTTTTGGATCAAATATCCCACTTCCACTTACTAAAGCGGGACTCCAACTCCCACCAATATCTGGTGTGCCATTTAAAACAGTAAAAAGATCTACCTTAGAATCTGGGTCATCTATAGTAATATTCCCATCCTCACCTGCATTTCCCGATGGTTTAATTGAAATATAAATATAAGAATCATCCGCAGGGCATAACCCTGTATTACTAAGGACCTGATATTTATATTGACCTGCTTTATCGAAAGAAGCATCAAAGACAGTGGTTCCACTTGCTAATGCAGGGAAAAATCTACCACCTGTATCTGGAGGACCTAATATTGAAGGTTTTATCAAAGGAAGCAAGTTGATAGGACTGTCATTAGAACAAAAGGTTAAAAATGTAGTAGCCCCAGCATTAGGAGCGTCATTAATGGTTATTAAAACCGCAATTCTATTCCCACAAGTACCTGATGAGTTATCGGCATAATACTGCATCCCGGATTCCAATAGATGATTACTTTCCAAAGGCACTGTGGAGTTAGAAGATTCAAACCAAGAAATACCGGCACCTCCATCCGTGGCTATAAGATCAGATATTCTTGGTTTATGGTAATCATTCCCAATTCCTTCTGAAGAACAAAGAAACTGAGAAGTACTATCTATTATCGGACAGTTATAGCCAAAAGAAAATGTAATAGACCATACGATAAGTAAAATCGTTAAAAGTAAAGTTCTTTTCATAATGATAGATTTATAGATTAAACATCCATATTAAGTTATATTAAAATATTCTCACTTATGGACCTATCAGTATGTTCCAAACAAAAAACGGGGGAAATCCCATATAAATTTTTAGTTAAATTTATATATGAATTTATTTCTAAGAATTATTATTATTAGAAATGTGAAAGATGTATTCTATTTAACGTTTTAAATGAAGTAAGAAATATATTACAAAAAAAAGACCGACTATTTACATAGGTCGGTCTTTTTATATATTAAATTTAGATCATGGTTTATCCACCAAAATCATCAAATCTCACATTTTCAGGAGGAACTCCAAGATCTTCTGTCATTTTTTCTACAGCCTTGTTCATTAAAGGTGGTCCACAGAAATAATATTCGATATCCTCAGGAGTTTCATGATATTGTAAATAATTATCTATTACAACTTGATGAATAAATCCTACAAATCCATCACCTTCTCCTTCAATTCCATCTTTAACTTTCCAATTATCTTCTTCCATTGGTTCAGATAAAGCTAAGTAAAATTTAAAGTTTGGAAAATCTCTTTCTAATGCTCTAAAGTGTTCTGTATAGAATAATTCTCTTTTAGATCGTCCACCATACCAGTAGCTCACTTTTCTTCCTGTTTCAAGAGTTCTGAATAAATGGTATAGGTGAGATCTCATTGGTGCCATACCAGCTCCACCACCTACATAAAGCATTTCAGAATCACTTTCATTTATAAAGAATTCACCATAAGGTCCAGAAATAACAACTTTATCACCTTTCTTTTTAGAGAAGATATAAGAAGAAGCAATCCCAGGATTAACATCCATCCAACCATTTTTTGCTCTATCAAAAGGAGGTGCAGCTACACGCACATTCAGCATGATTTCACGACCTTCAGCAGGATAAGAAGCCATGGAATAAGCACGTTCTACTGTTTCAGGATTTTTCATAACTAAAGGCCAAAGTTTGAATTTATCCCATTCTGTTTTAAATTTATCTGGCTCTCCAGGGTGTTCATCTGGATGCGCAGTAATATCCATATCTTCAAATTTCACCTCACATTTTGGTATCTCAATTTGGATATATCCACCTGCTTTGTAGTCCATTACTTCAGGAATCTCTACTACGAATTCCTTGATAAAAGATGCCACGTTATAGTTACGAACTACAGTAGCTTCCCATTTCTTGATACCAAAGACCTCTTCAGGAATTTGGATCTTCATATCTTCCTTTACCTTAACTTGGCAGCCAAGTCTCCAGCCTTGAGCTATCTCTTTTCTTGTGAAATGAGGTTCTTCTGTTGGTAAGATTGTTCCACCACCATCTGTAACTATACACTTACACTGGATACATGTTCCTCCACCACCACACGCAGATGGTAAGAATAATTTATTCTCCCCTAATGTCGAGAGTAAGGTTCCACCAGATCCAACTGTTAGATCCTTTTCTCCATTTACACTTATAGTAACTGGTCCAGAAGGCACCAACTTTGCTTTAGCGCCCAGTAATATGGAAACTAATAAGAGTATTAGAACTAAAAATACTACTACACTTGCTATAATAACTGTCATTGTTGTGTCTTTTTATTATAATTCGATTCCCATAAAACTCATAAATCCAATTGCCATTAACCCTGTAATAATAAAGGTTATTCCCAATCCTTTTAAAGGAGCAGGTACATTTGAATAAGCAATTTTCTCTCTAATAGCTGCAATAGCAAGTATAGCTAAGAACCATCCAATACCACTTCCTAAACCATAAGTTATAGCTTCAGATACTGCAGTAAAACTTTTTTGTTGCATGAATAAAGATCCACCTAGAATAGCGCAGTTCACTGCGATAAGCGGTAAAAATATCCCCAATGCACCGTATAAAGCTGGAGCAAATTTTTCAACGACCATTTCAACCAATTGTACCATTGAAGCAATTACCGCAATAAACATGATGAAACTTAAGAAACTAAGATCCACATTAGCATATTCTGGATTTAACCATTGTAATGCTCCTGGTCTAAGTAAATATTGATCTAACAAAAAGTTGATTGGCACAGTGATAGCAAGTACAAAAATTACTGCCGCACCTAGACCCACTGCTGTCTTTACTGTTTTTGACACCGCTAAGTAGGAACACATTCCTAAAAAGTAGGCAAAAATCATATTTTCTATGAAAATACTTCTAACAAATAAATTTATATAATCCATTTTATAGTGCTTTAACGCTGTTAGTTTTGTTCAATTAATTTACGGTTTCTTGCACGTTGTACCCAGATAATGATACCTACTACAATAAGTGCCATAGGAGATAATAACATTAAACCGTTATTCTCATATCCATAAGCATACAATCCAGTGGATTCTGCTGCAACCGCTGCTTTATGTCCTAATACTTCAAATCCAAATAATTTACCAGATCCAAGAAGTTCTCTAAAGAAGGCAACTATTATAAGGATTACACCATATCCTGCTGCGTTTCCAATTCCATCAAGGAAAGACTTATAAACACCGTTCCCTAAAGCAAATGCTTCTAAACGTCCCATTACAATACAGTTTGTAATAATAAGACCAACGAATACTGAAAGCTGCTTACTTACATCGTAAGCATAAGCTTTTAATATTTGATCTACCAAGATTACCAAAGAGGCTACAATTACCAATTGAACGATAATTCTAATTCTATTTGGGATAAGATTTCTAATTAAAGAAACAATCATGTTAGAAAATGCCAATACTGCAGTAACGGCTAAAGCCATTACAATTGCTGGTTCTAATTGAACCGTAATTGCCAATGCAGAACAAATACCTAAAACCTGTACGGTAATTGGATTATTGTCATTTAAAGGATCGCTTAATAACTTACGATTGTTCTTTGATAAGAAATGCTCTCTTTCTTCAGTATTAGAAAGAAATAAGATCATTTCTTTTTTCTTTGCTTCCTTTGCTTCAGAAGCTAGTTTTGTATCTATAGCCATAATTACTGAATTGCTACTTTAATATCTTTTTGCTGTTTTAAATAAGGTAAATAATGTATCAGTCTTTCAGAAATCATATCTGAAACTCCATTTCCAGTAATTGTTGCTCCAGAAATTGCATCTACTTTATTATCATCTTTATTTGAAGGACCCACGTTTCCTTTAACTACAGAAACCCCTATTAAATTACCACTTCCATCAAATATCTTTTCATCAGCAAAACGTTCTCTAAACCAAGTCTGAGTGATCTCTGCACCTAACCCAGGAGTTTCTCCTTTATGGTCAAAAACAGCACCTTTAATTGTATTAACATCATCTTTTAAAGAAACATATCCCCAGATAGCATCCCACAGACCTTTACCTCTAAGTGGAATAATATAATATTTAGATCCTTCTATATTTGCTATATATAACGGATATACTTGGTCTACACCTGGTTTCTTTAATTCTTTTGCAAGGTCAACAGTAAAAGCATCTGCTTTCTCATTAATACTACCATCTTCATTCAAAGCGATAGTTTCAGTAATATATTTATTATATTTTTCTTCTGCTTCACTTCTCTCAGTCTCAATCCCAACAGTTGCTAAGATATTTTGCATCTTTTCTTGTCGGACATTTTCATTTTGTATTGGCTGTAGTGTTGTAGCTGTAAAAGCCAACACACTTGCTACCACTACCACCATTATAATAGCAAACATAAATGTATAGCCGTTGGTGTTCGTTTTATTTACTGGTATTTCTTCCATAACTAAACTGCTGTTTTAATTTGTCCGGAGGCGGTTACCGCTCTTTTCTTTCTTCTATTAATGTTTGCCTGAATTACGTAATGATCTATTACCGGAGCAAAAACATTCATTAATAATATTGCTAACATTATCCCTTCTGGATATGCTGGATTGAATACACGAATCATCACGGCAAATAAACCGATTAGGAATCCATAAATCCATTTTCCTCTTAAAGTTTGTGCTGCAGAAACAGGATCTGTTGCCATAAATACAATTCCAAAAGATAATCCACCAATAATTAAATGCTGATACCAAGGGAAATTTGTTAGAGCATTCCCTTCAATTCCCATATTTGGAAGTGCGTTAAAAATTAATGCCATAACTGCAGCTCCAATAAATGCACTTAAAATAATTCTCCAACTTCCAACCTTTGTGAGCACTAAGATTAGTGCTCCAGCTAGAATACAAATTGTAGAGGTTTCTGCAATAGACCCAGGAATAACACCCGAGAACATATCCATAGCGGTATAAGGTACATTCGCAACCTCTTTACCAGCAGATGCAAGTGTTCCTAAGATAGTTTCCCCTGAAACTCCATCTACATTGTATGCTTCACTAACCCACACCTTATTTCCAGACATATATGTTGGATATGCAAAGAAAGCAAAAGCACGAGCTGTTAATGCAGGGTTAAGAATATTCATTCCTGTACCACCAAAAGCTTCTTTACCAATTATCACGGCAAATATTACAGAAAGTGCCACCATCCACAATGGGATATCTATTGGCATAATCATAGGAATCAAAAGTCCTGTTACCAAATAGCCTTCATTTACCTCATGACCTCTAAAGATAGCAAAGGCAAACTCTATTCCTAAACCAACCCCATAAGAAACTGCGATCATTGGAAGAATTTTCCAAGCTCCATGCATAAAAGCTTCCAAGAAAGGTACACCATCTGCATATTCAGGTAACTGGTGCAAATACTGGTATCCACCATTCCACATACCAAAAATAAGTGCGGGAACTAACGCCAGCACTACGGTTATCATTGTTCTCTTCAAATCTACTGCATCCCTAACATGGGCTCCTTTTTTGGTAGTATGATTTGGAGTATATAAAAAAGTATCCAATGCATTTATTGCCGGAGCATACTTTTCTAACTTATTACCTTTATTAAAAGGCACTTTAAATTGATCTAGTTTTTGTCTAATCCATTCCATAATTCAACTTTTTAACCTACTTCGGTAATCATTAAATCCAAGCCAAGACGAATAATGTCCTGAGCCTCCAATTTTGAAGTGTTTACATAATCTATTAAAGCAAAATCCTCTGGAGCCACCTCATAGATCCCAAGATTTTCCATTTTTTCGATATCTCCCGCTATACATGCTTTTAGCAATTGCATAGGGTAGATATCCATTGGTAACACTTCTTCCATTTCTCCCGTAACCACTAAAGCGCGTTCTTCTCCATTTAAGTTGGTAGTAAGAGCGTACTTCTTTTTCGGAAACAACCAAGAAAGAGAAGTTTTAGAATGGGAATGAATATTATTATAAGTGAATGGTAACCATCCAAACATTCTATATTTATTTCCTTCCGGAATTAAAGTAAGAGCGTTGTTAAAAAATCCTATATACTGATTATTAGAAAGCTTAGTTCCGGTTAAAACATCCCCAGAAATAATTCTAACATCATCTGATACCTGACCGATAAGATCTGAAGAATTTGCTCCAATCTTGATCTTATAGTATTTATTGTCTTTAGCTTCACTTCCACATAAAGCAATGGTTCTATCTGGACGATATTGCCCAGTTAAGAACACATTACCAATAATAGAAACATCCTCTGCCCCAACTGTCCAAACTCTTTCACCTATATTAATAGGATCTATCTTATGGATCTGTACACCAACATTACCTGCTGGATGCGGCCCTGTAACTTTATGAAGCTCTACTCCTGTAATTCCTTTTAAAACTGCTTCGGAAGAATCATCCACTGAAAGATGTATTTTTCCTGAAGTTAATTTTTGAAGTGCATTTATTCCTTCTTGAAAAGCTGCAACCTTATCCTTTAGCACAAAACCTATATCTGCTGATAAAGGGGCTGTACTTACTGCAGAAATAAAGATCGCTTTTGGTGTGTCTTCTGGAGAAGCAACGATATCGTAAGGACGTTGATTTAAAAACGCACCACAACCGCTCTCAAACAAACGGTCTCTTACAGCTTCTGCTGTAGAACTTGTAGCCTTCATTTTTCCGAAATCCTTAAAACTATCGGTAGGATCTGCATCCACAATAACTTCAGTAATTCGGCGTTTCTCTGCACGTTTAATTTCCTTTAGAGTTCCACTAACTGGAGATGTAAATGTTAATTTCTCATCGTATTTAGAAAAGAACAGCACATCACCTGCTAAAACTGTGGCTCCCTCTTTAACAGCCATTTTAGGTACTGCCGAGTAGAAATCTGGAGGCTTAATTGCGTAAGTCTTAGACCTAGGGGCCTCAACAACTTGCTTTTCCGCCTCCCCTTTTAAACGTAGAGTAAGCCCTCTTTTTATTCGAATGTCTTTTGACATAGGATGAAGTGTATATTAAATTTATTTTTTAAAGTGTGCAAATTTACTAATTTTAACCCTACAACTCCCAAAGAAATTGGATAATTTTAAATCTTAAGTTGTTAAAATGCCATCGCAAAATAATGGGAATAGAATTTGTAATTGCCTTTATTCTAATAACTAATTAAATGAATTATATTCTTATCTCGATTTGTTTTCTTTGGGTAACGTTTTCGATTGCCCAAGTGCAAGTAGAAGTTCTACCTCCCAATTATATAAAGAGCATCATATTTAATAGCAATACCAATATTTCTGGAAATCCAGTTATACAATTAGGTGATGCTTTTAAATTAGAGTTTGATGACATTATAGGAGACGAAGCCAACTATTATTATACTATAGAACATTTTAATTACGACTGGACCACTTCAGAATTAAAAAAATCTGAATACTTGGACGGATTCGATAATGTTCGGATTAATAATTATAGTAATTCCTATAACACCCTTCAGGGATACACCCACTACAATCTTACAATTCCAAATAAAGATACCAAATCTTTAAGGCTTAGCGGGAATTACATGCTTAAAATTCTTAATGAGAATGATGAAATAGTTTTTTCCAGAAAATTTATGATTTACAGGCCAATTGCTCAAGTAAAAGTTGCAGTAAAAAGATCACGTGATCTTAAATATATTAATTCTAGACAAGTAGTTAATTTCAGCATTAATTCTCCAGACTTTTTGATAAGAAACCCAGAATCCACCATAAAAATACTTATAACTAAGAACCACAATTTAAAATCTAGCATAGAAACTATTAAGCCACAATATACAATTGGAAATGAGTTGATCTATAAATACGACCAGGAAACTTCTTTTCTTGCGAGCAACGAATATTTACAATTCGATAGTAAAGATATTCGCTCCACAACTTTAGATATTGGTAGGATAGAATTGAATGAACTTTATAACCACTTTCTTTTTGTAGACAGATCTAGAGCTACAGAACCTTATACATACAATCCCGACATTAACGGTCAATTTGTAATTCGCACTTTACAAGGTGAAGACAATTCTATTGAAGCTGAGTATGTTTGGACACATTTTAAACTTCAGAATTACGACCCTTTAGCAGGAGGAGAACTTCATTTATATGGAGCTTTCAATAATTTTGAATTGGATGATTCTACTTTAATGAAATACAATAAAAAATCTGGTTTGTATGAAAACACACTACTTACAAAACAAGGTTTTTATAACTACAAATATGTGCTTTTACAAAAGGACGGATTCTTAGATGAAGGTTTTATTAGCGGAAATTTTGACGTAACTGAAAATGAATATCAAGTTTTAGTGTATTTTAGGGATCTGGGAGCGAGATTTGATCAAATTATTGGTTTTGGAAATGCGAGTTCCTTGAATATTTCTAACTAAGCAACCACTAAAATATTTAGGGTATGAAAAGCGAGCGCTCATTACAAAGTAAGGTGGTCTTTCTTGTTTAAATTGTGACTATCCATTGGACATTAGTGACAAATATTGTCCAATGGCGGACAACTGAACAGCACCAAAAAGCTATCTTTTAATGACTTTTTTTTTAGAATTCTTTGCTGGAATATTCTCTTATGATTCCAGAATGAGAAGAACTTTAAGCACTCTTATTTTTCGTCCTGGAAAGATCACCAAAGACTATGTTAATGGTATGCGCACTCAATATGCCAATCCGTTTCGGTTTTTTTTAAGCATCTCCATCATCTTTTTTATTGTTTGAAGCTTTTCTATTCAAACCACAAATTTCGGCTCATTTTCAGATAACCAACCAGATGAAGAAATTTATTAATTATCAGCGGAGGAAAAAGCAAAAATAAATGAAGAGATCAAAAAAGTTCCTTTTGGAAAATAGATAGATATAGACTTCATCTTAACTAATAAACCTATAATTGCTAAAAAAAATTACAAAGATCACTATCTGACCCAGGAACAACTAGACACTTTAAATTTATTGGAATCCACTGTTAAACAAATTGGACTTTATTCAGATTTTTATAATGAAAAAAGTATTATAAATTCCGAAGAAGCAATAGATAGTCTAGATCACACTTATAAGTTTTTGAACAGATATTTATATAGAATAGCTGTAGACATAGAGATCATAAAAAATAACCCAAAAGTATTTTTAGATTACCTTATTAGTAAATCTCCATTTATTATATTTTTCTACTTACCTGTTTTTGCATTGATCATTTGGCTTTTTTACTGTTACAAGCCCATTAATTATATGGAGCATTTAGTTTTTACATTTCATGTTCAAAGGACATTTTTTGTGTTTCTTTTAATTGGTTACATATTAGACCAAATGTTGAAATCCGAGATATGCATGGCAACAGCACTTTTAACTTTTCTATTTTACCTGTATAAGGCCCTTCGAAATTTTTATAAAGAGAAAAGATTTGTAACAATTGTTAAATTTCTGGCTCTGAATTTTATATTTCTTACATTAGCTATAATAGCAGCATCAATTTCAGCTCTTACATTTTTTGCAATTAGATAAATATGGTTCAAAAAGTTACATGTGGAATTAAAATTTCCGTAGAGACCAATTTCGAAGGCACATTTTATAAAAATTATAAGATCCACTTCGCCTTTGGATATCAAGTAACAATTGAGAATCAAAGTAAAGATTCGGTACAATTAACCTCCAGATTTTGGAATATCAAGGATGCCCTTAAGGATAATGAAATTGTACAAGGAGAGGGTGTCATAGGCAAAAAACCAGTTTTATTGCCGGGCGAAACCCATACTTACAATAGCGGTTGTCTACTTTCTGCTCCCTTTGGTTCTATGAGTGGATATTATGAAATGGTGAATTTTACAACCTCTAAAAAATTCAAAGTTGCCATCCCTGCATTTAAATTAAGTGCTCCCTTCGCGTTAAATTAATCAGTGAATATTTACTTTCCAGAGCAATAAAATTAACTTTACTTATAAAATTTTTTCCTTCCAATATTTATTAATTTTATTATCAGTTTTAAGCGGCGTTTTTCATTTTAGAATTCTATTTCAATTTTATTTCTATCCCTCACATCCATAAATCGCATCTCAATATTATCCTGAGCACTTTCAATTTGGGTGATATTTTGAGTTTTTACAGATCCCCTATTCATGATCACATCTATTTCTGGATCTCCAATTCCTGCTGAAGTATGGAATTCCCACAAAGATTTAGCATTAGGCTTATTGCTTTTCTGAAATTCCTGAAACCATGTTTCTCTTGTTCTTTTCATTTCTAAAGTATACAAAGGGGAAGAGGACCAAATATGAGGTTTCAATTCTAAATCTTTAAAGTGTTTAATTTTACCATCCCAAACAAGTTCCAAAAACCGCAAGCCGGTATTCCAATCCACAGCAACAATTGTAAAAGGCTCGATATTATTAAAATTATAATTTTCTATTGCTTCATCTATTGAAACAGCCCCTAAAAGATCTTTCACTACTACCCCTCTACTTAAGCGATAACTAGACTCTCTAATATGTGGTTTAAATTCTCCATTCAACAAACAGATCAATCTATTTTGATCACTTAAACCAATCCAGGTCCCACCAGATAATTTATCTTTTGGATAGAGCATTTTAGTATCATTTTCAGAATAGAAATCTGGAGAAAGCGCTTCCCTTTTGGCAGCTTCATCTCTATTAGATGTTAGGATAAAACCATTTTTTTTAGCTGAAATAGGAAGTAAGGTAACTGTACACATAGTTTAAAGATATAAAGCTAATTTACAACATCTTCACCTTATCCCTTTCTCAACTTCTCTAGCTGAAACTCAAGGTATCTCGGTTAATTTTTTTTATATTTACGGCCATAAAACCGAATAGAAACATCTAAAAAATAATTATGGGAAAAGGATTTTTTCAAGTTCCGACAGCTATTAATGATCCAATAAAATCTTATGCTCCGGGAACACCTGAAAGAGAGGAAGTGTTGCTTACTTATAAAGACATGTACAACGAAAAAATGGACGTGCCATTATACATAGGTTCCGAAGAAATTCGAACAGGAGACACCATGAGCATGCATCCTCCACACGATCATAAACACGATCTTGGTAAATTTCATTTAGCCAAGAAAAAACATATAGAACAGGCAATTGGATCTTGTTTAGAAGCAAGAACGGCTTGGGCAGAATTACCTTGGGAACAAAGAGCTGCAGTATTTCTAAAAGCCGCATCTTTAATTGCTGGACCATATAGAGCAAGGATCAATGCTGCAACTATGATTGGGCAATCCAAAACAATTTTTCAAGCAGAAATTGATTCTGCCTGTGAATTGGTAGATTTCTTGACATTCAATGTTGAATATATGGCTCAGATTTATGAAGAGCAACCAGAATCTTCTCCGGGAGTTTGGAATAGATTGGAATACCGTCCTTTAGAAGGATTTGTATATGCAGTTACACCTTTCAATTTTACTGCAATTGCCGGAAATCTTCCCGCAAGTGCTGCATTAATGGGTAACACAGTAGTATGGAAGCCAAGTGATAGTCAAGTTTTTTCTGCACAAGTTATCATGGAAGTTTTTAAGGAAGCTGGAGTGCCAGATGGTGTTATAAATATGGTAATGGGAGATCCTGTTATGATCACTGACACTGTTTTAGCTAGTCCAGATTTCGCCGGAATTCACTTTACAGGAAGCACAAGTGTTTTTAAAGGAATTTGGGGTAAGATTGGTGCTAATATAGATAAGTATAAGACCTATCCACGTATTGTTGGAGAAACAGGTGGTAAAGATTTTATCTTGGCACACAAAACAGCAAATGCAAAACAAGTTGCTACTGCAATTGCAAGAGGAGCTTTCGAATTCCAAGGACAAAAATGTAGTGCGGCATCTAGAGCTTATATCCCAAAAAGCCTTTGGGCAGAGGTGAAAGAATTTTTAGTTGAAGATGTGAATTCATTTAAAATGGGCTCTCCAGAAGACATGAGCAATTTTATTACTGCAGTGATCCACGAAGGTTCATTTGACAAGTTAGCGAAGTATATAGACCAAGCTAAGAAAGACAAAAATGCTGAGATTGTAGTAGGTGGAAATTATGATAAATCTAAGGGATGGTTTATTGAACCAACTGTAATCCTTACGACAGATCCTCATTATTCAACTATGGAAACAGAATTATTTGGTCCTGTAGTTACTATTTATGTTTATGATGATAATAAATGGGAAGAAACCTTGAAGTTAGTTGATGAAACTAGTATTTATGCATTAACTGGTGCTGTTCTTTCTGGAGATAGATATGCAGCAACTCAAGCAACTCAAGCTTTACAAAATGCAGCTGGTAACTTTTATATTAACGATAAATGTACTGGAGCAGTTGTTGGGCAACAACCTTTTGGTGGAGCAAGAGCTAGTGGAACTAACGATAAAGCTGGTTCTAAACTTAATTTGTTAAGATGGATCTCTCCAAGGTTGATCAAGGAAACCTTTGTTCCTGCAACAGATTATAGATATCCATTTATGGGAGAATAACTAATTTTTAAATAAAAATTATCTAAGCCGCAAATTTTACAGTTTGCGGCTTAGATAATCCCTGAAAACTAAACACTTAAATCAATATATTTTTATTTTTGTCAGTTAAAAGCTATGATTTCTAAATCTTAATTTGATTTTAAGTCTTTTAATCGACTAAAATTACCCTTAATCGAATTAAAAATTAAAGTCAAAATATAAAGTGTAATTTTAAGTTGTTAACTCTCTGCACCCCAAAGTAGTAGATTTCAAAACTTATCCCTAAAGTTTTGAATAACCTATATATAATACCCACGTTACCCCCTTCGTAATTTGGAAAGCTCTAAATATTTACTACTATGGGTAAAAAATTACTTTTTCTAGTTTTTTTAACGTTTGCTACTTTTTTACTTAGTTCATGGAATGGATTTGGGCAGTGTACTGACAGCGTTACAATTACTTCTAATGCTTCTGATAACACCATTTGTGCTGGAACTGAGGTCATATTTACTGCAACTCCATCAAATGGCGGAAGCAACCCTTTATATCAATGGAGAGTAAATGGAGTTAATGTTGGTGCAAATAGTAATCTTAATACGTATACTACAACTACTCTACAAAATGGTCAAGTCGTTAGCGTTAGACTAACTTCTGATATTGCTAATTGTGGTGCAGGGAATCCTGTTGTAAGTAATAATATTACCATTTCTGTTAATCCTTTATCTACCGTAAACCCTGGAGGTGCCATAGCTGCAATTTGTCAAGGAGGAATAACCGCAGCTTTAGGTGGTTCTTTTGGTGGAGGAGCTACATCAGCTGTTTGGTCAGATGGTGGAGTTGGTGGTAGTTTTGCTAATAATTCAGGAAGCAATCCCAGTAATACAATATATACAGCATCTGCCTCAGCGCCGGCATCAATTACTTTAACCCTTACAACAGCAGGTGGTTCATGTGGATCCGTAAATACTACTAAAACTTTAACTGTAAATCAAAACCCTACTGTAAATGCAGGGGGTGCAATATCTGTATTTTGTCAGGGTGGAACAACAGCTGCTCTAGGAGGTACTTTTGGAGGTGGAGCTACCTCAGCAGTATGGTCAGATGGAGGAGCAGGTGGAAGCTTTACTAATAATACCGGGAGTAATTCAGGAAATACAACTTATACTTCATCGGCTTCAGCGCCGGCATCAATCACTTTAACCCTTACATCAGCAGGTGGGCAATGCGGGACAGTAAATACTACTAAAATCTTAACTATAAATCCAAATCCTACTGTAAGCGTAGGTGTTGCTATTGCTGCAATTTGTCAGGGAGGAACAACAACTGCTTTAGGTGGTTCTTTTGGAGGTGGAGCTACATCAGCAGTATGGTCAGATGGAGGAGCAGGTGGAAGCTTTACTAATAATACCGGGAGTAATCCAGGAAATACAACTTATACTGCCTCCGCTTTAGCGCCAGCTTCAATCACCTTAACTCTAACAACAGCTGGTGGTTCATGTATGACCGTAAATGCCACTAAAAATCTAACAATAAATCCAACTCCTATTATAAGCGCGGGTGTCGCCATTGCTGCCATTTGTCAAGGCGGAACAACTACAGCTTTAGGGGGTTCTTTTGGTGGAGGAGCTACTTCAGCGGTTTGGTCTGATGGAGGAGCCGGGGGAAGTTTTTCGAACAATTCAGGAAGCAATCCTGGTAACACAACCTATACAGCGTCCACCACTGCACCAGCATCAATTATTCTAACTCTAACAACTTCCGGAGGTTCCTGCGGAAACGTAAATGCCACTAAAACATTAACTATAAATCCTACTCCTACTGTAAGTGCAGGATCAGCCATACCTGCTATTTGTCAGGGAGGTACGACAACTGCTTTAGGAGGTTCTTTTGGTGGAGGAGCCACTTCAGCAATTTGGTCTGCAAATGTAACAGGTGGAAGCTTTTCCAATAATTCAGGAAATACACCGAATACTGCAACATATACTGCGGCTGCAAATGCTCCTGCATCTATAATATTAACACTTACAAGTTCTGGTGGATCATGTGGAACTGTAAACGCTACTAAAACCTTAAATGTAAATTCCAGTGTAGTACCAACAGTATTAATCACTGCTTCTTCTACTTCAATTTGTACAACTGCACCTTCTGGTTCAACACCAGTTACATTTACTGCCACTCCAACTAATGGAGGAACTTCTCCGACTTACCAATGGAAAAATGGAGCAACAAATGTCGGAACTAATAGTGCCACATATACTGCTAATTCACTTGCCAATGGTTCACAAATATCGGTAGTGATGACTTCAAATGTCAATTGTGCAGCACCTGTCACTGCAACAAGTAATATTATAACCATGACTGGCTACACACCACCTGCCGCTCCAGTATTTGTTGCTCCCTCAGGCAATATTAACATCACCTCAGGGGTGTGCCCGGAAGCAAATGGATTAGTTTATACAGTAACACCTAGCTCTAATATTACAAGTTATGTTTGGGTCATTCCTTCAGGTTGGAATTTTGTAAGCGGTCAGGGAACTAATTCTATTACAGTTGATGTTACAGTTAATTCAGCTATAAATACAAATAACATTAGTGTTAGCGCTGTAAATGCTTGCGGGACCAGCAGCCAGGTTACTTTGGCCGTTGATATTAACAAATCTGCTGGGGTAAATGCCGGGCCGGATAGAAGTATGTGTGTCGGTAATCCCCCAATCACTCTAAATGGGAGTCAGACTGGATATGCTACTAATGTTATTTGGTCAGCACCTTCCGGAACATTTGGTTCACCTGGGAATCCAGTTACCACCTATACACCAACTATTACCAGTGGTACTGTTACATTAACTCTTTCTAGCACAAAGAAACCGGGAAATATTTCATGTCCTTTGGTTTCCGATCAAATGATTTTAACCATTTATCCGGTTCCAACAGCAGTTGCAGGCACTGCCGTAACAGCTTGTTCCAATGCTGCAGTTAATATTACTGCTGGATCTTCCGCTACTAATAATGCAGGTGTTCTATGGACATCAAATGGAACAGGAACAATCGCAAATCCTACTTCTCTTACTACTGCTACTTATACGCCAGGTGCTAATGAAACAGGTCCTGTAACATTAACCTTAACTGCTACAGGGAATGCTCCTTGCATCAATGCTATATCAACTAAAACATTAACTATAACAAAAGCCCCGACAGCAGTTGCGGGAACCGCAGTAACAGCATGTTCCAATTCTGCAGTTAACATTACATCTGGGGCTTCAGCTTCCAATAATACAGGTATTCTATGGACATCTAATGGAACAGGAACAATCGCAAATCCTACTTCTCTTACTACAGCTACTTACACAGCTGGTAATGGAGAAACCGGGCCTGTCACTTTAACATTAACAGCTACAGGAATTACCCCTTGTGCAAATGCTGTGTCAACTAAAAGTTTGACAATATCCCAGGCTGCAACAGCAGTTGCGGGAACCGCAATAACTACCTGTTCTAATGCTGCAATAAATATTACAACAGCATCATCTGCTAGCAACAATACAGGAATTGTCTGGACCTCTAATGGAACAGGAACAATCGCAAATCCTACTTCTCTAACTACAGCTACTTACACAGCTGGTAATGGAGAAACCGGGCCTGTCACTTTAACATTAACAGCTACAGGAATTACCCCTTGTGTAAATGCTGTGTCAACTAAAATTTTGACAATATCCCAGGCTGCAACAGCAGTTGCGGGAACCGCAATAACTACCTGTTCTAATGCTGCAATAAATATTACAACAGGATCGTCAGCTACCAACAATGCAGATATCCTATGGACATCGAATGGAACAGGGACAATCGCAAATCCCACTTCTCTTACTCAAGCGACTTACACACCGGGAAATGGGGAAACCGGGCCTGTCACTTTAACATTAACAGCTACAGGAATTACACCGTGTGCAAATGCGGTGTCAACTAAAACTTTGACAATATCACAGGCTGCAACAGCAGTTGCAGGAACAGCTGTAGTAGCTTGTTCAAATGCTGCAACAAATATTACAACAGGATCATCGGCTAGCAACAATACAGGAATTGTCTGGACATCTAATGGAACAGGAACAATCGCAAATCCTACTTCTCTTACTGCAGCTACTTACACACCGGGTAATGGAGAAACCGGACCTGTCACTTTAACATTAACAGCTACAGGAATTACACCTTGTGCAAATGCTGTGTCAACTAAAACTTTGACAATATCCCAGGCTGCAACAGCAGTTGCGGGAACCGCAATAATTGCCTGTTCTAATGCTGCAACAAATATTACAACAGGATCATCGGCTAGCAACAATACAGAAATTGTCTGGACATCTAATGGAACAGGAACAATCGCGAATGCTAATTCTCTTACTACAGCTACTTACACTCCGGGTAATGGAGAAACCGGGCCTGTCACTTTAACATTAACAGCTACAGGAATTACCCCTTGTGCAAATGCTGTGTCAACTAAAATTTTATCTATAAATCAGGAAGTATCAATCACTACTCAACCAATAGCATCGCAAACTATTTGTTCTGGATTTCCTGTTAATTTTTCGGTTTCTGCTACTGGAACTGGTCTTACCTATGAATGGTTTAAAAATGACACTTCTCTAGGAATCATTACGCCTACATTAAGTATTAATCAAACAACTTTAGCAAACGCCGGAACCTACAAAGTAAAAATAAAAAGAACTGCGCCCTGTGCTGAGGTTTCATCGGAAGAAGCTTTTCTAATTGTTAATGAGAACATTACCATTAATACCCAGCCAACTAATGTGGAGGATTGTGAAGGGAATTCTAATACATTTCTGGTTTCAGCTTCAGGAAACATATCTAGCTATGAATGGAGAAAAGATGGAATCCCTATTTCTGATAACGGTAACTATTCCGGAACAAAGACAAATACTCTTACTATTAGTAATTTAATCTTAACCAATACGGGTAATTATGATGTGGTAATAAGCAGTACAGATGACACTTGTTCCCAAACAATTTCAAATCCTGCGGTATTAACGGTAACACCATCAGTAACAATCAATGCTTTTTCTCCGGCAACTTCAACCCGATGCCAGGGAGCGGGGTCAGTGACCACCACAACCACAGCAACTAACTCAACAGGAATTACTTACAGTCTGGATGCAGCAAGTTTAACTGGAGGTAATACGATTGTTGCAGCTACAGGGGCTGTAACCTATGCAGCAGGTTGGAGCGGAACAACAACCATAAC
>NZ_APHJ01000028.1 GCF_000403785.1 Gillisia sp. CAL575
GGATATAATGGCAGGGCAGCCGCAAATGCAAAATATCGATCAGGTTTCTAATGGTGAAATTCAGCAACTAATAATAGATATCACCAACTTACCTATTCTCACCTTGATAATCTCATTTCTAGTATATTTTATAGGTGGTTACTTTCTTTATAGTGCAATTTATGCCGCTATTGGTGCAGCAGTAGATTCTGAAACGGATACACAACAATTTATGTTTCCTATTATTTTACCATTAATGTTGGGTATTTATGTAGGCTTTTTCTCTGTAATAGAAAATCCTCATGGTACGGTTTCCACTATATTTTCTATGATTCCGTTAACCTCACCAATTGTTATGCTTATGCGAATTCCCTTTGGAGTGCCGTGGTATGAAATAGCGATTTCTTTAGTTATCTTAATTGTATCCAATGCAGGAGTGGTATGGTTGGCTGCTAAGATCTATAGAGTAGGAATTTTAATGTATGGTAAAAAACCTACTTATAAAGAATTGTACAAATGGATTAAATATTAATGGATGCAAGGGAATGTAGACAAAGTTAAAGAAGTGATAGAACAGGATATTTGGGGATTGATCCAGGATTTCTTGAATATTAGACTATATCCTTTAACAGGCGAAGATACAACTGGAATGCATCTAACTGTTGGAGTTGTTCTATTAGTAATTTTTGCTTTTGTTGTCACTACCATTGCGCTAAGGCTAATTCGGGTTTTCTTAACTAGGAAACTTGAAGAGAATGACAAGCTTAAATTTATTAGTGTATTTAAATTTATAAAATACTTAGTATACCTAATTGTTATTATTGTGACCTTAAGTTCCGCAGGGATCAATATAACAGTGCTGTTAACTGCTTCTGCAGCTTTATTTGTTGGTCTTGGTTTAGCTTTGCAAGAACTGTTTCAAGATATTATTGGAGGCCTGTTTATTATCGTAGATAAATCGCTTTTAGTTGGAGATATTATAGAGATGGATGGAAGAGTAGGAAGAGTGATAAACATTAAATTACGTACTACCCGGGTACTCACCAGAGATGATAAAGTGATGATCATTCCTAACCATAAATTTATAAGTGAGATTCTTTTTAATTATACCCAAAACCACAAATCTACAAGAGAATTTGTAAAGGTTGGTGTGGCTTATGGAAGCGATACAGAGAGAGTAGAAGCTATTTTACTAGAATGTGCTAGAGAGCAAACGGGAATTGTTAAAAAGCCAGAACCTTTTGTTCTTTTTGAAGATTTTGGAGATTCGGCATTGGTTTTTTCCCTACATTTCTTCGTTACAGATAGTTTTGTAGATCCTAAAATTAAGAGTCAGTTGAGGTTTAAAATAGATCATAAATTTAGATTGAATGGTATTTCTATTCCTTTCCCTCAGAGAGACGTACACATGTTTTATCCAAAAAATTCAAGCGCTCCAATAACTCCCCCAAATGAAGAAAATACTTAACGCAGTTTTATTTTTGTGTTTTATTGGAAATTCTGCTTTAATGAATGCTCAGGCGGCCGATTTAGCTAGGGTAGAATACACGTATTTTCCACAGTCTAATTCAGATAATTCATTAAGTCGTTTTAAGTCTTTCCTTAAATTCCCTATTAAACTGAATGATAGCGGGGCTTATCTTATACCTGGAATTCAATATGAAAATGTAAATTTTCAATATAAAGATGTAGCTCCCTTTCCTGTAGATAAGCTTGAACATTTACAATCTTATGCTTTTAGTTTAGGCTACACTTTTAAAATGACTGAAGAATGGCGGTTTGGAGTTGAAGTCGAGGCTAATGCAACTTCTAATTTTGAAACAGAAGAATTACAAGGTGAGGATGTTGAATATACAGGATCTATATATTTTATTAAATCTAAAAAGGACGAGCAATTAATTCATCCTTGGAGATTAATTCTAGGTTTACGATATTCGACATCTACAAGTGTAAATTTTCCGTTGCCAATCGTTAATTATTATAAAAAATTTCATCCGGATTGGACCTATACTTTGGGAGTACCAAAAACTAATATAAGATATTATCTAGGTGAGAATAGTTCTTTCCAAGCATTTGTAACTGTGGATGGATTTTATGCAAATATTCAGGAGAGAATTAATATTAATGTAAAAACATCCTTAGACAATAAACTAGCTCAGAATATATCAATGACCACAGTTTTATCTGGGATTGGTTATGAATTGCAGTTCTCGAAGTATTTTTCTTTTTATATTTACACTGGTCATAGCCTTATTAATAATATTCGGTTGAGAGATGAAAATCAGGATAGGGTTTATACCATAAACGATAAAAATTCTTTATATGGCCGTACAGGTCTTAAATTAAGTATATTATAATGGCAAAGATTTTAGTAATAGAAGATGAAGCATCAATCCGTAGGGTTTTGGTTAAAATTCTTTCTGAAGAAAACAAAACGTATCAGTTAGAGGAAGCTGAGGATGGATTGATAGGGATAGAGAAGATAAAAGATGAGGAATATGATCTTGTTTTGTGTGATATTAAGATGCCAAAAATGGATGGGATCGAGGTTCTTGAAGCCATAAAGAAGATAAAACCAGAAGTTCCAGTGGTTATGATTTCTGGCCACGGAGATCTAGATACAGCCGTAAACACCATGAAAATGGGTGCTTTCGACTATATTTCTAAACCACCAGATCTTAATAGATTATTAAATACTGTTCGCAATGCTTTAGACAGAAAAGAATTGGTAGTAGAAAATACGCTACTCAAGAAGAAAGTAGGTAAGAAATATCAAATGATTGGGGAATCTTCCGCGATCACTTCTATTAAAGAAATTATAGAAAAGGTTGCACAAACCGATGCCAGAGTGCTTATTACTGGACCAAACGGTACTGGTAAAGAACTTGTAGCGCATTGGATTCATGAGAAAAGTGAACGTTCAAGTGGTCCTATGATCGAAGTGAATTGTGCTGCAATCCCTTCAGAACTAATAGAAAGTGAACTTTTTGGGCATGTAAAAGGAGCATTTACTTCAGCAAATAAAGATAGAGCAGGGAAATTTGAAGCTGCAAATGGGGGAACTATTTTTCTAGATGAAGTTGGAGATATGAGCCTTTCTGCGCAGGCCAAAGTATTACGTGCTTTGCAAGAAAATAAGATCTCACGCGTTGGGAGCGATAAGGATATTAAAGTAGATGTAAGAATAGTAGCTGCTACTAATAAGGACCTTAAGAAGGAAATAGAAGACAAAAAATTTAGAGAAGATCTTTATCATAGATTAGCGGTAATCCTTATAAAGGTTCCACCTTTAAATGAACGTCGAGATGATATTCCATTATTAGTTAATTTCTTTTCAGATAAGATTGCAGAAGAACATGGGAGTAATGTAAAGTTGTTCACAGAAAAAGCAGTGAAACAGTTACAGGATTATGATTGGACAGGGAATATTCGTGAACTACGTAATGTTGTAGAACGTCTTATTATTCTAGGAGGATCAGAAGTTACTGAAGAAGACGTTAAGCTTTTTGCAAGTAAATCGTAAAGAACTTAATAAACTTAATAATAACAAATCCGAGGATCCCAACAACTTTAAGAAAAACAATTTTTCGCATAATTAAGTATCCCAAGAGTTATTACTTTGGGAAATTAAACCTTAAAAAAAAGCGTAATTATTTCTTAGATGATTTTGGCAAGTATCTTAAGAAATACATGGTGTCTCCACTTGGATGTTGCCATGTATTAAAAAGTTCGAATCCGAATCTTTGATATACCAATGCATTTTGGCGCATTCTTGTTTCAGCATATAAAGGGATGTTGTAAAGATTTGCCTGACGATAAAATTCATCTTTCATCTCTTTTCCCACTTGCTTGTCTGCCCCGCGAGAATCTTCTAAAATTCCCCAGAACCAGCAGTATAAATATTCACCCTCTTGCGGGCGTTGGCTCTTGATATGTTTTTGTGTCTTTAGAATCTTTAAAGCCTTCTTGATCCCCGTAACATGCCAAACAAGACCTAATTGCTCAGGTAATTCCTTCCAAAAGTTTTCATCCTTTTTGCTTGTTTTAAAAAGTATGGCAAAACCTTTTTGGTTTTCAGAAATAATAAGAGCATCTTTTTCTAGAGCCTTATCCACCATATGAGTTGCTAAATAACGGAATCGTTGATCCCTTTTAGAATCATTCTTTACCACCTCCATAGAACTAGGGATTTCCTTAAGTAAAGTGGCAACATTCTGTATTATTTCTTCTCTCTCCAAGCTGTCGAATTTAATGGCGAAGATAAAAAAAATATGTTTCTTAAAGATTGTATATTTAGCATTCAACGATTTAGAATATGGATAAATTAGATCTTAAACATTTTCGAATAGATTCTGAAATTGAATTAAAGAACAAAGCGACTTCCTATCCTTTGGAAATCAGCGAAAAAAAAGTTAAAAATCTTCTTGAAGAAACCAGAGAAAAACTGGGTAAATGGCAAGATAAATTATATGCGCATGGTAAATATGCGGTGCTTATTTGTATTCAAGGAATGGATACTGCGGGTAAGGACAGTATGATAAGAGAAGTGTTTAAAGATTTTAATTCCAGAGGAGTAGTTGTTCATAGTTTTAAAGTGCCTACACCCTTAGAACTAAAACACGATTTTTTATGGAGACATTATATTGCACTACCGGCTCGCGGAAAGTTTGGAGTTTTTAATAGAACTCACTACGAAAATGTACTGGTAACCAGAGTGCACCCGGAGTATATTTTAGGAGAGAATTTACCTGGGGTTAATAGTCTGGAAGATGTAAATGAAGAATTTTGGGAAGAGAGGTTAAATTCAATCAGAGATTTTGAAAAACATATTGCTGATAATGGTACCTTAATATTTAAATTTTTTCTTCATATTTCTAAAGAGGAGCAAAGGCAACGCTTGTTGCGGAGATTAAATAAATCTGAAAAGAATTGGAAATTTTCACCAGGAGATCTTAAAGAACGCAAACTATGGGATGACTATCAACATGCTTATGAAGGGGCTATTAATTCTACTTCCAAACCTCACGCTCCTTGGTATTTAATCCCTTCAGATGATAAGGACACGGCACGTTATTTGGTTGCCAAAATATTGTATGATGTGCTTACAGAATACAAAGATGTTCAGGAGCCAGAGTTATCTCCAGAGATTAAAAATAATCTCGAAGAATATAAGGAGATCCTAAAAAAAGAAACCTTATAATTACCTTTTTAAATTATTAAAAATAAGTTTCCAATGAGAAAAATTTTTATAGTAGGACTTTCTATTTTGTGTAGTCAGCTATCATTTTCACAACTTAATAATAAACAGGAAGATTCTTTAAATCTTCGAAAGTTATACGACATGTCATTGCTTAATGGCAAATCCTACAAATGGCTAGAGCATTTATCCAACGATATTGGGGGAAGACTTTCTGGATCTTTAGACGCCCAATTGGCGGTAGAATACACTAAGAAGGAATTAGAGACTTTAGGTTTAGATAAGGTTTGGTTGCAACCTGTAATGGTGCCAAAATGGGTGCGAGGAGCAAAGGAATTTGCTTATATAGAAACTGCGCCGGGTAGCACTAGGAATATTAATATTACTGCGTTGGGTGGTTCTGTGTCTACACCTGTAGGCGGTGCAAAATCTCAGATTATAGAGGTACAAGGAATAGAAGATCTTGCAAGATATGGCGAGGAACAAATTAAAGGGAAGATCGTTTTTTATAACAGGCCAATGCGTGCTGACCTTATAAATACCTTTGAAGCTTATGGCGGATGTGTAGATCAGCGATATTCTGGAGCGGCAGAAGCTGCAAAATATGGAGCGATTGGAGTATTGGTAAGATCAATGAATTTGCGATTGGATGATTTTCCTCACACCGGAACCATGAGTTATGGCGAATTAAGACCTTCTCAAAGAATTCCGGCAGCAGCTATAAGCACAAATGACGCAGAATATTTAAGTGGTCTTTTAAAAATTGAAAAGAATACAGAAGTATATTTTAAGCTGAATAGTGAACAACTACCAGATGTGCAAAGTTATAATGTGATTGGAGAGATCACTGGCAGCCAGTTTCCTAATGAGTATATAGTAGTAGGTGGACACTTGGATTCTTGGGATGTTGGAGATGGCTCTCATGATGATGGAGCTGGAGTGGTGCAGTCTATGGAAGTATTAAGATTATTAAAAGAGTCTGGAATTAAACCAAAACGAAGTATTCGTGTGGTTTTATTTATGAATGAAGAAAATGGCTTACGTGGTGGTAATAAATATGCAGAGGTAGCTAAAGAAAAGAATGAGAATCACATTTTTGCTTTAGAAAGTGATTCTGGAGGATTCACTCCCAGAGGATTTTCTTTTGAAGCAAAACAAGATCAATTTGATCAAATAGCTGCATGGGAATCCTTGTTTAAACCTTATTTAATTCACTACTTCGAGTTAGGTCACGGTGGAGCAGATATTGGTCCTTTAAAAAATGGTGAAATTGTACTTGCCGGATTAGTGCCAGATTCTCAACGTTATTTTGATCATCACCATTCAGAAAATGATACTTTCGATCAAATAAATAAAAGGGAGTTGGAGCTAGGTGCTGCAACTATGACCTCTTTAATTTACTTAGTAGATAAATACGGAATTTCAACTAATTCGGGAGTTTCAAAGCTGTAATTTAAATAGTCACTTAATAGAATTCCATTTTAATTTTCAATAGAAAGATCAGTAATGATTTTTAGAAAATTAAAATGGAATTCAATTTTTGCCCAAACAAATCTGGTTATCTTTGCCACTTAATTTTAGAAATTGCAGTTAACAGCCTACACCAAAGAGTTTAAGTATAATTTAAATATAGCCTTTCCTATCATGATGGGACAATTGGGGCATGTTTTAGTAGGTCTGGCAGATAATTTGATGATTGGTCAATTAGGGGCTGCACAACTAGCTGCAGTTTCACTGGGAAATAGTTTGGTTTTTATCGCTCTCTCTTTAGGGATTGGTTTCTCATTTGCAATAACCCCTTTGATTGCCGAGGCAGATGGAGCGGCCAATATAGAAAAGGGTAGAAGTTATTTTCACCATGGTGTGATGTTGTGTACTGTGAACGGGGTGGCACTCTTTTTACTTCTATTATTAGCTAAACCTATTTTATATCATTTAGATCAGCCGCCAGAAGTGGTTGCATTAGCCATTCCATACTTGGAAATAGTTGCGTTTTCTATGATCCCTTTAATGATTTTTCAAGCTTACAAGCAGTTTGCAGATGGGCTGTCACAAACTAAATATGCCATGTATGCTACTTTAATAGCGAATGTGGTAAACGTAATCTTCAACTTTTTATTAATTTATGGATTCTGGATCTTTCCAAGATTAGAATTGGAAGGTGCTGCTATAGGTACCTTGATATCAAGATTTTTTATGCTGTGGTTTTTATGGCAAGTGTTAAGAAAGAAGAAGAAATTCAAACCTTATTTTATCTGGTCTAAGAATGAACTATTCAAGCTTGCAATATTCAAAAGAATATTTGCCTTAGGCTTTCCGACTGCTTTACAGATGTTCTTTGAGGTTGCGATCTTTACTGGAACAATCTTTTTGGCAGGAATGTTAGGTACAAACCCTCAGGCAGCAAATCAAATTGCACTTAATCTGGCATCTATGACCTTTATGATTGCCGTTGGTTTAGGCGTTACTGCCACTATAAGGGTTGGAAATCAAAAAGGATTACATAATTATAAAGAGCTTCGGAGAATTGCATTTTCCACGTTCTTACTGGTTTTTTTAATTGAAGCTGTTTTTGCTATTCTCTTTATTTTAATGAAAGATTGGTTGCCAACTTTCTATATAGATAATGTAGATGTGATAGTTCTAGCCGCTCAACTGTTAGTAGTTGCTGCTTTATTTCAATTAAGTGATGGCCTACAGGTAGTAATTCTTGGAGCACTTAGAGGATTGCAGGATGTGAAAATCCCGACAGTTATCTGTTTTATCGCGTACTGGGTGATAGGGTTTCCGGTTTCTATATATTACGGAAAAGCAGAGAATTTAGGGAGTATGGGAATATGGTTGGGCTTATTAGCAGGTCTATCTGCCTCGGCTATAATGTTGTATTTTAGATTCAATTATTTAAGTAAAAAATTAATTCTGAAGGCAGCTTAATTTTATGCTGAAGAAAATTCAGCAAGGTTAATTATAGCTTTCTTCTGAAAATTATAAAAAGTAAAAAATATGGAATTTCCAAAATTTCTTTTAGGTGACAATACTGATTTTCCGGATGCTATTTTCGTGATCCATACGGAATACCCAAGATTTATAATCAACTTAGAAAATGACGACGTAGAGTGGTTAGAAGATTTTGATAAAAGTGATGAAAAGGAACTAGCTACAGAAGCGGAGATCTTGATCACACAAGCAAACGAATTTTATGATCGGGAAGTTTCCAGATATGATGATTAATATTTGAGAATACTCCCTAATTATCATAATAATTCTCTCGTCACCCTAAATTTACCTGCCCGGACCGTTCGGGCGGGTTTCAGGGTCTTTGCAGTGTCATGAGATTTAGAAACAAGTTCAGAAGGGCGTTACTTATCAGTTTATGATACTTTACGGCAACCAATTAATTTTTAATGATAGACCAACTAATTGCATTCGACAGAGAAGTATTTCTTTATTTAAATAATCTTGGTAGCCTGCCTTGGGATCCGTTTTGGCTTCTCATTACAGATAAATGGACCGCCATTCCTTTGTATGCAGTATTGTTGTTTCTTATCTACAAAAAACTTGGTGTCAAGGGAACATTGATCACTATGGTTCTGGTAGCACTTATGATTACCTGTACAGATCAATTAGCGAATCTTTTTAAACATGGTTTTGAAAGGCCTAGGCCTTGTGGACAAGAAGGAGTGATGGAATATACCCGATTTATCGCAGTGCGTTGTGGTAGTTTTGGCTATTTTTCTGCACATGCAGCTAGCTCTACAGCCTTAGCGATTTTTGTTGGATTAATTCTGAAAAGGTTTTATCCGAAACTAATTTATTTTCTACTTATTTGGGCGGTAGTTGTTACTTACAGTAGAATTTATTTGGGAGTACATTATCCTCTAGATGTAATAACCGGAATGTTCTTTGGGACTATAATAGGACTATTGTTCGTCTTTTTGCATAGAGCATCTCTGGAAAAATTCAAAATCACTTTTTAGTTAAAACGTAGAATTCACGAATCAACCGGCTATTATCTCCCTTAGCCATTGTTGGGTTTAGATCTAAGGTGTCTATAAGTTGGAAATTATAGCTTTGGAAATGTTCTTTCCATTTTTGATTTTCTTCTTGATGCACTAAGATTCCAATTTTTTCAATCTTGGCTTCAGCAGGAAGATCTTCTTCAGAAGTTATCTCTAGCATAGGTTTCCCGTATTCAAAAATAAATTCAGGAATAATTCCAGTTACTTCATAAATCTGAATTTTTTCAGCTTTCTCATATTCTATAAGGCTTGCAATATTAGGGTCATTTCTATGTGGAGAGATAAGCTCTAATAAGGGAAAGCCAAAATTTAAGATCACAAGAATCATTAAGAATTGCAATGCAAAGAGTAATTTTGGTGCCTTTTTAATTAATCCGAAGACAAAACCAAGCCCAATTAAAACAAGAGAGCTACTTACTAATATAAAATACAATGACTTTTCCCAGATTGCAACTCCAAAGAAATAATACAATACAAATGGCGCAGCAACTGCTATAATTGTTAGTACTATAAAATTCAGATATACTGGAAATCGCTCTATTCTTGATAATCTTCTCCCGAAATTCTTAATAATATATTCCACATAAAAACCAGTGGTCATCGCCAAAGGAATTAAAACTGGGAGTAAGTATCTACTTTTCTTTTCAGGAATTATTGATAAGAGTACAACTGAAAATAAAGTCCATAGAATATAGAATTTATAGGCTTTTAAATTTGAAACCTTTGGTCTTAAATACCAGTAAAATAAGCTCATAAATGCCGGAATGGTCCAGATTCCGCTTTGGGTAAAGAAACTCCAATAATACCAGATAGGGCGCACATTATAATTTAGCCATCTACTACTTTCAAGTTCGGCTACCGCAGCAAATGCTTCAGCATCGTAATAATGCACATATAGAGTCCAGCTAATTCCTATGCTTATACCAACAACTAGAAAGAGAAGCATAGGTTTCCAGTTCACTTTTAGATTTTGGAATTTATAAGTGAGCGAGTAGCTTATTAAAAATGGGATAAATAAAGCATATAAAGAAACCGGCCCCTTACTTAATAAAGAAGCCCCAAAGAATAATCCTGCAATAATAGCATAACTGTATTTTTTTATATCAGAGTTAAATGTGAGGATAATAAAGTAAATAGCACCCATCATAAAAGCATGGGTAAAAATATCCCATTGGCCATCTCTCCCCGAAAAGACAATATAAAAAGAGGTCATTAATATTAGACTTGAAACAAAGGCAACATTCTTTTGAATTACTAACAAGAGCTGAAGCTTGTAAAATATTATAAGAAGTAGAATTGAGGTTAGCGCGGCTGGTAAACGATATGCAAATAAACTTTCCATCCCAAAGAGATAGGCAGATATCGCGGTTAACCAAGTAGGAAAAGGGGGTTTTTCATAACGTGCTGCTTCATTCATGGTAGTAAAGATCCAGTTGTTATGGGTAAGCATTTCTCTGGCGCTAATAAAATTACGAGCCTCCATTATATTCACCATCAGCACATCCAAGTGAGTGATAAAAATTAAAACTCCTAGGAGAAGGAGTAATATTACTGGGTAATTTTGATATAATTTTTTTAGAATATTCATGAAGCGAAGGTAAAAGATATTATTTTTTATTGTGTATTCGTTTTAATAGTATTTCGGCTCCCTGATAATTGTCACGTCACCCTGAATTTATTTCAGGGTCTCAATTTATTATTTTCATTAAGAGTAATGATATTCTGAAACTTCCAAAGGATCGGAAATGAGTGAAGTCCTTTACCAGTTTAGGACACTTAAGGGAAAATTAAATTATTTTTTAAATACTTTGCAGTTCAAGCAATAATTTTGCAGCTGCAAAGGGAGTGGTCTCATTATTTTCTATCGCTTTTAATTGTTCTTCTAAAGCTTTTTTGATCTTAGGATCTTGATAGAATCTGCTTTTTAAATGCTCGTTGATGGTTTGTAGCAACCAGAATTTATTTTGATTATGCCGATTGATTTCAAAATAATTGTTCTTATCTACTAAAGATTTATATTCTAAGATCATTTCCCAAACCGCAGTAATACCGGTTTCTTCTATTGCACTACATAAAGAAACTTTTGGCTGCCATTCACTAGCTTTTGGTGGATATAAATGCAAAGCTCTTTTGAATTCCAATCTTGCAGCCTGTGCAGCTTTCAAGTTATCACCATCAGATTTATTTATAACAATAGCATCTGCCATTTCTATAATTCCGCGTTTAATTCCTTGTAATTCATCCCCTGCGCCAGCTAACTTCAGCAATAAGAAAAAATCTGTCATGCTATGAACAGTGGTCTCACTTTGTCCCACGCCAACCGTTTCTATAAGTAAAATATCAAATCCTGCAGCTTCGCAAAGTATTATAGATTCTCGTGTTTTTCTTGCAACTCCCCCAAGGGAATCTCCAGAAGGAGAAGGTCTAATAAATGCATTTTCCTCGGTCACCAAATTTTCCATTCTTGTCTTGTCACCCATAATGCTCCCGTGAGATACAGAGCTACTAGGATCTACTGCTAAAACAGCAACCTTTTTTCCTTGTTGAATTAAGTAACTACCAAAGGCTTCAATAAAAGTACTTTTGCCAACTCCTGGGACGCCTGTGATCCCTATTCTAAGAGATCTATGAGCATGCGGAAGGCATTCTTCTATAAGTTTTTCTGCAATTGCCTGATGCTCTTTCTGGTTGCTTTCAACTAAAGTGATTCCTCTGCTCAAAGCGGTCTTATCTCCTGCCAATAATTTTGTTGCTAAATCTGGATCTTCCAAGATCTTTTTTCTAGAAGTCTTGATCTTATCTTTAGAAGCTGGATTAATATTTGGGGTTGAAGGTATGCTTGCTGATTGTTGCAAAGCAGATTTTTTAGTAGAATTAGACAAAGTAAGAATCGAGATTTATGACAAATTTATGAGCACTTCTTTTGAAGTAAATAGCTAATGTTGGTATCTTCAAATTTAATTAAAATTAATCAAAAATATACAAGATGAAAACATTGTACAAAGCCAAAGTTACAACTTCTGGAGGACGAGAAGGACATGTAAAAAGTGACGATGGTATATTAGATATGAGAGTGAGTATGCCCAAAGGTATGGGCGGGAAAGGAGAAGATTATACGAACCCAGAACAATTGTTCGCGGCGGGATATTCTGCCTGTTTTGGAAGTGCTTTACAAGTAATAGCTAAAAAACATAAAGTAGACCTGGGAGATTTTAATGTTACTGCAACTGTGAAATTAGGAAGTTTAGAAGATGGAAATCTTCAATTGGCAGCTATTTTAGACTGCTACATTCCTGGTGTAGATGTGGAACAAGGGGAGCAGCTGGTAAATGAAGCTCATGAAATTTGTCCTTACTCTAGAGCAACTAGAGATAATATAGATGTTACTTTAAACTTAATGTTGGATGAATAATTGAGAAAAACCTTAATTATTTATCATTGTTAGTTGAATGAGGAGCTGTTCAGAAAAATTATTTTTTTTGAACAGCTTTTTTATTTTTTAATGGGAACCGAAATTTTAATATCATCCCATGCTAAATTAAAAAGTATCAGATCATTTGCCTTTTCAAAATAAATACTGAATTGTTCTAAGGTATCCCGAACTTTTATTGTTGGCATTTCTAAAACTAAAACATCAAAATCTGGATCTCGAGAGGCCTTTTCTTCCATATTAATACCCCAGGGGTACATTTTAGAATTAAAGATCACTTTCCAAGAGTCCTGCATAGGGATGGTCCATAAAGTATAAGTTCCATTTGGAAGCGGGGAGCCATCTACGAAAATATCTTTATTGGTAGAAAATGTAGTTGCTTCATTAGCACCGGTTCGCCAGACTTCTCCGTAAGGTACCAATCCGCCAAAAATCTCTCTTCCTTTTTTGTATGGCCTGTTATAAATAACTTCCATTTTTAAAGATCCTTCAGAAAAAGCGCTGGAATCTTCAGGACTTAAGGCTTTAGTAGAATAACGCCAAAGTAAAATTCCACCAACTATTATAGCTATTGTAGCAATTACGATTTTTATAATATAGCGTTGCGAAATTTTCATAAGTACTAAAACGAGGTGTTTAATATGAAAGGGATAATATGATAAGCATTCTAGAGTTTATAGATTTTAAAATACTTTTCTAAAATTATACCAATTATCTTAAATTATAGAAAATTGTCAGTCTAAATATGGCATTCGGTTTAAACCAAGCAAATAGATATTATCTGCGATGTTCAATTCATATAAAACATACCTATTTATTTTTTCAGAATAAAATAGTGAATATTGCAACAAGGTAATTTCTAGATCGTCTTTAAAGTACTAACTAACTAAGTATTATTAAATTTTGTTAAAGCATCAACTCATAGAAGATTGTCGTGCCAACAACAGAAAAGCACAATTAAAACTTTATAACAGTTATTGTGATGGAATGTTCATTGTGGCTAGCAGATTCCTGCGCGATACAGCAGAGGCTGAAGATGCCATGCAAGAAGCGTTTGTAAAAGCCTTTGCGAAGCTCCATCAATATTCCGGAGAAGTTACTTTTGGAGCATGGTTAAAACGAATCGTGATTAACAAATGTCTTGATCATTTGAAAGCTAAGAAACTGGAATATGTTGCGCTAAATGAACAATTGATAGAGAAAGTAGCAGATGATGAGGCTCAAGATTGGCAGGTGGATGATGGAATTGGGATAGGGGAGGTAAAAGCTGAAATTCAGGAGCTTCCAGAAAAGTATAAATATCCCCTGATGCTTTACTTAATTGAAGGATATGATCATGAGGAGATCTCAGAAATATTGAAAATCTCGCAGGTTGCTTCAAGGACTTTGGTGCATAGAGGAAGAAAAAAATTACAAGAAAAATTAAAAGCATTTAGAAATGGCACAGGATATTAGAAAAATGTTTAAGGATGATCAATCCAGGACCAAGGAAAAGTTAAGTAAAGGTCATCAAAACCGTTTTGAGGCCAAGCTAGATGCTGCCTTACCAACAAAAAAGAATAGCAATAAGTTTAGCTTCATGAAAATCGCGGCAATATTTATTATTGCAGTTGGAATTGGAGCGTTCTTTTTGAACAAAGAAAAATCAATTACAACAGAAACGCCAATAGTTTTAACGCCAGAAATACAGGATGATAAAATTGAAACTTCAGGTAAAGAGTTTCAGTTAAGTGAAGTTTCTCCCGATTTTAAAAAGATTGAAAACTATTATTTAGCTGGGATCAATATGGAGTTGGCAAAGCTGGAAGTTAATCCTAAAAATAAAGCTTTGATAGATTCATTTATGGGAAAAATGTCTGAATTGAATAATGAATATAAACGCTTAAATACCGAGTTTAATGAAACGGGTCCAAATGAGCAAACGATTGAAGCTATGGTTGAAAATCTTCAATTTCGTTTGGACTTGTTATATAAACTCAAGAATAAATTAAAAGAAGTAAAACAAACTAAAAACGCACGTAATGAAAACAATAAAGTTTAATTATACCCTTCTATTTTGCTTATTATTTTCTACAGGGATCTTTGCTCAAATTAAAAAACTTGAGAAAACTTATAAAACGAAACAGGATGTTTCTGTAGTTGTAGACGCAAAATACACCAATATTATAGTAGAAAATTGGGATAAGAATGAAGTGGCTATAGAAGCCTATTTAGAATCAGGGAATTTGAAAAGCGAAGAAGCTAAAAAAGCAATGGAGAGCTGGAAATTAGAAACTTCAGGAAGTTCAGATAGAATTGAGATCACTTCTGGCGGTGGTACAGGTTTGAATTTAAACATAGATATGGATTTGTCCTCTTTATCTGAATCTATGGGAGATCTTCAAGATATCTTAGGACCAATGATGACTGATATGATGGCTCCAATGTTAGAGAACATCAGTAAAAATCCTTTACCCCCAGAGTTCCATGAAAAAATAGGGAATATGGACTTTGATTATGATGCCTATAAAAAGGATGGAGATAAGTATATGGAGAAGTGGGAGAAAAAAATGGAGAAGAATTTCGGAAAGGATTTTGAAAAATCAATGGAAGCTTGGGGTAAGCAATTTGAAAAAAACTCCGAGGGTTGGGAGAAAGATTTTGAAAAGAAAATGGAAGCTTGGGGAGAAGATTTCGAGAAGAGTTTTGGAAAAGATATGGAAAAATGGGGTGAAGATTTTGGAAAGAAAATGGAAATATGGGGAGAGAATTTCGGTAAAGAGATGGAAGGAAAACAAAACTTTAAAGGTGGAGAAAGGGAAACAACTAGATCTTCTTCTCAAGGTAAACGCATTATTAAAATTAAAATCCCCAGAAATGCTAGATTGGAGTTAGATGTAAGATATGGTGAATTAAAATTGGGCGAAAAAACTACCAATATAAAAGCAAATTTATCTCATAGTAAATTATCTGCTAATGTCATTGAAGGTGAGAAAACAGAAATTAAAGTATCCTACAGTCCAATAAATGTGAATGTTTGGAATTATGGAGTGCTTAAAACGAATTATGTTGAAAACTGTGAAATAGGTAAAGTAAAAAGCATCAAACTTATCTCCAACTCCAGTGATGTAAATATTAGAGAAATCACAGAGACTGGTATACTTTCTGGAACCTTTGGAGAACTTGCTGTGGGAAAATTGGGATCGGGATTTAAAAATTTAGACATCACTTTAGAAAATAGTGACCTAAGACTTTCCTTGCCTAGCGCTGCCTTGAATTTTAATTATAACGGGACTCAAAGTAATATTGAATATCCAAAAGCAGCTTCTATAAAATCAACTAAATCTTATGATAATGAGATCCTTAATGGATACTATAAAGACAAGGGTGGAAATGGAAGTGTTAACATAAATGCAAGTTTTAGCGACGTGTATATAAAATAAGTTATTTTTGAAAAAAATAGCTCATGTACAAATCAAATTTCTCTGAATTTATAAAGGAATGCACTAGTGAATTTACACCGGTCTTGGATAAAACCTTTGAAAAAGAAGATTTTGTTCACATAGATCTTTCAGAAACTAATAAAGATATTAGAGAGATGCCTATTCCGTCTGCAACAGCAGTGAAAACTTTTATTGATGGATATGTTGCTTCCAAGAAGGCTAAAGTTGCCTATGGAGGTTATAATGAGAAGCGTAGCTTATATCAACGAAGCGTGATTTTTAATGGAGAAACGACTCCTTCTTCCAGAAATATACATATAGGTTTGGATCTTTGGTGTGATGCAGGAACTTCGGTATTAGCAGCCTTAGAAGGAACAGTACATAGCTTTAATGATAATGAAGGTTTTGGTAATTATGGGCCCACAATTATTCTTGAACATATTGTAGGTGATAAAACTTTTTATACGCTTTATGGACATTTAAGCAAGGATTCAATTAAAAAATTAAGCTTCGGGCAGATCGTGGAAGCGGGAGATAAAATTGGCACTCTTGGTTCCAGAAAGGTAAATGGGGATTATGCTCCACATTTACATTTTCAAGTGATTAGAGACATGCAAGGATTCACTGGAGATTATCCAGGTGTTGCCTCTGGAGACAAATTAGAATTCTATTTAGAGAACTGCCCAGATCCTAATTTATTACTGAAGATTGATTAAATCGATGTGATTTTCAGTATTCTTGAATGTTTTGTCATCTCGAACGTAGTGAGAGATCTCAATTGAATGATATGTGTAAAATAAAGACGAGATTTCTCAGTTGCGAAATGCTCCTTCGAAATGACAGCAATTTTTTTGCTGAATAGCTTATTCTTTTTTAGTCTTTAGAAACCATGCAACTGCAGCAGCAGTTACTACTCCCATTACCAAAGCACCAAAAGTAGCTTGAATTATATAAGATTTCAAGTTGAAATAGGCTTCTGCCTGTTCCTGATTCATCACTTTTGTTTCTACACTATAAGCGATCACATTATTAAAATAATCGGGAGTAATATAGGTGCTGGTTACGAATTGTGATAAGGGAGCAAGAACTGTAACTACAATGGTTATTATTATTCCGGCCACAAAGCCCTGGCGCCAAGTCATTTGTCCATTATAAAAATTTCTTTTTTTATCCCTAATCGCAAAGAAATAAACTAATACAGCAAAGATCCCGAAGAAGTTAGTGTAAATAGCCTGCTTGGCAATAAGTACATTATGCCACCCCATTGTTTTTTCAAAAACCATCCAGAGTAATGCAACAAGGGTAAAGATGACACCCCATTTAATTTCAATTGTAATTTTATTCATAATAGCTCTTGGTTAAATAGCTAAAGGTATCAAAAACTTAGATTTATTTTTTTTGTAATAATTAACCCATTTGAGTCAAGCTATTCCGACCGATCGGAAGTTTTAGTATCTAAACATTGAGAGCTTGAGACCAGTGATAATAAAAAACACATCTCGACTCCGCTCGATGAGACAAACTTAAAGAAGAAATTGCTTTATTCTGATTATCAAATAATAGGGATCCTGAAATAAATTCAGGATGACCTCAAGATCATTTCATTTATTTCTACAAACAACAAACCCAGCAATTTGCCGGGTTTGTTGTTTGCGAAAGAAATTTTATTCTAGCTTTCGTGATCGGTAATTACCCAATCTCCTTTATCTAAAAGAGGGATCGCTTGCTTGTATTTCATAGTCTTATTTTCTCCACTCATTACATTTTTAACTGTAACCTTATCGTTTCTATTGATCTTTGGCTGATCCCGAACTATGGTCTCTGTTATTTGTGGACGAGGCTGAGTTTGTCCGGCAGCTTTGCTTTGTGCAGAACGTTCCTCTATATTCGGAATTTCTTCTTTAGTGGTTTCAATTTTTTCACGACGTCTAGGCTGACGTGCTTCTTGAATATTCGCAGTATTTCCTTCTGGAATTTCTCCTTTAAATAAGAAGGAGATCACATCTTTATTTACCTGCTCTATCATAGCCTTAAACAATTCAAATGCTTCAAACTTATAGATCAATAAAGGATCTTTTTGTTCGTGAACCGCTAATTGTACACTTTGCTTCAATTCATCCATCTTACGCAAATGCGTTTTCCAAGATTCATCTATAATTGCAAGTGTAATATTCTTTTCAAAATCTTTGGTGAGTTGTTTTCCTTCAGTTTCGTAGGCTTTTTCTAGATTGGTAACAACCTGTAAACTTTTTACTCCATCTGTAAAAGGAACTGCGATACGCTCAAAGTTATTAGCTGGATCTTCGTAAACATTTTTAATAATTGGAAAAGCTAAAACAGCTGTACGATCCATTTTATTATGATAATGCTCGAATGCTGCTTTATAAACAACACCAGCTATTTTCTGAACATCCATCTTTCCAAAATCCTCTTCAGAAACAGGAGAGCTCATAGAGAAATAACGAATAAGTTCGAATTCAAAATTCTTATAATCTGAGGCTGCTTTGTTATTTTCAGTAATAACTTCAGAAGTATCAAAGATCATATTGGCGATATCCACCTTTAATCTATCTCCAAAAAGTGCATGATATCTACGTTTGTAAATCACCTCTCTTTGAGCATTCATTACATCATCGTACTCGAGTAAACGCTTACGAACACCAAAGTTATTTTCTTCAACCTTTTTCTGTGCACGTTCAATAGATTTAGAGATCATGGAATGCTGAATTACTTCTCCATCTTCCAAGCCCATTCTATCCATTAATTTCGCGATCCTTTCAGATCCAAATAAACGCATTAAGTTATCTTCTAAAGAAACATAGAATTGTGAGCTTCCCGGATCTCCTTGACGACCAGCACGACCTCTTAACTGTCTGTCTACACGTCTAGAATCATGACGCTCTGTACCAATAATGGCCAATCCGCCTGCTTCTTTAACTTCTTTGCTCAATTTAATATCTGTACCACGACCTGCCATGTTGGTAGCAATAGTTACAATTCCAGAATTACCAGCTTCAGCAACAATATCTGCTTCTTTCTTATGTAATTTCGCATTCAAAACGTTGTGAGGAACGCTTCTTAACTTCAGCATTCTGCTCAATAATTCAGAAATCTCTACTGAAGTAGTTCCTATAAGTACCGGTCTACCTGAATTAGAAAGTTTGGTAACTTCATCTATTACTGCATTAAATTTTTCTCGTTTTGTTTTATAAACAAGATCTTCACGGTCATGTCTCGCAATTGGTCTGTTAGTAGGAATTTCCACCACATCCAATTTGTAGATCTCCCATAATTCACCAGCTTCAGTTACCGCAGTTCCCGTCATTCCAGAAAGCTTACGATACATTCTAAAGAAATTCTGAAGAGTTACTGTTGCAAATGTCTGAGTAGCATCCTCAATCTTTACATTTTCTTTAGCTTCAATAGCCTGGTGTAACCCATCACTATATCTTCTACCGTCCATGATACGACCAGTTTGCTCATCAACGATCTTCACTTTATTCTCCATAACCACATATTCTGTGTCTTTTTCGAATAAAGTATAAGCCTTTAACAACTGACGCATGGTATGGATACGATCACTCTTCACGCTATATTCACGGAAAAGCTCTTCTTTTTTCTCTACTTCTTCTTCTTTACTAAGTCCTTCATTATCGATCTTAGAGATTTCCATACCAATTTCCGGCATTACGAAAAAGTCTGGATCGTCTTCCCCAGATAGAAATTCTACACCTTTATCGGTAAGATCTATCTGATTGTTTTTTTCTTCAATAACAAAATAAAGCTCCTCATCTACTTTTGGCATCTCACGATTGTTGTCTGCCATGTATTGATTTTCAGTTTTCTGAAGTAGTTGTTTAATTCCTTCTTCACTCAAAAACTTAATAAGTGCTTTATTTTTAGGTAAACCTCTAAAAACTCTTAGAAGTTGAAGTCCACCTTCTTTAGTATCACCCGCAGCAATTAATTTCTTTGCTTCAGATAAAACCTTGGTTAAATGATTTCTTTGAACTTCAACAATATTATGAATTGCAGGTTTTAAAGCATCAAATTCGTGAATATCTCCTTTCGGAATAGGTCCTGAAATGATCAATGGGGTTCTTGCATCATCTACTAATACAGAATCCACCTCATCTACAATTGCAAAGTTTGGTGAGCGTTGTACTAGATCGTCTGGAGCATGAGACATATTATCTCTTAAATAATCGAAACCAAATTCGTTATTTGTTCCATAGGTAATATCTGCATTATAAGCTTTACGTCTCGCAGCAGAGTTAGGACGGTGATAATCTATACAGTCAATACTAATTCCGTGGAACTGAAAAATTGGGGCCATCCAGGCGCTATCCCTTTTTGCCAAATAATCATTCACAGTTACCAAGTGCACCCCTCGTCCACTTAAAGCGTTTAGGTACATAGGAAGAGTTGCAACTAGCGTTTTTCCTTCCCCAGTTTGCATCTCTGCAATCTTACCTTGGTGCATTGCAACACCACCAATTAGCTGAACATCGTAATGTACCATGTCCCAAGTAATAGGCTTTCCTGCAGCATCCCAAGAGTTGCTCCAAATTGCATGATCTCCCTCTAATTCCACATAGTCTTTTTCTGCAGAGATCTCTCTGTCAAAAGCAGTGGCGGTAACTTTTAGTTTTGAATTATGTACAAATCGCTTGGCTGTTTCTTTTACTGTAGCAAAAGCTTCAGGAAGAATATCGTTAAGAACAGACTCAGTGATGTTATACATTTCATCTTTCAAGGCATCAACTTCCGCATAGATATCCTCATTTCTAGTAATATCTTCTGAAGTATCTGCTTCAGTATTTAAAGCTTCAATTTTCGATCGAATATCTGTGGTAGCATCGTCAATTTTCTTTCGGAAAGTAACCGTTTTCTCACGTAGTTCGTCTATAGAAAGCGCTTCGAACTCCTTCTCCAAAGCTTTGATCTTCTCTACTATAGGTTGTATTTCTTTAACGTCTTTCTTGGATTTGTCTCCAACAAACACTTTTAATACAGAATCTAAAAAACTCATAGTTTTTTGTGTTTAATATGTTTCAAATGTACGTAAAAAAAAAAGCCTCTTTTAGGAGACTTTTTAGTATTTACGTGTTATGTTTTTCTAATATTCATCCTCATTCCAAAGGTAATCTTCGTCTGTAGGATAGTCGGGCCAGATCTCTTCAATAGAGTCATATGAATCTCCTTCATCTTCTATGGATTGAAGGTTTTCTACTACTTCTAATGGAGCTCCAGTTCGAATAGCGTAGTCAATTAATTCATCTTTTGTTGCCGGCCAAGGTGCATCGCTTAAATAAGATGCCAATTCTAATGTCCAATACATTGATTTATCGGTGTTTATTTTTTGCAAAAATAATTTTTTTGTTGTAATAGGCAAGTAAAAAATCTATTATTTCGTCAATAATTTTAAGAACATGGTCTAAAATCTTAATTTTTATATAAAATTAAGCTCTTAGCTTAATAAATTTCAATTTGTTTAACTACTCTTTTCAGGAATCCATTTTACCTCATTTGCATGTAAGTCTTTGGACAATTTTCGTGCCAGCACAAATAGGTAGTCAGAGAGTCTATTTAGGTAATGTAAAACCAATTCGTTAAATGGGCTTATCTCATAAAGTGCTGTAGCCATGCGTTCTGCACGACGGCAGACACATCGGGCAATGTGACAAACTGACACAGAAGGATGTCCTCCAGGAAGCACAAAATGCGTCATTTCTGGAAGATTCTCGTTCATAGAATCCATTTCTTTTTCAAGAAGAACGATGTCTTCTTCGGTTATAGTCGGAATATTTAAGCGCTCTTTTCCACTTTTAAGGATTGCTTTTTCTGGATCTGTAGCTAAAATGGCTCCTAAGGTAAAGAGTCTATCTTGAACTCTATTTAGAACTTCACGAGTGTGATCTCCAACTTTTTGATCTTTAACTAGTCCAATATGAGAATTTAATTCATCTACGCTTCCATAACTCTCTATTCTTATATGATGTTTAGGAACTCTGGTTCCCCCAAAGAGAGAGGTAGTTCCTTTATCTCCGGTCTTGGTGTATATTTTCATGTCAATTTTATTTTGAACAATTCAAAGATACAAACATTCAAAGAAGGTGATTAGAGAATTGTTGGTCTGTTTTTATTCATAAAATAGAATTTTTTTAAAAAAGTCAAGCCTAACTTATTTCAGCATTTAATATGAGTAGAATTAATCCATAGCTTAGACCCTGAAACTAGTTCAGGGTGACGTCCAAGGTGAATTATATTTAATAAGGAATTTTTAAACCTTGCTAACTGACTTGCTTTTCTTTTTGCGTTCCAAATAACGCATTCTAAATATTTTGTTTTTCTTATGCTTGCGAAGTTTCGTTGCGCTGCCTTTATTCCAAAGAAAATAGGTAATAACAGCTGCAATTATCAGTAAATAAATCCAGGTTTCCCTGTCAAAATCGATCATTTGTAGATGAATTTAATACAAGGTAATAAAATGAATTTTAAATGCCAAGTAGAACGATGTCATTCCGAAGCTTTTGTCATCCCCACGGTAGGAGGGATCTCTTGTGGTAGAGAATCTTGCTTCATTGAAATTCTTCACTCCGCTGCTCTTCGTTCAGAATGACACTTTTTATGCTTTGTCATTCCGACAGCTGGAGGAATCTCTTATAAGGAAGAATGTAACTTCATTGAGCTCCTTCTCAGGCTTAGGAATACAATTATACAAAATGTCAGGCAGAGCTTGTAGAAGCCTTGTTCTAAACATAAGAAACCTCTTCACTAAGGTTAGTAAGATATTTATCTGTCATTCCGATTTCTTTTTGGGAGAGGAATCTCGTAGGGAATTATAAAGATTCTTCGAAAATTTCAATAGTTATTTGGGAAGGAGGACATCAGAGGATTCTGTGATCACGATCCAAATTAAATTTAGGAGAGAGGGATCTCTTATAAAAATGCTTGTTGATTAATTGAGATTCTTCACTTCGCTGCTCTTCGTTCAGAATGACACTTTTTATGCTTTGTCATTCCGACAGCTGGAGGAATCTCTTATAAAGGGGGGATGTAACTTCATTGAGATCCTTCTTCAGGCTCAGGAAGACAGTTATACAAAATGTACGGCAGAGCTGGTCGAAGCTTTTTTTAAAAATAAGAAATCTCTTCACTAAGGTTAGTAAGATATTTATCTGTCATTCCGATCCCTTTTGGGAGAGGAATCTCGTAGGTAATTATAAAGATTCTTCATAAATCTTAATAGTTATTTAGGAAGGAGGACATCAGAGGTTTTTGTAATCACGATCCAAATTAAATTTAGGAGAGAGGGATCTTTTATAAAAACGCTTGTTGATTAATTGAGATTCTTCACTTCGCTGCTCTTCGTTCAGAATGACACTTTTTATGCTTTGTCATTCCGACAGCTGGAGGAATCTCTTATAAGGAAGAATGTAACTTCATTGAGATCCTTCGACAAGCTCAGGATGACATTCTAATTCTTTGTTCCTTCGAGCGGAGTCGAGAAGTCAGTTTAATGTCTATTCAGGTGTAACAACTTGCTCCTTTCTAACATCGCTCTCCACAATCCCATCTCTAAGTCTAATAATTCTATGGGCATGCATGGCAACATCTTCTTCGTGAGTAACTAAAATAACGGTGTTTCCGGCTGCATGTATTTCATCAAATAAAGTCATGATCTCCAAAGAGGTAATAGAATCCAGGTTCCCTGTTGGCTCATCTGCAAGTATAATAGAAGGTTTATTAACTAAAGCTCGTCCTACTGCAACACGCTGACGTTGACCTCCAGAAAGTTGATTGGGTTTGTGATCCATTCTATCGGCTAGCCCAACATTAGTTAAAACTTCCTCAGCACGAACTTTACGCTCGGCTTTAGAGAAACCAGCATATACCATTGGTAAGGCAACATTTTCTAGTGCGGTTGTACGTGGTAATAAGTTAAAGGTCTGGAATACAAAGCCAATTTCTTTATTACGAATTTCAGCAAGCTCATCATCACTCATTTTGCTTACATCGTTCCCATTAAGAATATAAGTCCCTGAAGTTGGTGTGTCTAAACATCCTAGAAGATTCATTAGAGTAGATTTTCCAGATCCAGAAGGCCCCATAAATGCTACATATTCCCCTCTGTCTATATCGAGATCTATTCCTTTTAAAACCTTAATGATCTCTTGCCCTAAAGGGAAGTCTCGAGTAATGCTGCGTATCTCAATAACTTTGCTCATAGTGTGATTCCAATAAATTTATTGCTTCAATAGGACGCCCAATTTCGATATTTGTTACAAGCGAATTGTAAAATGCTCTTTTTCTTGTTCTTTTCTGAAAAAAACCAGTCCCCAGTAAAAGCTATCTATAGTTACACGGACAGAAGGATCAGCTTTGATCTCTTCCCATGCTTCTTCCATTTCTGCCGACCAGTGAATATCATCAAAGATAAAAACTGAATTGTTCTGAGCGAAAGGAAGTAGCTTTTTAAAGTATTTTAGAGTAGGTTCTTTTTGATGATTTCCATCGAAATAAACAAGATCAAATCTTGAATCTTTGTTTGTGTTTTCTTTTTCTAATATGGAGTCTAATAATACGTCGAATTCGCCAATTTGGACAGATATATTTTTTAAATTGAATTCATCAAAATACATCTGAGCGACATTAGCCGTTTCTGAACAACCTTCTAGACTTGTTAGTGAAATAGGATTATCCATTGCAATTGCTGCAGAGGATATTCCTACAGAAGTTCCTAATTCCAGTCCAGATTTAAACTGAAAATAAGAGCCTAGTTTATTTAGAAGAATCGCTCTTTTTAAAGGAATACCTGCATTTTTTGCGATAGCTGAAATCTTGCGATTATTGGATTTGAAGACCTTACTTCCAGCACCAAAGTCGGTTACTTTAATACTTTTTTTATCTCTATGCACAGCATTCCAATAGACTCTTATTTTCTGAAATGCGGGTGTATCATTTTTCAGATACAAACATTTTGTAAGCAGATCATATACAAATGGAGAATGCACTCCATGTTGGTTGGAAGATCTGAACAGGAATTTTATATAAGCAAAAATTTGATGCAATAATTTAAATTTATTTTCAAAATTCAAAATTCAAAATTCAAAATTTCAATTTTAGTGAATTTTAAACCCGAAACCCGAAACCCGAAACCCGAAACCCGAAACCCGAAACCCGAAACCCGAAACCCGAAACCCGAAACCCGAAACCCGAAACCTCAAATCCGAAACCTCAAACCCGAAACCTCAAACCTCAAACCCGAAATTTAAGAATCTTTCGCCCCTAGCTCAAAATAACGTTCTGTCTTGTTTTCTATGGAATCCTCAACTTCCTTAAGCTCTATAGACTTCTTTGCAATCTTATCTGAATCCAAAATTTCTAAAAATTCCTGCTGAATCTTTTCTTTCTTCTTTTCAAGATTAGCGATCTCCTTTTCAAGCTTATTGAATTCTTTCTTTTCGTTATAGGTAAGTCCGCTTTCAGATTTTGCTTCAGATTTAGAAGCAACCTCTTTTACATTATTATTTTTAGATTTTCCGTTGGATTCAGCAATCTGACTGTCCTCATATTCGCGATAATCAGAATAATTTCCTGGGAAATCTTCAACTTCAGCATTTCCTTGAAATACAAAAAGGTGATCCACAATCTTATCCATGAAATACCTGTCGTGAGAAACTACCACTAGGCAACCAGGGAAATCCAATAAGAAATTCTCCAAAACATTCAGGGTAACTATATCCAGATCGTTTGTAGGTTCATCTAAGATCAAGAAGTTAGGATTCTGAATAAGAACAGTACATAAATACAATCTCTTTCTTTCTCCACCACTTAATTTTTCTACAAAGTCATACTGCTTTTTACGATCAAAAAGGAAACGCTCTAATAGTTGCTGTGCAGAGATCTGTCTCCCTTTTTGAAGAGGAATATAATCGCCATATTCACGAATAACATCAATTACTTTCTGTCCTGGTTTCGCTTGGATTCCACCTTGGGTATAATATCCAAATTTAATAGTTTCACCAATGGTTACTTTTCCCGAATCTGGTTTAATAGCTCCTGTCAAGATATTTAAGAAAGTAGATTTCCCGGTTCCATTTTTTCCAATGATCCCAATACGTTCTCCCTTTTGGAAGTTATATTCAAATTTATCTAGCAATTGCTTGCCTTCATAACTTTTAGAAATTTTATGGATCTCCACGATCTTGCTTCCTAAGCGTTCCATATTGATCTCCAATTGAACCTGATGATCTTTTCTTCTTTTAGAAGCGCGATCCTTGATCTCATGAAAATCATCTATTCTAGATTTAGATTTTGTGGTTCTTGCCTTTGGCTGTCTTCGCATCCAATCTAATTCCTTCTTAAAAAGCTGCTTTGCTTTATCGGTATTAGTTTGGTCCAATTCTATTCTGGCATCTTTTTTATCTAGGTAATAAGAGTAGTTTCCTTTATATGTATAAAGATTTCCATCTTCCAACTCTACGATCTCATTACACACATTTTCTAAGAAATACCTGTCGTGGGTAACCATAAAGATGGTGAAATTCTCTTTTTTAAAGAATTCTTCCAACCATTCTATCATATCCAGATCTAAATGGTTGGTAGGCTCATCCAGAATAATAAAATCTGGTTTGCTTAAAAGCATCACGGTTAACGCAAGACGTTTCTTTTGTCCTCCGGAAAGATCACCTACTTTTTTATCTAGTTGATCCAGTTTCATCTTGAAAAGGATCTGAGTATATTGAGTTTCAAAATCCCATGCCTGATGCATTTCCATAAGCTCGAAAGCTTTTTGATATGCATCTGCATCCTCTGGATTCTCTAATGCTTTTTCATATTGTGCGATCACTCGCATGATCTCGTTATCCGATGCAAAAATAGTTTCCTCTACCGTTAGCTTTGGATCAAGATCTGGCTCCTGAGCAAGGAAGGCCGAAGTAATACCTTTTCTGTATACAACTCTTCCATCATCTGGAGTTTCTGTACCGGCAAGTATATGTAATAAAGTGGTTTTCCCACTTCCGTTTTTTGCTACAAAGCCTACTTTTTGTCCTTCATTGATTCCGAAGGAAATATTAGAGAATAATCCAACTTCGCCAAAAGATTTAGCAATATTTTCAACCGATAAGTAATTCACAGAATAAATTTTTTGCAAAAATAGCTAGAATTTACGGAGTTAAAAGAAGATTAGTTTTATTATTAGCCCACAACCGCTATATTTGTTTTACAGGCTATGCTTTCAAGGTTTATATTATTTGATTGAAAAGCATATTCTTACCCAATATCTAGCTATTTTGAATTTATTTACATCGATCTCCGCTTATGAATTATAAATTATTGGTATTTATTGGAATTGTTGTTTTAAGTTTCACCTCATGCATTTCTACAAAAAAGATCACCTATTTGCAGCAGGATGAAACAGCGGTAGACAGCATTATTCAAATCCAACGTCTTCAAAAACCATATAGAATTCAGATCAATGATCTTTTAAGTATTAGGGTAAAAGCACTCGACCAGGAATTAGTTGGGATGTTCAATCCTATTAACGATGCGAATGTTGCAGCTACAGGGGAAGAAAGATTGTATTACGATGGGTTTTTAGTGGATCCTCACGGTAATATTAGAATTCCTTCTTTGGGGGAAATTAATGTGATGGGTTTTACGGTGGATGAGGTGAGAGAGCGAATAGAAAAAGAATTATTAGATCAATACTTTAAAGATGAAGCAAATATTTTCGTAACCGTTAAATTAGCAGGAATAAGATATACGACCTTAGGAGAAATAGGTTCGGGGAGTCAGGTGGTTTATAAAGAACAGGTGACAATTATGGAAGCAGTGGCAAATGCTGGAGGTGTAACTGAGTATGGGGATCTAACTAATATTAAAATTATAAGGCAATACCCTGGTGGTGAGAAAATACATAATATAGATCTCACCAGTATTAATGCAACTAAAAGTCCCTATTATTATATTCAACCCAACGACCTTATTTTAGTAGATCCATTACCTCAAAAAGCATTAGGCTTTGGAACTACGGGATTAGCTACTGCAAGGGATATTGTAGGCGTAGTAACTTTACTTACTTCTGTAATCTTAATCTTTACAAGATAATGGCAAATGAAGATGATCATATTTCCGATGTAGGTTCTACTTTCGATTTTAAAGGCTTTCTTCTTAAAATTCTAAGTTACTGGCAACTTATTCTTGTTTCTGTTGCAATCAGTATGGCGGTAGCTTATTATAATAATGTTAGGAAATTACCAGTTTACCAGTTAGGAAATTCCATTTCCATTAAAGATGATCAAAATCCTTTTTTTAGTGCAAATACCAGTCTTACTTTTAATTGGGGGGGGACATCAGATAAGGTAACAACCGCTACTACCATTTTAAGATCCCGATCTCATAATGAGGAGGTTGTTTCTAAACTTCAATATTATCTCGAATATTTAAAGGAAGGCGAATATCAAAGAGTGGATGCTTATGGAAGTACTCCCTTTATAATCACAGTAGATACAACTCGTTTCCAAGCTGTAGGTTTACCAATTACAATTACTTTTAAATCTGAAGACAGTTTTAATTTAAAAGCAAATCTTCCATCTTCCTTTGCTACACAGAATTTCGGGACTAAAGAAAAGGGATCTTTGAGTTTAGATACTCAGGAATTCAGTCGAGATTTTAAGGTTGGGGAAGCTATTCAATTACCATTTTTTAGTGGTTTAGTAACTAGGAGTAATCAAGCCCTTCAGGTAGGAACACCATTTTATATCAGTTTCATGAATTTCGATTCAGCTGTAGGACGATATCGCGGTTTGGGAATTGGAAATGATAATTTTAATGGATCTATGATCAATTTGTCTATGACGGGCGGTAATAAAGCCCGGATCGTAGAATATTTAAATGGAACAGTGGCCGTGTTGAGCCAGAATATGCTAGAACGTAAGAATTTGTTTGCCACAAAAACTATTAGATTTATAGATAGTAGCCTAGCGGTGAAATCAAGGGAATTGAAAGTAGTGGAAGATGAACTTAATGATTTCAGAAATGAAAATGCAATATTAGACATCTCAGCAGAAAGTTCTCAAATTTCAACTAAACTTGCAGGATTTGATGTGCGCAAAGAAGATATTAGGAGGCAACTCGCATATTTTGGCACGTTGGAAAGTTATCTCCAAACTAAGACAGATTATTCTAATGTACCAGCCCCATCTGTAGCAGGTATTAATGAAGGAAGTATTACTTCCGGGGTGGGCAAGATCTTGGAATTATCTCAGGAACGAAGTAAATATCAATATTCACTTAAAGAAAATTCCCCAGTTTTTGCAGATATAGATAGGCAGATCAATTCGGTAAAGACGGTATTATTAGAGAATATAAGCTCTTCTACAGGGCTTTTACAAGGAGAATTAAGATCCATCAACGGGCAAATAGCACAATCTGAAGCTGCAATTAAAAAGTTGCCGCAGGAGGAACAAGATCTTCTTAAGATCCAGAGAAAATATAGCATTAGTGAAAAAACTTATAGTCTCTTTCTGGAGAAAAGGAGTGAGGCAAGTTTAATTAAAGCGGCGAATGTGAGCGATGTAATGATCATTGATGGCGCTAAGGATACAGGCGGAGGGAAAATTGGACCAAATACTCAATTGAATTATGTAATGGCTTTGTTGGTGGGCGCTGTTATTCCTTTGGTTTTTGTGTTTCTTATCGTTTTTTTAAATACAAATGTGTTAAATGCTCAGGAAGTATCTAGATTATCACCGATACCAATTTTGGGATTAATAGGTAAAAATAAGGCAGAAGCGAATTTAGTAGTATTTGAAAAACCAAAATCTGCTATTTCTGAGAGCTTTAGAGGAATCCGGAGTAGTTTGCAGTTTATGTATAAGAAATTAAGCCTTACAGGTTCCAAAACTGTGATGATTACCTCTTCTGTATCTGGGGAGGGTAAAACTTTTTGCGCAATGAATTTAGCCACTGTTTTTGCGCTAAGTGAAAAGAAAACCGTTTTACTTGGATTGGATTTACGTAAGCCAAAGATCTTTGATGATTTTGAATTAAATAATGATCTGGGAGTTGTGAATTATTTAATAGGTGATAATAACGTAGATGAAATAATTCAACCAAGTAAAATTCCGTTTCTAGATGTAATTACCGCAGGGCCAATTCCCCCGAACCCATCTGAATTATTAATGGGTGACCAAATGGAAGTACTGATGGTTGAATTAAAGGAGAAGTATGATTACATCATTATGGATACACCTCCAATAGGAATTGTTGCAGATGCTATGAATTTGGTAAAATATGCAGATGCTACCTTATACTTAATTAGACAGGATTACACCAAAAGGGGAATGTTGGAATCTATAAATGAAAAATATGATAAAGGAGAAATTAAGAACATCAGTTTTGTTCTAAATTATTTCCAACATAGAGCAAAATATGGCTATGGTTACGGTTATGGTTACGGCTATGGATACGGTTATGGCTATTCTTACAATAAATACAATGCTTATGGAGAAGCGCCATCCAAATTAGGTCAGCTTAAGAAAACTTGGAAGAAAGTGATGCGAAATTTTGAATAAGATTGAAGTTGTGAGTTGTGAGTTTCCTGTTGTCAGTTATCAGTTGTGGGTTCTCAGTTGTCGTTTTGATTTTAATTTAATTTATTAATAAAAAAAGGTTTGAAGAGTTATAAGGATCTGGATATATATAATTTAGCATTTTCGTACGCAGTTGAAGTGCATAAAATTTCTATGAAACTGCCTAAATTTGAACTTTATGAGCAGGGAAGTCAAATAAGAAGATCTTCCAAAAGTATAAAAGATAATATTGTTGAAGGTTATGGAAGACGGACTTATAAACAGGATTTTATTAAATTTTTAATTTATGCACATGCCTCCTTATTAGAATGTTATTCTCAATTAGAAATGATTGATGAATTATATGATTTTCCTGAAATAAAAGAACTGAAACATAATTATGACAAATTAGGAGGCAAGATATATTCGTTTATTCAATATGTGGAAAATAATTGGAAAACCTAACCCACAACCTACAACCTACAACCGATACCTTTCACAATTATGAGCGAAGCGAATAAAGACTGGCTTTACGAAATAACACCCAAACGTAAACTAATAGATCTCAACTTCCAAGAAATTTGGAGATATCGAGATCTGTTAATATTATTCGTGAAGCGAGATATTGTAACTGTTTACAAACAAACCATTTTAGGGCCGCTATGGTTTTTAATTCAGCCATTGTTTACCTCAGTGATTTTTACCTTGGTTTTTAATAATATAGCCAGTATCCCAACTGGGAATATCCCTCCATTTTTATTCAATTTAACGGGAATTACTGCTTGGAATTACTTTAGCCAATGCTTATCTGGAACATCAAATACCTTTTCTGCAAATGCAGGAATATTTGGTAAGGTTTATTTCCCCCGGGTTATCATGCCTTTAAAAACGGTGATTTCCAATCTCTTTAAATTTGGAATACAATTAATTATATTGATAGTATTTTATATTTATTATCTATTTCAAGATTTTGATATATCACCTAATTTGAACCTAGTTTTATTCCCTATCTATGTTTTAATGATGGCCTTTTTGGGACTGGGAGCTGGAATGACAATTTCTGCATTAACTACAAAATATAGAGATTTATCGGTGCTAATGGGTTTTGCTACTACATTATTAATGTATATTTCGGCGGTACCATACCCATTAAGCCAAGTGGAATCTAAAATGCCAGACTGGGTTTGGTTAGTAAAATATAATCCATTAACTCAAATTATTGAAGGCTTTAGATATATGATTTTAGACACCGGAACCTTTACTTTTACTGGGTTTATCTATACTTTATCACTATCTTTTTTATTGTTTTTATTTGGCTTAATAGTCTTTAATAAGACGGAGAAGAATTTTATTGACACGGTTTAGAAGTTTGTTTTAATTTTTTTAAGAAATTTTAATAGATTCTGTAATTGATCCATAAGTTGATTAGAGATAATTACAATTTGAGAATATGATAGGCAAGTGTAATACTAACTTTGATGAGTTTGAATTTTGCTCAATTGGGTTAAGATTATTATTGTACAAATCAATTACTTTTTTCAGTTATTATAATCTTTCTTTAAAAAACTGGTTTATAGAATTTTAAATTAATTATAATGTGATTGTGAATTTTTTTAAATATGGTAATTACTCTTAATTCTGACCTACGTTTACTTCAAGAAATACGGTTAATTCAAGCTTTATCTGAAAGTGCATTCAAAGTAAGTGTAAAGGAAAGTGATCTTTATAAGTTATCACCTATCATAAATAAATTCAATATTTGTTTTGTTACAAATCAAGATATAGCCTTGGATTTTAAAAAGATAACAAGCATCGATCATTCAATACCTATAAGTTCAATTGGAAATATTAATCGTAACTTAATTTTTCCTCATAATATTTGTACTCATTTAAAAGATAATTGGAATACAAAGAGAAAATTGCAATTTAGCTTCTCAGGTTTTGTATCGGTTGAGCGAAAAAAAGAAATTTTTAAATGGATAGATCTCAATAGGAATAGAAATCTTTTTATTCTAATAAATCGAATATTACTAATGAGATTTCTATCACTTGGCATGTGGAGAATAAAAAATTTAATTGGTTCTTCAAAATCTTTATTGGTGGAGATTAACTTTTCTTCTAAGGGTAGAAAATTTCCTGGAAAAACATGGGATCGTCAATATTATAATACGCTCTTGAATTCGGAATTTGTACTCTGTCCATCTGGTGATTATATCTGGACTTATCGTTTTTTTGAAAGTATATTAGCAGGAGCAATACCTGTAATTGAAGCAGAATGTGATGCCTATAAAGGATTTAGATATAGATTTATGCATGAAGATATTAAAGACTTTGTCTGGACTAAAGAAGATGCAGATTATAATTATGAATTGTGTCTTTCTAAAATCACCATTCCTTTAGCTATATTAAATGAAGAACTTAATAAATTAAAGAAAGATTCAGAAAATTATACTAACAAAGTTTCTATCTAAATTAGATTATTTATATAAATTTTAGTTCCCCTAAATGAGCGTAATACTTAAAGCAGAAAATATCTCCAAACAATACCGATTGGGAACAGTTGGTACAGGTACTATTTCAGATGATCTGAAACGTTGGTGGTATAATATCAGAGGTTTAGAAGATCCATTTTTGAAAGTGGGTGCTATTAATGATCGCAGTATTATGGCGGTTGAAGATTATGTATGGGCTTTACGCGATATTAATTTTGAGGTTAAACAAGGAGAGGTATTAGGAATTATCGGTAAAAATGGTGCAGGGAAGTCTACGCTGCTCAAAATTTTATCTAGGGTAACTTCGCCAACCACTGGAAGTATTAAAACTAGAGGGCGAATTGCATCTTTATTAGAAGTGGGAACTGGGTTTCATGGAGAACTTACTGGAAGAGAAAATATTTTTATGAATGGTGCCATTCTGGGGATGACTAAAAATGAAATAAGATCTAAATTAGATGAAATAATAGATTTTTCTGGATGCGAAATGTACATAGATACTCCAGTGAAAAGGTATAGTAGTGGAATGACCGTACGTCTTGGTTTTGCGGTTGCTGCTCATTTAGAACCAGAAATATTGGTAGTAGATGAGGTATTGGCTGTTGGTGATGTAGATTTCCAGAAAAAGGCTATTGGAAAAATGCATAACTTATCTCATGGAGAAGGAAGAACAGTACTTTTTGTAAGTCATAATATGGCAAGTGTAAAAACCTTGTGTAATCGTGGTTTGGTATTAGAAAATGGATGTTCTGCTTTTGTAGGGAATACTGAAAATGCAATTTCCTATTATCTCAAGGGCGAAAATATCAAAGGAAATCTTAAAGAATTTGGTGAAGAATTTAATAGGGATTCATTTCACATAATAAGAATGTACCTCCAAAACACTTCCAATACTTATCAAGATGTACTTCTGGAGGATAAAGATATTGAGTTGGTCACAGAATTAAATATCAAGATCACGGATGCATCAAGATATCATATAACCTATCATTTACATAATGAAATGGGAGAAGCTATGTTTTCATTTTCTAATTCCAAATCTGGAGAAATTCTTAGAGAAGGTAAAAATAAAGTAACATGTTTTTTTCCTGAATCATATTTTCAAGCTGGGCAATATTTTTTAAGCTTTTTTATAATAAAAGACAGAAGGGATGCGGTTTTTATGGAAAAGGATATCTTAAGCTTCACAATTGTGAACGCATCCAGAGAAATAGGAGTTTATATGGGTACGGAACCTGGCTATATTAAACCCACATTCAATTGGGAAATTCAATAAAAATATGATACCTGTAACTAAAACATTTTTACCCTCCCAAGCAGAATATCAGGCTATTTTAAGTAAAGCTTGGGATGCAGGTTGGATCACGAATAGAGGTGGGTTGGTTAAAGAGTTAGAAGAAAAATTAAAATCTTATTTAAATGTTTCTAATATAATTGCTACTACCAACGGTACCCTTCCACTTCAAATTGCTATTAAAGCTTTAGGTTTAGAAGGAGAAATTATTACCACCCCATTTTCTTATGTAGCAACTACCGCCAGTATTGTATGGGAAGGTTGTACGCCTGTTTTTGTTGATATTCATCCCGAATATTTAACCATCGATGAATCTAAAATTGAAGCTGTTATTACAAATAAAACTACAGGAATTTTAGCAACCCATGTCTTTGGTAACCCCTGTGCAGTGGAGAAAATAGATTTAATTGCAAAAAAGTATGGTTTAAAAGTTATTTATGATGCAGCACATTGTTTTGGGGTGCAGTATAAAGGAAAATCTATTTTTGAATATGGCGACATAAGTACCTGTAGTTTTCATGCAACTAAACTTTTTCATACTGGCGAGGGCGGAGCAATTTTTGCCAATACCCCTGAGCTGCATCAAATATGTTTTCAGCTTCATAATTTTGGGCATAAAGGACAAGAAGATTTTAGTGGTTTGGGAATTAATGCAAAAATGAGCGAACTGCAAGCAGCAATGGGATTAGCAGTTTTACCATATCTGAAATCTATTTTAGAGCAGAGAAAAAGAATTACAGATTTCTATGATAAAAATCTAAATTTTTTAAATCTTCAAAAAATTAAATTAAGGGAAGAAACCGTTTGGAATTACAGTTATTATCCAGTGCTATTTAAAACTGAAGAACAGCTGATAGTAGTTAAAGACTTGTTGAATAAAAATGATGTTTTCCCTAGGCGTTATTTCTATCCTAGTTTAAATAGTCTTCCATATCTGGATAGAGTTACAATGAACATTTCTGACTCGATATCAAAACGGATATTATGCTTGCCGCTATATAATGGGTTAAATGAAAAAGATCTTTTCACCTTTCTAAATGCCATCTGATAATTATTTTTAATTTTATAAAAAAGACTATGTCATTATCAAATAATATTAAACATGATAATTTTACAACTGGAAAATTTTCCATTATAGATCCAAAAGCAATTATTGGAGTCAATGTAATTATTGGAAATTTTTGTGTTATTAAAGAAGGTGTTCAAATTGGAGACAATACTATAATTATGGATTATGTGGAGTTAAGAAAAGGTACTATTATAGGTGATAATTGTTATATTGATTCCAGGGTATCTTCTTCAGGCAATTGTATCATTGGGGATCATGTAACAATTCGTTATGATACAATACTCGCTCGAGGTTTAAAATTAGGTAATAACACTTACGTTAGTCCAAGAGTTATGACAAATAATTTAGATAGTCATAAGAACACGATAGGTGGTGCCCAAGTGGGGGAGAATTGTTTTATTGGAACAAATGCTGTTTTACAACATGGTATTCATATTGGAGATTCTGTAATTATAGGTGCTATGAGTTTTGTCAATAAAGATTGCCAATCAAATTCTACCTATTTGGGTATACCGGCAGTCAAAATAAAGTAATGGAAAAAACTAAAGTTATTATAATTGGAGGTAAAGGAACTGCTATAAACATTGCAGAAGGGATTTTAGACGCTGAAAAAAGATTCGGTAAAAATATTGAATGTATAGGGTTTGCTTTTGATGATGAATCATTTGGTAGCGTGATAAATGGATTTCCTGTTCTTTGTAAAACTAAGGAAATACTTGCTAAGTTTGGTAAATATCAAGATGTTAAATTCATTTTTCAAATGAATCATCAGGATAAAATGGTAGAACGAGCACTACTCGTAGATTCCTATAATATTCCGAAAGAAAAGTGGTATACATTTATACATCCATCAGCATTTGTTGCAAATAGTGCTAAAATAGGTTATGGATCTGTTGTTTTTGCGAATTGCGCAATACATTCTAATTCAGTAATAGGAAATCATTGCACTATAAGTGCACTTTCTTCAATTGGACATGATACTGTTTTAGGAAATCATGTTTTTATGGCAACCCATGTATGTATTGGAAGTTCAGTAAACATTCATAATAATGTTTTTTTTGGTCAGAACTCAACTGTAACTGGATCTGTTAATATTAGTGAAAATAATATCATTGGTTTATGTGCGGGAGTAACCAATAACCTAATGGAGTCTGATAAAATATATATTGGAACTCCTGCAAAAGTTTTAAAATCGATCAACTAAAATTATTACAATGAAAATAGGGATAATGCAGCCTTATTTATTTTCATATCTAGGTTACTTTCAATTAATAAAATCCGTGGATAAATTTATTGTCCTTGATGATGTTAATTATATCAAGGGAGGATGGATTAATAGAAACTCATTATTGATTGATAAACGAAAAGGACGTTTTACAGTTCCATTAAAAAAATCAAGCTCTTTTAAACCTATTAATGAAATAAAAATATCTGATAATTCGAAATGGAAAATTAAATTACTAAAAACTATCAACCAGAATTATAAAGATGCTCCATATTACAATACAGTTATTCCAGTCTTGAGCAATATTATTAATAGTGAACATCAAAATATTTCTGAATTAATTTATTTTTCTTTAACTCAACTTAATGATTACCTCTGTATAGACACATTAATTATAAAGTCTTCTATAATCTATGATAATAAACATCTTATAGGGCAAGAAAGAGTTATAGATATTTGTAAACAAGAGATGGCAAGTCACTATATTAATGCAATCGGCGGCCAAGATTTGTACGATCCTAAATTTTTTCTTAAAAATAATATCAAGCTCAATTTTATACAAAGTTCAATTCCTGAATATGTCCAGTTTCAAAATGATTTTGTCCCTGGTCTTTCGATAATTGATGTATTGATGTTTAATTCTAAGGAAGAGGTTGGCGTCATGTTGAAAGATTATAATCTTGTTTAACTATTATCAGTGTTCAGATTAGAAAAGTATGGATAATAAGGCAGAAGAAAATATTGTTGTTAGTATATGTTGTCTTGCATACAATCATGAAGCTTTTATAAGTAAATGTCTAGATGGGTTTCTTGTGCAAAAAACGCTATTTGCATTTGAAGTTTTAATTAATGATGATGCTTCTACAGATCGAACATCAACTATAATTAAAGAGTACGAAAATAAATACCCTAAAATAATTAAGCCAATCTATCAGTCTGTGAATAGGTTTTCCGTTGAAGGCGGGGGAATGAATATTAGATATAATTTTTCAAGAGCAAAAGGTAAATATATAGCTATGTGCGAAGGGGATGATTATTGGACAAATCCTTTTAAACTACAAAATCAAGTAGATTTTTTGGAAGCCAATTCAAATTATGTAATACATAGTGGGAAAGCCAAGGTGTTGATGCAAAATGAACTAAATGAAATTATTGGCAATCCCCTTTCAAAAAACACCTATGATATTACTGATTTTCTAACAAAGAATAATTTAATCACCTGTACCGTTCTTTTTAGAAACACAACTGTATTAGAAGCTGCTTTTAAAAATTTAATGTTTGGAGATTGGATGCTATATGTTCAATTATTATCAAAAAAATCCGGTAATTTGGCCTATGTATCTAATGATCTCTATTCAGTCTACAGAATGCATGAAGGGGGAGTTACCCAAAGTTTAATTGCCCCATATAAGAATGATAAAGTACATTTGCGCCAGATTATTGCAATTAAAAGATTTTTAAAGGTTAACTACCAGAAGGAAGATATAATTCAGATCAACTATTATTGTTTGAATTTATTTAAATATTACTTTATTAACAGAGATTATAAAAATTGTTTTAAAATTTTTCTACATAATTTCTGGTTAACAAAACCTAGATTGCAAATTCGGAAATATTTAAGTTTTATTAAGCATAATTAATTTTTTATTAAGCATGCAAAAAGGTTTAATCTCTATTATAGTTCCTTGTTTTAAACAAGCCCAATTTTTAGATGATTGCTTACAATCCGTATTAGAGCAGACCTACCAAAATTGGGAATGTATAATTGTTGATGACGGTAGTCCTGACAATACCGAAGAAATAGCTAAGAAATGGATAAAAAAAGATAAAAGGTTTAAATATGTATACCAGGAAAATAAAGGATTAAGTAGTGCTAGGAATTTTGGAATTCAAAATTCTAAAGGAGTATTTATTCTTCCTTTAGATCCAGATGATAAAATTTCAAAAGATTATATTTCTTATGCATTAAATATTTTTAAGAAAGATCAGGATATAAAACTTGTGTATTGCAGGGCAGAAAAATTTGGAGAGGAAATTGGAGTTTTAGACCTTAAGCCATTTTCCCTTTATGAATTAGCTTTGAATAATATGATATTTTGTTCGGCAATTTTCAGAAAGAGAGATTGGAAAGAAATTGGAGGTTACGATGAAAATATGATACATGGATGGGAAGATTGGGAGTTTTGGATAGCCTTATTAAAAAAAGGGGGTAAAGTAAATCTCTTAAATCATACAGGATTCTTTTATAGAATAAAAAGTGAATCTATGTTAAAGAGTATGACAAAACGTAGGCAAAATAAAGCATTAGAATATTTAAGCCTTAAACACCCTGATTTTTTTATTGCACAATTAGGAACCTTTATAGATTTAGAAAAAAAAATAAAAGAACTACAATCAAAGAATGAGATATTCCAAAATAGGATAAAAAGCAAAAAATATATTATTGATCTTTTTTTTAAAACCTTTTTTGGATTTACAATTTTTAGAAGATCTCATTCCAAAATATAAATTGTCATAACATGAGAATTTCTGTCGCTCTATGTACTTTTAATGGTTCACAATTCTTAAATGATCAATTAAATAGTATTCTTAACCAATCTACTGCAGTAAATGAAATTATAATATGCGACGATCATTCCAGCGACAACACACTGGAAATTTTAAATGAATATAAGGATAAGTACCCTGAGATAATTAAGATTTTCAAAAATGAAGAATCTTTAGGGACTATAAAAAATTTTGAAAAAGCTTTAACTTTATGTACGGGAGAGATAATTTTTCTGGCAGATCAGGATGATGTTTGGTTTAAGATTAAGGTTCAGAAAATTTTATTTTATTTTAAAAATAATTCGGAATGTGAATTAGTTTTTTCAGACGGATGTTTGATTGATTCCTATGGGAGCAAACTAAATACTAACTTGTGGGATAAATGGGATTTTAATTTGGATCAACGTAATAAATGGAAAAATAATTTTTTAGCTTTTAAAGATCTTCTTAGAAATCAAAACAAGATTACTGGAGCGACTGTAAGTATGCGATCTTCTCTGAAAACTGCCATTTTGCCAATTAATATTCCTCTTGGTTATTGGCATGATGGGTGGATTGGCCTGCATGCTTCAGGAAGAAATAGTTTAGGGTTTATAGAGGAACCCTTAATCTATTACCGAATCCATGATAAACAGCAAGTAGGTGTGAATAAAATTGTAAACCAAGAAATTGTTAGAAATTCAAATCAAAGCAATATTGAAAAGCACTTTTTTTTTCAGAATATTTATAAAAGATATCCTTTGAAATTTATGAGGTTGAAGGTAGAATGTTTTATTTATAGGCAATTAAGTGCTTTAAGTAAAATAAAAAATAGAATACAATAGTATGTCAGGAAATATTAAATTTTTAGCCTATTATCTGCCTCAATTCCATCCAATTCCCGAAAATGATGAGTGGTGGGGGAAGGGCTTTACAGAATGGACGAACGTAGCAAAGGCAAAACCTCTTTTTAATGGTCATTACCAGCCTAAACTACCTGCAGATTTGGGGTTTTATGACCTTAGAATACCCCAAGTTCAAATTGATCAAGCAAATCTGGCAAGAGAACATGGAATAGATGGTTTTATTTATTATCAATATTGGTTTGGAGATGGAAAAATGCTTTTGGAGAAACCTGCTGAGGCTATGTTAAAAAATGATAAAATAGATCTGCCGTTTTGTTTTTGCTGGGCCAATGAAACTTGGAAAGGTATTTGGCATGGATTGGATAGTTCAAAAGTCCTTATAGAACAGAAATATTTTGGAAATGAGGACTATATAAGATATTTTGAATATTTGTTGCCGTTTTTTAGAGATGATCGGTATATTAAAATTGACAACAAGCCGATGTTCCATATTTATAAAATTCAGGACATACCAGATTTGCTTGAATTTTTTAGAATTTTCAATAAACTTTCAATAGAAAATGGCTTTGCAGGTATTTACTTCGTTTCCTCAGTAGTTTCTCATTCCAATGTTTCTCTTGATTATAATGAGATAGAAGGACAAGTTGGGTTAGATATTTTTCAAAAATTAAGATATGAACAAGATTTTTTATTTTCTAATGGTACACTAAAAAGAATAGAAAATAGAGTAAAAAGAATTTTAAGATCTAAGAATAGTACGAATGTCCAAGTGAAACCTATAATTTGTGACTATAAAGTTGGTACAGCTCGATTAGAAGTAAAAATACCCCATTCAAAATATATACCTTGTGTCTTTCCTAATTGGGATAATTCTGCCAGAAGCGGTAAAAAATCATTGATATTCAAAAATTCCAATCCAGAGACATGGAAAAGGCATCTCACTAATAATGTGGTAGAGCTTTTGGATAACCCCGAGAACCCACCATTTATTTTTATTAAGTCTTGGAATGAGTGGGCAGAAGGAAATTATTTAGAACCTGACGTTAGATTTGGATATGGGTGGTTAGAGGCTGTGAAAAAAGTTAAAGAAAATTTAGAACAATTAATTAAAACTCAAAAATGCATTTAGTATCTATAATTGTAACATGTTACAATCAAGAAAAATATATTTTTGAAGCCTTAAGGTCTATTAAAGATCAAACATATATTAATTGGGAGTGCATAGTTATTGATGATGGTTCTACAGACGATTCTGCAAAAATTATAAAAGAATACCTTGCTAAAGACGACCGTTTTCGATATGTTCATAAAAATAACGGAGGTGTATCCACCACTAGAAATGTAGGATTAAATCTTATAACGGGAACTTATATTCAGTTTTTGGATGGAGACGATTATTTAGAGGAAAGAAAGATTGAATTATCTTTATTAGCCTTAGAGCATAATCATAAAATAAAACCTCAATTGGTTATTACTAATTTTGTACTTTATAAAGAATCTTCAAAAAAGATTCATCCTCCTTATTGCACATTAAATAAAGATTTATTTAGTTTGAATGAGGTTTTATATAATTGGGATGATACATTTTCTATCCCCATACATTGTGGCCTTTTTGATGCTATATTGTTTTTAGATTTTAAATTTCCAAAGCACATAAAAGCGAAAGAAGATTGGCTAATGTGGGTGCTGATTTTCATGAAACAACCACCAATTTATTTTTTAGATAAGCCCTTAGCAGTTTATAGAGTACATCCAAAAAGTATTACAATGACAAGTAGTATGTTTGAAGATCATATGCTCGTATTATCCGATTTAAAGCTGCAACTCTCAGATTCTCAATATGAAAAACTTTTATTTACATTCATGAGACGTTATTATTTGAGGAGCATTCGTTTTAAAGGAGAATTATTGAAAATTAAAAGGACCAAATTCTATATCGTTGACACTCTAATTAAAAAGGTATTACTAAAAATTGGAATATCGCCTAAGTGCTAGACATATGATGCTAGCTATAGTGATACCTTACTTTAAACTGGAGTTTTTTGAAGAATGTCTTTCTTCTTTGGCAGCACAAACCAATAAAAATTTTAAAGTTTATATTGGTAATGATGCAAGTCCAGATAATCCAAAACCATTATTAGAAAATTTTAATAACAGATTTGTTTTTGAATACAAGGAGTTTTCTGAAAACTTAGGTAACACATCTCTCGTATCGCAATGGCATCGTTGTATAGAAATGGTTGCAGATGAAAATTGGATTTTGATTTTAGGTGATGATGATGTTTTGGGTAAAAATGTTGTTGAAAGTTTCTACAAGAATTTAGAGGAGGTTGAAGGCAAATGTATTCAAGTAATTAGATATTCATCACAGGTAATAGATGCGAATAGTAAAAATATTTCAGGGGTTCACAAGCATCCCGAAATTGAAAGTTCTCAAGAGTTTTTAAAACGCAAATTAAAGGGGAGTACTCGAAGCTCCCTTAGTGAATATTGCTTCAAGAAAAATTCAATATTAGAAATTAAATTTAAGGAGTTCCCTTTAGCGTGGTATTCAGATTTATTAGCTGTGCTCGAGGTTAGTAATTTCCAGCGAATTTTTAGTATTAATCAAGCTATTGTTTATTTTAGATTGAGCGGAAATAATATAACATCAAGAACAGATAATCTTACATCAAAAAATAATGCTACATTCGATTTTTACTACTATATTCTAGAGAAATATGATTTTCGTTTAGATCCTGAATTGAATAATTTATTATTAGATCATTTGGAAAAAACATTTTTAGACAATAAGAAAAGAATGTTTAGATGGATTGTTTTTACTAGGTTTTATTTTAAAAATAAATATTTCAAGCGTTATATTAATTTTATTGGTAAGTGTGGAATTTACATTTCATAACATCTACTTTATAATTAAAAAATGATAAAATTTTTAATAATAACACAGGATTTAAGGGTTTCCGGGACAAGTGCAGGTGTTATCGAAAGATCTTTTTTAACAAAATTGCGAAAAATCTATCCAGATTCACTAATTGATGTACTATATCTGTCTAACTCTAATTTAGATGATGACCTAAAGATATTACCTGTAAATTCAATTACAAAAAAGGTTATAAATCATAACATTCCAATTCATGTTAAATGGATTAATAGGTTTACGACAAGGTTTATGAACATTTTATACGCGGAAAATTATATTTCTAAAAAATATGCCAAGCATATTAATAATATCAATCATTTACCATATAATCATATATTTATTAGAAGTGCTGGACTAAAACATGAAACAATTTTGGCATTGCATAATCTTCCTGTTCTACACAAATCAATAATTTATTTTCATGATCCTTATCCAAATTCTTGGTATCAAGGAAAGTCCTCCAAAATTCATAAAAATGAGATTTTAAGGTTAAGGAGAATTATTCAAATAACCCAGCAGGCTAAAACATGTTGTGCTTCAGCTTATTACATGGCAAAGGATTTACAGTTTTTATACGCTTCGGATAAAAATTTTTATACGCTTCCTCACTACTTTGATGTTAGTGCCTTTAATTTGAATTATAGAGATAAAATAAGGAAAAAAGAAAAAAAAATTCAAATATCCTATCATGGAGCTTTAATGCTTGGAAGAAATATCTTTAATGTTTTAAAAGCATATAAACTACTTATTCAACAAAATCAAGATATTAAAATCCATACAGAATTCATTTTAAGAGTTAAAGGTGATAATATTGATAAGTTAAAACGAGAATTTGGAAATATCAGTAATATCAAAATACTTAAGCCATTAGATTTTTCTAATTCGGCTTTTGAACAGATGCATGAAAGTGATATTAATATAATACTGGAAAATGGCCCTTATTATTGTAATATCTTACCGGGAAAAGTTCCTTTTTTAGCATCTACAGGAAAATCTGTTTTAGTTGTATCTCCTAAAAGAAGTGAGTTAAGAAGAATTATGAACAATAATAGCAGGTATATTGCTGATATGAATAATGTTGAAGAAATTAAAATAAATTTAGAAAATCTAATATGGGATAAAATGGAAAACAGAGAGACAATTAATCCGTTTGGAGATTATTTTAGTGATGAAAATTTTAAAAAATGTCTAACTAATATTATAGAAGCTACAGATGAATAACCCATTAGGGATACATTTATATTCTTTTTCTTTAAATAGGACAGATGATAAAGATAATTTTGGTGATCTTATTGGTAAATATTTGATAGATAAGATTACCAAAAGGAAAATAGTTGAAGTAATGCACCCATCAATGAGGCGTTATAAATATTTTATTAAACATTATTTAACGGTAGGTAGTATTTTAGAAGTTGCCAATAACAATTCCATAATCTGGGGAAGTGGAATTATCAGACAAAATGATCATATTGAAAAAGCTAAATTTCTATTAGTAAGAGGACCTTACACAAGAAACAGGTTGTTGCAACTTAAATATGACGTACCAGAGCGCTTTGGAGATCCCGCTTTGATACTTTCTGATTTATATCCGAAAAAAAATAATCCTTATTATAAAATTGGAATTGCTCCACATTATATTGATTATGACCTTGTATTTAATTCTGTTGCTGATACAGATTTAAACGTTATAGATTTACTAACTGTTAATATTGAAACAGTTATAGACTCTTTGGTTGATTGTTCTATTATCTTTTCTTCTTCTTTACATGGAATTATTGTTGCACATTCTTATGGTATACCTGCTATTTGGATTCAGCTTTCTAATAATCTTGGTGGAGATAATGTTAAATTTTACGATTACTTTGAATCCGTTGGCATATTTAACTATCCAACAATTCAGGTATTCAATGAGAATTTAAACTTTGATTATTTACTGAAAATTTTTCAAAATAATCGTGATATTTCTTTACCTACTCAAGATATGATTACTTTAAGGAAAAGTGACATTTATGAAACTTGTCCATTTTAAATTTACTCTTTAAGATGCGTATTGGAAATAATCCACAGAAAGAAGCTATTTTAGAAAATGATGGATATGTATTCCAAATAGTCATCCCTGTCTATATTCCAAACTTGAGGGGTTACTATACTGAAAGTTTTAAAGTTTTAAAGAACTGTATTCTCTCACTGCAAAAAACGGTGAGTTATAAAACATTTATTTGCATCGTTAATAATGGAAGTTGCGGTGAAATCTTACAATATTTGAATGAACAATTAAGTGCAGGCAGCATAAATGAAATTGTTCATACCCATAATATAGGAAAGCTCAATGCTATAATAAAAGGCATGGCTGGTCATAATATACCTTTAGTTACGATTGCAGATGCTGACATTCTATTTAAGCAAGATTGGCAGACTGAAACCATTACAGTTTTTAATAACTTTCCCAAAGCAGGGGTTGTAGGTCTTATCCCTCAATTTAAGATGTTTACCTCCCATAGCAGTAATTTAATTTTTGATTCATTATGGAATTCGCAATTAAAATTTTCAAAAGTCAAAGATAAAGAGGCTTTGGTTAGGTTTTATGATAGTATAGGTTGGGACGATAATTATAACAAAGATTATTTAAGTCAGCAATTAACTATTTCTTCAAATTGTCATAAATCAATAGTTGGCTCAGGTCATGCAGTTGCAACTTATAAAAGGGAAATATTTACTAAATTATTAAGTAAAACTTCAAAATATAAACTTGGTGGTGATTCGGAAACACAGTTTCTGGATATTTCAGTTTTGAAATTAGATGGGTGGAGATTAACTACTGAAAAAAATTATGCTTTTCACATGGGCAATACTTGGGAAACTTGGATGCAAGCAGAAATAGATAGTTTATCTCAAAATAATAAAATTAAAATACCGAACCTTCAATCAAACGTTTTAACCTCACAGAAATTCTGTTTTATTATTAAATCAAGATTTTTTAAAAAGTTTTTAAAATGGAAACCATTTTATCTTTTTTTTCTAAAGAGACAACAATTACCAAACTCAATGATTAAAACCTATTGATATGCAAAAACCTGTATTTTCAATATTGATAACAACAAAGAATCGCATCTTAGACCTTAAACTAACACTTATTAAGATTGATCATTTAATCATTAGCAAACAAGTGGAGTGTATTATTTGTGATGATGGTTCTGTAGATGGAACCCATTCAATTATTACAAAGGAATTCCCGAACATAATATTGCTTAGAAACTCAAAAAGTATTGGTTTAATTGCGAGCAGAAATAGGCTTTTAAAAGAGACTTCATCAAAATATGCAATTTCTTTAGACGATGATTCAAACTTTTTAACTCTCAATCCATTAAACATTATTGAAAATTATTTTAATGCTAATCCAAATTGTGGCGTTGTTGCCTTTAGGATACTTTGGGGTAAGGAGCTACCACAAAAATTAAAAAGCGAGGATGTACCATGTCGGGTAAAAAGTTTTGTTGGATGTGGGCATGCATGGCGTATGGATGCATGGAGGGATATTCCAAATTATCCAGAATGGTATATTTTTTATGGTGAAGAGGAGTTTGCATCTTATCAGTTATTTAAAAAAGACTGGCAGGTGCATTATGTTCCCCAAGTTCTGGTACATCATCGGGTAGAGGTTAGTAATAGAAAATCTCAAGAGGATTATAAAATACGTTTAAGAAGATCCTTACGATCTGGGTGGTATAATTACGTTCTATTTTTACCATGGTTACAAATTCCCAAAAGATTTTTATATACCTTCTACATGCAATTAAAACTTAAAGTTTTTAAAGGTGACTTTAAGGCCACGTTAGCCATTTTTCAAGCTCTTTTAGATCTAATATATCATTTTCCCAAATTGATTTTAAATAATAACCGCCTTACTAAAATTGAATATAAAGAATTTGAAAATTTATCAAATACAAAGATTTACTGGAAACCCAAATATAAAATAGATGTTTGATAATTTGAAGAAACAATTTACGGTTCAAAAGCGACTTAAAATAAAGTATCATTTAAGGCATTTAAAAGCTTTAGCTTTTCCATATAATCTATCAAAAATGGCATTGACACATAAAACTGATAAATATGGATATCATTTTTATACACCCCATTATCAGAAGCATTTTAAAAAATTCAAATTTAAGAAGATTAAACTTTTGGAAATAGGTGTTGGAGGCTATGAAAATCCATATCTGGGAGGAAATTCTCTAAGAATGTGGAAATCATATTTTCCTTTTGCTAAGATATTTTCGTTTGATATCTATGATAAATCATTTTTGCAAGAAAATAGAATCAAGATACTACAGGGAAGTCAGGTTGACGAAATATTTTTGGAGGAATTAATCCAAGAGGTTAGAGAGCCAACAATTATAATAGATGATGGCAGCCATATGAACGATCATGTTATAAAAACATTTGAAATCTTATTCCCAAAACTTAAATTGGGCGGAATTTATGTAATTGAGGATACTCAAACTTCATATTGGGAAAATAAGGGAGGTTCTAGTATAGAATTTAATAAGAGTGTTACTATAATGGGGTACTTCAAAAGTTTAGTTGATGGTTTAAATCATCAAGAATTTGAAAACCCAGGATATCAACCTACTTATTTTAATTTAAATATTACCTCGATCCATTTTTATCATAATTTAATTGTAGTATGTAAAGGATTAAATAATGAAGTCTCAAATTATATGGTTAATAACCAGAAACCAAATAAAACTTAGAAATAATAGAAGATAAAATAGCCATCCTTACTACAGTTGCTAATTTTGAGCTATATCAGCAGACCTCAAAATTATATCCTAAGAATCTACAGGTTTACGTTATTGATGGTAGAAATGGAATGCACGGCTTGGACAGTATTTTTTTTATGTTTAAAAAGCTCAAAAAACTTGATATTAAATGGCTAGTACTGGCAGATGAGGATGTAATATTTCAAAAGCCGGAGGGAATATTCAGTCTAATAGCCTACATGGAAAATCATAATTATTCGGTAGCTGGGATTCGAGATGGAGGGGTAATAAATCATAGGAATAAAAATCCATATTCAATTAATACATTTTTTTCAATTCTTAACTTTGATGAGGTGTTAAAGCTATATAATAAAAAGAAGATTTTAAGTAGCCAATATATTCAAGAAAATGAGTTTAATGATGAGCTAGATCTTTTGCCCTTTAAATTTGATCAGTCTAGTTTATACGAACCTTATTATTGTTTCTATTTTTGGTTGAGAAGAAAGGGAATGAAAATCCTATTTCTAAATTCTAAAATGCGAGATGACATTGATGATAAAATAAGCAATGAAGTTTTTCTTCCTGATGGATCTTTATTTTTAATTCATACATGGTATGCTCGAGCCTATGGTAATAATAAAAAACATACAGAGAGAATAGATCTGATTTTAGACAAAATAGATTTCGGAGAAAATATTGTGGAACCTATAATTTTTAAAGATAGATTGTTTCGAATAAATAAGGAAGTGCGAAAAGTATTCAAAAAAATTATAATAAAACTTGAAAAACTATAGCGAATTATGACAGCCAGCATAATTCATAAAACGATAGCCATCATACCTGCTAGAGGAGGTTCTAAAAGATTTCCGGGTAAAAACATCAGATTATTGGATGGATTACCTCTTATTGAGCATAGTATTAATTATGCTAAAGTAAACAGCGATATTATTGACAATATATATGTTTCAACAGATGACGCCGAGATAAAGCGCATAGCAATGGATGAGGGAGTTGAAGTGATAGACCGACCTTTAGGAATTTCTGGAGATGAGGCTACTACGCTTTCGGCTTTAAAACATGTCCTTGAAAATGTTGAATATAATATAGAAAACGTTATTTTACTGCAGCCTACAAATCCTCTAAGGCCCAAGTCGCTTTTGGTAGATGCTTTTCAGGTTTTTGAGATAGGTGGTTATGAGAGTTTGATGACGGTGAGTGAAAGTCATAAAAAATTAGGCAGAATTGAAGATAAAAAGTTTGTGCCTTACAATTACAAAATGGGCCAACGCAGTCAGGATTTGGAACCGCTTTATTATGAAAATGGCTTGCTTTATATAATAAAGGCTTCTCTAATTCTTGAAGGAAGTTTACTTGGAAAGAAGAATTTTCCTTTTATTGTAGATCATCCATTTGCAGCTGTAGACATAGACTATGAAGATGACTTGGATTATGCCGAATTTTTGATAAAGAAGAATTCTACTAAATAAGAACCAGATTTAATGAAACCATATATACAAATAGCAGGAAGAAAGATAGGTGAAGATTTTCCCCCATTAGTGGTAGCAGAAATAGGAATTAATCATGAAGGTTCTTTACAAACTGCAAAAGAAATGGTGGATGCTGCACATAGAGCGGGTGTAGAAATGATAAAACATCAAACTCATATAGTGGAGGATGAAATGAGTTCTGAAGCTAAAAATGTGATCCCGGGAAATGCTGATATTTCTATTTATGAAATAATGGAACGCTGTTCACTGAATGAAGCGGATGAAAAAAGTTTAAAAAATTATATAGAAAGGAAAGGAATAATTTTTATTTCTACCCCATTTTCCAGAGCGGCTGCAAATAGGTTAGAGAATTTTGATGTTCCCGCTTACAAAATAGGGAGTGGGGAATGTAATAATTATCCGCTATTGGAACATATTGCTGGTTTTGGTAAGCCTGTAATTCTAAGTACCGGGATGAATAATATTGAAAGTGTGAAAAAAGCAGTTGCTATATTTGATAAATTCAAAACACCTATAGCTCTTTTACATACCACAAATCTGTATCCAACTCCAATTCATTTAGTTCGTTTAGGAGCTATGCAAGAGCTGCATGAAGCTTTTCCAGATAAAGTCTTCGGACTTTCAGATCACACCTTAAATAATAACGCCTGCTTGGGTGCAGTAGCTTTGGGTGCCTCGATCTTAGAAAGACATTTTACAGATCATATGAAGCGTACAGGTCCAGATATTATTTGTAGTATGGATGAACAATCCTGTAAAGAGCTCATTATTTCAAGCACAGAGATCGCTTTAATGAGAGGAGGTAAAAAAGAAGCTGCCTTAGAAGAAAAGGTGACAATAGATTTTGCGTTCGCCACCGTTTGTTCTATAAAAGAAATTAAGAAAGGTGAAATTTTTTCTAACGAAAATATATGGGTGAAACGCCCTGGTACAGGGGAGATCTTAGCAGATAAATATGAAAGCATCATTGGGAAAAAGGCCACAGCTGATATTAAGGTTGATAGACAACTGAAATTGACTGATGTGGAAAATTAAAATATAGAAAGCGAATTATATAAATGACTCAAAAAAAGATCCTTTTTTTAACCGGGACGAGAGCCGATTTTGGAAAAATTAAGTCACTAATTCAGATTTTAGAATCTCATAAAAATTTCGAAGTATTTGTATTTGTAACAGGAATGCACTTGCAACAAGAGTATGGTTACACCTTGCTTGAAATAGAACGTTGTAATTTTTCCAATGTTTATACTTTTGAAAATTTTACTCATGAGACAACCATGGATCTTACACTGGCAAAAACCATAGAAGGATTGTCTGGATATATTAAAGAAATTAAGCCAGATATGATTGTAGTTCATGGAGATCGTGTGGAAACTTTAGCTGGAGCAATTGTTGGATCTTTAAATAATATTTTAGTTGCACATATTGAAGGAGGAGAAATATCTGGAACTGTAGATGAATTAATTAGACATAGTGTTAGTAAGCTTAGTCATATTCATTACGTCTCTAATAAGCTAGCAAGAAAAAGGTTGATGCAAATGGGAGAGATTGCAGAATCAATTAGAATTATTGGTTCTCCAGATGTTGATGTAATGTTCTCTGAAAACTTGCCAGATCTTCAAAAAGTGAAAACCTATTACGAAATAGAGTTTGACACCTATGCAATTGCTATGTTTCACCCGGTAACTACTGAATTTTCGCAAATGCGTAATTATGCACAACAGTTCGTTAAAGCAATATTAAATAATGACCGTAATTATATCATTGTATATCCTAATAATGACCTAGGTAGCAATATAATTTTGGAAGAAATATTTTCTTTAAAAGGCAATTCAAGATTTAGATTAATCCCTTCCTTAAGATTTGAATACTTCCTAACACTATTAAAAAATGCAAGCTTTATAATTGGAAACAGCAGTGCTGGAATTAGAGAAGCTCCATATTATGGAGTTCCTGTAATAAATATTGGTACCCGTCAAAATAATAGAGCTGAAGATTCTAAAATATTAAATGTAGATTATAGTTATCAAGAAATTACTCAAGCACTACAAGAAACTCAATTTATATCTAAGGGAAATGCTGTTAGAGAATTCGGAGATGGGAATAGTGCTAATAAGTTTTTAGAGTCTTTAGAAAAGCTTGATATTTGGAAGCTAGATAAACAAAAACAGTTTAGAGATTTAGTTTGAATAAAAAAGAAGAGATATTAGGCTTAGTAATTACCGATGGAGTTGGATACAGAAACTTTTGCTTGAGTTCTTTTCTTGAGAAAGCCACTGATGACTTCAATAAAATTATAATATATTCTGGATTACCTAAAGAGATATATGATCTAAGTGATTATAATAATGTTGAAGTTGTTGAACTACCGGTATTTGTTGAGCCTTTTAAAACTTGGTTTTGGCGTAAGTTTAAGGAAGTAGCTCATTTGCAAAATCATAAAGAGAATTTTGGTATCAATGACAACTTAAATGCCAACAGATCTTTAGCGAATTCTAATAGAGGTCGCGCTACCAGACTCATTTATACGATAACTTCTATTTTTCATTCCGAGAAGAATAATCTCTTCTTTGAAAAGAAACAAAAACAGACATTACACACTCATAGTGTAACTAAGTTTTGTGAAGATAAGCTAATAGAACAAAAGCCGGATCTTCTTTTCTTTACACATCAACGTCCGCCTTATGTGGTGCCATTAGTAGATGCTGCAGAGAAATTAAATATTAAAACTGGAAGCTTTATTTTTAGTTGGGATAATTTGGCTTCTAAAGGTAGAATGGCTGCTACATTTGATTTCTATTTTGTTTGGAGTGATTTGATGAAAGAAGAATTAATGCATTTCTATCCTAACACTGATATTAACAGGGTTAAAGTAGTTGGCACTCCTCAATTTGAACCTTATGTTCTAAAAAGATATCAAAGAGATAAAGTTGAGTTTTTTAATAAATTCAATCTAGATCCAAATTTAAAAACACTTTGTTTTAGCTGTGGAGATGTTTCTACCAGTAAAAATGATCCTCTTTATATCGAGGTTATTGCAGAGGCAATTTTAAATAAATCTATTTCAAGCAATGTTAATTTTTTGGTGAGAACATCACCGGCAGAAGACCCAGATAGATTTAAGTACCTTCAGGAAAAATTTCCGTTTATAATATGGAATTTTCCAAAATGGGAATTGGCAAGAATGGATCACCCTGAGCCTTGGTCACAAAGAATACCCACTATGGATGATTTAGCAGATCTTAGAATGATCCTCGAAAATTCTGATTTGGGAATTAATATGTGTTCTACTATGAGCCTTGATTTTATGCAATTTGACAAACCTGTTATAAATCCTGTTTTTGGCAATAGTGAAAATGGACTTTATAATGATCAGCGATTTTTAAAATATGCTCATTATAAGAGGGTGGTTGAAAGTAATTCTGTTTCGATTGCGAAGAACAAGGAAGAACTAATAAACTCTATAAACCATCAGCTTAAAAATCCAGATGAAAGAAAATTAGAGAGACAAAAATTACTAAACCTACAAATCGGCAAACCTTTGTTAGATACCGGAAAAAGAATTACTGAGCAGCTATTAGATGAAATTAAATAAAAACATTGCTGTTATATGTAACTATAATCTCAATCCAAATCGTATTGGCGGTATGGATCGTTTTTTTGTGGCTTATGATGGAGAATGTAAAAAGTTAGGTTATAAAATATCTTGGTTCTTTGCGGGTGGTAGAAAATATGATTTCTATGATGATTTAGAGGTGCATATTTGTTCAAAAGATCTGTACTTAGAATTTCTTGATTTTCATCAAACGAATAAATATAATATTGTTATCACTCATTTTGTTGAATTGTGTACACCATTCTTTAAAACAATTAAAACCATAAATGAGCCTTACATAATCTCGGTAGACCATAATCCTAGGCCTATAGGTGGCTTTCGCATTAAAAAAAGAGCGAAGAATAAATTGAAAGGAATTCTATATTCAAAATATATAGATCTTCTTATTGGAGTTTCTCAATATACTACGAATTGTATTTTAAATGATTTTGGAATGCATTTACAAGCTAAAACCAAGGTGGTGTATAATGGAATAGCTACAGATGTCTATTTAAAAAGAAAAGCAGAGAATTTCGGAAAATTTATAGTGGCATCACATTTAAGAAGTTCTAAAGGAATTCAAGATCTAATTAAGGCAGTTTCATTATTAAATTCAGCAGCCAAGGATAAAATGATAATTGATATTTATGGTGAAGGTCCGATTGAAAATGAACTTAAAGAATTGGTGAGAAGTTTAGAATTAGATACTGTTTTCACATTTAAGGGAAGCACGCCGGAACTGCCGAATTTATATAAGAACTACTCTTTTCTGCTTCAGCCCACTTATATGGAATGTTTTAGCTTATCAATCTTGGAAAGTTTAGCTTCTAACGTACCCGTGGTTACAACCCTGGTAGGCGGAAATGAGGAAATTGTAATAAATGGAGTTAACGGTTTTATTTTTCCTGCAAAAGATGTTGTTAAATTAAGTGGCTTATTAGATGAAATCTTAAATAGGTCTAAGAAAATTCAAAAGAATACCTTCACAGAGATCGAAGAAAATTTTAATTTATCTCGAATGGTAAATGAACATATAAAACTTTTACCATGCATATAGGCTTTATAACTCCGGAATATCCGCATAAAGCGCTCCCCGGTGCCGGTGGTTTAGGAACTAGTATCAAAAACTTAGCTCATGAATTAGTACAACAAGGGGTTGAGGTTTCGGTATTTGTTATCGGTTTAGATCGTTCAGAATCTTTTGTTGAAGATCAGATCCAATTTCATTTTATACAAAAGTTCAAAGTTCCCGGAATTACCTGGTTTGTTACCAGAAAATATTATCAGAATCGTATAAATAAAATTGTTGGATCAAATAGTATAGACCTGTTGGAAGCACCAGATTGGACTGGTATTACCGCTTTTATGAAATTTAAAGTTCCTTTAATAATTAGATGTAATGGCAGTGATGCTTATTTCTGTAAATTGGAGGGCAGAAAACAGAAATGGAAAAACTTTTGGTTCGAAAAAAATGCATTGAAAAACGCAGATGAAGTTATTGCTGCTAGTAGTTTTACAGGAAGGCTTACAAAAGAAATTTTTGAACTAAAAAAAGAGATTATTACTTTATACAATGGAGTGGATATTAGTAAATTCAAGCCAGCTACACCTTCTTTTGAAAGCAAAGAAAATAGTATACTGTATTTTGGCACTGTGATCAGAAAAAAGGGAGTTTTAGAACTGGCGAAAGCATATAGTATTTTTAAAGAAAATAATCCTGATGCTATTTTAAAGATCATAGGAAAGGATACTGTAGATATTTTTGAAAACAGATCGACTTTAGAACTATTTTATTCTCTCGTTACGCCTGCCAATCATAAAAGTATTGAATATTTAGATCACATAAGTTATAGCGAAATCTCAAAGGAAATATCTAAGGCAAAAGTTATAGTACTTCCAAGTTTTGCTGAAGCATTTCCAATGACATGGTTAGAGGCTATGGCTATGGAAAAAGCTTTGGTGACTTCTAATATTGGATGGGCAAACGAAATGATGATTGACGGTGAAACTGGATTTATGATAGATCCAAAAGATCATCAGGATTTTGCTAAAAAAATGACCTTCTTATTTAAAGATGATGATTTGAGAAATAATTTTGGTGAAAATGCAAGAAAGAGAGTGGTCAGTAATTTTTCTTCCGAAATTACTACTTCAAAGAATATTGAATATTATCAAAGTTTAATTTCAAAGTGATGCAGTTAAAAGAATTTGTCACTCAGTCGGGAGAAACTTTATTATATAACGGAACTCCAAATCTTGAAAGTTTAGAACAAATAGCTAATGGGCCTGGCGATATTTGGCATAGTTCTCTTGATCAAAGCTTAGATAATGTTTTTCCGGAATTAGTATATCAAACCGCGGTTTTTTGGTGGTTTCTTAATGATCTGCCACATCTTGATAAATCGATTAACTGGAGAATAAATCCTGATGCTTTTGTTATAAGAAAAAATGTTTGGTTACTGTTTTCTGGCTTCCCGAAAGACTATGATTCTGATATTTTAAGCGCCTTCGATTTAGGCTACCGAATGTTAAGACACGGAGGAGCAATTCCAATGTATGTTAAAGGTTTATTTCCAGAAGAAATTAAGATATCTAAAATTTCGGTTCAAGATAGATATAGATTCTTTAAAAAGAATTTTAAACCTCAACATGCTGTTTATATGCTTTTAAAGGAATTAAATAAAAATCCATTATTGGAATTATCCCACTTCCAAAAAGCTAAGAAGGAAAATTTAGAGCAAAACATTTTTCCGGTTTTACCGGCAAGAGAATTGAATTCATTGGTGTCTAAACCAAGTGTGAGCGTAGTAATTCCAACTATGTTTAGGCAAGAATATACATTGCAATTACTCAAGGATTATGCAGATCAAACCTTAACAGTAACTCAAATAGTTGTTGTAGATGCAACCCCTCTTGAAAATAGAGTTGAAGGCATCTATAATCAGGATCAATTTGATTTTGAATTGATTATAAAATGGCAGGAGTCTAAAGGGAGCTGCAGGGCAAGAAATGAAGCGATAGCCTTATGTACTGGAGATTATATAATTTTTGCTGATGATGATACGAGAATATTATCAAGTTTTGTAGAAAATCATATTAGATTTCTTCAAACCTATAATGTAGAGGCCTCTAATGGGCTTGATATATCTGCTCCATCGCATGAAGATGGTTTGGATAAACTGCAAGAATTATATAGTAAAGCGAGTAAATCTCAATTGAAAGCCGGGGCAGCTATGTCCTTTAGCAATGCTAATTCTTGCGTTAGCTCGGCATTAGTTAAAACTTTAATAGGAAATGATATAAATTTTGATGGAGGTTATGGAGAAGATACCGATTTTGGTTTAAGATTACTAAAAGCCGGTGCTATTCTAATGCAAAATCCGTATTCGCCAATTTTGCACCTAAAACCACCAACAGGTGGATATAGGCATTGGGGTTTACAAGCATCTTTATTAGGTAAAAAAAGAAAGAAGCAAGCCTGGGAATTAGATCATCCGGTTAAATTTATAAGACCAATACCTAGCCCCACAATTGTTTATGGAATAATTAAACATTATTCACCTAAACAGGTTAGGGAGTATAAGTCTAAATACTTCTTTCTATATTTATTTAAAGGTAGTAAGAGAGGGATATTATTAAGAATTTTAAAATTTCCTTATAGAGCGCTTCAGTTTAATAAGTCTTTGTTCTATGCACGAAATCTTGTAAAAAGAGGAGTAAGATATTAAACCTTAGAAATCTATGAAGTTCAGTCTAATAATTTGCACCTATAATCGTCCTAAGGCTCTTCTTCAACTATTGGAGTCAGTAGGGAAGCAAACCATGAGTCCTAATGAAATTCTAATTATCGATGGTTCTCAAGGCGAGAAGACTAAAGTGGCTGTCGAAAATATTTCTTTCTCCAGCTTATCTTATTTTCAAGTTGATGATCAAAATAGAGGCCTTACCAAACAACGAAATTTTGGAATTTCTAAGGTGGGAGCTAATATAGAGGTGGTATGTTTTTTAGACGATGATGTTGTTTTAGAACAAGATTATTTTGAATTGCTATTGAATACGTATCAAAACTATCCTGAGGCGATAGGAATTGGAGGTTATATTAAAGATGTGGTGGAATGGGTTCCTTCTAATGAATCTTATTCTGTTCAATATGATGATTATATAAAAGATGGCTATGTTCGGAAATTAGGGAGCAGGAATGTGCTAAGGAAAAAATTTAATTTATTAAGTCAAGAAGCTCCAGGGTATATGCCAAAATTTTCTAATGGATTATCTACTTCATTTCTACCTCCTTCTAATAAAACCTATAGGGTTGAATTCTTTATGGGAGGAGTTTCATCCTTTAAGAAGGAACTACTTCACAAATTAAAATTCTCTGAATATTTTGAAGGTTATGGTTTATATGAAGATATGGATTTCTGTTTGCGAGCATCCAAAATTGGTCAACTATATGTTAATACTGCTGCCAAATTAGATCATTATCACGAACCAGATGGCAGACCAAACCAGTTTGATTATGGTAAAATGGTAATTAGAAATGGTTGGTATGTATGGAGAGTAAAATATCCGAAGCCAAATTTTGTTTCGAGATTAAAGTGGCATGTAATTGCACTTTTACTAACTTTAGTCAGATTGAGTAATAGCTTAAATTCTTCTCAAAAAAAGGCCGCTTTTACAGAAAGTATCGGTAGAATTTATGGCTGGTGGAGTTTGATGTTCTCTGCACCACAAATCGGGAAAAATGAGAAATAAATTTTATTTATTCATTTCTCTAAGCATCTCACTTGTATTGGTGTTTTTGATCTTTCTAAATGCTCAATACCCTTTTAAAAATTTGGAGGTGGGCCGATGGTCGGTAGGTTATAGTTTCGCAAATAATGTTTTCCCTCCTCCAAAACTTATTTTAGATAACATTTTACCTTACACTTTTATAGATAGTATTACTGGCAGCTCCAATAACTATATTGCCGATCCATTTTTCATTAAAGAGAAAGATAGTTTCTATTTATTTGTAGAGCAAAAGGGAATTGAAAATGCAGATATTGCCTTATTTGTTTCAGCAGATGGAAATAAATATGATTATAAAGGAATTGTATTAGATGAAGATTTTCATATTTCCTACCCTCAAGTTTTTAAATATAAAAATGAATTTTATATGCTTCCTGAAACTAAACAGGCAGAAAATTTGCTCTTATACAAAGCAAGAAACTTTCCATACGATTGGCAAATTGAAGATACATTACTTAAAGGCGTAGAATTGAAAGATCCTTCTTTATTATTATCGGATGAACTAAATCTAATTGTTGCTGTAGATGATCATTTAAAACAATTTATGTTTACGGCAGGTTCCCTTAATGGAAAATGGAAAGAAGTTGAGAATTATTTTCCTCGATTAGGAAATGAAACGAGGCCCGGAGGTAGGTTTTTTAAAGTCAATAATACATGGTATCTTCCAATTCAGGATAGAACAGATGGTTACGGATCTGGAATCTCAATATTTAAACTTATCCATAATGACACTGGTTTAAAGCTTGAAATGGCTGAAAGTTCCTATCTTTCGGCACAAGCAAATATAAAATGGTTTAATCGAGGAATGCATCAATTGGATATTCAAAAAATTGATGAGAAATTTTACATGGTTTATGATGGAGATCGAAATACTGATAATACTCATGTGTATCAGGTAAAACGATCCCTACAATTCTTTTTATATGATGTGTATAATTACTTTTATAAAGAATAGCTTAACCAAGGAATCATCTTTTTTATGCTGAAAAAATTTAAATCAGACTTGATAAAATATAAGAGGTATAGCAATAAATCTGCTATACACGTAATATTAACACAACAAGGATTGTGGGCAATTTTGATTTATAGAATAAATAACTCCATTTATAATTCGAAAATATTTAATCCGATAAAAAGTATTTTATTATTCTTCGGACTTTTTTTTCAAAAACTAATGGAAATTATAACTGGGATTTCTCTTCCTTACTCGGCTACCATCGGAGATAAATTTTACATTGGACACTTTGGAGGTATTATAATTAATTCACAATCTGTAATCGGAAATAATTGTAATATTTCTCAGGGAGTAACCGTTGGCGTGAGCGGCGTTGGGAAATACCGTGGTGTGCCTATTATTGGAAATAATGTATATATTGGCGCAAATGCTGTTATTGCAGGAAATGTGAAGATTGGCGATAATGTTGTAATTGGAGCTAATTCTTTAGTGACGAGTTCTGTTGAAAAGAACACCACAGTGCTTGGTGTTCCGGCTGTAAAGGTAAGTGATAATAATTCTGATCTTTATATCTAATGAATTTTTTAGTGGTTACAAACGCTCCAACATTTTACAAGAACAAAAAATATTCTGCGTATGCCCCGTATGTTAACGAGATGGATATTTGGTTTTCTAAAGTAGATTCTGTTGGAATTTTATCTCCACATTTTTATCCAGAAAAAGTGTTTACAAAAGAATTTATAAGGCAGGATCTTCATTATTTTGATCTTCCCTTTTTTCAATTCAATAATATTACAAGCTACTTAAAAGCATTAATTTTAATCCCTTACACTTTAATTGTTTTTATAAAAGCATTTTTGTGGGCAGACCATATACATTTAAGATGCCCAGGGAATATTGGGCTAATTGGTAGTATCGTTCAAATCTTTTTTCCGAAGAAACCTAAAACGGTTAAATATGCTGGGAATTGGGATCCTAATGCAAAACAACCTTGGAGTTATAGATTGCAAAAAAAGATCTTAAGTAATCCTCAACTTAGCAAGAATATAAAAGTTTTGGTTTATGGTGAGTGGGATAAGCAATCAAAGAATATTGTGCCTTTTTTTACAGCTTCTTTTTCTGAAAAAGATAAAAGCATTGTAGATAAAAACTATTCTTCTCCATATGAGCTTCTTTTTGTTGGGAATCTTAATGATGGAAAACGTCCAATTTTTGCAATTCGTTTTATTGAATACTTATTACTGCAAAAGATTCCCGTTAAATTAAAGATCTTTGGAAACGGAGGTTTATATGAAGAAATAAGGCAATATCTTGATGTCAATAATTTGGAGCCTTTTGTACAATTAATGGGAGTAGCAAAATTGGAACATCTAAAAGATCATTATAAGAATTCTGATTTTCTAATATTACCATCCAAATCTGAGGGTTGGCCAAAGGCTGTTGCTGAAGCTATGTTTTTTGGATGCATTCCGGTAGCAACTAATGTTTCCTGTGTAGATTGGATGTTAGACCATGGAGAGAGAGGAATATTAATCCCACCGAACTTAAAGGAAGCAGCCGAAATATTTATTAATGAGTTAAATCCTGAAAATTTAAGGTTGAAATCTTTCAAGGCTCAGAAATGGTCTCAACAGTATACTTTGGAAAGATTTTCTGAAGAAATCAATTCCTTCTTATGAGAGTGCTTCAAGTAATAGATTCACTTCGACCCGGAGGGGCAGAGCGCATGGCTGTGTCTTACGCTAAACTTTTACATAAAAATGGACATGCTTCATATTTATGTAGCACTAGATTTGAAGGAATATTAAAAGAAAATCTGAATCCGGATATTGGCTATCTATTTTTAAATAAAAAATATGCATTAGACTTTACTGCCTTAAATAAGCTTAGGAAGTATATTAAAAACAATAAGATAGAAATTGTCCACGCTCATAGTTCATCTTACTTATTTGCTGCTTTACTTAAATTAACGGGATTATCATTTAAGCTTGTATGGCATGATCATTATGGGGAAAGTGAATTATTACACCAAAGAAAATTCAGGATTCTGAAAATATTTTCAAAATATTTTGACGGAATTATTTCTGTAAACCATAAATTAAAGAATTGGGCTGTTGAAAAACTGAAAACAGAGGACGTTACTATGATTAATAATTTTATTCATAATAAAGAGAATAGAACTATTGTAAATACACTTGAAGGTCCTGCAGATGCATTCAAGATTATATGTCTTGCCAATTTAAGGCCCCAAAAAGATCATCAAAATTTGCTGAGATCTTTTGAACTTTTGCCAGATGAAATTAATGCAACTTTACATTTAATAGGAAATGATCCTAAAACATCCTATTCTAAGGAAGTGTTGAAACTTATAGAACAATCAAAATCTAGAAACAGAATTTTTTATTATGGTATTCAAACAGAGATAATCGAATATTTAGGGCAGGCTGATCTTGGTGTGCTTTCGTCAAGGTCTGAAGGCTTGCCAGTGGCATTGTTAGAATACGGAGTAGCCGGACTTCCAGTGATTGTAACCAATGTTGGACAGTGTAAAGAAGTTTTAAACGGTTATGGGTTAGTAGTAATTCCAAACAATAGTGAAATTATGAGTGAAGCGATTTTGGAGTATTATGAACAAAAGAAGGCAAGATTAGAGGATGCTCTTAATTTTCAACGTCATGTACTATTGGAATATGGAGAAGATGTTATTTATAAAAATATAATAGAATTTTATAGTACAATATAATTTAAGTTTACCAAATACTTACAGGCATTAAAAATATTAACCATATAACTTACCTCCAATTTCTATTAGTACATGTACTTATGGGGTTTTTGGTTTATGTTTATAGACCTGCTGCATCATTCTTATTGTTAGGGACTTTTGTTTTTTTGATATTCTATGTAATCTTAAATGAAAACAAAAATAATGAAGCTCTAATGGCTGCTGCATATATAGCTGGAGCAGAGGTGTTCTATAGGATGAACGGTGCCATGGCATTTTATGAAACTGGTAAGTATTCAGTAATTCTCTTCTTGCTAATTGGAATGTTCTATAAGGGAGCTTCGGCAAAGACAATCCCTTATTGGATTTATCTATTAATTCTGGTCCCCGGAATTATTATGGCTTCCTATACATTGGATTATGATATAGTTTTCAGAAAAGCCATAGCTTTTAATTTAAGCGGGCCGGTTTGCTTAGGAGTGTCAGCCTTGTATTGTTATTATAAGAAAATTAGTGCAGCCCAATTCACAAATGTTATAATGATGTTATTAATGCCTCTAATCGCAAACATGGCATATTTATATTTTTATACTCCCAGTATAGGAGAAGCCCTTATGAGCGGAACCAACTCAAATTATGCAGCTTCTGGGGGATACGGTCCAAACCAAATATCTGCGGTAATGGGAATGGGTGCATTTCTTTTAGGTACCAGACTTTTCGTGGTGCGAAATAAATTGATTAATATTATTGATCTTATATTATTACTTTTAATGAGTTATAGAGCTTTGGTGACTTTTTCCAGAGGAGGAGTATTGACAGCTATCGTATGTATAGTAGCTTTTATTTTTGTTTTTTATCAGAAACAAAACGGTCATGGTCAGACTAAGTTATTTAGAAAATTATTTTTTTTGTTAGCTGCGATTTTCTCACTATGGCTTTATTCTGCTTTAAAAACGGAGGGTTTAATTACATATAGATATACAAATAGGGATTCAGCCGGGAGATTAGAGGACGATATTACCACGGGTAGGGCAGAGTTAATAGAGACTGAATTGCAAGGTTTTTATGATCATCCTGTGATGGGAGTTGGGGTTGGTAAGGCTAGAGATTTTCGATCTGAAGAAGCAGGAACAATTACGGCTTCCCACAATGAAATTAGTAGATTATTATCTGAGCATGGATTATTGGGTTTAACTGCTATTCTAATTCTTATATTTGTACCCATTGTATTTTGGTTTAAGTTCAAGAACAATTATTATTTTTTAGCTTTTTTAGCATTTTGGTTTCTCACAATAAACCATTCTGCTATGCGAATTGCACTACCAGCCTTTGTATATGGCTTGGCATTATTATATATCGTAGATGAGAAAAAACCTCCTGTACATAGGAAACGACTTAGCTATTAACAGTTTTACTGCTACTTACATCTCCTTTTTCAGTAAAGTGCTAAAGAATGAAGGTTATACAGTGAGGACTGCTTCAAATAAGAACAACAAAGCATTGCGTTTAATTGAAATGCTTGGTATGATAGTGAAGTATCATAAATCTACAGACATAGTTCTTATAGATACTTATGGAGCTTTAAATTTCTATTATGCATACTTAGTAGCTAAAGCTTGCCAGTTTTATAAGCTGGATTATATACCTATTCTTCATGGTGGTAATTTGCCAACCAGATTAGAAGAGACCAAAGACTTTAGTAAGGCGTTATTTGGAAAAGCAATGATGAATGTGGCACCTTCACAATTTCTATTTAGAATTTTCAAGGAAGCGGGATTTAATAATTTACAGATTATTCCTAATGCTATTGAATTGGAGAAATTTCCATTTAAGGAGCGTAAAAGTTTTGCGCCTAAAATGCTTTGGGTGAGGAGATTTCAAGGACGCTATAATCCCATGATGTCTATAAAGGTATTAGAGGAATTAAAGAAAGAGTATCCTCTAGCTGAACTTTGTATGGTTGGGCCAGAAAAAGATGGGTCACTTCAAAAATGTCAGGAATATGCAGAAAAGCATGATTTAAAAGTGATCTTTACGGGTAAGCTCAAGAAAAAAGAATGGGCAAAAGTTTCAGAGGATTATGATATTTTTTTGAATTCCACCAACATTGATAATACTCCAATAAGCGTTATTGAAGCAATGGCCCTTGGATTAGCGATCGTGTCTACAGATGTAGGTGGGATGAAAGATCTAATAGATCATCAGGAAAATGGAGTCTTGGTGCCTTGGAAAGATGAAAACTCAATGGTACTAGCGGTTAAATCACTGCTAGAAGATCAAGAGGGAACTGCGAAAATGACTTTGAGTGCTCGTGATAAAGTTTCAAATTTCGACTGGGAGAAGGTGAAGGATAACTGGAATGAATTGCTCAATTAATGGCTGAATCTATTTTATATATAGGTAATAAACTTTCCAATCCCAAAGCAAATCCAACATCTCATAATGCCCTTATTAGTGGATTGAAATCTGAAGGATTTCATATTTATTCTGCTTCAGGATTGAAAAATAAATATCTGCGATTGGCAGATATGATCATTACTTTTTTAAAATATTCAAACAAATTTAAAATTGTTTTAATTGATGTTTATAGCACGCAAAATTTTTGGTATGCTATCATTATAGCTAGATTGTCAAGAATTTTTGGGAAGAAGTATATACCTATTCTTCATGGAGGAGATCTTAAAAACAGATTCAAAAATTCCACCTACGCTACTAAAAAACTTTTAGAAAATTCGTATCATATAGTGTCGCCTTCTGTTTATTATAAAAACGAAGTGATAAAATTGGGATATCAAAAAGTAATACATATTCCAAATCCAATATATCTTAAGCATTATACTTTTAAGCAGCGCAATCAATTTCAACCAAATTTTTTATGGGTAAGAGCTTTTGATGATATTTATAATCCGCTAATGGCGATAAAATCTTTAGAGTTAATTTTAAAAAAATATCCTTCTGCAGAGTTATGTATGGTAGGACCCGATAAGGATGGGAGTTTAGAAATTTGTAAGAAATATGCTGAAAGTAAAGATCTTCTGGTAACATTTACGGGAAAGCTCAAGAAAAAGGAGTGGACCCAACTTGCTTCCAATTTTGATGTATTTTTAAATACCTCGAACATAGATAATAGTCCGTTAAGCGTGATAGAAGCAATGGCACTTGGATTACCAGTAATTACTACGAATGTGGGTGGGATGCCTTTTTTAATCGATGATAAAATTGATGGACTTCTTGTTCAGAAAAATTCCCCAGAAGAGGTTTCTATTGTGGTGGATTGGATTGTACAAAACCCTAAAGAAACTAAGGAAATCACCTGTAAAGCAAGAGAAAAAGTACAGAATTTTGATTGGCATAAGATTAAAGAAGATTGGAAGGAATTACTAAGCTGAATTTTTTTATATTTAAAACAAAGTTGCCCGAACTTAAGCTCCCCTATAGAATATGGCTCAGAAATCTTTAATTCATTTTGATATTTCAGAACGTAAAGTTCTGTTGCGAATAATGGATATTTTCTGTGTTCTTTTCACATTGACCATTGTTAGTGTGGTATTTAAATTCGATTATTTCAGTATTACTGCAGATTACTGGGGATGGACTGTGGTCTTAATAGGGTATTTATTGCTCTTTTCAACCATTTTCGAGTTGTACGATCTTCAGAAGGCCAGTAGATTCGAGAGTGTTTTAAAAAATGTGATTCTCACGGTTTCTGTAACCGTACTCTTCTTTATGTTAACGCCATTTTATTCTCCTAGTTTACCAGAAAACAGACTTCAAATTCTATTTTTCTTTTTGTCCATGGTTGGCGCATTGTTGCTTTGGAGGTTTGCATATATTACACTTATTTCTTCTCCTAGATTTTATAAAAAAGCACTGCTAATTGGAGATGTCGCTGAACTTAAATTAATGGTGGAGGCCTTACAGAAGTCCGATCCGAATTATGTGATTACAGGTTATATAAATACGGGAAAGAAGGAAGATGTATTAAACTATGATGAGTTAGCGCAGTTTGAGGCTACACATTTATTAACTATTATTGAAGATCAGCATATTAATGAAATCGTGGTCGCTAGTTCTAAAGCTAAATCTAAGGAAGTGACCGCATCCTTGTTAAAGGATTTGAATAGTTTATTAATTGAAGGTTTCCCTATTAAAGATTATACGCAGGTATATGAAAACTTAACATACCGAGTGCCAGTGCAGCATATCGGAAAGGATTTTTATAAATTTTTCCTGTTTAGTAGAAGCAATCATAATAAGTTTTATCTCTCATTTCTCCGAGGTTTTGACATCCTGATCTCTATCCTTGGCTTAGTTTTATGTTTATTATTTATTCCATTTGTCTTTATAATTAATTTGTTCGCCAACAAGGGCGATTTGTTTTATACTCAAACTAGAGTTGGTAAAAATGCGAGATGTTTTGAAATCTGGAAATTCAGAACCATGTCCAAAGATGCCGAGGATAGTGGACCGCAATGGGCTATGAAAAATGATAAGAGGATCACAAGTTTTGGAAAGTTTTTAAGAAGAGCAAGGCTGGATGAAATTCCGCAGTTTTTAAATGTTTTAAAAGGTGATATGAGTATTATAGGGCCAAGGCCGGAAAGACCTGTTTTTGTAAAGGAACTTTCAAAAAGCCTTCCTTTCTATAAAACTAGGCATATTATTAAACCAGGTTTAACGGGTTGGGCACAGGTGATGGCGAATTATGGCTCTAGTTATACGGATAGTTTGGAAAAACTACAGTATGATCTTTATTATATTAAACATAGAGGCTTATTTCTCGATCTTAATATTCTTTTAAAAACATTTAGTACTATTCTTTTCTATAGGGGGCAGTAATCCCCACCTAAATCCTCCTCAAAGGGGAGGACTTTAATTATTAGTTTTATGAGCATTCATTGCTCCCTTCCCTTCGGGAAGGGCTGGGGATGGGATGAAGGGCCTGGATGGGATGTTCAAATGCATTCCCTCCTATATCCTCCCCAAATGGGAGGACTTTAAATATTAGTTTTATGAGCATTCATTGCTCCCTTCCCTTGGGGAAGGGCTGGGGATGGGATGAAGGGCCTGGATGGGATTATTACCTACTCCGCTTATATTTTACAACAGAAAATAAAAACAGAAATAAAGCTAGTAATTGAGAGATCCTTGCAATATAATCTCCATGCTTTACATAAAAGGTTTGCTTATTATTTACTGTAATTTCACTTTTAATACTGCCCTGTTTTTCATATCCTAAGCTTTTGGTTACATGACCTGTCTCATTAATGAATGCTGAAATGCCAGTATTGGCACTTCTAACAACAGATTTTCTCGTTTCTACCGCTCTTAAGCCCGCATAGCTTAAATGTTGTTTATGACCCTGAGAATCACCCCACCAGGCATCATTTGTTATAATTGTAAGGAAATCTGCTCCGTTTCTTACATATCCGGTTACATACTCGCCATAAACAGATTCATAACAAATAATAGGTGCTGTAGCTTCAGAAATCTTCAGATTAAAAATCTCCCGATCTTCTTGTGTGGTTTTCATTGCAACAGTACCGCCTAGATCTATCATAATATTTCCTAGAATCGGCTTAAGAATATTTTGATAAGGGAAATTTTCTACTCCCACAACCAATTTAGACTTGTGATACAACTCTGGCTCACTTTCCGTATTCATAAAGAATGCTGAATTGTAATCGTTATACCAATCTCTTGGGCCAATATAATTACTTTGCTTACCTACTTTTTCTGGATCATTGAATCTATCAAACATCGAGATTCCACTCAAAAAATTCAGGTTTGGATGTTTTGTTAGTAGTTGATTTCCGAAGTAAATTGCTTCTGAACGTGGAAACTGAGATAATGCGGTACCATCTGCAAATACGGTTTCCGGAGCAATTAATAAATCGGTTTTTTCAGTAACTAATGAATCACTAAGTTCTATTAGCAACTCCCCAATTCTAGTGTCATTAGTATTATATTTCTCAGTATATGGATTTATATTTGGTTGAAGGATGACCACTTCAATTTTATCCTTTCCTTCCGTATAATTAGCCAGTATTACATAAGATAAAGCGATAGGGAGAATAATCATTAAACTTATCTTGATAGAGTTTCGAATTAAAATTTCCTTTTTTCGGTGTTCTTTATAAAGTAAAAAGAATTTGAAAACAGCAATGTTTACAAGCCAAACCCATAAACTTCCTCCAAAAGTTCCAGTATATTCATACCATTGGATCCAATTTATATAGCTAGAAAATCCATTCCCTAAATTTAACCAGGGCCAAGAGAACTCCCAATTTAAATGCAGTCTTTCGAAAACGATCCATAAACAGATCAGAAAGGCAGAAGATGCTGTGAAATTAGTTCTTTTGGCAACTATATGATAAAGTAAAAACACTAATGCCATTAATAGTGAATTCACCAATATTGCAAAAGCTCCTCCAAAGGGAGTTGAAAAATATAACCAGTAGGTTGTGATTAGATTCCATAGGAGAAAAGAAATATAGCTATAACCTAAAACCTTCAATTTCATGAAATTTGGGCGTGCAATTCTCAGTTTATATTCAAGATATAACAGCGGTACAAAACCAAAAAATAACAAAAGAGGAAAACCGTAAGTGGGCCAAGCGAAAGCTAGGAGTAATCCTGAAAGGATCGCGTATAAAAGGTTTTTCATAAAAATTAATTCTATTCAAAAATAGGGAAGACTTTTATATTGAAGTTAGAATTAATGAAAATCTTAGTTAATTGCCCTTCAATGAATGTTTTTTAATTTAAAAATAAGGCTTTGTCCTTAAAGTATTCTAAACTGACAAAAGGCGTCATTCTAGACTTGTTTCAGAATTTCTTAATACATTATATGAATATATTAGATAGAGACCCTGGAATAAATTACCATTAACGTATTTTTAAAGTTATTCCGAATAAGAGAATCTGATAGAAGTACATGGTGACGATATTATTTTAACTTTCATCATGCTGAACTTGTTTCAGCATCTTTCAAAGTAGCGTAAAAAATCTTGAAGCGCTTAATTATAAAGAGATTCTTATACGTAAATTTACTTCGCTCGATAATTTTTTTATCACGGTTCTCCTGGTGACGAGAAGTTCAGATAGCTTATTGGAAGCAAAATGGATATATAGGTAATCTTAATTAATATTTCTCTAAGGAAGGTTTTTTGAATAGTTATTTATAATTGTATTATTTTTCGAATGATTTGATTTCAAATAATTACTTTAGAACCCTGAAAGAAAAAAATAGATATGAGTATAAAGAAGCATATTCCTAATTTAATTACTGCCTTAAATATGTTATGCGGAACCATAGCCGCAATATTTGCAGTCCAAGGCAACCTTATAATGGCGGCATTATTTGTAGGATTGGGAATCTTTTTTGACTTTTTTGATGGTTTAGCTGCAAGAGCTTTAGATGTAAAAAGTGAAGTTGGATTGCAGTTGGATTCTTTAGCAGATATGATTACAAGTGGATTGGTTCCAGGAATTGTGATGTACCAGCTATTTTTAAGAGCGCTTCCAGGCACGAATGACCCAACAGCTGACAGTTGGAGTGCAGATGCAGCTAGTACATGGTTAGAGTGGAATATGCCATTTATGGCCTTAATAGGTTTGCTAGTAGTTGCCGCTTCGGGTTATAGACTCGCCAAGTTTAATGTAGATGAGCGCCAAACAGATTCTTTTATAGGTCTACCAACTCCCGCAAATGCAATGCTCATTTTGAGTTTGCCTTTAATTTTGGTATATCAACCACATCCAATTGCCGTTTCATTAATTCTTAATGAATGGTTTTTGGTGGGATTAACTGTTTTTAGTTGTGTAATGCTAAATGCAGAAATTCCTTTGTTCGCTTTGAAATTTTCAGATTGGTCTTTAAAACAAAATAAGTTGAGATATTCTTTTATACTATTTTGTCTTGTTATGATCGTCCTTTTTCAGTTTATTGCTATTCCTTTAATTATTGCTAGTTATATATTACTATCAATAATTTCAAATATAGGCGATACTAAAAAAGAGGTACTAGTATAATCTAATCGAAGATCTTCTTCTTTCTTAATTCGAAATTCTGACCTAGATATACCTTTCGAACCATTTCGTCTTCAGCTAATTCTTCGGGGCTGCCATGTTTAAGGATATTACCTTCAAACATAAGATATGTTCTATCTGTAATGGCCAGGGTTTCTTGTACGTTATGATCTGTGATTAGAATCCCAATATTTTTATTTTTTAGCTGGGCTACAATTCGCTGAATGTCTTCTACTGCAACTGGATCTACACCGGCAAAGGGTTCATCTAAAAGAATAAAATTAGGATCTGTAGCAAGAGCACGAGCAATTTCTGTACGTCTTCGTTCTCCACCACTCAACAAGTCTCCTCTACTTTTTCTGATGTGACCAAGCCCGAATTCTTCAATCAAAGACTCCATTTTTAGATGTCGTTCTTTTTTGGACATTTTTGTGAGCTCTAAAACACTCATTATATTGTCCTCGATACTAAGTTTTCTAAAAACCGAAGCTTCTTGGGCTAAATAACCAATTCCGTATTGTGCACGTTTATACATCGGGAATTTAGTGATGTTTTCATTATCCAAATAAATAGTGCCACCATTAGGTTTTATAAGTCCAACGATCATATAAAAGGACGTGGTTTTTCCAGCACCGTTTGGGCCTAGTAATCCCACAATTTCCCCCTGATTTACTTCCACAGTGATTCCTTTCACCACCTGCCGGCCTTTATATGATTTTATTAAATTCTCTGCTTTTAACTTCATAGATTTAATTCTTGAACTAAGTTAAACTTTGATCTTCCGTCCTAATAATTATCTAAATGTTTCCGAATTATAAGTATTTCTATTTATCATAATTCTTGAGCTCGTCTTGAAATCCGTGGACTGGATGTGATATAAAAAAAATTGAAACTAGATTTTTTCTGTACTAGTTTCTAATTCTTCCCAATATTCGTAAGCTCTTCTTAAATGTGGTATAACAATAGTTCCACCCACTAAAGTAGCAATACTTAAAGCTTCCATAACCTCTTCTTTAGATAATCCATGATTATATGAAGTTTCCAAATGGTATTTTACGCAGTCATCACATCTTAATACTGTAGATGCAACTAAGCCTAACAATTCTTTTGTTTTAACATCTAATGCACCTGGAGCAAAAGCATTGGTGTCCAGATTAAAAATTCTTTTTATAATCTTATTATTGTCTCCTAAGAGCTTCCCGTTCATGCGCTCTCTATAGTCATTGAACTCTTCAACGTTATTTGTCATTCTTTTACTTTCTAGCTAATTTATTTTTATTCTCTTTTTCTTCTTTCTGAATTCTTTTATAAACGATTTTAGAAATGAAAATACTTATTTCATATAAAATTAAAACCGGTATGGCTACAATTATCTGACTTACAATATCTGGAGGAGTTATTACTGCTGAAAGTACCAAAACCCCAATCAAAGCGTATTTCCTGTATTTCCTTAAAAAATCTGGGGTAAGTACTCCAACCCTGGTTAAAAAGAATATCACAATTGGCAGCTCAAATATTAAGCCACTTGCTATTACTGAAGCTCTTACTAGACTTATATAACTATCTAAATCGAATTCATTTAATACAATTTCACTTACCTGATATTTTCCTAGAAAATTGATGGATAATGGAGTGATTACATAATATCCAAAAAGTACCCCCAAGAAGAATAAAAGAGATGAAATAAATATAAAACCTCTTGCATTACTTCGTTCATTATCTTTCATTGCTGGAGCAACAAATTTCCAAAATTCATAAAGTACATATGGAAAAGCAATTACAAACCCTGCTGTTATTGCTACCCAAATATGAGCAGAGAACTGTCCGCCCATTGTTCTACTCTGGATGGAAAAAGGCATTTCATTATTACAAAATCCTCCATCTACCCCGAAAAATGTGGTTATTCTACAGAGAATATCATAGGTCCAAAAATCAGCTTGACTAGGTCCAAAAAGAAGGACGTCAAATATAAAACCTTTGGCTAAAAATGCTATAGTAGCTGCAACTAAGACTGCTAATGTAGATCGTATTAAATGCCATCTTAGATCTTCTAAATGATCTAGAAAAGACATTTCTTCTTCGGGCTTACTAACTTTTCCCATTATATAATTCCTTCTCGTATTAAGTTATGAATATGCACAATTCCGGCATATTTTCCGTTTTCAACAGCAATAAGCTGTGAGATTTTATTTTTTTCTAAAATGGCTAAAGCCTCGACTGCCATCATGTCTTGAGCCACTGTTTTAGGGTCTTTACTCATGATATCTAAAGCTGTAAGATGTATAAATGCATCATTATTTCTCAACATCCTACGAATATCACCATCTGTAACGATACCAATTATTTTATCATTTTCTATTACAGCAGCCACTCCAAGCATTTTTTCGGAGATCTCAATAATTACATCTCTAACATTTGTTTGAGGTGTTACTTGTGGTAATTGGTTTTGCGCCGTGATATCACTAACCCGCAAATATAATTTTTTTCCTAAGGCACCACCCGGATGATATTTCGCAAAATCTTTACTTGAAAATCCTCTCAGTTTCAGCAAACAAACAGCCAATGCATCTCCCAGAACCAATTGTGCAGTAGTGCTAGTTGTCGGCGCTAAATTATTAGGACAGGCTTCCATCTCTACATACGCATTTAAAACAAAGTCAGATTGCAAACCTAAGAAAGAATCTTTATTTCCGGTAATTGCGATAATCTTGTTATTGAAATTTTTTATCAGCGGTACCAGTACTTTAATCTCTGGAGTATTCCCGCTTTTAGAAATGCAAATCACTACATCATCTGTCAAGATAGTACCTAAATCTCCATGAATAGCATCTGCTGCATGCATAAAAACAGAGGGAGTACCTGTAGAGTTAAGAGTGGCAACTATTTTATTTGCTATAATTGCACTTTTTCCGATCCCTGTAATAATCACCCTTCCTTTTGAGTTATAGATGCATTGCACAGCATCAGAAAAATCCTTGTCTATAAGATTCTCAAGGTTTGCGATCGCTTTTGCTTCAATGGAAATGGTTTCTTTGGCAACAGAAAGGATTTTTTCTTCTAGTTTCAAATTTGTAGAATTATGAATTGTGAATCCTAAAGAAATATGTATCTTTATTAATGCAAATGTAAATAAAATTGTAACACGATTTAATGAGCTCTACTGAAATCGATTTACACCAACAACTAAAAAAGTACTTTGGATTTAGTCAATTCAAAGGTCTTCAGGAAAAGGTGATAAAAAGTATTGTGAACAAACACAATACTTTTGTAATTATGCCCACTGGTGGTGGAAAGTCACTTTGTTATCAACTCCCAGCTTTAATTGAAGAGGGAACCGCAATTGTGGTTTCGCCTTTAATTGCCCTTATGAAGAATCAAGTGGATGCTATTCGCGGAATTTCTTCTGAATATGGGATAGCTCATGTGCTAAACTCATCTTTAAATAAGTCTGAGATCAAGCAGGTGAAAGAGGATATTACTAATGGTGTAACCAAACTACTTTATGTCGCCCCAGAATCTCTAACCAAAGAGGAGAATGTGGAGTTTTTAAGAGGGGTTAAGATCTCTTTTATGGCGGTAGATGAAGCTCACTGTATTAGTGAGTGGGGTCACGATTTTAGACCAGAATATAGAAATCTAAGACACATTATTAAACGAATTGGAGATAATATTCCAATTATTGGGCTTACGGCTACTGCAACTCCAAAGGTACAAGAGGATATTCTTAAAAACCTTGGAATAACAGATGCTAAAACTTTTAAAGCAAGTTTTAACCGTCCCAATTTGTATTATGAAATAAGACCTAAGACAAAGAATGTAGATTCAGATATTATTCGTTTTGTTAAGCAAAATGACGGAAAGTCTGGGATCATTTATTGTCTAAGTCGAAAGCGCGTGGAGGAATTGGCGCAAGCACTTCAGGTAAACGGTATTAAGGCAGTTCCATATCATGCTGGTTTAGATGCCAAAACACGTATTAAACATCAGGATATGTTCATAATGGAAGATATAGATGTCGTGGTGGCAACTATTGCTTTTGGAATGGGAATAGATAAACCAGATGTAAGATTCGTAATTCATCATGATATCCCTAAGAGTTTAGAGAGTTATTATCAGGAAACTGGTCGTGCAGGAAGAGATGGTGGAGAAGGTCATTGCTTGGCATATTATGCTTACAAGGATATTGAAAAGCTGGAAAAATTCATGAGTGGGAAACCTGTAGCCGAACAGGAAATTGGTCATGCCTTACTTCAGGAAGTGGTTGGTTATGCCGAGACTTCTATGTCTCGTCGTAAATTTCTACTTCATTATTTTGGAGAGCATTTTGATGAAAAAACAGGGGAAGGTGCATCTATGGATGATAATGTTCAAAATCCTAAAAAGAAACACGAAGCTAAAGATGAGGTTGTGCTTTTGCTGAAAACAGTTAAGGAAACTAAGCAAATATATAAAGCGAAGGAAGTTGTAAACACTCTTATAGGAAAAGCGAATGCTCTAATTGTATCACATAAAACAGATGAGCACCCGCTTTTTGGAAAAGGGAAAAACAGGGAAGCTCTTTACTGGACAGCGCTTACTCGTCAAGTCTTGGTGGCTGGAATGCTAAAAAAAGATATAGAGACTTATGGGGTTGTAAGAATTACAGATAAAGGAAAAGCATTTATTAAGGACCCGAATTCCTTTATGATGACAGAAGATCATATTTATGACTTCTCTCAAGATACTTCCAATATCCAAAAATCCAGTAATACTGATGCTGATGAACAATTGGTGAAGATTCTAAAAGACCTTCGGAAGAAAATGTCTAAAACTTTGAATATCCCGCCAAATGTTGTTTTTCAAGATCCTTCTATTCAGGATATGGCATTAAAATATCCAGTTTCTATAGAAGAATTAAGTAATATTCATGGGGTTGGAGAAGGAAAGGCTAAGAAATTTGGAACAGAATTCGTTGAGCTTATTAGTAAATATGTAGAGGAGAATGATATAAGTAGACCAGATGATTTTGTTGTGAAATCTACGGGTGCTAACAGTGGTCTTAAACTCTATATAATCCAAAATGTTGATAGAAAATTACCTTTAACAGACATTGCCTCTGCAAAAGGAATGGAGATGAATGAATTTATTAAGGAGATGGAAGCTATTGTTTATAGTGGAACCAAACTCAATATTGATTACTGGTTAAATGATATTTTGGATGATGAGCAGCAAGAGGAAATTCATGATTATTTCCTGGAAGCAGAATCAGATAAAATAGAAGAAGCTATTGAAGAATTTGATGGAGACTATGATGATGAGGAATTACGTCTTTATAGAATTAAATTCATCAGCGAAGTGGCTAATTAATTTTTCAAACTTTATTAAATCAACTTTTTATATTTCTTTTGAGTTCATGTTAAATAATCATATTTGAAATGGACTATTCATCGTTTTGTAAACTATCGCAAATTTCCTTTAATTAAATTTTTTATGTTGTCATCCCGACGCTAGGAGAGATCTCTTTTAAGTTTGATTCTTCTTAGTCACATCTCGATATTCTTCGAATAACAATTTTATTGATATGGCATTTCAACGTCCCGATCTCTTGGGGAAATGTCACAATTGAGTAAACCTGAAATTATATAGAATAATTGTCATCCCGACGCTAGTAGGGATCTCTTCTGTTTTTTAATGGTACTTCTTATTTATGCGTTCTTATAATCTGAATGATAATTTATTAATAAGCACATTTCAAAATCCCACAGTCTTAGGAAATGTAATTCCGTTACTCAATTCAGAAACATCGGGAGTTTCAAGATTCTATCCATAATAAATAATAAGTTATGATTAAGATAAATCGATTTATCGATTTTATTTTGAAACCCGAAACCCGAAACCCGAAACCCGAAACCCGAAACCCGAAACCCGAAACCCGAAACCCGAAACCCGAAACCCGAAAC